>CAYLJJ010000109.1:0-19638 GCA_964384025.1 uncultured Nannocystaceae bacterium
GTTTAAAAAAATAGGCGGGGGTGGGGGCGGGCGATCGGGCCCTCAGCATGTTGGGGGGGGATCAGCGGGTTGAGTTATGCGCGCCGGCGGGGGCGCCCCCCCAGACGGACGACTAATTGGCTTTTACAGTAGACTAACCATGCGCAAACTTGCATTATCGGTAGCACTTGACACACGGAGGACTCACACAATGTCAGGGCTTTATCGTAGCAACAACGGCGGATATTACTATTTTCATAGTAATTTCGCAACAAGCGGCAATGGCCGATGTGCTTGGTTTGGATTTAACAAAGAGGCTGGATGGGCTAACGTTTTTTTTGGCCGTCGGTCACTCGATGGGCAAGAAATCAAGGGTATGTCTGGTGATTGGTGCGATATACCTTGGGCATCTTCGCTGGGTCATGGAAAAATTTCAATTGACTTTCACCTTGGGGCACCTGCGCCAGACTGGCATCGCAATACTGAAACTGGTGGTTTTGGTTGCAAAAACTGGACGCACATTGACAGTCGAAGGGTTACTTTTCCTCATTTACCTGAAGGTGATCGCAATTTTCCTGAAAGCTCTCTCAATGGTGTATGGCAAACTGATACAAATTCCCTCTACTATATGCGAGAGCTAGAGTCTGGCGATGTTTTTTGGTTCGCAATACGACCTAACCTTGAGGCTTCACATGTAGCGAAAGGTGTTAGGCGTGGTAATACTGTTACCGTTCGATGGCTTGACATACCACCTGGCAAAATCCGCTCGGATGGAAGTCTTTACCTGAAAATTGTTGCACCAGGTTTGATGGCCAAAGAGAGAAGCACGTCATCCTTCGGATCGAGTCGATGGATTAAGCTTTCGTAGCAAGGCTCAACAGTCCGGACAATTTTCGTAAATCCTTGAAATTATTAGATCCTCTTGGAACTTTCCTAAAAGCACGGCTCCAATGATTTCAGCATGTTATGGAGCTACTCTGCTGTCACTCTCAAAAAGTGTCCGGACTATTGGTCTCCTAGACCGTGCCTTAGGGCGATGGGCGATGAGGAAATTTAAAAATCTGCGCCGACACCAACGGCGCGCAGAGCACTGGTTAGGGCGTGTTGCGCGTCGTCAGCCGGGGCTCTTTGCGCACTGGAGGTTGTTGGGGATCAGGCCTTCGGCTGGATGATGGGAGCCGTATGAGTTGAGAGGCTCACGTACGGTTCTGCGAGCGCCTGGAGGTGAAATCCCTTCAGGCGACTCTCCGATCTTGTCCCCTTCGGCGCAATGTAGCATGCTGTTTTGAGGAGAACTTTGGCGAGCTACTCGGCGGACTTTAATGACGATAACATGTCACTAGTGTCCCGCATGGCAATCACTAGTGTCCCGCGTGGCAAGTTGTGGAGTATTACCCGGCAGTTGCTCAGGCCCAGTTTGTCTGGGTTTGAGCCGCTCGGAGGGGGCTCGATTATGAGGTCGAACTTACTACACGGGACACCAGCACAAAGGATGATGTTGGGATGAAGAAGTTATTAATCTGGGGCTTGATGATCTCTTTCGGTGGGATCATCCTTGCTCCTCTCAGCGCGTTTGGAGATGAACTCCCTCTAATTTTCAAGGGGGGGCAGGGGTACCAGGGGAGGATCCACAAGGACGAGGTGTCGTACCAAGGCTTCGCATTCTTTGAAGGCGAGTTCGTATCCGCTGCTCGAAACCAATTGAGCGACCCAAACGCCATCAGATACAGCTATGGTGCAGCCAGTGGTGTGATTCCGAATGCTGGAAGTAAGTCTGGACCCCACCTGATAAACCACAGGTCAAGCGTGTATGCATTCTGGCGGGGCGTCGGGAGCGATGCGGGAATCTACTATTCCTCCTTCGATGGCAGCACGTGGCAACCGCAGAGGAAGATTCCAAATGTGGGAAGCAGCGAGAAGCCGGTCATTATTTCGAAGGACCAGCGGCTCTATATGGTCTGGAAGGGAGTTGGCAGGGATGGTGGAATCTACATGACATACTCCAATGACCATGGGTTCACTTGGCAGCCACAGAAGAAGCTAAATGGCTCATCCGGAGGGGGGATCGGTACAAACAGAACTCCTGCGATTGCATTCTGGAATTCGCGACTCTATGTGGTTTGGAAAGGCTATTCTGATCAACATCTGTATTATACGTACACCGACCTCAACGGCACTGCGAACCCGGTAAAAGTGATTCCTGATGTCGGCTCCGGCAGCAACCCTGTCCTCGTCGTGAAGAATAACAAGATGTATCTGCTGTGGGCAGGCGTAACAAAGATGATTCCGTCTCGAATCGCCATTGATTTGCTGAAATCCACTACTAAGGCAATCTCAGGCATACCACAAACGACGGCAGCGATGATCGAAATCAGTCAAATGGTCAGTGATAACTCAAAGCCAGAAGTTGTCAATTCGAAGACAATCAAAACTGGGACGGACAATCACGACTGCCATATCTATTACTCATATTTTGAAAATGATAGTTGGAAACCCCAGCAGGTCGCAGTTGGAGCAATGGGGTGTCGAGAGCTTACCGGTGTCTATCATAATGAAAAGATTTATCTTGAAACCACGGTCATCGAATATCATTCGCCATCAAGCATCCATGAAAGTTCGTACCAGTACAATCGTCCACACGTGTATACATCCTTTGCTGACTCAGACTTCGGAAACCCTACTGGAAGTACAGGTCGCGAAGTGGGTGGTTTGGACCTTATGCAGGTGTGTAAGGACCAACAAGGAGCCACGGGTGTCAAACTCAGAGGCAAACGGTTTGAATTCGAGGCTGCCTATCACTGGGAATGCGAGAATGGGAGGGGGACTAGTATGAACATGACTGAGGCTTGCGTGAAAAAATATGGTTTGGGTGCAGTGTCCAAAGTGCGGGATGTGAACGACGCCTATTCCTGGTATTGTTGGATGCCGTAGGCGCTTCAGCTCTCATTTGGTTCAAGTATCTTTAGGGTGCAACTCTCAACAAACGCTCATGTAGGGCAGATGTGAGGAAAACTCCTCACGGGGCACGAACTTAAAGTAAATCACATTATCACATATTAGCTGGGTTTCCGCTAAAAGACAGATATAATATCTTTGTTGTTGAGTATTTCTATTGGAAAGCGATTTGTTATGCCGTCCCGTCCGGTACAAAAATAGGATCGTGCAAAAATCCGCAGTGTTCTTCGGCTATTACAATTTCGCCATCTGGCGATGATTCAGCCTGCCCTGAAGGACCAGAAGCCCTGTTCCCGACCCCTTCCCCTTGCTCCTCGAAGGCCATAGGCCAATCCTTCCCTCCATGAGCACCTCGCTCCCACCAGCCCTCAAAATCCTCCTCATCTCTCTCGCCGCCTGGGTCAATCGCCAGCAGTGCGACGTCATCGAGTACCTCCTTGAGGAGAACCGCGTCCTTCGCCAGCAGTTGGGCAACCGCCACCTCCGGCTCAATGATGCCCAGCGTCGCCGCCTCGCCGTCAGGGGTAAGGTCCTGGGCCGCAAGGTCCTCGAAGAGGTCGCAGGCATCGTCACCCCTGAGACCATCCTGCGTTGGTATCGCCGCCTGGTGGCCGGGAAGTACGATGGCTCCAGAGGTCGCAGAGCCGGACGCCTCAGGACCAAGCAGGAGGTGGTTGACCTGGTGCTCAAGATGGCGAAGGAGAACCCCAGCTGGGGCTACAGTCGTATCCAGGGCACTCTGATGAACCTGGGAGCCTCCATCAGCCGCAGCACCATCAAGAACATCCTCGTTGAGCATGGCCTGGAGCCTGCCCCTGAGCGCCGCAAGCGCACGCCCTGGAAGACCTTCCTCCAGGCCCATTGGGGAGCCATCAGGGCTACCGACTTCTTCAGCGTCGAGGTCCTCAAGCACCACGGCCTCGTCCGCTACTTGGTCTTCTTCGTCATGGACCTCAAGACCCGCAAAGTTGAGATCGCGGGGGTCACGCCTGCTCCAGACGGGCGATGGATGCTGCGGGTGGCCCGTGGCCTCACCGATGCCTTCGATGGCTTCCTCCTTGGCGCTCGCTACCCCATCGTGGATCGGGATCCACTCTAAACCCAAGCCTTCAGGGAGATGCTGGCCCAAAGCAGCTGCCGAGTCCTCCGTCTTCCCCCTCATAGCCCCAACCTCAACGCTTTCGCTGAGCGCTTTGTCCTCTCCATCAAGTCTGAGTGCCTCAACAAGATCATCCCCCTCAGCGAAGCCCACCTCCGGGAGGCCCTGAGGGAGTTCAGCCGCCACTACCATGAGGAGAGGCCCCATCAGGGCCTGGGCAACCGACTCATAACTCCCACCGCTCCCGTGCACCTTGAAGGTCCAGTGCAGTGCCGGGAGCGCCTGGGAGGCGTGCTGAAGTTCTACCATCGTGAGGCTGCCTGAGAGTTCCCAGGTTCGGGCATATTACTACGCAACGGAGTTGAAGCCTCAGAGTTGAGTTGGATAGCTGTGCTCGGGTCCTTCAAGTTGCGTTTCCCCAGCTCCGAGTTCCGGCCGAAAATCCGGCTCTCAACGCTACTCGAGGCCCTCAAAACTACTCAACTTTCCCCGCGATCCTATTTTTGTACAGGACGGGATCGGCCTGCGGCCTTCGAGAGGCAAGGGGCAAGGGCTCGTCGAAGATGCTCCTAGCCCTTCAGGACAGGCTGAATCATCGCCAGATTCCGGAATTGTAATCGACGAGAATCATTGCGGATTTTTGCGCGATCCTATTTTTGTACAGGACGGCTTGCTCAGAAGATCTAACCCGGCCTGATTCCCACCTTTTCAGCCTCTTCGACGGACTTTCTTGAGCCTCTTCTTTGGAGGCTTTAGCGCCTTCTTTATGTCTGATATGTCTTCAGGTTTATCTGGTTCAACGCCAATTATGACCTCTAATCCTCGGTCCCTACAAAATGTCATGAGTTCTTCCATCCTCTCCCCTGTCTGCACTCTGAGCGTGACTGGTCTCTTCTTTGAACCCAACTTAGGCATGATTCCTCTTTAGGTTTGTGCTCATGTCCACGAGCTATATTACGAGCTACACTCTGGTTTTGAGCGCTGCTACTTTGCCCCTGTAGAACTGTGCTTGTTTGAGAGCGTACTTGCTACTGCGGCTGGTTGCATCAACCAGTAGGGCTTTGCAAAGTTCAATAGCCACATCTGGGTGTTTTTCTTCGATTGAGCTTATAATATCTTTGGCTGTTGAGCGCCATTGGCTGCTTTTCAACTTACTTAGCTCAGAGAGAGCTTTGTCAATGCGTCCAGAATCTGCATGGAGACGAGCACGTATTGGTATGAGCTTTCTCGGCTTTTGGTCTAGCTTGTCTATGAGTTGTAGGACTTGCAACCATCTATCAAGAGTAAGAGCATCGTCTCGCAGCTGTTTGTATCTGCTCACTGTGGCATTGGACTGGAAAAACCGAAGACTCTGACGCAATTTCTCAAGATTATCAGGAACTATACACCCTTTAGATGCAAGCCAATTGTCAATTTTGCGGTTGAATGGCTCTAGTATACAAATATGATCCATTGTAGCATTGACTGCCTGCTCTGTAAAACCAGCAGATGAAAGTTTCTGCACCACCTCATAAACCTGACGGATGGGAACTCTATCGAAAATTTTGATGGCTTCTGAGGATCTCTCCTGTTTTAAAAGTAGGTCAAAATATGATCCCCACATATCGGTTTTAATATATAGTTTTTCAAGCTCGGCATCATCAGAATTGATTGAATCAGTCAATTTTAGAATGAATTGGCCCGCATCTCGGCGTTTTTCGGCTCCATACTCAACTCCCTCTGTGATAGACAGAGCATCTTGAACCCAACCTGCAATCTTTATCCGTTCATCGCTATTTGTGCATTGGATAAGTATATCAGATGATGAGTCTCCCATCCCATAACCACCACTCTCCATGACATCCCAGCGGAAGACTTCGAATATGTCTTTGAGGAGCCTTTCTCGCTCACTGGCATTGTCTGTCAGCGATAAACATTTCCCAAGCCCATCAATGCATTCAATTACAACATCTGAAATCTCGCTCTCATTATCATAGATACCTTCATAGCATGGAAGAATCACAGCAATAACTGTACGAAATACCATTGCTGAGCTTATAATTTCACTATTCTCTAAATACTCTTTTCCCAGACCGACTACTGGTCTCAGTTCTATTTCTGCTTGAGAAGATGCTTGCCAATGAAATTCCATATTGTCGATAATATTCTCGACTTGAGACTCAATATGCTTGGCATCTACATGATGTCTCTCACCTCTTAGTGGCAAAAAGACCAAACTTTCGAGTTCTGGTCTGTGCTCAAGCAATCGGTAAACAACTTCAACAAGTTGGTCATGATTTAGCTTGCGTAGTCTTGTTCCAATATTGTCCATATTTTGTGTGCATCCTGAAAACATACGATCACATTTAATCAGATTAGACTGATTTTCAGCGTTTACGGTTCTTGCGACGGCTCTTCTTAGCCAGCTTTCGTTTGCGTTTCTTGCCTTTTTGCTGAGCCCGACTTTGAGGCTTACGAGGACCCTGCTCCCACGGTTCTCTCTCGAGTTGTTCGAGAGGCATCTCTAGGAGGCGAGGCATCACCTCATTCTCTCTATCAGGGAGCGTGTTTGGGAAACGACCTGGATTTGCATTGTATATTAACGTAAATTCATCGATTCCTTCCTGGCTACTCATGTCAAATCCAGCTTCAAATCCATAAGTAAAAAATGACTTTGACATACTAAAGTATCGATGGTCTCCGAGCCTCTCCTCCATCTTTAATGCCGTAGACTCATTAAGGACTCTAGAACATACTCTAGCATTGTCTGAGTTGAACTTACGCGAGGCAAATCTGAAGAACGCTCTAATCTCTTGTATAGCAAGGTGAGCTTTCTTAGGATCCATAACCACTTTACGTGGGAATAAATGGATCAAAATCCAATACAGGTCTTCAGGACGAAGACTTGCTGGACCCATATGTCCATAGTCCAGAGAATACTGGAAGACAACGCTAAGATAAGTGTTTTCAATTTCAGTGAAGGACTCTCCTTCAGGAGAGTTCCAAAAGAGTCGGAGTATTTCATCTACCCATTCATCGAAATAACCATCTCTTTCATAATCCTCACGATCAAACAGTGGTTCATCCCATCTGAATTTTTTAATCATATTTATTCCTATAGAAACCGGCGGAGAGAGAGCCTCTTTGTCCTTGTTTTTGGAGTATCTGAGCCAAGCAGGAAAGCTTCGAGCGTTAACCCGACTTTAAGCCCAAATTGGAGAAAATTCAGAGAATTTTGAAGAGAAAGAGAGACGATCTCTATCGTTTTCTTGAAGAGAGGTGAGAAAAGAGACAATACAGAGATTAGAGGGGTTTGAACTCCAGAGAGTAGAAGGGCATAAGCCTTTGAATAAAGGATAGAAAGCAAAAAAAACGCCCTGGTTGACATGATCAGGGCGGTTTTAAGTGAACCTAAGCCCAAACCATTAAGTCCAGACTACGATTGCTCCCCCTTCGGGGCGTTACCGCGAACCACTAAAGAGAGAATAGTCTTTCAAAACAGCCGCTTAAGGAGCCCTTGATGGTTGTGTACCAAAAGGGGCCTTATAATGACCTACGCTAAACAACGTGCGGCAGCAAGAGATACGGAATTGGATCTTTTGTCAAGATGGTTTTTTTCGTGTCTGAAAAATAATCGTAGCCGACAAAATGTAGGCGGCCACATTGAGACTGCGGCGATACCGCGAGACAAGCGCCAGCCCGCTGAGCATCAACCTTTCGTTCCCCTCTGCAAGAGTGCATCTTAAACAGACCATCGCGCCTGGGAGAACATGCCTTGACTGAACCTTCTTCGAACAACACGCCTCAAGCGCAGACGAGATTGATGCACCTCCGCCTCAAGAATTATCGGTGCTTTGAGGCTCAGACATTCGAGCTCGATCCCCGCTTTAGCTTGCTCATCGGAGACAATGGGGATGGAAAATCGGCGATCCTGGAAGCCCTTGCGGTTGCTCTACGCGCCTTCTTCTTAGGAATTCCAGGCGTTGCTTCTCAGGGAATCCCGCGCGAAGCCACCCGACGCATCACTTATGACTTCGAGGGACTCATCAGCCTCCAACCCCAACTCCCTGTGGAAGTTGAAGCCAAAGGGCTCATCCAAGGCAATCCCGCCCTGTACAAAAATAGAATCGCGCAAAAATCCGCAATGATTCTCGTCGATTACAATTCCGGAATCTGGCGATGATTCAGCCTGTCCTGAAGGGCTAGGAGCATCTTCGACGAGCCCTTGCCCCTTGCTCCTCGAAGGCCACAGGCCGATCCTCAACTCCATGAACACTTCGCTCCCACCAGCCCTCAAGCTCATCCTCATCTTCCTCACCGCCTGGGTCAACCGCCAACAGCGCGACGTCATCGAGTACCTCCGTCCTCCGCCAGCAGTTGGGCAACCGACGCCTCCACCTGAGCAATGATCAGCGTCGTCGCCTCGCTGTCAAAGGGAAGGTCCTGGGCTGCAAGATCCTTGAAGAGGTCGCTGGCATCGTCACTCCCGAGACCATCCTGCGCTGGTACCGGCGCTTGGTCGCCAGGAAGTACGACGGCTCCAGGGGCCGTAGAGCGGGGCGCCCCAGGACCAAGCAGGAGGTGGTTGACCTGGTGCTCAAGATGGCGAGGGAGAACCCCAGTTGGGGCTACAGTCGCATCCAGGGCGCCTTGATGAACCTGGGAGCCTCCATCAGCCGCAGCACCATCAAGAACATCCTCGTTGAGCATGGCCTGGAGCCTGCCCCTGAGCGCCGCAAGCGCACGCCCTGGAAGACCTTCCTCCAGGCCCATTGGGGAGCCATCAGGGCTACCGACTTCTTCAGCGTCGAGGTCCTCAAGCACCACGGCCTCGTCCGCTACTTGGTCTTCTTCGTCATGGACCTCAAGACCCGCAAAGTTGAGATCGCGGGGGTCACGCCTGCTCCAGACGGGCGATGGATGCTGCGGGTGGCCCGTGGCCTCACCGATGCCTTCGATGGCTTCCTCCTTGGCGCTCGCTACCCCATCGTGGATCGGGATCCACTCTAAACCCAAGCCTTCCGAGATCTGCTGGCTCAGAGCGGCTGCCAAGTTTTTCGACTGCCCTCTCACAGTCCCAACCTCAACGCCTTCGCCGAGCGCTTCGTCCTCTCCGTCAAGTCTGAGTGCCTCAACAAGCTCATCCCCCTCAGCGAGGCCCATCTCCGGGAAGCTCTGAAGCGCCTGGGAGGGGTGCTGAAGTTCTATCACCGTGAGGCTGCCTGAGAACTCCCAGGTTCGGGCATATCACTACGCAGCGGAGCCGAAGCCCCAGGGCTGAGTTGGATAGCTGTGTCCAGGTTCTTCAAGGCGGGCTCCCCAAACTCCAAACTTCGGCCGAAAATCCGGTTTTCAACGCTACTCGAAGCCCTCAAAACCACTCGACTTTCTCCGCGATCCTATTTTTGTACAGGACGGGTTCTGATGAATTGCCCGAGGTGCGAGTCTAACAATATTGTAAAGAATGGCTCTATCCATAATCAATGGTCCGGTCACTTTTTGAGGAGACAATAAGCCCACTGGCGTAACCTGGCGTAACCTGTTGAAACCATTAGCACCAGTTGCTGAGACTCCTGGGACCGAATTTCAATGATTTCAAGGGTTTACAAAAACTGACCGGACTGTTGCATAATGGCAAGCAAAAATACAAATGTAATCGTTGTGGGAGGCAATTTGTTGAAAATCCGAGCAACAGGTCTTTGACGAAAGATCAGACGGGTTTAATAGACAGGCTTCTACTTGAGAGAATCTCGTTTGCGGGGATATCCCGAATTATTAAGGTCTCGAAAAGAACAATACAAACTTATGTAAACGATAAATTTGACAGAATCCCCAGAAAAATCCACGTATTGCAGAAATATGCGGGTAAGATAATGATCGAGTGTGATGAAACGTGGTCATTTATTGGGGACAAGAAAAACAAGGTATGAACATGGCTGGCTATAGGCGTGAAAACCAGAGAAATCGTAGGGTTCAACGCAGAAAATCGCGGTGAGGATGGGGCAAGGGGGCTATGGGAATCATTGCCACCAGTATACCGACAACGCGCTATCTGTTACACGGATTTCTGGGAGGCATACGCCAAAATTTTTCCATCCAAAAGAGATAGAGCTATAAACAAGGGGAATGGGTTGATAAATCATATTGAGAGGTTGAGCTGTACGCTTCTGTAAAGGATATCGCGGCTTGTTCGCAAGACCTTGTCATTTTCAAAGAAACTTAAAAATCATATCGGCTCCATATGGAATTTCATTCATGATTATAACGCTAAACTGAGAAGAATCTAAAGATCACTACATCTTCATCACCATCCCCGCGAAACTATCACCATCATCTCCTAATTTCGACACTCCGAAGGTAGAGCTGCTCCCTCCCCGCTTCAAGTGAGATTTGAGGTGAGGTGGTGCTTTGACGTCAGCAAACCCAATCGAGTTGAGTGGGGGGCGGCCGCGGGGGATGGATGAAGGGTGGGGTTGTCGGGAGGCCGAGGTGGGCGAGGATCCGGGTGATGACGGCGGGCTCGGTGATGTGAGCGATGAGCCGCATGCGGCCTTGGCAGGCGGGGCAAAGGAGCACATCAACGCCAAAGACGCGCATCATCAGCGCGGTCCATGAGAAGCGCTTGCGGCCGCCGGGGGACTTGGGGGTCGGGCGTGGCCCATCGAGATGGCGCGAGCGTCAGCGGCACCGTCGAGTTTGAGAGGCCCGTGCACGATGAGCCCGCGCAGTGGCGAGGCCGGCGCGAACACCCCGTGGTAGCGAACCAAATTTGTCCGTGACGCGGGAATCAAAGACGCAAGGCGTCCGATGAAGTCGAGTGGATCGAAGATGAGTTGCTTGGTGCCGTCTGCCCAGGGCTGGCGAAGCTGCAGCACCACCCGCCCATCTTCGAGCAGCTGCAGTCGCTTGTTCGACACCGGTGGCCGGGCGATGTACCGGCAGAGTCGCTCCAACGCATCCCCCTCGTCAGCGGAGACGTACACCGCCGCGTTGAGGCTGAAGCCTGCCTGGAGCTTGGAGAGCTGAGCTTGGGAAAGTGTCTGAAAAACACATACTTGGTTGAGGTCGTTTATCCCGCCTATAAGCCATGGGGCGGATGGTGTCGCGGGGGTTCTTGAGCGCGGCGCAGATGGAGGCGTCGGCGCCCTACGCGCTGCGTTTCTAGACCGCGCGGAGTCGTTGGGGATCGAGGCGCTCGTTGAGGGTCTGCAGGAGGGCGCGCCGCTCACGCCGCAGGGCGCCCGGCGTCCGCCCCGTGGCGGCCTTGAAGGCGCGCCCGAAGGAGGCCGCCGAGCTGTAACCAAAACCCGAGGCGACCTCCTCCACGGTCATCCCCCGCTCCCGGAGCCACCGTGCGGCGATCTGCATGCGCCAACGGCTCCAGTAGGACATGGGGGGCTGGCCGACGAGGGTGGTAAAGCGCTCGGAGAAGATCGTCCTCGACGCCCCCACCGTCCGCGCCAACTCCTCGAGGGTCCAGTGACGCTCGGGCGCGTCGTGGATGAGCCCCAGCGCCCGCCCCACCACCGGATCTCCGAGGCCGCGCACGATCCCGGGGCCTTGCGCCTCGGACCCTAACCAATCCCGGATGGCCTCGATCACCAGAACCTCGGCGAGGCGGGAGATCATCACCTCCACCCCCGGCTGGGGATCCATCGCCTCCTGGGCCATCAGCTCATGGATGAGTCGGAGCCGTGAGGAGGGGGAGGAGCGGATGAGATTGGGGAGCGCGGCGATGAGGGGGTGGGGTTCGAACACCAAGCTGCCCGTCACGAGGTGGGCTCGTGGCCCCTCGCCCCCCACGCGGGTGACGCAGAGGTTGCGCACGGCGACCCAGTCGAGCTCGTCGATGGGGGTGGCGCGTGTCCCCTCGGCGTCGAGCAGCTCGTGTTCGGAGCCGTGCGGGAGGAGCAGGAAGTCACCGGCGCTCAACTCGAGACATTGACCCTCCACGCGCGCCAAGCAGCGCCCCTGGGCGACGAAGATCATGTAGGCGGCCTCCTCGGAGGGGAGGAGGCCGATACCCCAGGGGGCACCGAGGAGGGATTGGCAATAGCAGCTCTCCTGGATCCGCAGCCCGTGGAGCAGCGCGTCATCGGGGCTGCGCCCGCGTCCTCGTCGATGCATATCCTCTCCGGACGATCTGGTAAGGATTCCGGGAAAACTAGCATGGTCCTCTGGCTGAGGGCGCTCTAAGTTTCGGGGGTCACCGAGGAGAGCCCCATGAAGAAGGTCCTGATCATCAACGCCCACGAGCCCTACCCCTTCGCCCCCGGCAAGCTCAACGGCGCCCTCGCGGAGCGGGCGCGCGCCTACCTCGAGTCCCAGGGGTACGAGATCCGCCTGACCGCCGTCATCGATGAGATCGACGTGGAGGTAGAGATCGAGAAGCATGTTTGGGCTGATGTGATCCTGTTCCAGACGCCGATCTACTGGATGGGCGTCTCCGCGGCCTGCAAGCGCTACATGGACACGGTCTACAGCGCGGGGATGGACGGGCGCCTCTGCGACGGCGACGGGCGCACGCGCAAGGATCCGAGCAAGCAGTACGGCTCGGGGGGAAGCCTGGTGGGGAGGCGCTATATGATCTCCACGACCTCCAACGCGCCGCGCGCGGCGTTCGGGGATCCGGAGCAGGTCTTCTTCGAGGGACGGACCATCGATGATCTCTTCTGGCCGATGCACCTCAACTTCCGCTTCTTCGGGATGACGGCCCTGCCGACCTTCTCCTGCTACGACGTGCTCAAGAATCCGGACATGGAGGCGGACTTCGAGCGCTTTGATGCGCATCTGTGCGCGCACTTCCCAGGGGCTCGATCATGATGACGCAGAAGCTCGCCGCGGGCGTGGTGTTCCCCGAGCTGGTCGCGATGGGTTTGGATGGTGCGCGCCGAGAGATCGCCCGCCCCGCGGAGGGGGTGGATTGGATGATGGTGGTGGTGTATCGCGGGCGTCATTGCCCGCTGTGCACGCGGTATTTGAACGAGCTGGAGGGGTTCAAGGCGCGCTTGTGGGCGATCGGCGTGGATCTCGTGGCGGTGTCGGGGGACAGCGCCGCGCAGCTGGAGGCGCATCGGGAGAGGCTGCAGGTGAGCTTCCCGCTCTTTTATGGTTTGACGACGGATCAGATGGAGGCGCTGGGGCTCTATGTCTCGATGCCGCGCTCGGTGCAGGAGACGGATCATCCCTTCCCGGAGCCGGGGCTCTTCGTGATCAACGCGGAGGGGCGGGTGCAGGTGGTGGATCTCTCCAATAACCCGTTCGTTCGCCCAGATTTGGAGTCTTTGGTGTCTGGGCTGGAGTGGATCCGCAAGCCCGAGAATGATTATCCGATTCGAGGAATGTGGCCCGAGGGCTAATGCACGCTGAGTGAAGGCGAATCTGATTGTGGTTTTGTATGGTTTTTGGGCTTTGTTTTGCTTTTTTGAGCGGTTTTTGGTTTTTTGAGCTTGTTTCGGAGGCGGCAGAGCCGCCGGAGCAAGTCACGGAGGTGGAGGCTTTGCCTCCGTTGCTGGCCCAGGCGAGGCGACGACGGGCTGAGGCCTTGACACCCTTTGGCTTCTTGTGGCCCATCGAGGTGGCGCGAACGGCTTCCTCGCTTCCGTCCTCCGCAGCGACGCGCACCAAGGCGGGCCTGAGGGGCGAGGCTGGCGCGAAGACGCCGTGGTAGCGTACGAGGCGGGTCCTGGCGTCAGCGACAATGTCGCTGGAACCGCCTTAAGCGGTTCAGCAGGTGACGGAGGCAACGCCTCCGTTGCCGGGCGCCGGTATGAGCGCCGAGACTCGGGCGATGAAGTCGAGGGGATCGAAGATGAGCTGCTTGGTTCCGTCTCGCCAGGGGTGGCGCAAGGTCAACGCGACGCGATCGCCTTCGAGCAGCTGCAGCCGTTTCTGCGCGATGGCGGGCCGCAAGATGTAGCGACAGAGCCGCTCGAGGGCCTCGGGGTCGTCTGCGGGGATGTAGACCGCTGCGTTGAGGCTGAAGCCCGCGTGTTGGATCGAGAGGTAGGGTGCTGGTCCGGCCACAGGAGCCTCCTCTGTCACCCGCTCTACCCGCCTGCCAGAGAACAGATCCCTCTCGGCGTGACGCAGGGCATAACGCTTGAGGTAGGTGACCAGCGAGGGTTCTTGATTCTGGAAGTCCTTGAGCAGCGGGCGGTGCGCGCGGGCCAAGACCTCAATGCGGAAGTCAGGCATGAATCAGAGGGCTTCTTCCGGCCAACTCAATGAGGGACCCCTCCGGGAGGGAGAGGCCAGGCGGCGTAGGCTCTCGCGCAGCGCCGGAGGAGGATTGAAGCCTTGGCTCATGATCTCCGCGAGTTGCTGCGTCTCTTCATCGCTGAGTTGGAGCGTGGTTTCGACTTCACCGCGTTGGCGGATCTTCTCAAGTATCGGGTGGTGCAGTTCGCGGATATCATCAGCGCCCCTGGCCAGGACCTCACGTCCCTCCATCACCTGGCGAACAACCCAGGCTGCGAGGGTGGTGAGTTCGCGCAGTAGATCCGCCTTTTGATTGTTCCTCAGCCCCAACTCCTGCCGGAGCAGGTCAAGCTCTGCATCAAGGACAGCGTTGGTTTTGGCCTGAAATCGGGACATGCCGCCTCCTTTTCATGAGCACTAAGTTACTCACATTTTCAGCATACAAGCGGGAGACCAGACCGTCAATCCACCCCCGTCCTGTACAAAAATAGGGTCGTGCAAAAATACGCCGTGATTCTCGGCCATTACACTTTCGACATCTGGTGACGATTCAGCCTGCTCTGAAGGGCCAGAAGCACTGTTTCCGACCCCTTGCCCCTTGCTCCTGGAAGGTCACAAGCCGATCCTTCCCTCCATGAGCGCCTCGCTTCCCTCAGCCCTCAAGCTCATCCTCATCTCCCTTGCCGCTTGGGTCAACCGCCAACAGCGCGATGTCAGGGTGCCCATCTCTCATGGCGGATGGGCACCCGAGCATGAGAACCTTCAGATCTCTATTATTTGGATGGCGCCTGCAGCCTCCAGAGCGGCCAGGGCTTCCTCCTCAGTGCAGAGCAGGAGTCTCCTCTCCATGATGCTTCACTGTTATACCTCGACAACGAAAGTTCGGCGGAACGGAGTTATTCCCATGGGGACAACAACTATCTTGCGCGTGTCTGCGGTGCTGCTCACGCTCTGTTTCATCCTTGGGTGCGAAGGAAGCGACGACGACGGAACGGACGTGGGAGGTGTGAATGGCGACCCCGACGTGGGTGATGGCGGAGGTGGGGCCAATATGAGAAGCGAGGACGCCCGCCCCGACATGAGAGGTGAGGATGCCGCGCCGATTCCGGACGCCAGCGTGCCCGACGCAGCGCCAGCTCCCGATGCCGGGATTCCGGATGTCGCGCCGCCTCCCGATGCAGTTGTGGTGCCGGACGCCAGCGAGCCCGACGCAGTGCCAGTTCCCGATGCCGGGATTCCGGACGTCGCGCCGCCTCCCGATGCAGTCGTGGTGCCCGATGCAGTCGTGGTGCTTGATGCCGAGCCGATCGATCAGTTGGCGCCGATCTGGCCCGCTGGTGCGGTCGTGGCGACCGAGTGGAGTGGGCCGGATCTCCAACTGACATGGCCAGTGGCCCAGGATGACGTGGGCGTCGTCACCTATCGTCTGTCGCTGGATGGCGCAGTGCAGATGGAGTGGGATTCCGACACTACAGCGTGGTGGATCGTGGACGCCGACGATGGCACCTACGCAATCGTGGCGTTGGATCTCGCCGGCAACGTGAGTCTGCCTCTTGAGGCCACGGTGCAGCGGCCGGATGGGCCGCCGACGTGGCCTCAAGAGGCAGAGCTGCTGGTCGTCGCGGCGAGCAGTGATCAGGTAACGCTCTCTTGGTCGGCCGCCGAGGACGATCGGGGGGTTGTCGCCTACCGGATCTATCGAGCCGATGCGGGGGGCTGGAGCCTCGTCACCGAGCACGTCGACATGTTCGATCTCCGTTACGAAGTCGCTGGGCTATCATCCGGATCGACCTATACGTTCCGGGTCGAAGCGGTCGACGATGGCGACCGGGAGTCCTCCGGTGGGCTGACGCGGACAGTGACTCTTTCGTTGCAACCGCCCGACGCTGATCCGGAGGCCATCGAGCCTCACCGGGAGGCCATCGTGGTCGGTCAGGTGATGGATCGCGACCGATTGCCTCTGTCGGGGATCCCGGTCTGGGTTCACGATGAGCCGGGGTTTGGCACTGCTCACACCGGCGCGGACGGTCGCTTCGTACTGCCCGTCAACGGCGGTGGAGAGGTTCTGATCGAGATCGCCGGTGAGCAATACATCTCTGTTCAGCGTCGGGTGACGACGGATTGGGGTGAGGTTCACGCCATCGATGACGCGATCCTCATTGAGCCCGATCCAATCGCGACGGTCGTGGTGTTCGACGGCAATCCCGAGACCCGCGTGGTTCACCGCTCATCGAGCTTCGAAGACATTGATGGCCCCCGCGCGGTGACGCTTATCTTCCGAGGCGATACCGATGTGATGCTCGAAGACGCCGACGGCAACCTCATTCCGTACGCGGGTCCGTTGACCGTTCGCGCGACCGAGTTCACCGAGCCCGACGCCATGCCGAGCCCGTTGCCGCGGTCATCTGCGTTCACCTTCGCGGCCGAGCTGGCGGCCGATGAGATTGATCCCACGCTGAGCGTCGAGTTCTCGCGCCCGGTGGTGATGCTGGTGGACAACTTCCTCGACTTTCCGGTCGGAGAGCACGTGCCCCTGGGTTACTACGACCGCAATCAGGGTATGTGGATCGCCGCAGACAATGGTCGCGTTGTCGAGCTGCTCGATGCAGATGGCGATGGTCAGATAGACGGTCTCGATGCTTCGGGTGATGGCCTGGCCGACGATCTCGACGCCAGCGGCAGCACCGTCGATGAGGTGATGGGCATCGCCGGTGATCTCGGCTACGCGGCCGGCGCGACTTATTGGTGGGTACAGATCGGCCACTTCACGCCCTGGGATCACAACTGGCCTTACGACTTCCCCGAAGACGCGATCGCACCGGAGATGGAGGAGCCCGAGCGCCCAACCGAGGAGGAGTGCGAGGCGATGAAGCCCATCGGTTCATCGGTCTCGATTCAGTCTCGCGTCCTGCATCAGAACATCCCCGTGACGGGCACCCCGCTTGAGCTGGTCTACAAGTCGAGCCGTATCGCGGGCTATGACCAGGACATCACGATTCCCATCACGGGTCCATCACTGCCGGAGAGCTTGCGACGTGTCTATGTCACCATCGAGGTGGCCGGTCGCGTGTTTAAGTATGATCTGCCCCCGGATCCCGATCAGACGATCGACTTCAATTGGGATGGTCTCGATGGCACCGGCCGATCCATAGCACGGGACACAACCGCCCAAGTACGAATACAGTATGACTATCCACTGTTCTATGCCAGCGGCGGCACGGGCGGCGAGAATGCTCGGTCTTTCGGGCGTTCGGGCGCCAACGTCATCGCCAATCGGAGCAATCCTGCGATCGGCGCTCGCTTGGAGCAGAAGTTTACGATGACGATGCCCGCCCTCGAGATCCACCCTGAAGTTGCGGCGGGCAAGGGCTGGAGCTTCAGCCTCCAGCACCACGCGCGATCTGCGCTGGTGGTCGACAAGGGCAACGGCGCTCAGCTCGATGACAGGTCCATCGGAGGCCTCGAATTACTTCGATTTCTTCAGATAAACCACCAGTCTTTCTACATTTTGGAAGAGCCCGACGGGAGTCTGCTGTTCACTGAGGGGAACAGCATCATACGTCTGCGGCTGGATGGCAGCGAAGAACGGGTCGCTGGCAACTCACAGAAGTGGTGGAGGCTCTCAACCTTAGAACCCCACATCGGGGGTCCAGCTCTAGATGCACCCATCGGGGATATCAGAGGCCTGGCTCGAGGCGCTGACGGTTCGATCTATTTTAAGACGACGGGCCGCCATGACAGCAGAAATGTTGGGTATCTGCTGAAGGTGCGTCCCGACGGTATCCTTGACTATGCCACTCCAGCCGGATTGACGAGCTACGGCGGCGCCGCGGCAGGGAACGGGCTCGAAATTGGTCCAGACGGCAGCTTCTACGTCAGCGGATCATGGCAGGCACCTGACGGCTATATCAATGGGGTCCAGCACGTCTTTCCCGATGGTCAGTCCGAAGAGATTCGACTCGAAACGCCACGATACCCAAACCCTCCATATGGGTTTTCGATGGCTCCAGATGGCACTTTTTACATGGCGCTCGGTCGAGACGGTGTGGAGTTCATTCGACCGGATGGCACTCGCGGTTGGTTCGCCGTGCCGGGGACAGAATTCAGGATAGCCAACGATTTAGATGTGACCCCCGATGGCCGCATGTACCTCTCAACGGCCGAGGGCTTCTACGTGCGCTATCCCGGCGGGGTGTTCTCGAAGATCAGCGGTGATCCGAGCGATCTCACGCCGACCGAAGGCGCACATATCAACGAGGTCAGAATATCCGCGTATCAGCTCATCTACTCAAAGCACCGTGGCGGCCTCGTTTTTCATTACAGCAACAATCTGTGGTTCGTGCCGATCAAAGGCAGCGCTCCCCAGTCGGGAGAGATGGGCGCAGAGTGGTGGGTCTCGGATCCCGCCGCCCAGCAAGTTCACGCTTTCGACTCAACGGGCCGACATCTGCAGACCGACGACGCAGAGACGGGGGCGACCTACTGGACCTTCCACTATGAGCCCGGCCCGGACTCGGGTGCGACTTTGTTGAGCGGCTTTAGCGACCGGTTCGGTGCCGAGACGCAAATCGAGCGAGATGCTACTGGCTTGGCCGTGGCCATCGAGGGTCCGGATGGCCATCGGACCGAGCTGATTTACGACGGCGATCTGCTCATCGAGATCCGCCCGCCGGCCGGCGCGAGTTATCAGTTCGAGTACGACCCAGAGGAGCGGTTGTCCGCAAAGACGATGCCTTCGGGCGGCCGATACATCTACGCGTACGACGAGTCCGGTCGAATTCGGTCGAGCACCAACCCCGTGGGCGGCGAGACGCGCTTCGAGGTGCTCGACGGAGCGGGACTGCAAACCATCGTCACCGATCCCAGTGGCGAACAACAGATGACGGCGCGCTCGACAAGCAACGATCCCACCTGGGAGCAGCCTGCGTCGGGTGGGACCAACGTGGTTGAGACCAGCAACCTGGGCAAGACGACCACGGTCACCTGGGCCAACGGAAAGCAGACGATTACGCAGTACGGCATCGACCAAGATTCGCCGACGCTGCGTCCAATCGAGAAGACGATGGTGCTCCCCTCAGGTTTGACGTCGCAGACGCTGTTCGGTGTTGAGAACGAGCGGGACGCCACCGAGCTGCTTCGAACCATCAAGACGGTGGATCGCAACGGCCGGGTGTATACGAGAGATCATGACCTCCAGGCCGGACGCATCTTGTCGTCGTCTCCATTGGGGCGCGTGACAGAACACATCTACGACGTCGACACGCTCCTGATGCAGCAGCTCGTCCTGCCGGGCCGAGCGCCCGTAAATATGACCTACGATCTCCGCGGGCGACCGGCGACCATCATCGAGGACGGCGCTCGGTTGCAGTACGAGTACGACGACTCTGGCAACGTCGCGGCCATCATAGATCCGCAGGGTGAGGTTG
>CAYLJJ010000110.1:0-19562 GCA_964384025.1 uncultured Nannocystaceae bacterium
GAGCCCACAGTGGGCTCCTTCCTAGAATAGTCAGCGGTCCTCTCCCCAGAGTGGCCAGTGGTCCCCTCCCTAGAGCAGTCAGCGATCCTCCCCCCAGAGCCATCAGCGGTCCCCTCCCCAGAGCAACCAGTGGCTCCCTTCCCAACCTGGAGCTCTTCTCTGAACAGGGGGAAGCATCCTCATCCACTTTCGAAGGCTCCGAGCTGATCAGCATCTACGATCTAGAGTCTGGCGCTCACTCAACTCCCGTGGTGGATGCTTCTGAACTCTTAGCTGTTCATGATTCTGAAGATCTTCTGGAGTCGATCAATGAATTTCCAGAGGCTGATAGAAGAGAGTTACTGACTCAACCGTTCCAAATTTTGGATGAGCAAGATACCCTCGACTTTGATTCCGATGAGGAGTGGGAGGCTGATCTTGAGGTCGAGTTGAGCCAGATCGAGGCGGCTCAGCAGATCAACACCCGGGCATATCAAGCTCTGATCCCCAGGCTGGCTTTTGGCGAGGAGATGGAGAGCCCTGTGCTGCCCAAATTCCCTCTGTTGACCGAGCTGTCTGAAGCTGCTCTGGCCAGCTTGGTAGCTCAGGCTCAGCTGATCCGCTTCAATGCAGGAGAGTGGCTGGTTCAAGCTCAACACCCCACCGAGGGTCTCTTCCTGCTCGTCAACGGCAGTTTGAAGAAAGAGGGCGATTTCTCCATTGAGCCTGGCTCCGTCCTGGGCGTTCAAGAGTGGATCGCTCAGCTCCCTTGGCAGCAGGGGATTAGGGTAGAGGAGAAGAGCCTATTGCTCCTCCTCTCCCCTGCTCAAATTCAAAAGCTTCTGCGACGCTACCCCCGCCTACAGCAGCTCTTCCAGGCCGAGGCGGAGCGGGAGCAGATCTCTCAGGTCCTGGCTCAGAGCGATCTCTTTCGGCTGCTTTCTGCCTCTCTAAGAGAGGAACTCGCCAAGCGCTTCCAGCCTCGCTGCTTTTTAGAGGGAGAGGCTCTCTTTGAGGAGGGAGAAGGTCCTGAGGGGCTCATCCTGATTCTTAAAGGGAGCGTCGCTATCCAGAAGAGGGAACAGCTGATGGCGACCTTGATCGCCGGAAACTGTCTGGGAGTATTAAGCCTCTTGGGCCGCTACGATGAGCAGATCAGAGCTGAAGCTTTAGAGGAAGTTGAGGCCTACGTTTTGGAGCTGAGCGAAGCGCGAGAACTCCTACAATATCCCCAACTCAGGGGGGCCTTTGAGAGAGCCTCTGATATTCGTGAACTCCTGCTCTCAGCGCTTTAAGCCTCTTCCCCCTTACGCTCTATCCGGCGGCGCTCTTTATGGTCCAAGCGACGCTTGCGCAGACGGATCGCCTTTGGAGTGATCTCTACCAACTCATCCGGATTGATAAACTCCAAGGCCTCCTCCAAACTCATCTGTCGGGTGACATCTAGACCGGTGCTGATCTCCTTAAACTGGGTCCGCATATTATCCAGCTTCTTTGCCTTACAGGGGTTGACAACCAGATCCTTATTACGGGCGTTCTCGCCACAGATCTGCCCGGCATAGACCTGCTCTCCAGGCTTAACAAAGAGCGTCCCTCGCTCCTGAAGAGTTTCTAAGGCATAGGTGGTCACATTGCCTCCCTCCAGGGCGATCAGCACTCCTGAGCTGCGGCGCTGGAAGGGGCCTTTATAGGGGCCATATTGAGCGAAGCTTCGATAGAGGTTCCCTGTTCCTCGGGTCTGTGTGAGGAAGCGGCTGCGGTAGCCGATGAGACCTCGGCTGGGCATAAGATACTCAAGGCGGATCATCCCATCGCTGGTGTGGCGGAGATCGTTCATCTCACCTCCGCGCTGGTTCAGCTCTTGGATCACCGCCCCACTGTAGGCCTCTTCACAATCAACGCTCACATCCTCATAGGGCTCCTCGCGTCCAGAAGGACCCTCTCGTAAGATCACCCTGGGCATAGAGACCATCAGCTCATAACCCTCACGGCGCATGGTCTCGATGAGAATCCCCAGGTGTAGCTCTCCTCGCCCTGAGACCCGGAAGATCTCAGGGGAGGGTGTATCTTCTACCCGCAGCGCGACGTTGGATTGAAGCTCCTTATAGAGGCGCTCCCGGAGTTTACGGCTGGTGACGTAGCGACCATCGGTCCCTGCGTTGGGGCTGTTGTTGGCGATGAACTCCATAGAGATGGTGGGTTGATCAACGGCGATGGGGGGGAGGGGATCGGGGTGATTCAGGGCACAGAGGGTCTCTCCAGGCAGCGCCTCAAGGAAGCCGGAGATCCCGATGATATCTCCAGCTTCAGCTCTGGGGATCTCAACCTCCTTTAGGCCCTCATAGCCCAGGATCTTGGTGATTTTTCTATGGAACTGCTTACCTTCATTGTCGATGCGCAGCAGAACTTCGCCTTTAGAGGCGCTGCCTCGGCCCACATAGCCGATGGCGATACGACCCACGAACTCGTCGTAGTTGATCGTCGCCACCTGCATCTGAAAGTTTCCCTCTGGCTCAACTTCAGGAGGAGGGACATGAGCCAGAATCGCATCTAACAAAGGCCGCAGATCCAAGCGCTCATCAGAGAGTTCTTGAGTCGCCCATCCCTCTCGGGCAGAGGCATAGAGCACGGGAAAATCGAGCTGCTGGTCGTTGGCCTCTAAGGAGACAAAGAGATCAAAGACCTCATCCAACACCTCCTCAGGGCGACCATCGGGGCGATCCACCTTGTTGATCACCACCAGAGGGCAGAGACCATGGCCCAGAGCTTTGCGCAGCACAAAGCGGGTTTGAGGCATAGGGCCTTCAAAGGCGTCCACCAGGAGGAGCACTGAGTCAACCATCCCCAAAACGCGCTCCACCTCTCCTCCAAAGTCGGAGTGTCCAGGGGTGTCTACGATGTTGATGGTGGTGTCGAGCCAACGCACGGCGGTGTTCTTAGAGAGGATGGTGATCCCCCGTTCGCGCTCCAGATCTAGGCGATCCATCGCCCTCTCTTGAATGCGGCGATGAGGGGAGACTGTGCCGGAGTGGCGCAGGAGTCCATCGACCAGAGTCGTCTTGCCATGATCGACGTGGGCGATGATCGCGATGTTACGGATGTCTGAGCGCTTCATGGCGGGGCAATTGACACAGCTCTCCTCCTGAGGCAAGCAGAAAGCCCGCTGAGGTAGAGAGAGAGGGAGCGCCAGAGACTAATCCCAGTGACATTTCATCTCTGATCTTCGAAGAGTAAAGAGTTCTTTGAGCAGTGGATCTCGCTCCGCTCGTAGGTGAAGCTCACAGCTCTGCTCTAGGCTGACCGCAGGGTAGTTCAGCTCGAAGCTCTGAAGAGCGAGTCTCTGTTTACCAGATCTCAAGCTCCTTAAACCCTGCTCCTGAGAGAGGAGAATATTGAGCCTGAGTTTACCCCAGTGGCGACTCTGCACAGGCACTCGAAAGTAGAAGCTGTGGATCCTCTCAGGGAGAAGAGGATCGCTGCGGTCTTGCCGTTTGCTGCTTCGGCTTCGCCTTAGATCTGCGTGAAAAAGAGCCTCCTGTTGACCTCGCTCTAGGTGCTCCAGTTCGATATAGAGATGAGGCGCTTGTCGGAGAGTATCAGGGCTGATCAGATCCAAATTGACCTGTAAGATGAGCTGCTCATTGGGGGGCCAAGCGTAAGCAGAGAGGGCAGCGATAAGTTGATCATCAGCCCCCGCCCTCTTAAGACGGAGCATATTATCAACATCAGCGAGAGCGAGGACCTTGCGTGTCCTCATCATCTCTACAAGAGTCTCCGAGTCGATTCCCGCCTTGCTGAGCCGCTGAAGCTCATCCATGTTGAGGGGCAGGCTGTCACTGCGGCGCTGTATGCGCTCCCAACGCTGCGCCTCATCAGTGGAGAACTGAAGGAGGTTGATGATCTGAGGCTCAGCGACAGCCTCTCCCAGGAGAAGGAGAGGGAGGAAAAGGGAGCAGAGGGTGCTTTGCATTGGAGTTTCTCCTTGGATTAAAACTTTTTGGGGCGCCGAAGACGACTCCTTCAGGGGGAAATTCAGGGTGTGGGCAACCGGATTTCAAAGCGACAGCCCCTGCCCTCTTGGGACTCAAGTTGGACCGAACCACCATAGGCTGCAGCGATCCTCTGAACGATGGCGAGGCCGATGCCTGAGCCCTTGCTCTGAGGTCCTCGCTTAAAGAGCTGAAAAATCTCCTCTTGGGCCTCTGATGGGATCCCACAACCCTGATCCTCGATCGAGAGACCAGCCCAGCCTGTTTGTAGCTGCCTAATCCCGATTTTCAGACGAGGAGCAGCCTCTCCTCCGTGGTGTAGCGCGTTGAGTACCAAGTTCCTCAAGAGTGTAGCCAGAGGGATGGGATGTCCCAAGAGAGGGCTCTCATCAATATCGATCTCAAGTGTAGCGTTTTGCGCCCGCAGCTCCTCTTCCAGCTCAGAGCGAAGGTTCTCCAAAAGCTCCCCAAGGCTCACCGGGACACTGCTGCCCCTCAGCTCGGTGCTCTCAGCAAAGGCCAAGAGCCCGTTGATCAGCGCCCAACTCCGCTCGGTAGCCGCTTCGATATATCGACAGTAGCTCTGGACCTCAGCCCCGTTTTCCTGAGGCAGCTCCTCCTGAAGCAGGCTCACAAAGCTCGCGATGCTCCTCAGAGGAGACTTAAGATCGTGGGCGATGTGGTGCGCAAAGGCGGTCAGCTCGTCGATACGTTGGCGATCCTCTTGGGCGCGTTTCACCTGCTCGGAGAGATCCCAGAGTGAGAACAGGTAGCCCTGTTGAGAGCCCAGCTCCTCTCGGAGAGCTTGAACCTCAAAGGCCAGGGGGAGGCGCGCGGAGCTGCTGGTGATCAGATCGACGCGAAACTGGTTAGAACTCTGCTGCTTTGAGATGCTGCTCCAAAACTCTTGGAAACGCTGAGCCCAGGCGGGATGTACGAGCCAGGCAAAGGGCATCCCCAAGAGATCATCTGAGACCACCAAGGCTCGCCTGAAGCGCGCATTTGTGCGCAGGATCCGCCCCAGGGGGTCCAAGGCACACATCATGTTGGGGGAGGCGTCAAAGAGACCAGCGATGGCGGCATCAGCCTGCTCCAGCGCCTCCGCCTGTCCGGCGAAGCCGATGTGAGCAGCCAGGAGAGGGCTCAAGGCGCTCAAGAGCTGCTCCTGTCTCTGCTTTATGCTGCGCTTAAAGCGGCGGGGGAGGAGCAGAAAGCCCTGCTCTTGCCCCAGGGTAGAGAGGGGCCAGATGAACATCCTTGGATATCCCAGGCCCTTGAGGGTCTCGGCCCAGTGAGAATCTGGGTTAAGGCTCAGCCTCTCCAGGGAGAGAGCCTCCTCCCTCGGGAGACGATGGGGGCTCAGCTGCTCCATAGGGAGGCTGCTTCCAAGAAGCTCAAGCTCGTAGGCATCCACGCGAAAGATCAAGCAGGGCAGGTTCAGAGCTTGCCCGATACGCTGAGCGACGCTGGAGAAGAGGCGTTGGGTCTCCATCTCTGGCTTTAAGAGCTGGCCCAGCTCCTCCAAGAGGAGAGGGATGGAGTCACGGGAACGTCTGGCCTGGAGCACTCGAACGATGGCATCGGAGAGCAGCTCGTCGAGAGTAGAGAGGAAAGAGTTCGCCTCCACCTTAGGGAGACGCTCTAAGCAGTGATGTTGGAGCATGCCATAGACCCGAATCCCGGCCCGGACAAACTCTGCGGGGGGCTGCTCTCGATAGATAGGCGGGTTGGCGAAGCGGCGGATGCTGGCTTCAGGCATACGACCCTTCGAGATCCCTTGCCTCAAAGCTTGGATGGTCCCTGCAGCCATCGCCTCTCGCCCTGAGGGATCCAAGCTTTGATAGGTGCTCCCAGCCCCCAGAAGCGCCTGAGACCAGAGCTTCAGGAGCTCTTGATTCTCTGGGCTAAAGAGTTTGGGGATCACGGTTCCTGTTCCACCTCTTCTGGATCAACATCAGCAGTGTCAAGGACGATCTCTCCCTCAAGAGCCTCATCGAGGGCCTCATCAGAGCCCATATCTAGGGGATTTAAAGAGAGGCTGGGTGGAGAGTTCAGGGCGGCGTCCTGGGGTGAGAAGCTGCGCTGCTCTGTACAAGCCAGAGAGAGGAGGAGGAGGAGGAGGAGGCGGATCATAGAGAACTCCTTATAGAGAGATCCTTGCTTTAAAGCCCATCTCCTCTCTCTCTGCAATATCCAAATAGATCCTCTCTCTAGGTCAAGCTCCCCACCTCATGATCGTAGATCTCTGTCGCTCATCTAAGGCAGATGTGAAGAGGAGTACTTGGGCGTCAGAAACCTAAAATGATGAGTTTGCGATTGTCCTCTCGAAGGGAAGCTGCGACCTTGCGGCCTGAGTTTCTGGCCCCTATAACTTGAGAGCTTTGGTGTGGAGTCCTTATGGGAAAGAGAAGCCAGCCCAGATGCCCGAGCTGCCAAGCTCAGGTCCCTCAGAGCCATAAATTTTGCGGCAAGTGCGGTCAGCAGATGCAGGGGCCTAAGAGTCGTGAGTTGGCGCGAACCGCTTTCTTTGGTGGGATTCAAGGAGCAGGTCAGGCGCAGCTGATCCTCATTCGAGGCGAAGGAATGGATGGGCTCAGCTATAAACTCAACGCGACAGAGCATGTCGCGGGGAGAAAGACTGGCGCGATCCTCTTTCCAGAAGACAGCTTTATGTCTCCCAGACACGCCAACTTTTTTTATGAAGATGAGAAACTCTTTGTTGAAGATGAGGGAACCCTCAATGGAATCTTCCTGCGCATCCGAAAACCTCACCGTCTAGAAGATGGAGATCTCCTCCTCGCCGGAGAGGAGATCTTGAAGATCGAGCTTGGGAACCCCAAGGGGCCTCTCTCTGATGCTGAGCAGACTCAGGTCTTTGCGAGCCCTCGCCCCTCTATCTTGGGACGGGTCTTACAGATCTTCGAGGGAGGACGAACGGGCCTCGCTTACCCTGCGCGAACTCAGAGCCTCTGTATCGGCCGCGAGAACTGTGAACTCTCCTTCCCCTCAGACCGCTTCATCAGCGGTCGTCACTGCCAACTGAACTTTGAAGGGGGCGGCGTCATTCTTCAGGATCTGAACTCTCGCAATGGTACCTATGTTCGTCTTAAAAAGAGGCAGGAACTCCTCCATGAGGATTACCTCTTCCTGGGAAAGCAACTTCTGAGAGTTGAGATCAGTGGTATGGGGGGTTTACAGTGATCATCTGTCCAAACTGCGAACGAGAGAATGAGAATCACTACAAATTTTGCCTGGGTTGTGGGACAGAACTCTCAGCGAGTTCCATCATCTCTTCAGCTCCACCTGCCCCAGCCCCTGCTCCGCTGCCCACTGTAGTTCCTCAACTCTCAGCCATCCCCACACGCCCCACTTGGGGGAGAGGGAAGCCCCTCAGCGCGACTCTCCTACCCAAAGCCTCCAGCACACGCCCATCAGACTCAGAACAGGCCCCCTCTCCAGAGATCGTTCATCTCCTGGGGACCGCGCTCGCTAAGCCCTCTCTGTTGGGAGAGCGCTCTCCTCTCCTCAAACCGAAGAGCCTCAGCGCTGCCCCATCCCCAGTGCCCGTTCAAGGCAGCCCTAAGGATGAGCCTCAAGGGAAAGAAGGCTTTGAGGAGCCAAGTCTCCCCCCTGAGACTTTAGAGCCCTCTGAGTCAGACAGCATCTTGCCCATGAATACGCCTCCGCCGCGAGTCTCTATTCCAAAGCCTCCCAAATCAGAGGATCCTCCTGAAACATCTCCTCCCCTTATGATCTTGGAGGAACCTCTTCCCCAACCTCAAGACCCAGAGATCTCACTCGAAGCACCCACGCTCCTTTTGGAAGAGAAGACTCAGCCAAGCAACGCTGTGAGTTTTGAGCTGTTCTTTGAAGATGTGGTACGAGACAAACCGTCTGGATCACCCAGGGCTGAGTTCTCAGAAGAGCAACTGAGCCCAGCTCCGGTGGATTATGAGGAGTCGATCTCTCTTATTCCCGAAAATGAACTTCCCTTCTCCTCTCAGAAGGAGGGGGTTTTGCCCATGCTTGGATCCGCAGAGCAAAAACGAAGCTGTCAGAGCTGTGATGCAGATCTGCCTGAGGGCTTTAACTTCTGTGGTTCCTGCGGAACCCGCTATACAGAGCCTCAGTTACCACATCCTATCTCCAGCATCCCCTCCCCCTTAGCTAAGCTGATCTTAATTCATCCAGATGGCAGCGATGGAGAAGCTCTTCCGCTCAGCAGAGAGCTGAGCCTGGGCCGAGAGTTAGGTCCTCACCTTTTCACTGAAGACCCCTTCCTCTCTCCACGCCACGCCACCTTCTATTTCCAAAAGAGGCAGCTCTATATAAGGGATGAGCACAGCCTCAACGGGGTCTTTCTGCGCATCAGAGCGGAGGTTGAAATCTTCCACGGAGATATCTTCCGCATCGGTCAGCAGCTGTTGAAGTTTGAGAACTTGGCTCAACTTCGCCCCGTTGTTTCTGGCCAGGAGGATGGCACCACCGTGATGGGCTCTCCTCTCCGTGGCGCCTGGGGCCGTTTGGGTTCCTTGATCGCAGTAGACACTGTCGCCTCAATCTGGGTGCTGCGTAAGGCTGAGGAGTTTATCGGTCGAGAGCGAGGAGACATTATCTTCTCCGAGGATGGCTTCATCAGCGGCTCTCACTGTCGCCTCTCTCAACATCAAGGTCGTTTCTTTCTCAAGGATCTGGGCAGTACAAATGGGAGCTATCTGAAGATCAAGGGGGATGGTCTCCTCAAACATGGAGATCAGCTTCTCCTGGGTCAGCAGCTGTTTCGTGTGGAGAGGAACTCAGACTCCTGAAACCTACAAAAGAAGAAATATGGAAAACACAGAAAAACGCGAATATCGACGACATAAGATCAGGCTTGAAATCGCGATCAATCAGAGCAGCGAGCACAACTTCTTTACTGGTTTTGCCCTTGATGTCAGTGAAGGGGGCGTTTTTATCGCCACCAATGACATCAAAGCCATCGGGAGTGAGCTGGAGTTCTCTTTTCGCTTAGATGGGCGCTCTATCAGAGTGGTGGGGCTGGTCCGCTGGTTGAGAGAGCCAGATGCTTTTATCGGCTCTCTTCCTCCCGGTATGGGGATCCGTTTTTTGGAGATCGATCCTGAAGATCTCCAGAGAATTCAAAGCTTCGTCGAGAAGCAGAGAGAGTCCATCTTCTATGAGGACTGAAGCTCTCTCAGCTCTTGACCTGTACCTGTTTGGAGGCAGCTTCGGCGGGTAGGCGCGGCTCTTTTAACTCTGGCCTGGCCTGCTTCTGTTCTACCTTAGGGCGCTTCTCTGGGGCGTTGGTTCGCTCTCTACGAGGGGGAGGACGACGGCTGGGAGCACGACGGCCCCGTCCCCGGTTCGTCTTCTGGGCGTTGGGAAGCTCTACCTCCAAATCTCCCATGTCGATGAGGCCACGGAAGAGAGCCCCCTCATGAACGATCACACGAGGAGCGAAGAGATCGGCCATCACCTGAGCTGTAGGAGAGAGTTCGATAAACTCCTTGGCTTGGACCTTTCCCTGTAAGATTCCATGGATCTCTATAGAGCGAACCTCCACGTCTGCTTCAACGCGAGCCTCTTTCTCAACCTGAAGGTGGCCTTCAAGGAGAATGCTGCCATTGAGCTGCCCTTCGAGGGTCAGATCCTCCTGACCCTCCAGGCGCCCATTGATACTGATCTTGGAGCTGATTAGAGTTGGAGCCTGAGCCATCTCAGCGCTCCACATCCATATCGACCTGACCCTTGAACAGAGCCCCATCCGCGATCTCAATACGGGGAGAGCGGATATCTCCGATCATCTTAGCGTCGGCTTTAAGGACCACCCGAGTCTGAGCGCTCAAGTTTCCTGTGACCGTGCCTCCAACCTCAATGGTATCCGCCTCTACATCTGCTTCTAGGCTCCCTGAGTTCTCCAGGTAGAGATTCTCTGCGATCTGGACACGCCCCTTGACCGTTCCCTGAACGACGAGGGCCTCATCTCCCGAGATCTCTCCATCAATGACGATAGAGCTTCCGATGGTGGTGGTGTTGGCCATATGGCTCCTCTCTCAGCGACGGCGACCCTTGGGCATCTCTGCGCCGGGCAGCTCAAAATCCATCTCTACATGGCCCTTAAAGCGGGCCCCGTCGGCGATGCTCAGGCGGGGGGTGCTCAGCTCACCGACCACCACAGCGCCTGCATTGACGCTGATGATCTCATCCACCTGGATATTCCCGACGACCTTGCCTGCGATCTCAACGCTCTGGGCTTCAATTTGGGCATTGACGACCGCGCTCTCCGCCACCGTTAGGCTTTGGCTGAGCTGAATTGTCCCCTCGACATTGCCTTCGATCCTGAGATCTTCTTCCCCACTCAGCTTACCTTTGATGGTGGTCCCAGGACCGATCATCGCCCACTCCTTCCAAATATTGAGCCTTCATAGATCCTGCCGACAGGGCTGTCAATGAGGGCGACTCTCTATCTGAGCTACAGCGGCGCTGTGTAAGACGCCATCTTCGATGCTCAAGGCGAGGGGAGGCTCCTCCAGAGGGATCCAGAGCCCTCGTTGCCAGCTTTGGGTGAAAAAGGTGTTATGGAGGAGCAGCTCTGTCTGAGCAGGCGCCTCCTTTGGGTGGGCTAGATACCACCCCAGGAGTTGAGCGTCGCTTTTGGAGATGCTCTCCTGAAGCGCAGCCCAGCGATTGCGCAGCAGCGGGAGCAGATCTGAGCTGTTCTCGATATGGCTCCCACCCAGAAAGCCCTCTACCTCTGAGTAGAAGGCTCCAGTCTCTGGGTCGAGATAAGCACCTCCCAGGAGCAGACCCGTAGCGAGACGATCCGCTCTCCAGGCGCCGTTAAAGCGGATCTCCTCTAAAACATCTGGATAGATATAAAGAGAAGGCGGCTCAGAGAGAGGCCCGGTGTGTGGGGGACGAGTTTTGGTTTGAGGCTGACTCATCTCCTGAAGATCGCAGGCTTTGAGGTCTATCGCAACGATGATCCTTTAAGCTCGAATCAACTCTCAGACAAGCGCCTCTCTTTGCTACAAAAGAGGAAAGAAAATGGGGCTTGATGATGAGACTCTTCCTGATTCTTCTTCTGCTCACTTCCTCCTGCTCCAAGGAGGATGAGCGCCTCCTCCTCTCTCTTCAAGGGCCCGGCTTAGAGGAAACAGAGCAACTCATCCTCTATCTCAGTGATGAGGAGGGGCGCCAAGTTGGAGAGCGAGTTGATCTCAAGGCCGCTGGGTTAAGCTTAGGGAGGGAAGCGATCATCCTGGAGCTGAGAATTCCAGAGGCGCTGCCTGAGGAGATCTTGCTCTATGTAGCAGCGTGCAGAGGAGGCGCAGAGTGTCACCCAGATTCAACTCTAGGGCCAAAATGCAGCTGCCCTGGTGGAGCGCTGGCCTTCGCAGCGAAGGAGCAAAAAAGCGGGCTCATAGAGCTGCTGCTGGAACCCCAAGCGGACTGTGATCGAGATGAAGACAGCTTTCCAGCCTGCGATCGAGGCTGCTGTGAAACGATCCCCTCCTCTTTATGGCTCCGCGTGGGAGATTGTGATGATCGCGATGTGATCCTGGAGGGGGGGAGCTATAAGAGCGCAGAGGCACGGCCTTTCCGCCCATTTGAATGGTCAAGAGAGGAGGCTGAATCTCGGGGATCGGAGGCCCTACGGCGCCATAAACTCTGGTGTGGTGATGGTTTAGACAATGATTGCCATGAGGGGGATCGTCCCTGCCTCTTTGAAGATCAAGATCGGGATGGAGATCCTCAAGGCTTGGATTGTGACGACCAGGATCCTCATCGCTTTCATGGAAACCAGGAGATCTGTGGAGATGGGGTTGATCAGGACTGTGATGGCCTTGAGCTGCCCTGTGATACAGATGGAGATGGGGTCTTCTCTGACCGAGATTGTGATGATCTGGACCCAAGGCGTTTTCCAGGCAACTTGGAGATCTGCGGTGATGAGATCGATCAAGATTGCTCAGGAGATGATCTACGCTGCCTGCCTCAAGATCTGGATGGAGACCAGTTCCCCTGCCCCTTTGAGGAGCCCTGGGACAGCCATCGCTGCTTCGCTGAGGGTCTGGACTGTGATGATCTGGATAACTCCATTTACCCTGGGGCGCTGGAGCGCTGTGGGGATGAGATCGATCAAGACTGCGACGGCTTGGACCTCCCCTGCCCTTCGGAGGATCAGGATGGGGATGGGTATCGCTCTTTGAATTGGGGGGGAGGTGATTGCGATGATCAAGATCCGTTGAGATTTCCAGGGGCTGCTGAGCGCTGTGAAGATGGGATCGATCAGGACTGCAATGGAGAAGATCCCTCCTGTCGGGGAGATGAAGATGGGGATCGTTGGTTGCCGCCTGGAGATTGTGATGATGAAGAGGCGGGGGTTTATCCGGGAGCGGAAGAGTTTTGTAATGGTCGAGATGATGACTGCGATCAGCTCATCGATGAGGGTAACCCTCTCTGCTCAGTTTTAGGAGAGTGTCAAGAGAATCCCTGCGGAGATTTCTGTATAGGAGAGCAGCCCTGTGCTTGCCGTGAAGCGCCCTGGCTCTGCTACCAGGAGCGGGATCAGGAGACAGGAGTACCGATCTCCTCTGCCTCGCTGAGCTGCCTGGGGATCTCAAGGGGAGAGCTGCCTGAGATCTGCAACGGTCTAGATGATGACTGCAACGGTGAGTTGGATGAGGAGGGCAGCCAGCCTCTACGGATCTCTTGCTACTCAGGCAGCGAAGAGAGCAGAGATCAGGGAATCTGCCATGGAGGACAACAGTTCTGCAATGCCGTCCTGGGCTCTGGAGAAGCCTCTTGGGGTGCTTGTGAAGATCAAGTGCTCCCCAGGGAGGAGCTCTGCAACAACTTAGATGATAACTGTGACGGTGATATCGATCTGAACGAGCAGAATCAAGCCCTGGAGTTGCCTTGCTACGAGGGACCTGAGTGGACTGAAAATATTGGTATCTGTAAACGGGGGACACAGCTTTGTGGCCCTGGTGGTGTATTGGGCATGTGTATTGGATTTCAGGAGCCACAGGTTGAGATCTGTGATGATTTAGATAATGATTGTGATGGTCTCAAGAATGAACAGGATGGAGTTGGCGGAGGAGCACCTCTAACTCTCCAGAGGAGCTGCTATACAGGCGCAATAGAGACTTTAGACGTGGGACGCTGTAAGGAGGGGTATCAAGAGTGTGGGGAGAGTGGCTGGTTGGAGCCCTGTATTGATGAGATCCGAGCTCGCGCTGAGGATTGTAATGGTGAGGATGATGACTGTGATGGAGAGGTTGATGAGGGCGATGAGGATGAGCCGCTCCAGAGGCTCTGCATCGTAGATGAAGGGATGAGCGAGCGTTGCCAACAGGGAAGAAAGGAGTGTGTTGTGGGGCGCTGGACAGCCTGCCTCACTGTGGCTTCTATCGAAGAGGAGAGCTGTAATGGCGAAGATGATGATTGTGATGGAGAGATCGATGAGAATCTGGAAGGAGCCCCCCTCAGCCGGGACTGTTCAACAGATCTCCTTGGGCGCTGTCGTCGAGGAGAGAAGATTTGCGAAGGAGGTGCTTGGGGGCGCTGTGAATCTCAACATGACGCCCACGCTGAAGATTGCAATGGCAAAGATGATGACTGTGATGGAGAGATCGATGAGGGCGAAGGGGAAAGTCGCTTGAGCAAGGAGTGCGACACAGGGCTGGAAGGGCGCTGTGCTCGCGGGGAGCAGATCTGCGAGGAGGACAAGTGGTCATCGTGTCAACCGAACGCTGAGAACTGCGATTGAGCAGACGCTCAGCTCCGCTCTCAAAAAAAAGATGAGCATCTTTGAGAAAATTGGAGAGAATGCCGCCAGGGAGGCTCAGGTCATCCCGCAGCCTATGGGAGATATCCAGAGAGGCATGAAACAGGACTTCGGTCGATATCAACTCCTTCGACTCATCGGTACGGGGGGGATGGCTGAGGTCTATCTAGCGGAAGATAAGCAGACAGGCCGCCAGGTTGCGCTTAAAACTCTGCTGCCTCACTACGCTGCCAATCGACGCTTTGTAGAGATGATGCGAGATGAGGCTCGTATCGCGGGAGCCATCCAGCACCCTCATGTTGCAGGTATCTTGGATTTTGGGGTTCAAGGTGATCGCTACTTCATTGTCATGGAGTTTATCGATGGGGTTGATCTGGCCTCGATCCTACGCAGCCTCAAATCCAGAGGAGAGCGGCTGCCTTTGGGCGCCTCCCTCTATATCACCGCCGCCATCGCTGAAGGTCTTCAAGCGGCCCACAACTTAAGAGACAGTCAGGGGCAATTTCAGGGGGTGATCCATCGGGATCTCAGCCCGCACAACATCCTTATCTCTCGGCGGGGAGAGGTTAAACTGATCGATTTTGGGGTTGCTAAAGCCAAGAGCAATACCACCGAGACCAAGAGTGGGGTGATCAAGGGCAAGCTCCAATATATGAGCCCGGAGCAGGCCCAAGCCAAGGAGATTGATGCTCGTGCCGACATCTTCTCTTTAGGGATGACTCTCTATAAAATGGTCACAGGGACCCTGCCCTTCAAGGGACAAAACGAGTATCAGATCTACGATCAGATCTTACGGCGCAAGCCTCGTCCTCCTCGGGAGCTGTTTGAGGATCTCCCCGATTTGGTCGATGCCATCATCCTCAAATCTCTCCGTAAAAATGTAGATCGTCGCTTCAACAACGCAGCAGATATGAGCCGAGTTCTACGCATCGCGCTCTCTCAGGAGCCGTCCAGCTATGGCCCCAGGGAGCTGGTTCAGTTCCTCTCGGAGAGGATCTTTAATCAAGAGATTCAGGAAGAGTCCGAACAGGGAGATGACTTCAGCAGCGCTCAGGAGTCCTCCATCTCTTCCACCTTGACGCCTCCTGACTCCGGCGTTGAAGTTCAGCTGGCTCAGGCGTTGGCGATGGCCGACCTTTCCTCTGAGCCCTTAGCAGAGTTCCCCTCAGTGCTCCCTGAGCAGCTCAGTCCCTCCTCATCTCAGAGCAGAGAACTCCAAGGCTACAGATCTCATAGATGGCTCCTGCTTCTCCTCCCTCTTCTTCTCAGCCTCCCTGTTGCCTTCTACCTGCTCTCCGATGACGGAAACAACAACAGTCAAGATCGTGGTCTTCTGATCCTCAGTCACTCTCAGGATGCAACTCTAATTCGTCCCATCCGAGAACGCTCCAGGCATCCTCAGCGCTCCTCATCTTTGATCAAAGCTCGGGACAGTGTAGTATCTGCCCCTCCCGATCTGGGCGCTGGGCTCTCCAGACTGGATGCAGCCCCTCTGGATATGGCTCCCGCGGCTCTTGACCGGCTCCCTCCACCCAAGCCTCATGTTAAACAGAAGAAAGGGCGCCTGAGCATCTTGGCCCTGCCCTGGGCTCACGTAGAGCTGAATGGGATGAATTTAGGACAGACCCCCATCCTGAGACGTGCGCTGCGACCTGGACGCTATCGGCTCAAACTGAGAGGACCTTCAGGGAAAGTTTGGACACGGCGGGTGGAGATCAAGGCGGGTCAGAGGAGCCGCGTCAGTCATCAATTTTGAGCTGCCTTATCTCTCATCCCCCAACTGAGCCTCCCGCTTGATGTTGATCTTCAGGACATTAACTTGCTCCTGTTCCAGTGAGCAATTTTGACATTGAACGTCCTTCTGCCAGCATCTGTGTGATCTCAGCAGCTGAAACTGGTTTGCTGAATAGATAGCCCTGTATTTCATCACACCCTTGTTCTTGGAGAAATCTAAGTTGTTCGACTGTTTCTACCCCTTCTGCAATCACTTTTAAATTCAGTTTCTGCCCCATAGCAATAATAGTAGAAGCGATTATTGCCGCATCTCCATCTGCAATAACATCATCAATGAATGATTTATCTATTTTCAGTTTGTCAATCGAGAAACGTTTTAGATAACTAAGCGATGAGTAACCTGTCCCAAAGTCATCTACTGAAAGACGCAAGCCTGCATCCTTCAGTTTATCCATAAGTTCGATGCTTGACTCAGCATTCTCCATAAGTATACTTTCTGTAAGTTCCAGCTCTAGATTCTTCGGCTCCATACCAGTTTCTTCTATTATATCTAATAATGCTTTAACCAATCCTTTGTTTCCGATCTGATGACCAGATAAATTCACTGCCATCAACAAACTAGAGTACCCTGACTTTACCCACTCTTTTATTTGATAACAAGCCGTTTTTAAGACCCATTCACCTATGGGTATGATCAGTCCGCTCTCTTCTGTGATAGGGACAAACATTGCTGGTGAAACCCAACCAAACTTGGGGTGTTTCCAGCGTAATAATGCTTCAACGCCAATGATTTTCCCGAAATTAAGTTCGATTTGAGCTGAAATACAAGTTCCAGTTCATTTTGCTCTACTGCAATTCGCAAATCATTTTCAAGTACTAGGTTTTTTATGAAATGTTTGCTCATTTCAGCCTCATAAAAATGATAACTATTACCTCCCTCCTCTTTTGATCGATACATCGCAATTTCTGCATTTTTAATTAGCGTTTCTGCAGATTTTCCGTTTATGGGAAATACCCCAATGCCGATACTTGTGCTAATAAACAGGTTCTGGCCATCTATATGAAACGGAAGTGAAAAAGACTTTATGATTTTCTTTGCAACCTGGGCTGCTTCTTCAAGTTGAGAGAGTCCAGTGATGATTACCGTAAATTCATCTCCTCCGAGTCGAGCAATGGTATCACCTTTTCTAACACACTGTTTAAGACGTTTTGCCGTCGATTTAATTAATTTATCACCCATTTTATGCCCTAATGTATCATTAATAGCCTTGAAACGATCGAGATCTAAGAACATTAATGCAACAATCCGGTTGTTTTGTATTCTTTGTGCCAAAATATTATTTAAACGGTCCTGAAATAGCTCACGATTGGGGAGGCCTGTTAATGCATCATAATAAGCGAGGTTGTGTATTCGTTTTCTGACATGCTCTTGAGCACTTAAATCCGAAAAAATCCCCGCATAATTGATGACTCTGCCATCGTCATCATATATTGAAGTAATATTTAGCCATTCTGGGTAGATATCACCATTTTTTCGGCGGTTCCATATCTCTCCTTGCCATTGCCTGCTTTCTAATAGAGCTTGCCACATGTCTTGGTAAAACGATTTATCATGGCGGCCTGATTTTAGCAAAGATGGCAATTGTCCTATAGCCTCATCTTTACTATAGCCTGTTGTTTGGACAAATGCCGGGTTCACAGATATTATCCGAAGATCCAGCCCTGTAATCATTACCCCTTCTGGAGTATTTTCCAATACACGAGCAGATAGCTTCATTTCCTGCTCAGCCCACTCTCTGGCAAGCACTAGGCGTTTGATTCTAGCAGAGCGTCGTATTCTATTGAACATATGAAATGTGAGCAGGAGCACAACCAAAAAACCGCCGAACAATACTCCCCAAGGCTGCCAAATAGCAAATCGATCGAGGAATTGAGGTGTTGCCGATAATTGGAGCGACCAATTGCGTTCAGGAAGACTTACAATCCCACTCCATGTGAACTCTCTGGATAAAGTCTGATCTGGGCCAATTTTGTTGAAATAAATGAAGTTATTTTCGATAGAAGCCTCTTGATCTTTTAACACAATATCTAATTCTCGATTATCTATGATATTTAGTGCTGTATCGATCATATCACCGATACGAAATACTCCGAGGATATATCCAGTCAGATTATTTCGACGTGAACTGACAGTTTTGATGTCTTTACCTTTTCGATAGATGGGATAAAATATCAGCAATCCCTGCTGTGAAGCCTTTTCTTGGACCAAGGTAATTGGTTCTGTAGCAACCATTTTTCCGGCATCACGAGCATGTTCCAGTGCTTTCTTACGAATCGCATTTGAAGCCAAATCAAAACCAAAAGCTGCTTCATTCCCTTTTAGTGGTTCGATAAAATATGCTGGGTAATATTCTAATCGTTGTAGCGCCTCGACCATCTCTCCCTGAACTTTACGTTCAGAAATGCGAAAATCGGCAAATCCATCCTGCCGGGCGCTCTCCTCGAATCGCTTCCGCTGATTGAGCATCACGCGCGGGATCCACTCCAGCGCCTGAAGCTCGTTATGCCTTGAAAGCGCTCCTGTGACAAAGGCGTGGAATTCATCGCGCTGGACCAGATCTGAGGCAGCATAAAGAGCAGCGATAGACTCAAGCACCTCCAGGCTTCGGTTGACACCTCCCTGCATGGCTGTCGAATAGGAGGTTGCCTGTCTATCAAATTCGCTCCGGAGCAGAGTGTGCTCCCAATCTCGCACCAAGAAAAAGAGCGTCATGGAGATGATTACTCCACAAAGAAGAACTATGATTACGGAGGTATACTCACGCAAGGGTATGCTTATAGCATCCTCTCCGAAGTTGGGTTGTTCTTCCTGCATCGTCTCTCTCCCAGTTCATTTGGTCCCTGTGTCAGCAATGGTTCGGATAATCCTTGCGAATCCTTGAAGGCTTGTAAGGGATTCTGGAGCCGTGTGGTGATGGTTGATCGGCTCAAAAAGCAGCGAGGTTTTCTCCCTGTTGATTCAGGCAATGGTCCGGCCACTTCTCGAGGAGGGGCCAAATCTGAGTCATTTTTGAAAGGGGGCAGAGTTTAGAGGGGCACCCATGGTATTGGGAAGATCTCAGCCAACGCCAAACCAAAGGCGCCCCAATGACTTTCGTCTCTGAGATCCTCGCCCGTTTTGAAGCCCTTACCAAGCCTCAAAAGAGATTCATGTTGGCGGTGTTCTCGACATTCTTTGCTTTCAGGGATTGGACAAACCGCGAGCCTATCCCAAAATTAGCCGATCCACCCAAATCAATATGAACCCGAACCCGACGAACCCAGCGAAGAACTTCTCTTTTCGTTCCCATCTTACGGCAGTATGTCTGAATTTACGTTGATACCAGGAGAATAATCTTTCGACAACATAGCGTTGTACTCTCCTTTGCAATTTTTGGTCGTGCTGAAGATGTAGTGATTAACGATTACTCTTTAGTTGCATGTTGTAATTGTGAACAAAGTCTCATATCGCTCCAATATGGTTCTCTAACTTCTTTGAAAATGGAAATTTTTGCGGACAAATCGCGAAACCCTCTGGCGGACTCAGGCCAATGATATTCTTTCGAGAAACAGTAATCTTTTCTTTTTCTCTTCAGAAACGGGCGTATTTGTCGGATTTTCAACAAATTGTCTGCCATACCTGCTGCGCTTGTATTTTTATTTGTTGCTATGTATAGAACCGTTCTTTACTATATTGCCAGATTCACAACGCGGGCAATTCATAGCAGCCATCCCATTCTTTTATAAAATACACAATAACATATCCGATATGGCCCTGTCATGCACAAATAACCATTGCTATTCAAAGCCAAAATCACTACATCGGAGAGTCGCCTGAAGGGATTTCAGCTCCAGGCGCTCGCAGAACCGTACGTGAGCCTCTCAACTCATACGGCTCCCATCATCCAGCCGAAGGCCTGATCCCCAACAACCTCCAGTGCGCAAAGAGCCCCGGCTGACGACGCGCAACACGCCCTAAATGGCTTTGTCTTATCCATAGACTCCTCCCTTATCTAAGGTTGATCTACGTG
>CAYLJJ010000111.1:0-18712 GCA_964384025.1 uncultured Nannocystaceae bacterium
AAGCAAGACAAAATCTCATGGAATTTTTCCTTTCTTATGGGAGAAAGCGTTGCCTAAATCGGACAGAGGAGGAAAAAGTTTTTAGAGATCAAGAAAGCACCCCCAACAGCACCCGCTGGATCGCCTCTAACTTTGCCTGCCAGCCCTCAGGTAGGCTTCGCTCCCAGAGGATCTGCCCCGCCTCATAACCCTCCTCTCCAAAGCGACTTCCACGCAGCTCCTCAGCGCGTTGCCCCAGCTCCAGGAGAGCAGAGAGCAGCGCCTCTCGACTTGAAAAGAGCGCTTTACGCTCGCTGTGTTCACGCATAAGGAGGCTGCGCCTCAGCTTCTGAATCTTCCAAAGAGGAGTCTCGGTGGTGAAGCCCGCCACCGCAGAGAGCAGAGGGTAGAGCAGGTCTAAGCGCCCAGCCTCCTCCAACGCCTTAAGCCAAGATCTCAGACCCTCTCGCTTCGCCAAAATCCAGCCGCTCTTTGTCTCCTGTTTGAGGATTCGCTTGAGCAGAGCGCTCCAGCGAGAGATCCAGAACCTCTCCTGTAATTCGATGAGGGGCACATAGCCCTCTCGAAGGAGCAGAGAGAAGTCACGACGATGCCACTCGGCCAAAGCAATCAGAGGATTGATGCTTATCAACTGAGGGAGAACCAAATCTTGAAATTCATAGATCCAAGGCTGCTCAAGCTGTCGGTAGAGGAGCAGCTGGACCAACCAATCGCCTGCTCCTCGCCCGGTGATAAGCCACTCTTTGATCTGCTGCTGTCGACCTCTGCGCCTGAGCGCCTCTGGCCTGGGCCAGCGCCTCCAGAGCGCCTCGGTGGCTTGATAAAACTGAAGAGGGGCAGGCAAGCGCTCCCAGGGGCGCAGACGAACCCGGCGACCCTGACGCAAAAGGTTGCGAGCCTCAGTCTCCTGAAGCAGGCTTCGCAGGCAAGCGGTCTGAAGCCGCTGAGAGGCGAGCCTCTGAAACTCAAGTCCATGCTCCTGGAGCTGAGGTCGCTCTTCGGGCAGAAAGCTCCCGGTCAAGATGGCGTCTAAGAGCTTGAGGGAGATCAGCTCCTCAGCGCTCAAGCTCTCCTGCGCCTCCGAAGCTTGGGGTCCCAAGAACCCCGTCCGCGCTCCCTGAGCGGGCCAGCCATTGATGATTAACTCTGAGCCTTTGAGGCGCAGCTCCAGAGTGTTGGGCTGCTTGAGCTTGAGATCTTTAGGAGCGTAGGCTCTGCTGAGGTGGTGGATCCTTTGATTGCGAGAGCCGATCCAGCGGCGTGTGTCGGGACTCTGCTCCTGAAGAAAGGGGCCATCCACCAGAAGGTCACAGTGAGCAAGGAGGCGCGCGATCTCTGGTGCTCGCCTCCGCCGGAGCGCCTTGAGGGTGTAGCCGCTGAAGATCATTACGCTGCGCCCCGCCGCTTGAAGTGCCTTGGCGAGAGGAGCCAGCAGCTCGGCTTGAAGGAGAGGCTCTCCCCCCAAGAAGCTGACGCCCTCCCCCTGAGTCGCCAAGACCTTCTCTAAGAGCCGCTCAGGCTCGATGAGATAGCCTCCCTCCAAGGGTAACATCTCAGGGTTACAGCAACCGGGGCAGCGCAGAGAGCAGCCTTGGAGCCAGATCGCATAGCGCAAGCCTGGCCCTTCAGCGCGAGTCTTAGGGACCTCCAAAGCCAGACGTAGCTTCTTCATCTCTTACAGCTCCAAGCGAGCGCGAATTTTCTGATAGGCAGGGGACCATTCCGCTCCCCAACGCATCTCCAAGCTCTGCGCTTCAGGTACAACAGGCTCCCAGGCGGCTACAAAGATTCGGTAGGTGGGGGGAGTGTCTGGGCGGGGGTGAATATCCCAACGTCGATGCAGGGCCAAGCCCTGAATTTCCAGGGCTTTCAAGCAGCGCTCCAGGCTGCGCTTTAGACCATCCATCAGGAGAATCAGGCGCCCCCCTGGAGCCAAACAACGCGCGGCGGCCTCAGCATACTCCTCCACGCCTCCTCGCAGCTCAAAACGCCCCGCCGCGCGCTGAGGATCTTGAGGCATGATCCCGCTACCCAGAGGCATAAAGGGGGGCGCTCCGGTGATCAGCTCAAAGGAGGTCTCGGCGGAGAGGAGCTGTGGATCTCTTAGATCTCCCAGGCGAGGGTCAAAGCGATCCTGAAGTGCGTTAAGAGCAGCGTTTCTGAGCGCTAAGGCTTGGCTCTCGGGAAACGCCTCTATACCGATGGCTTGAGCCTGGGGGAGTTGGCTGAGCAGCAGCAGAGCCACGGTCCCCTTCCCGGTTCCCAGATCCAGGAGATGTTTGGCCTGGGGCAGCGCTTCTAGAGCGGCCCAGGCCAGGAGGAGATCATCAGAGCTGGCGCGCTGCCCCTTGCGACGCTGAAGAATCCAGAGGCATTGGCTGAGGCGATCGAGGCTCTCATCATCTCCAGGCTCAAGAGAAGACATCAGAAGTCAAAATAGTCATGGGCGCTCCCAAAGCGCTCCCCCTCCAAAGATTCGCGGATGCGTAGATAGGAGGTGTAGCGATTCTCGCTGATCTTTCCCTCCTCTAGAGCTGCTTTGACAGCGCAGGCGGGCTCCTGAATATGACCACAGTTGGCGAAGCGGCAGCCTGAACTCCACTCTAAAAACTCGGGAAAGTGCAGGCGGAGATCCTCAACCTTGATTCCCCAGAGCCCAAAGGAGCGGATCCCAGGGCTGTCGATCACTTCACCCCCACCCGGAAGGCGAAAGAGCGCTGAGGTGGAGGTGGTGTGTTGACCTCGGCCGCTGGAGCAGCTCAGCTCCCTGACCTTCTCTCCCAGGCCTGGATCAAGGGCGTTGAGCAGGCTGGTTTTACCAACCCCTGAGTGACCTACAAAGATGCTGAGTTGGTCCTGGAGCGCCTCAGCCAGAGGCTCCAAGCCCTCAGCCTGCGTCGCGCTCACAAAATAGACAGGGTGTCCCAAGCCTGGATAGATCGACAACTCCTCCTCATAGTCCGCCTGCTCTTCTTCATCCAAGAGCAGATCACTTTTGTTAAAGATGATGCTGGCTGAGATCCCCTGAGAGCGTGCGGCGACGAGGTAGCGGTCGATGAGGCCCAGGCGAAAGGGAGGCTCCACCGCAGTGATGATATAGAGATGATCCAGGTTGGCGGCCAGAACCTGCTCTCGTCGTCCCAGAGCATCGGTCCTCAAGAGCGTGCTCCTACGGGGAGCGATCCAGGTGATCAGGCCCTCTGCCAAATCAGCCTGAATGCCCTCTTCATAGAAGATTCGATCTCCCACCACGCAGCGTTGAGCGCGGCCTCTCGCCAAACAGGAGAGCTGCTGTCCATCATCGCTCTCTACGCTCAGCACTGGTCCCAGACGCGCGGTAACACGACCATTTGCCTGTGGTTTAACCCGCGCTCCTCTTCGCTGCTTTCTCTTTCCCATCCAAGGGACAATGGCGGGCCGCTCTCTTGAGCGCAAGCGGCCTGAAGCGTAGTTTAGAAAAAAGCGGTTGGCTTAACGGCTCCTCGCTCCTCAGGCTTGGAAACGAGCGTCGAGATAGCGCTCCACCGCTGGAGGAACCATGCCAGTGACTCTGCCTCCATGGGAGGCGATCTCGCGGATAAAGCTGGAGGAGATAAAGGTGTAGTCCTTGTCAGCCATGATAAAGAGGAAGTCTACATCCTCTGTAAGCCTGCGATTCATGCTGGCGAGTTGAAACTCAAACTCAAAATCGCTCTGGGTCCTTAAGCCTCGGATCACGGTGTTGATCTTCTGGGCGCGAGCATAGTCAACCAGGAGACCCTGAAAGCTGGTGACCTTCACCTGAGGGGTATCAGCGAAGATCTCCTGGATCATCGCTAGGCGCTCCTCCACGCTAAAGAGGGGGCGCTTGTTGAGGTTCACCGCTAGGGCAACGACGACGCGATCAAAGACTTGTAGGCTTCTATGGATGACATCTACATGCCCACAGGTGATGGGATCAAAGGAGGCGGGATAGAGCGCGGTCTTCATGGCCACACCTTAGCAACACCTTCGCCATTTCACCACCGCTCTCCCTAGGCCAGGGCAGAGTCGCAGAGAGAGCATCACTGAGGCGCGTAGGCGTTGCGGGTAGAACATGACTGCTCAGGGCAGGCCTCCAGAGCCTGCACACCTTCATCGACTTGACAATGAGGGGGAGGCGGCACATATCGCCACTCACGCTCCTCTCAGCGATTTCAGCGGCCCTGATATCTGGGCTTCTGTTGAGTCATCATCGTGCTCATCGCTGCTCCTAGATCTTGAGTCACGAGATGGGCAGCGTTCCAGGTGGCTACATACTCTAGGCTCCTCTCAATCTGATGCTTCTCCGCCTCGTTCATCACCGCCTTGGCGCCCTGTACCGCCAGGGGTGGATTGGCAACGATCTCCTGCGCCAAAGCGAGAGCAGCCTCCTGAAGCGCCTGAGGATCAGGGAGGACTCGATTGAGCAGGTGGATCTCTTTGGCCTCCTCAGCACCAAAGTCTCGCCCCGTAAAGATCAGCTCCCGCGCGAGGCCCGGTCCTATGATGCGAGGTAGGTACTGAAGGCTGCCCAGATCCGCCACCATCGCGAGGCGCGTCTCCCGTACCCCAAAGCGGGCCTCGACAGAGGCTAAGCGGATGTCACAGGCGCAGATCAGATCCAAGCCTGCTCCCAAGCAGTGCCCCTGGACCGCCGCGATGACCGGCAGACGACAGCGCGCTAAGGATTGAACAGCGCCCTGCATCTGACGGATGAGCCGGTGAAATCGAGCCTGACGAGCACCATCCGGGCCTCGCCCCGGCTCCAGCGGCAACAAAGGCATCATCGCGGGGATGTCTAGACCTGCGCAGAAGCTGCGTCCCTCCCCGCCCAGAATCAGGACCCGGAGGCTCTCATCAGCCTCAAGCTCCTCAACGGTTGAGCCAAAATCTTCCCAAAACTCCGGCCCCAGGGCGTTCAACTTCTCCGGCCTGTCAAGCTTGAGATGAGCAATCCCATCTCCTCGGCTAAGCTTCAGCATATTCCCCTCCAAATTCCGATAAATATAGTGAAAAAGTCTCCTGTGCAATACCACAAGGAACTCTTGCCATATCGCCGTTTCCGGTTTACCCCTTTCCCAAAAGTAAGCGACTATCGCGGAAGTAGGAGAGGGAGCATGAAGGCGAGAATCCTGCTGGTCAATGAGGAGGTTGCCGAGCGCCGAAGGTTGCGCGAGGCCTTAGGAGCGGCGGGCTACCCTGTAGAGGAGGTCTCCGGTGGGCTCTCCGCCCTTGAGCGCTTGGGGGCAGCAGAGGAGCAGCCCTTCGGAGCCGTGATCCTCAGCCCTGGGCTGGAAGATATCCCCAGCAATAGTTTGGCTGAGGTGATCAAGAGCCATCTGCCTGAGTTGGAGCTGATCTGCCTATGCGGATACTGTGAAGAGGTCGATCTTTGCCTCCATAACAGCAACCCAGATCCCATCCTTAAACATCTCCAGAAGCTCCACCTTCCCGAGCAAGAGGCCGCGCCGATCCGCGCTTGGCTCTTTATCAAGGCAGGAGAGCCTCTCCGCGCCCGAGAGGCGCTCCTCAAGGAGTTTGAGCATGTGCTCCCCGTTCGGGATCCTCAGACAAACCTCCTGCTCCCCCTGGAGTTCAAGGGAGAGGAGCACTTTAGAGCGGAGCTCAAGCGGCTCAACAACCTCTATGGAGAGGTTCGACCTCTGCGCTTGGGGAAGCCCCTGCTGAGCCCTTCGCAGAGCGCTTTTCTGGAGAGCTTTCTAAAGCAACACCCCCGCTCTAGACGCGATCCCACACAGAGCGCGCATCTCTTGGTGATGGACTGTGAAGAGGAAGCCTCAGGAGATCTTTATGCTCGTCTGGCCTTCCATCCCCAGCTCAAGCAGTTGGTGATCTCTGAGGATCAACGCAGGCTCTGTGCCCTGTTCCAAGGGGACAAGGCGACCCTCAACTTTGAAAACTTGGCCCTCGCGGATGGCGTTGATCGTCTGCGCAGCCTTCAAGTCATCAGCGACTTTTAAAGAGGAGGAGATATGACGGATAGATTTGTCCAGTCCCTCTGGACGACTCAGGGCCAAGAGGCTGATCTGATCCCCCTGCTTCAAGCAGCCCAAGACAGCTACGGTTATGTTCCAGAGAGCGCGATGGAGGCGATCTCAGAGGTCAGCGGGATCCCCACCTCTAAAATCTATGGTGTCGTGACCTTCTATAAAGGCTTCCGGCTGACTCCACGAGGGCACTTTATGGCCCGGATCTGCACTGGGACCGCCTGCCATGTCAATGGCGCTCCCGCTCTGGAGTCAACTGTAGAAGATCTGTTGGGGATCAAGCGGGGAGAGACAGATACTGATCTCATCTTCACCCTAGAGGCGGTTAACTGTGTGGGCTGCTGTAGCTTGGCGCCAGTGGTGATGATCAATGACGACACCCATGGTTCTTTGACACCCAGGACCCTCACCCGTCTGTTTAAGAAGCTGCAACGGCAGGGTAAGGCCAAGATGCTTAAGAAGGGGGAGAGATGAGATCCATCATCATAGGGACCTCAACCTGTGGTCTGGCGGCGGGCGCAGGTAAGCTTCTAGAGCACGCCCATAAGCTGAGTGAAGCTCAAGACCTCTCTGTCTCAGAGACTGGCTGTATCGGTCTCTGTTATCAGGAGCCTCTGCTGGAGTTGGTGGAGGGGGATCGCCGCCGTCTCTTCGCGCATGTGGACAACAAGATCCTGGATCGTCTCCTCGCGGGTGAGGAGATGGAGGCTCATCTGGTCCGTGAGGGAGAGGGCCTTGATGTCGATAGGGTCCTCGAACATCAGGAACGTATCGCTCTTCGGCGTTGTGGCTATATCGATCCAGGCTCCATCCAAGACTACATCAAAACCGAGGGGTTTCAGGGACTCAAGAAGGCTCTCTTGGAGATGAGCGCTCAGGAGGTGATCGACGAAGTCCTGGACTCAGGGCTGCGCGGTCGTGGCGGCGGGGGCTTTCCTACAGGCCGCAAATGGGGCTTCACTGCCGCTCAGCCTACAGAGCATAAATATGTGATCTGCAACGCTGATGAGGGGGATCCCGGCGCCTTTATGGATCGCTCCCTGTTGGAGGGGGACCCCTTCTCGGTCCTGGAGGGGATGATCATCTGTGGCTACGCCGTAGGCGCGGATAGGGGGATCGTCTATTGCCGCGCTGAGTACCCCAAGGCCCTGCTCTGTCTGGACGCAGCCCTTAAGCAGATGCGCGCTCAGGGCTTCCTGGGTGAGGATATCTGTGGATCCGGTTACAGCTTCGATATCTATGTCAAGGAGGGGGCGGGGGCCTTTGTCTGTGGTGAGGAGACCGCGCTGATCGCCAGCATCGAGGGGAAGCGAGGGATGCCTCGCTTCCGTCCCCCTTTCCCTGCCGTTCAGGGCCTTCATAAGCGCCCCACCAACATCAACAACGTGGAGACCTTCGCCAACATCGCTTGGATCATCCAAAACGGTTCAGAAGCCTATGCGGCGTTTGGAACCGAGAAGAGCAAGGGCACCAAGGTGTTTGCTCTGGCGGGGCGGATCAAGCGAGGAGGCCTTGTGGAGGTCCCCATGGGGATGAGCCTCCGTCAACTGGTGATGGAGGTGGGCGGTAGTGTTCCTGAGGGTCATGAGTTTAAAGCGGTGCAGATGGGAGGCCCCTCCGGAGGTTGCATCCCTGCCGCGATGACCGAGCTGCCCATCGATTATGAGAACATCACCCGCACGGGCGCGATCATGGGCTCTGGTGGAGTGGTGGTGATGGATGACAGCACCTGTATGGTGGATGTCGCCCGCTACTTTCTCTCCTTTACTCAGACTGAGTCCTGCGGCAAATGCACCTTCTGCCGCATCGGCACCAAGCGAATGCTGGAGATCTTAGAGCGCATCTGCGCGGGCCATGGTGGGCCTGGGGATATTGAACGGCTCCTTGATCTGGGACAGAAGATCAAGGAATCCAGCCTCTGCGGTTTGGGTCAGACCGCGCCAAACCCGGTGCTGACCACCATCCAATATTTCCGTGAGGAGTATGAGCAGCATATTCAGGAGAAGCGCTGTGTCGCCTGTGTCTGCCCCAGCCTCCTGACCTATATCATCAAGACCGAGGACTGCACAGGTTGCACCCTCTGCGCTAAGAGCTGCCCCGTGGACGCCATCGCGGGAGAGCGTAAGCTCGCTCACCTCATCGATCAGGAGAGCTGTATCAAATGTGGACGCTGTGTCAGCGTTTGCCCCACCCAGGCGGTGCTCAAGCGCTAGGAGGCCCCATGGATATCAACATCAGCATCGACGGTCAGAGTTACAGCGCGCAGCCTGGAGAGACGATCCTGCAGGTCGCCCGGCGTAGTGGCTTGGCTGAGCGCATCCCAACCCTATGTTATGAACCCAGCCTGCCCCCTTACACCTCCTGCTTCCTCTGTGTTGTTGAGCAAGAGGGCCTGGGAAAGCTGATCCCCGCGTGCAGCACGATGACTTTCCCAGGGATGAAGATCGAGACCCGCACGGCGCGGGTAGAGGCATCTCGTAAGACCGCCCTCGAGCTCTTTATGTCCAACCACCCAGCGGACTGCGTGGCCCCCTGTGTACGAGGCTGCCCGGCTGGGGTAGAGGTGCAGCGCTATCTGGATCTGGTGCAGGCGGGGGAGCTGATTGAGGCGGTGAAGACCATCCGCCGCAACAACCCCTTCCCGGTGATCTGTGGCCGGGTTTGTGTTCGCCGCTGCGAGGAGGTCTGTCGTCGCCAGATCATCGATGAGCCCGTGGCCATCAATATGGTTAAGCGAACCGCCTCAGATGCTTGGGTGGAGCAACCCTATGATGAGCAGCCCGCGCCTGATACCGGCAAGCGCGTCGCCATCGTGGGGGGAGGGCCTTCGGGGCTCACGGCGGCCTACTTCCTGCGGATGAAGGGACACGCGGTTCAGGTCTTTGAGATGCGGGAGAAGCTGGGCGGCATGCTGCGCTACGGCATCCCTGACTATCGCCTGCCTCAAGAGCTGCTGGACTTTGAGATCGGCGAGATCATCAGGTTGGGTGTCGAGGTCAGCACAGGCCAGCGCATTGGCTCAGAGCTCAGCTTGGAGCGGCTCCGAGATGAGTTTGACGCGGTCTATCTGGCAGTAGGCGCTCAGGAGGGCTCCAGCGCTCGTATCGAAGGAGAGGATCACCCTGATGTGTTGGTGGGGGTGCGGTTCCTCATCGATGTTGAGAATGGTGAGGAGTTTGATCTCAAGGGCAAGCAGGTTGCCATCATCGGGGGAGGGAACACCGCCGTAGACGCTGCTCGCACCGCTCTACGCCTGGGGGCTTCCCAGGTCTCTATGGTCTATCGCCGCACGCGAGCAGAGATGCCCGCTGATGTCGCTGAGATTGAGGCTTGTGATCATGAAGGCGTCCGTATCGATGTGCTGCTCGCGCCCCTCTCTGTAGAGCTGAATGAGACGGGTGGCCTCAAGGGCCTCAGGGTCCAGCGTATGCGCTTGGGAGAGCCTGACGCCAGCGGTCGCCGCCGTCCTGTTCCGATCCCTGACAGTGAGCACTCCTATCAGTGTGATGTTGTCATCGGCGCCATCGGTCAGAAGATCGATCTCAGCGGCCTCTTGGAGAGCCGAGGAGAGCGGCTGAAGACCACCCGTTGGGGCAGCATTGTGGCTGATGGTTACAGCTTCGCCACCAACTTAGATGGGGTCTTCGCGGGGGGTGATGCTTGGTCAGGCCCAGCGGTGGTGATCGACGCCATCGGGCATGGCCGCAAGGCAGCTCTCTCGATGGATCAGTATCTTCAGATCGGTCGCCCTGTGCGAATCCTGGACCCTTTCAGCTCCAAGCTGGAGCTGTTTGGCGAGGTGACCAAGAGCGAGCTGCCCACGATGCCTGCGCTCAAGCGAGCACGACAGGATGAGCTGGAGGCGGAGGAGCGGATCAAGCACTTCAGAGAGGTGGAGTTCAGCTTAGAGGAGCATGAGGCGGGGCGAGAGACGGAGCGCTGCCTCTCCTGTGGTTGCTCTGCGGCGGAGTCCTGCGAGCTGCGAGCGCTTTGTGAGCGCTATGAGTTGCCCGACATCAATGGACAAGCTCTCAAGTTTCGCTTGGATGACTCCCACCCTCACATCCGCATCAACCCCAACAAATGTATCCTCTGCACCCGCTGCGTGCGCAGCTGTGGGGAGATCCTGGGGGTCTCGGTCCTGGGCTTGGTGGATCGAGGCTTTGAGACCATCATCTCTCCCTCGATGGGTCGCCCCCTGGTGCAGACAGACTGTATCGACTGCGGTAACTGCGTAGACGCTTGCCCAACAGCAGCGTTGGAGTTTAAGAGTTTAGCTCAGAACCGCGTGCCCTATGAGCGCACAAAGACCCTCTGTAGCCTCTGTAGTGAGCTCTGCGAGGTGGAGGTGGTTAAGAACCTCTGGGGCTACTCAGTGCGGCCCAACAGCGATGAGGAGGGGGTGCGGCAGGTCCTCTGCGCTCTGGGACGCTATGGTATCGTCGAGCAGCTGGAGGGAGATCGCCTCAGTGAACCGATGATCCGCCGTGATGGACACTTGCTCCCCTGTAGCTGGGATGAGGCTCTAGAGGCCGCCGCTGCTGGTTTGAGCCGAGTCAAGGAGGCTCACGGGGGCCAAGCCCTGCTCTTGACCGGAGGGGGTGACATCAGCTGCCAAGAGGGTAAGGCCCTGGGGGCCCTCAGCAGCCACCTTGGAGCCCATGGAGGGCACCTCGCTTCTCTGGCCAGTGGAGCGGAGCTGTATGCTCTGGATGGGCTCTATGGAGACACCCGCTCTACAGCGAGCTATCAAGATCTAGAGCAGGCTGGGGTGATCCTAGCTCTCGGCGCTGATCCGATGGAGAGCAGCAACGCCATGGCTGCCCGTATCCGGCGAGCCCATCGGGCAGGGGCGCAGATCATCGTGCTCAGCTCCAAGCCGGGGAGCATCACTGAGCTGTCTCATCACTGGCTTCATGCTCGACGAGGCTCATCAGGGCTGGTCTTGGGCTGGATGCTGGCTGAGTTGCTCAAGGAGCGTACAGATCTAGAGCCTGAGCTTCATGCTCTCCAGCGGACCTTCAGCAGCATCACTGGAGATCGCTTGGTCCGTGAGGCTCGCGTCGCTCCTGCGCGAGCAATGGCGGCCCTTGAGGCCCTCAGGGGAGCGCGGGGGCCGATCATCGCTACCTACGATCAGGGAACTCGCTCTGAGCGCAGCCCGGACGATTTGCTGATCTTAGCGGAGTTGCTTGAGCTGCTGGAGGTTAAGGGCTCGGGGCTGCTGCTCAGCAGCAGTCCCAATCTAGAGGGTCTGCGTCGCGGGGGTCTCTTACCCCACGGTGCTCAAGAAGCTCAGCTCCTCAAGGAGACTATTCAGAGCGGGGGTATCCATGGCGCTTGGATCTTAAGAGAAGATCCCGACCAGTCTCCTGAGCTCGCGGGTGCTCTGGACAAGCTGAAATTCTTGGTGGTCTCGGACCTCTATATGAGCGCCACCGCTCAACGCGCTGATGTACTCCTGCCCGCCAGCACACACCTGGAGACAGGGGGTGCTTTTGTCCGCAAGGATGGAGCGTTCTTCCAGGTTGAGGCTTGCGCAGCGCCCCGCGTGGAGCGTTCTTTAGAGCAACAGATCCACCAGATGGGCGCTCAGCTGGGACAAAGCTTTGCTCCGTTTGAGCCTCAGGCTGCGCCTCCCATCAGCCGTCGGGCTTGGCCCCTCCCTGCGCCTCAGCTCAAGCACCACAACCGCATCCAAGATGCTCTGAGCACTGCCCATAATGAGCTGAGTCAGCGTTTTAAGGATCTGTAAAGGAGAGCGCTTCAAAAGAGGAGAGTTGTGTGAGGCGAGGAGATGATCAGGAGCCGCTGGAGTCGGCGTTTGAACCTCCGCTGCTGGAATCTTGCTCATCGTGCATGCTGGGGAAGGAGGGCTCTACCCAGTCAGTAAAGGCGCAGATCTCGGCGATCTCAGGCTCTCCTTCCAGGCTGACCTGCTCATAGACCTCAGCAGCCTGCTCATCCCAACACTCCACCACGCGGGCTTGTCCATCAGCGTCGCTGATCACAGCGTTGCCTGTGCCTGCGCCATCGCTCAACCAGCGAACATGGCTCTCGATCAACTCTACCTCAGGATCATCATCAATGTTGTGAGGGAAGCGTATATCCAGGGCGCCACCCTCGCTGCTCTGCCTGAAGAAGTAGCGAATTTCTACAGGCTCACCGGTACTGGCGTCGCTGTAATCTTGGAACTCATCAAAGCGGGCGGCGACTGCGGAGATCTCTCCCTCTTCGATGAAATCAGCATAAAACATCCCGCTGGCGTCTACATCGCTCTCGTAGCGGCTGAGGATATCATAATCTAGGGCAAAGAAGCCTCGACCTTGGTTTTCAGCTTCAGCCTCTAGATAGCCACCGCTCACCAGCATCTCCCAGGCGTTCATAGGGGCCGCGAAAGGCTTGACCTTTAGCTCAAAGCTGTGTGCGCCGTCCGCATTGGGGCGAGAGATCCCCATATAGAAGCTGATCCCGTTCTCACTCCAGGGACCCCAGAGGCAGCCCTCATCGCTGCATGTGCTGGGGGGATAAGCGGCGATAGCTTGTAGATGACCCAGGACATCTCCCACCTGCTGATTGATGGTCTCGATGGCACCCTTAGCGATGCTGTACTGATCAGCAGGCTGAGCTACTGGGTCGCTCACTGGCGCGGGATCCACCTCAAAATCAGCGGGCTCGGGCAGGGTGCGAACCAGATCTGCGTCAACAAAGCTGCTGGCGTCAAACTCCTCAAAGCTGGGGGTCTCTCGCTCAGCATAGGGACAGTCAGCAACCTCTCCATCCTCTTCGGCGAAGTCGGCATAGGTCATCGCGATGTAGCTGCGCATGAAGGCGGAGTTCCAACACTCGATGAGATCCACACGCAGGCCCTCAGGGATATCTCCATGAGTGGCGATGAGATCGGCGCGACCGGGCCCCTCTGGGAGCCAACGAGAGCGGACTTGCAGCAGCTCTCGGCGGTTCAGATTGGGATCATCATCCTGGTGGATATCCATATTGGAGATGAAGTCAAAGGTCCCAGAGCCATCCACAGCTTCAGTATAGCGATAGAAGCTGGAGGTCGCCATCGGCTGCCGAGGGCCTTGCACCTCTTCAAAGGTCACCTCTAGGCCTCGCGCAGCGCCCATGCTGTAGGCCACAGAAACCACCCCAAGGGAGTCATGCGCGATGGGATCCAGAGCGTGAGCCGCGCTGAGATCAAAGCGCCACCCTCCTGTATTGGGCTCTCCCTCAACATGCGTTCCTTCTAGGATGGTGGCGGCCAGGGTAGAATCGCTCTCTTTGGGCCAGCCCTGAACTACATAGTGGTAGTTGCCCTCGGAGACAACATCCACGCGCACCTGCCAAGTGGCGGGAGAGAGAGCATCGGTGTGAGGTCCCCAGAGCGCATAGCCCTCACCAGTCTCGCTGGGAGGCTGCTCAACCACATCTTCAATGATGTTGGTGATGTTGCGAACAAAGCCATTGACGCTCAGGGTGACGCCTCGGGTGAAAGCATAGAACTCCGCTTGCTCAGGGACCAGATTGGAGGAGCTGGGCAGATTGATACTCATCTCTTCAGCCTTAGGCAGGGCGCCCTTCATCGCCTGGACCTCGCTGCTGATCTCTGGGGAGTCTGGATCGCTCTCAGTGCCATCACCACAGGCAGTCAGAGAGAGCATCAGGGCCAAGAGCAGGTAGCTGAGCAGTTTGCGCATGGTGTCTCCTTTTTAAGTACACCGCCATAGACCCGGCAGGGCTCAAAAATAGAAAAGAAAAACGCATATTGAGCCCAGATTCCCATTTTGCAAACTCCAACGCAGGTGCCAGAGTTACCAGAACCGACTGACCCCGTACTCATCAAAGAGCTGCTCGTTGCTTACCAGGATCAAGCCCTCCATCTCGATCAACATACGATCAAAAGGATCGCGATGGATGAGCGGCTGCGCTCCAGCCTGAATGCCGTGATCCGGGGTGATGGTGAGTTCCCGAAAGCTCTGCGTGTGTATGATATCTCTTTAAAATGCTCTAGGGGCAGGGCTTAAAGTATATCGAAATATTAAGAAAACAACTTCTGAGCGAGCCAGAACACCGCAGAAATCCCCAAAAAAGATGAAAGGTTAAAAATCAAGAAAAAAACACGGGAACATTAAGTTTAAGTCCCAGAATGAACCCCCAAAAAAGGTCTTCAGTAATCAGTAGAGCTGGATTGAGAGCCCCAACTCCTTTTTGAACCTATGCCCCTTGATATCCACCAGGGTGCCTTTGCAACATTGAGCGCATATTTTTGTTTTGCTTCAACATTTTGCATGGCAAGGGCGGTAAGAATAGCTTTGATGCTTATGGGGAGTGCTTGTTTCACCTCAGCGCTCATCGACACGCCAATCTCCACGTGCTTGGGCACTACAGCTACGAGTTCTCCTTGCGTGGGCAGGAGCCCTTGTAGATCCAAGGTGAGCAGAGCTTGGTGCAAAGTAGGTGCATGGGGTGATGTGCGTGGAGCCAAAGACTGGGTAAGCCAACTGTGTAGATCGAAAACCTCTACGCTGCCAGCCTTGATATCGGCATCCACAGTGTCAACCACCACCGCATATTGGCGCTCGGCGAGTTCAAGCGTGAGATCGAGTCCAGGTGTGCCCATATCGATGAGATCGATCTCAGGTACAAAGCTATAGATTTGTTGCAGCAGATGGATGATGTGGGGGCCGAAGCTGTCATCTCCAGCCAGTACATTGCCCAAGCCAAGCACGACGATTTTGGATCGCAGCATCAAAGCGCTCGCACCACCGCGATCACTTTGCCCTGTGGTGTTACGGTATGGATGGCACAAGCCAGACAGGGATCGAAGGAGTGGATGGTGCGCAAAAGCTCGAGTGGTCTTTCTGGATCAGCCACCGGGTTACCCACCAATGAGGCCTCACAGGGACCCAACATGTCATACTCATCGCGTGGACTGGTGTTCCAGGTCGAGGGAACAACAGCTTGATAGTTCTGGATTTTACCATTACGGATGACGATCCAGTGTGACAGAGCACCGCGAGGCGCTTCATGGAAGCCGAAGCCGCGCTGCTCGCCCTTGGGGAACTCGAAGGGGGTGCAGATTTCGCAGTCCCCCTTGCCGATGTTGTCGATCAGAAGCCGCCAGTGCTTACCGCCAAGTTCAGCCAATATACGACAGCGCAGGGCTCGTGCCAGATGTCTCCCCAAAGTGGAGTGCAGCGCCTCGATCCCAAGCTCTTGGCCGCCTATAGCCTTGGCCATATCGAGCGCCTTGCCGAGCCAACGCTTGCTGGGTTCATCTCCCTGGGCCAAGCCCACCAGAAGCTGCGCCAAGGGACCAACTTGGGCCGGTTTGCCATCGAAGCGCGGCGCTTTGACAAAGCTGTATTTACCTGCCGGATCAAATTCGGGCTTGAGCACCTCGCTGCTCTCTTCATAGGGGTGTTTGCTCTGATCACCCTGGTACCAAGCGTGGGCGACATTCTCTTTGATTTTCTCCTTGAAGAGTGGATCACCAAACTTATCGATGACCTGTAGCGTGTCCAGCGCAGCACCCTCGATAAAGCCACCCGGCAATTCGAACTGTGTGCCTGTTTCATCGAGCGGCAAATCAGGCACAGCCAAGTAGTTGGTCACGCCTGCGCCATAGCCAAACCAATCGGGATAAAGAGAAGCGATGGCCACCACATCAGGTAGATAGACCTGATCGATAAAGGTCTCAACTTCGTCGATCAAGCTCTTGATGTGGAAGAGCTTTTTCATGTTTAGTGTCGCCTGATTGTTGAGGTTGATGGCGTTGGCCACGCCACCCACAGCCAGGTTCTGGATGTTGGGAGTCTTGCCACCGAGGATGGCCACGGCTTGGTTGGCCTTACGCTGCACGTCGAGCGCTTGCAGATAGTGGGTAACCGCCAGTAGGTTGGCCTCTGGTGGCAATCTCATCGCTTTGTGGCCCCAGTAGCCATGAGCAAAGATCCCCAACTGACCGCTGTCGACCTGTCTCTTGAGCTTGGCCTTGGTTTCAACAAAGGCGTTCAAGCTGTTGCCCGGCCAATTGCTGATCTGCTCTGCTAACTTCAGGGTGTTCTTCGGATCAGCCGACAGCGCCGAGATCACATCGACCCAGTCAAGAGCTGAGAGGTGGTAGAAGTGCACGATGTGATCGTGCATAGCGTGGGCGATGAGCATAAGGTTGCGGATGTACTGGGCGTTCTTGGGGACCATAATGCCCAGAGCGTTCTCCACCGAACGCACCGAAGCGATGGCATGCACGGTCGTACACACGCCACAAATGCGTTGGGTGAAAACCCAGGCCTCACGCGGATCACGCCCCTTGAGTATAAGCTCGATGCCACGCCACATCTGACCAGAGCACCAAGCCTTGGCGACCTGTTGCTTATCGACCTCGACATTGATGCGCAGATGACCCTCGATGCGTGTCACCGGATCGATGGTGATGGTTCTAGCCATAGATACCAACCTCCTCAGGCTGAGCGCCTGGCCTGCGTAAAGATGGGAAAGAGCCTTACCACCACCACATAGAGCAGAATCTCGAAAGCGAGCAGACCCAGAGTGGCCAATTGCTCAGGTATAGCTGGGAAGTAGCTCCAGCCTGGGCCAGGGTCGTAAGCGATCAGGAAAGCATCAAAGCGATACAGCGCACCAGCCAAGATGATGACCAGAGCTGCTCGCATAAGCGCTCCAGTTCGAGCACGGTTGCGCTCCAACCACAACATGGTGGCGCCACCGATAAAGAGCAGCATCTCCAGTAAAAAGAGTAGGCTGAGGAGACCGCTTGAGGCGATGAGCGCCCACTTGCCTGCGGTGAGTAGATCTATCAAACGCAGCGCAACAAAGAGGCCGAGGCAGACAGCGACCGGTACCGCGATGCGCGCCAAGATCTTGTTTTCGGATGGGTTGCCGAAAACGCGGCTCGATAAAGAGGCCTCGAAGATCACGACTCCAAAACCGATCGCCAAACAGCTCAAGAGGAACAGGATAGGCAGCATGGGGGTATACCAGAGCGCATGCACCTTGCTGCCAGCCACGAGCAAGAGCGAGCCCAATGAAGACTGATGCATGGTAGGTAAGAGCAGACCTAAAGCGATAAGGAAGAGGAGGCTACGCTCAAGGAACACCCACAGCTTCCTTGACAGGTAGCGGACCCGAGCAGATTTGCTGGACTCGCCGCGCTCACAGAAGGCTGGAGCGATCTCCGCAAAGAGCACGAAGATATAGGTGGTGATGCACAAAGCTACTTCGAGCAGTACTGAGTTCAGGTTCCAGTACTCAGGCCAGAAGACCTTATACACATTCCAGTAACGACCCAGATCGATGATGACTCCAAAGCCGCCCATGGCGTAGCCGAACAAACTGGTGAGTATAGCCGGACGCACAATCGGGTGATAGCGCCCTTGATTGAAGAGATAGGTGAGGAGCGCCACCGCATAGCCACCGCAGGCCAAGGCTGTGCCGGTCACCACGTCCATAGCGATCCACAGACCCCAGGGATAGCCGTCGTTGAGAGCGGTGGTAGCGCCAAGCCCTGAGATGAAACGCCAGCCGATCATGGTAAAGCCGACCAAAGCGACCAAGCCCAGTGACAGGGTGACGCGGGTAACAAGCGGACCACCCACAGCTCTGGTGTGCTTGCTCATCGCTCAGCTCCTTCACCATCGCTCCAGTCGTTTGCTTTCTCGCAGCCATGCCGAGCGCGCCATACCGCAGCGAGCAGAACGCCGTAGAGCACGACAGGCGCGGCGAAGTACTTGTACACGCCATGTTGCACGCTCTCTGAAAGATGTGCTGCACCCTCCTCACCAAGATCCGGGAGCCCGAGATCGGAAAAGGCGATGCCTGCCGCAGCCAAATACAGGGCCTGAGTGCCTCCAGCATCGCGCTCGCCGTAGATCTTGGGGTTGTAACGCGAAGGTTCATCTGCGAGGCGCCGCTTGGCTTCTGTAAGCAGCTCACTGCGTTTGCCGAACTTCACCGCGCCGGTAGGACATACAGCGCTGCAAGCTGGTGACATGCCCTCAGCGAGCAGGTGTCGGCACAGCTCGCATTTGACGATGAGCGGCGCGGCAGCCTGCCATTGAAAACGTGGGACATTGTAGGGACAGGCGATTTGGCAGTAGCGACAACCCAAACACCTTTTCTCATCATAGGCCACAATGTCATTTTCAGCCTTGTACAGCGCGCCGAGCATACACGCTGAAACACAGGCTGGATCGATGCAGTGCATGCACTGCTGCTTCACATAGGAGCGCCTGCCGTTCCTACCATCAATGAACTCTTTGATGATGTTCTTAGTGTTCCCGGAGAGTTGTTGAGGATCGTGGTAGAGTCCAGCATGGGGGCCTGGACCATGCTCTATAGACAGCTGGTTGGCGTCGGTGCAGGCCTTTACGCAGGCTTTGCAGCCTATGCACTTGCTCGCATCGTAAAGCAGCCCTAGAGCCTCGCTGCTCGCTAATTTGCGCCTTCGTGCCAAAACTTTGAAGCTCGCCAAACTACCTGCCAAGATCGAAAAGAAGCCACGACGATCGATCTTCATGGCTCCTCCCTATCTTCTTTGTCGAATCTGCGTGACAGGGCTACACCAGCGCTTATGACACCACCGACCAGCAAACCAGCTACCCCGGTTGCGATGGGATCGATACCGTCTGCCTCAGCGGTGATGGACGGTGTTTGACATGGTGGTGTAGGCTCGGGGATGGTTGCCA
>CAYLJJ010000112.1:0-18367 GCA_964384025.1 uncultured Nannocystaceae bacterium
TCACGTACGGTTCTGCGAGCGCCTGGAGCTGAAATCCCTTCAGGCGACTCTCCGCTACTTACACTCTCCAGTGAGCAAACAGGGGCGATGATCGACTCGTCCCTGAGAGAAGAACTGCCCCAGGAGATTCGCCAGATAACTGGGTCCATCCCAAGGCTCCAGGGGCTTGGGCAGCTCAAAGCCATGCTGTCCATCAGAACTCAACCGCGCGATCCGCAGCGCCAAGGTTGCTCCTCCAAGCTCGCGTTGATGGCGAAGGGGAGGCTCTAGGCGAGGAGCGCCGTTCAGGCCCTCGCTGAGATCATCTACATCCACCAGCGACCCCAGATGGGCGAGGCCCAAGGTCACTCCATGATCGATGAGGACTTGGTTGGCTGAGCGCCCAAAGCCAGGCTCAATCTCTTGGAGAGGCAGCAGCCCAGCGGCCCTCGCTAGGCTCTGCCCAGTAGAGAGGGGAATCAGCTGATCTCCTGCGCTGAGGATCATCAATAGATCCTTAGGCTTCTCCGCTTCTAGAGCGATCTGAGCGGCGTAGTTGATGGGGTCTCCCGACTCTAAGAGGGTTTGGATGCTCATCATCCAGCGCCGTATCTCAGGGCTCTGACGGCGCAGCCCCTCTCCAGAGACGATGGCCATCAGCGGATCATCCTCCTCCCAACTCAGCTCTTGAAACTGCCCTGCCTTCTCAAAGTGATCCAGCTCTAACTTGAGGCGCTGCCCGACCCCATAGATGCGCAGACGGAGAGGATCCCCAGCATCCGCTGGGGTGGCGATACGAAAAGCCCCACTGCCATCCACGAAGGTCTCTCGATGCTCACCAGAGCGGAGGTTCTCCAACACCACCTGATCACCCACTAACAAACCAGGCAGGCGCTCAGAGATGGGGATTCCTCGTCGCAGGAGGGGATTTTGGTGAAAAATCTCTCCCCCTTCTGCTACCAGAAACCCCAGAGCAGTAAAGCCCTCCTCTGTGGGATATCCCAGGAGCAGGGGACCCATAGCGGGGAGGAGTAGGGTCTCGGTAAAACCAAAGCCCTGGCTGCGGAGCCCCATATCCGTAAAGCCACCCCCAGCGGAGATCAGGGCCACTCGCTCCAGCTCAGGGCTGAGCCCCCCCAGGAGCGTCGCCACCATCCCTCCAAAACCCTGTCCCAAAATATAGATGGGACGAGTCCCTCCCAGATCGACCAGTGTGTCTCCATCAAAGTCTCCTACCAACCCCTTTACCCAGGGCAGGCCGGGGAGCCAGCGCCGCTGGCCATCAAAGCTGCGAAGGATACGAAGAAACTGGAGCCAGTCCAGGGCTGTTTGGCGGAGGCGATCCCGCGCCTTGATGGGATCAGGACCGATGGGGTTGAGGTTATCCAGCTCCCCCTCTGGGTTGCGAGTGCGGATGCCCCTTAAGCTGGGCCAGAGGGGCTCCAAGCCACGCTCAGCGAGGGCCAATTTTAGCTGTTCACGCTCCTCTGGAGAGAACTGAAGGCCATGGTTGGGGGCGTCGATGGCGCAGGTCGCTAGACCCCATCCAGCGAAGTGACCCGCCAGCGCGAGGCTCTGAGCCCAGGTTTGACTACAGTCATGGGCAAAGAGAACCACCGGGGCGGGCGCCGTGCTTATCTTTTTGGGGAGCACACACCAGAAAGGAACCTCGACCCCCTCTACTTGAAGCTCTCGCGTTTGAGGATCAACTTGAAAGCGTCCAGGCCCCAAGAGATTGGGAGAGACATAGCGACCCGACACCAGAGAATCTACAGCCTCATAGCTGGGGATCAGAGTTTGTAACTCCTCCTGACTCCAGAGAAAGGGGCTCAGGGCCTCCAACATTTCGAGGATCTGAGGAGCCTCAAGGAGAGCCTCCTTTGGGGGATTACTGAGGGCCTCAACGCGACTCACATCAGGAGGAAAGGCGCTCATCAAGCTCTTGAAGGGACCCTGACCCTGTAGACCATCTCGGAGCAGCTCAAGCTCTCTTCGTGCGCTTTGGGTCGTGAAGGTCCAAACAAAGCTGACCTGCCCCAGGCTGATCCCATAGGGGCCGAGGGCCTCTGAGAGCCGAGAGAGGGCCTTGGTTTGGTGGATATGATGAATAAACTCAAAAGGAGAGCGGATCGCCTGCCCCTTAAGGCCTTTGACCTGATCTGTGATCACCACCGCGTAGACCTCTCCTGGTCTCAGAGGGAGCACAGGGCGCAGGATCAGGGTATCTGTCTCACGTTCATAGAAGCTGAGCAGCTCTCCCCCCTGCTCCTCTGGGAGGAGATTGGGTTGATCCAAGCGACCATCTCCATCGGTGTCTTCACCCAAAGAGAGCAAACCATCTCCATCATGATCTTCATCCACAGTTTCGAAGAGCAGGTTGTTCTCTCCTCGACGAGGATCAAGGGCGGCATACTCCGCCTCCTGGGTGGAGGAGCGCAGCAGGGGAAAATTGCCTCGTCCCAGATCTAGATGGACTCGCTCTCCAAAGTGAGGTCCCTCGCTGAGGTTCAAAAGCAGGATGGGATCCTCATTATAGGAGCGCCCACGACCGTATAAGCGGGCGAGATCCAGAGGAGCATCAAAGCGGATCGTAACGGGGACAAAGGTCCCAAAGCCATCCAGCTCCAGAGCCTGCTTTCTCAGATCAGCTTGATGCTGAGTGGAGGCGATCTGAGAGATATTGAGACGCAGCCCAGTTGGGGAGTCAGGATCGGGGCGGGTGACGAGATCATTGGGGAAGGGAATCTCAGGGAGCGCGTGCCCCTCCAGCTCAAAGATGACTCGAGGACCTGAACCCTCAGGGCTGCGCTTCAAGCCCTTGGGCTGTTCATCGCTCAGGCAGCCCAGGAGGAGGAGACTGAGAAAGAGCCAAAGAGGGCTGAGGTTCATATCAGGATCTCCAGGATCGATGGGACAGATTCTTGCCCTATCTCAGCCACAGTCTGAAGACAACCTCAACGCGAGATCTTGAGGATCCAGGCTTCGGCCTCCTATCCTCAGCTTCCTTGAGGACCAGTTCGGAAATAAACACCATAATTCTAGGCGCCGAGATACTCATCTGCAAAGCGTCTCAACCAGGAGCAAGAGGATCTTTGCCGCTCTCCACTGCTTTGAGTTAAAAACGAGGCTCCCATCAAAGGCTGAAGGCTGGGAGCGCTTCATCTAGAGATGAGGGGTCAAGAAAGGAGAGCCCATGAAACTGGCCATCGCGCAGATCAACACCACCGTGGGAGACTTTGAGGGCAACTTAGAGCTGATCCTAAAAGCGATGGCGCAAGCTGAGAACCAGGGCGCTGAGTTGCTGCTCCTCCCCGAGCTGGCTCTCTGTGGTTATCCTCCCCTTGACCTCTTAGAGCGTAAGGCTTTTCGTGAGGCCAACCGCATCTATCTGGAGCGCCTGATCAAGCACAGTGCCGACTCCAACTTAAAGGTGTTGTTGGGCTTCGCTGAGGCCCACGAAGGGGAAGGGCAGGGGCTCTATAACTCTGCTGCCCTCCTGGGAGGGGGACACCTCTTGGCGATCCGTCGAAAGAGCCTATTGCCCACCTATGATGTCTTTGATGAGGGGCGCTATTTTGATCCCGCTCCAGAGAACAGTCCGGTGGAGCTGAACGGGATCTCTTTGGGGATCACTCTCTGTGAAGATATCTGGAACGATCGCGACTTCTGGCCCTCGCGGCGCTACCCCTGTGATCCGGTAGAGTCTCTGGTCAAAGCAGGGGCTCAGGTGATCCTCAACTTGAGCGCCAGCCCCTATCACATCGGTAAGCCTCATCTTCGTCGAGAGATGATCCAAGCCCAGGCGCAACGACATGGTGTCCCCCTGGCCTATTGTAACCTCGTGGGCGGCAACGATGAGCTGATCTTTGAGGGGGGCTCCATGTTGGTCGATGCCCAGGGCCGGATCGTCTGCTCTGGGGCGCGCTTTCAGGAGGAGCTGATCCTGAGTGACCTCTTTGCTCAGGCTGAGCTCTCTCCTGAGTTCCCCAGCGAGATGGAGGATATCGAGCGGGCTCTGCTCCTGGGGTTGCGAGACTACTGCCGTAAGTGTGGATTCTCCAAGGTGGTCCTTGGGCTCTCAGGGGGGATCGACAGCGCCCTGGTGGCTGCCCTGGCGGTTAAGGCCTTGGGGGCTGAGAATGTGGTAGGCATCGGGATGCCCAGCCGCTACAGCAGTGAGGGCAGCGTAATCGACGCTCAGGCTCTGGCTGAGAACCTGGGGATGGAGTTCCATGTTGTCCCCATCGAGGGACCCTTCGCAGCCAGCCTCCAAGTGCTCCAGCCGCTCTTCGAGGGCACCGGATCTGGTGTCACAGAGGAGAACATTCAGGCCCGCCTACGAGGGATGATCCTGATGGCCTACAGCAATAAGTTTGGTGGTCTCCTGCTGACCACAGGGAACAAGAGCGAGTTGGCCGTAGGCTACTGCACCCTCTATGGAGATATGAGCGGGGGTTTGGCGCTGATCTCCGATCTCCCCAAGATGCAGGTCTATGCCCTGTCCCACTTTTTCAATCGAGCGCGGATCTTGATCCCAGAGTCCACCCTCAGCAAGCCCCCCTCAGCAGAGCTGGCTCCTGATCAGCTGGATGAGGACAGCTTGCCCCCCTATCCCATTTTGGATGATCTCTTGGCGCGTTATGTAGAACAGGGAGAGACTCGGGCTGAGATCATCGCTGCTGGCCATGATCCTCAACAGGTAGAGGAGGTTCTGCGTCGAGTGGATCGCAATGAATATAAGCGTCGTCAAGCTGCACCAGGCCTCAAAGTCAGCAGCAAGGCTTTTGGAATGGGACGACGTATTCCTATCGCTCAGCATTTTTCAGGTTGAGGGGTGGCTGCTTTAAAGAGACTGCATCTCTCCTCTTGGGCGCTGAGCCTGCTGCTTTTGGCGAGCTGCGAGGATCCCGAGCGCAAACAGCGTCAGGTCGCAGAGGAGGTTGAGACGCTCTCAAAGGATCAATGCATCCGGGGCTGGCTCTCAGAAGAGGCTCGCCGTCGCCTGATCAGCGCCGCTCGCCAAGGAACCCTAGCTGAAGCACAGGTCAATGCCTATATCTCTGGCATCAAAAAGGCCATTCGGGAATCTGAGCATCGACACATCTCTGTAGAATCTTTCTGCCGTAAACAGCGGAATCTCTGGAGACAACATATTCGACCCTGAGGGGGTGGTGTGGATTGGATCGCGATTGAATTGCTGGATGACGAGGGTGCAGATCTCAGCCTGCTCCGCCTTAAAGATGGAGCCCGTCAGAGCATCTATCATCATCCCCGCTCAGCGCCTCTCTCTTCGGCAGTTCATCCAGGAGGGGGCTGTATCGCGGTGAATGCCCTCTCTCGCAGCCGTGTTCAGGGGCAGCACCGCAGCCGTATCGGGCTGATCAACTTGGAGAAGGAGGGCACCGCTTGGCTGCGTTGGTCTCTGGATCCCAAGTGGCGGGTCGCTAACGCCAGCTTCGATCAAACTGGGGGACGGCTAGCCTTGGAGGGCAGATATGGAGAGGAGCTGCTCCCCAATATCTACCTCTTCTCTCTCTCCACTTCAGGGGGCTCTCCTCGCGAAGAGTTGCTGGCGGGCACGGGCAGCCCCAAGAGCTTGGCCAGCTGTCAGCCCTATTTTATCGATCATCGCTTATACTACTTTGAGAGCAGCCACCCTGAAGGGCGTTGGGAAATCTGCCTCTTAGATCCCAAGCAGAAGGGCAGCTCAGCCGCCGCCTTAGAAGAGCGCGCTCCCTCCGTTTGGCGACAGGTACTCACTCGGGGCGCCGAGGCGATCCCTGAGGTGGGCCTCATCACCTCAGCAGAGAACCTCTACTTCGTAGCTCGTAGCCGAGGAGGCAGTCGGCAGAGAGTGCAGCGCCTCGCCCTTGATGGAAAAGGGGAGCCTCAAGCTCTGGGCCGCAACCACCGCCGCATTGATCAGCTCTGCTGCTCCCCTGACGGACAACTCCTCTGGTCCGCTGATGGAGGGATCTGGTGTTTGGAGGGGGAGGAGGCCAGGCTTCTTGTAGCAGGGGGGAGTCAGCAGAGCCATGGTGCTCTCTGCCCCTCTCCTCAAGGGCTGCTCTTTGTAACCCAGACCTCAGAGAGCACAGAGCTGAGACGCTTGGGGAGCGACGGCGCTCAGGAGCTGCTCTGTGATCTCGGAGATGTGACGATTCTCAGTATTCAGCTTCTGCCTCCGAACGAGCTGGTCTTGAATCGTCTTGAGGCGGAGCTTAAGACCCCAGAGCTGCTCAACCCTGTGGAGGAGCTTCACAGGGATGAGATGGCTACCGTGATTGAACCTCTTCCTCCGATGATGCGCTCTTCAACCCAAGAAGAGGGGGTCGAAGACCTCCTCACCTCTGCTCTCCCCATCAGCGCTGAGGAGAGCAGATCAAAGCCCCTCAAGGGCAGATCTACAAAACCTCCAGCGGGGCTGATCTCCCTTAAGTCTCTTCCTCAGCCAAGAGGCTTGCAGATCCTACTCTCCGAGCCAAAACTTCAACAGATCCCAGATGCAACCCCCCACCTTGATGAGTCTGCCATTCTGGTAGATTTAGTAGACGAGCTGGAGGAGGAGAGGCCCCTAGATCTAGAGGAGCAGGAGGAGGAGAGGCCCCTAGATCTAGAGGAGCAGGAGGGGGAGAAGCCTTTAGATCTAGAGGAGCAGGAGGGGGAGAAGCCTTTAGATCTAGAGGAGGAGCAGGAGGGAGAGAAGCCCTTAGATCTAGAGAAGGAGCAGGAGGAGAGGCTCCCAGATCTAGAAGAGGAGCAGACAGAGCTTGAGGTGATGTTTCCCACACAGCGAGAAGCTCAACAGAGCGAAGAGCTTCATCAAGAGAGCACGACAGCGTCGATCTCCTCTCTATCTAAGGAAGCCGAAGCTGATCTAGAGCCGCCAAATGATGAGACACTTGAAGAGCCCCTCCTGCGCCCCAAACAAGCTTCGATCAAGCTGAGCGAGCCTGTTCTCAAAGATCCTCAATCTGACTTTGTGGGCTGGATCAAGCAGCTCATCAAGGAGAATGAAGGACAGCAGCTCTTGGAATTGGAGGGGTTTAGACAAGACCTGAGACTCAGAGACTCGGCGCTCATGTATCTGAGGATGCAGATGGGGCGCTCCAGCGAAGACAAAACTCCCCTCATCTTTGCGATCAGCGCTGCAGCGCACCTCAAGCTGGTTGAAGCACGAGAGCAGCTCTCCTCTCTCTGTCAACAGGCCCAAGGGCGTCTAGAGGAGGAGCTGCCCGAATTGGAGGAGCACTACGCCATTACAGCGCTGCTCTACATCAACGGACAGAGTCGAGAGTTTCATCAGCGAGAATGTTATCAAGAGTATGAAGAGATGCTCTCTCAGCTTGTACAGCTTTTGGAGACTGAGGGAGCAGAGGCGGCGGCTCAGACGATGCACTCTTTTGGGACGCTCTACCGCGATCAGCTTGAACGCCTATTCTCTGTTGAGCCCGAGCCACATCGAAGCGCTGAAGCAGAGCTAAGACCGGAAGTACTGCGTTTGGCTACAGAGCGTCGTCGCGCTTCTTCATCTCGAGGAGCAGAAGCAGCGAGGCAGGAAGAAGTGCGACGAGCAAAAGAAGCTGAGCGGGCACGGCAAGCAGAAGAAGCTGAGCGGGCACGGCAAGTAGAAGAGGCTAAGCGTGCAGAGCAACGTCGTATGGAGGAGGAGGTTCGGCGTGCTGAAGAGGAGGTTCGGCGTGCTGAAGAAGAGGCCAAGCGCGCTGAAGAGCGGGCTCAAGCAGCACGAATTCGAGCCCACAGCGCCACCCCCCAAGCCCAACGCCCTGAGTCCTCTCCCTTTGGGCGCCCACAGGAGAAGAGCCAACCCAACTTCAGCGCCTCCTCGATCCCTGCTGATCCTACCCCTCCCTCCAGCTCTACACCACGACAGCACCCGGAGGCGCTTAAAGCCAGCTTCTCTCCCTTCTCAGATCCCAGCCCATACCAGCGGCGAGGAGAAGAGACCCTGGAGCGAAAAGAGCAGATTCAAAGAACCCCTCAGACCCCCTCCCCCAGAGCCGCAGATCGCCTCACTCAGCGCTCTGCTCAGGAGGAGGAGTGGGAGCGGCGTCAGCGGGAACTACAAGCGCTTCCCGAGCTGGGCACAGCGGAGGAGGCGCCTCTCTTCCTTCCTGGTCCTCCTCCTCTATTTCTCAGCGTAGCTGGAGGAGGAGCGGTGATTGGGGGAGTGGTTAATATCCTACTGGGGTTCTCAGAGGCAGGCGCTTTACTGCCTCTAGGGCTCCTCTTCTTGGTGGCGGGGGTTGGGCTTTTTGCAGATCGCCCCTGGGGCTGGTTCATAAGCTTGGGAGCCTTTCTGCTCAACGGCCTCTATCTGCTCTATTTTGGTTTCAGCGCTCCCCCCGAGTGGTGGATCCCGCCCCTCCTCCCTATTTTGGGAGGAATGAGCGCTCTGGGCTTCTTTGGAACTCTCCTGCTGCCGCAGTTTCGTGAGCGCTATACCGGAGGCCCCAGCTATAAACGGGAAGCCTTTTAGTCTGCGTTTAGTCAACCTTAGACACTTGGGAGGAGCAGCTTGTCTCTCTTTAAGAGCCCGATCTTAAGCAGCCTCCGCTCCGATGAGCGTGACCTCATCATTGGCTATTTTCAGGAGCTGAAGCTGCCCCCACTCAGTGAGCTTAAAGAATCGGAGAGTGGTTCTCTCTCTGTCATTTTGGAGGGAGAGGCGCGGATTCATCGCCAGGGTCTGGCTCTCTCTCTGTTGGGCCCAGGGGACTGCTTTGGAAATTTAGGGCTCAAGGAGTCTAAAAGCACCTCGATTCATACAGTAAGCGCTCTTAAGGTCGCGCAGCTGAGTTATCTCGACTCTGAGCGTCTCGCTCGTGAACATCCCGCCTTGGCTCATCTCCTCCTTAAAGCCTTTATCTCCTGTCTGAAGGGACATATGGAGGAGCTGACCAACAGCATCACGAGGCTGCTTAAGGAGCGCGCGCGACCACTGCGCAGCCATGTTGAGGTCAAGCTTTCCGATGGTCAGATACGCGATGTAGCTGCCGCGACCACCTTAAAGGAGCTGCTCCCTGAGAAGCTGGGGGAGGATCAGGTGGTCGCTGCGCGCGTCAACGGTAAGGTCCGTTCTTTGAATCAGCCCATCTATGCTCCAGCAGAGGTCGCTCCGATCACGATCCGTGAGCGGGCGGGACGAGCCGGTTATCGACGCTCCTTAGGCATTCTCCTGATGGAAGCTGCACATGAGTTGGACTCCAACTTGGATCTGCGCGTCGGCTCCTCTTTGGGCTTTGCGCACATCATCGAAGTTCAAAGTTCCGTAAACCTCGCGGTCTTGGCAAAGCAGCTGGAACGGATGATGCGCCAGAAGATCGAAGAGGCGCAGCCCTTTCGACGAGAACGTTGGACCCTTGAAGAAGCGCGGGCTCAGTTTCTGGCTCAGGGCTGGGAAGATGCCGCTGCGCAGCTCTTGGTATGGCGCTCCTCTACCGTCCCTCTGGTGAGTTGTGGAGAACTCTATGCCCTGGAGTTGGGGCCTGTGGTACCTGACACCAGCTATCTGAGCACCTTTGAGATCTTTGCGCGAGGGGAGGAGCTGTTGCTCGCCTTCTTTGAAGATGAGCCTCGACACCAGAAGCTGCGTGTAGAAGCCCCGACTCAGCTTGCACGAGCGCATGAGAGCTGGCTTAAAGCCCTCAAAGTGACCAGCGTCTCCGCCTTTAATGCACGCTGCATCGACGGCGGAGTGACCGATATCATCCGAGTCTCAGAGGGCTTCCACGAGAAGCGCATCAGCCAGATCGCCGATGAAATCTCTGGGGCTGGGGAGGTGCGCATCATCTGCGTCTCTGGTCCCTCCTCCTCAGGCAAAACCACCTTCCTCAAACGCCTCTCGGTGCAGCTCAAGGTCAACGGCCTTACCCCTCGGGGGCTCTCTTTGGACAACTACTATGTGGACCGAGAGCAGACCATCCGCGATGAGTATGGAGAGTATGACTTTGAGGCTTTTGAGGCGCTCAACATCCCCTTGATGAGAGAGAACATCGCGGGGCTCCTTAAGGGCGAAGAGATCAGCACCGCCCGCTACGACTTTAAGACTGGGCGCAGCTTGCTCGGGGCGGGACCCAAGATGAAACTAGAGAAGGGCCATGTACTCCTCTTAGAGGGTATCCATGCCCTCAACCCTCGGCTGCCGGTCCCTGCTGAGGGAGTATTTCGGGTCTTCATCAACGCCATGACCTCCCTGCCTCTCGATCGCATCAATCGCGTCAGCGTCTCTGACATCCGCCTACTGCGTCGGATCGTCCGTGACCGTTTCCAGCGCTCCATCACCGCCTCAGATAACATCATGCGTTGGCCTTCGGTGCGTCGGGGAGAGCGCAGACATATCTTCCCCCACCAGCAGCGAGCTCATGCTGAGTTCAACTCCTCTCTGCTCTATGAGCCTGCGGTGCTTAAGATCTATGCAGAACGCTACCTCCTGGAGGTCTCTGATGAGCACCCTGCCTGTGCGACCGCTCATCACCTCCGCCGCCTCCTAGATAAGTTCATCGCCATCTACCCAGATCAGATCCGCCCCACCTCTATCCTGCGAGAGTTTATCGGTGGTTTGAGTTTCTGAGGAGGGAGCAGCGATCTATTCCTCATCTAAGACGCTGTAACCATCCTGAGGGATCTCGCTCTCATCCTCCACCGACTCCTCGCTGCGAAAGATATCCTCTTGACCGTCTGCCTTGTCCCCCAAGCGCAGGCGCTCCGCCTCGATCTTACCGTCTAGGAACTGGGCCAGCTCCTTGAAGTTGGGGAAGAGGGTCCGCTCACAACGCAGAACCCCCTCATCATCGGGGCAGCCCTTGGCGGCAAAGACAAAGGCGAGAGATGCTTGCCATAGTCCATCTTCATCTGATGAGCAAACTCCAAGGTGGCGATCCACATCTTGAGGCTCTTGGAACCGTCAAAGGCCCCCTGTGCGATAGAAGTCGCCTTCCTCAAAGGCAGTATCTGCCTTGCCTGAAACCAGCCCCTCAGGGCCTTCAGGGTTCTCACTGGGACTCTCTTCCTCATCCGCACCACAGGCGCTCAGCAATATAGCCAAGACAATCAGCCGCTTCATCTGGGCTTTCCTCTGGAAGATCACAGGAGCTTCTCTCTTCAAAACACAAAAGCATAGTTTAAAGTTCAGGCCGAGGTTGATGAGCCTCCTGATAACTGTGATTTTCTTTCTCTGGGGTGATCGTTAATCACTATAATTTCATGGTAACTCACACTCTGAAACCAAAAGAGAGGAGCTTAAAGAGATGAGGAGTTGGATCTGGATCCCCATGATCGCGCTCAGCTTCTGGGCCTGCAACGACGATGATGACACCACCGGTGTTGACGCTGGCGGGGAAGCAGGAACTGCTGGCGGGGCAGGTTCCGCAGGCGAGGCAGGCGCTGCTGGCGAAGCGGGCGCTGCTGGCGAAGCGGGCGCTGCTGGCGAAGCAGGTGCTGCTGGCGAAGCAGGTGCTGCTGGCGAAGCAGGTGCTGCTGGCGAAGCAGGCGCTGCTGGCGAAGCGGGCGCTGCTGGCGAAGCGGGCCAGGGGGGGGAGAACCCTGAACCGGAGATCTGTGACCCCGGACCTGGAGCGGGGGGGACCGGCGATCTCTTTCCTCAGGAGGGAGAGTGGCGCACAGGCATCCGCTTTGTGGATGTTGGCGGCATCGAGATCCAGGTGCAGCTTAACTTCATCAACAACGAGACCGGCTTTGAACGCCTAGAGATGCGCGCCATCGGCAGCGATGGCTCTCTGAGTGATGTGCTTGGGAGCCTCGAGGGGGTGGCCCTGGACCAAGAGAATCGTTTTATCGCTCCCTTTAGGGATCTTCTCCTGCCGGGTCCTTTCAGCCCCACAGGCAGCGATGTACGCTTCACGATCATCTTACAGGGAGAGGTGCGCGGCGCTGACTTTATCTGTGGAGAGATCTGTGGTCTCCTCACCAGCCTGGGTGCTGTGCTCTCAGAGAGCACCTTTGCCTCAGTCCCCTGGGACAGCGCTGAGCATGCCCCTGCCAGCTGTGATGAACCTGTCATTGTTGATCTGCCCCGTATCGCAGCTGAGGAGTGTCCTGAGCTGAGCGAGGGCCTCAACCAGATGCTCTCTGGTGAAAAGGATCGCAGCTTTGAGGTTTACTTGCCCACCGGCTTCAATACAGATCCTGCTTCTGCTGAGGGCTGGCCTCTGATCTTCCTCTATCACGGCTTGGGCAACAGCACCGCTGAGATGCTGGAAGATTCACAGCTCCAGGGCTTAGCTGCGGAGGCTGGTTATATTCTGGTGCTGCCGCAGTCCGCCAATGAGGGCTCTGAGTGGGACTATCTGGTCGAGGGGCGTGACAGCCCGGATCTGGCCCTCTTTGACGACATGGTGAGTTGTTTAGATGTGCAGTTTGGCTTAAACCGAGATCGCATCCACGCTACTGGCCTGAGCGCGGGGGGGCTCTGGAGCAGCTATCTGGGAGTCTATCGCCCTGAGGCGCTCGCCTCTGTCGCGCCTGTTTCAGGGGGCTTGATTGTCGCTTACCCCAATCCTGAGCCTCAAATCCCCTATTTGATCACTTGGGGAGGGGAGGCGGATATTTCCCATGATCAGGACTTCAATAGATTTTCTCAGAGCCTTATCGAAACACTAACGAATGGAGGGCATTTTCTTGCCCAATGTAACCATGAAAGAGGCCACACATGGGACGCAGATTTCAGCCCATTTGTCCTTCAATTCTTGATAGATCAGCCTAAGGGAGCCGCTCCTTACGAAACTCTACCCGAAAACTTCCCCGAATACTGTACCCTGGAGCTCGAATAGCTTCAGGAGAGATGTATGACGCAGATCGGCTTTATCCTCTTACAGAGCAGAGAACCCGATCTCCGCCTGACCGCACGCCTCGCAGGCACCCAATCCCCCAGCCACCTCTTTCTGAACTATCACCCCAGGCTCAAAATCCCCGGGAGCCCTGCGCACCTGATCTATGTCGCTCCCCTCATACGGCAGAACCTCCTCAGCTTCCAACTGGACATCTTGGCGGAAAGCTTGGCGGGAGCAGAAGGTATCCGCGGCCTTTGTGCCTTTTTTCAGCCGAGCTTCTCCGGTTTTAAGATCTTCGATGGCCGTCGCAAGACCCATGAGATGTTCCAGACCGAGGAGGTCAGCCCTGAGGGCGTGCATGACTTTGAGCTGCCCGCTCTGGCGGTGGAGACTCTCTTGGATCAAAAGCTGGACCTGAGCAAAGAGGAGCGTGCGCGTTTTCCTGATTTGATCAGCGAGGTCGCTGCCCAAAGTCCTGGGGCGCTCTATGAGGTGATTTGGGGAAATAAGGCGATGGATCCACCCAAAGCGATCTCTCCTGGAGATCCCCGGATCTCTCGCTGTAGTCCTTGCCAGACCATGGAGTTTGGTGTTGGAGGTTTGGCTCTGTTTATGCGGCATGCTCGACGAATCTAAGGAAGCGCAAGCCCCAAAACGCTCCTCCAATCTCTGACCTCTCCTTTTAGGATCTTTAGGAGTTGCCCTTCTCGATCAAGGAGGAGTCCATAGGGCAAGCTGAGGCTCCCCTTATGGATGGCCCCCAGGGGCTTAGCGGACATATACCCCGTGGGATCGAGGAGCAGAGGCCAGTCCAACTCTTCTGCTTTGAGCCAGCTTTGGAGTTGTTCTTTGGGCTCTCGTAGATTGATCAGCCAAACACGCAGCTCAGCGCGCTCTAACTCTGCTCTTAGAGGTTTAAGAGCTCTCAACTCCTTGATGCAGGGAGAGCACCAAGTCGCAAAGAGGAGGAGGAGATGTTTTTTGGCAGAGGTCTTGAGGAGCTGCTCTCGATTGAAGGGCTGCCCTTCTGGAGTCCAGGTTGAGAACCAGGGGAGAGGCTCTCCTGGTTTGAGAACGCTGAGTGTTAGGCTGAGGAGTAGGCTGAGAAGCATGTTCTATCTTTCCCTTCTGGCTCGCCAAAGAGGAGCTTTTTTGGCATCGGTCCTTCTCTTGGCTCTGAGTTGCTTGGCCTACACCTCCAGCCGTTTTAATCTTCCTTCACTCAATCTCAGGAGACTGCGTGTCGTCGGAGCAGATCATCAGCGCCCTGCTCCTCTTACTCAGCTTGGGCTGTGGGGGGCGAAGCTTACAGTCCTGTCTGAGGGAGCATGAGCTTCTGCCTAGGCGGAGTTATCTTCCCGCTTGCGTAGATACAGAGAATGAAGGTCCTCTCTTGACCGAGAGCGAGTATATCGCTGGGGTTGTGGATTGTGAGCTGGCTTGGTTTACCAAAGATCCAGCAGCTCTGGAAGCTCAGGCGATCGCGGCGCGAACCTTCCTGGCCGCTCATCTGGCTCGCAAAGGTGAAGATACACCTCTTCCTATGGGCCCTCGTTTTCAATGCTGGCGCTCACCGCGGCCAAGGGCTGTAGAGGCGGCGCAGCTCACTGAAGATCTGATCCTTGAGCATGAGGGGAGGGTGATCCGCGCCAACTACGCTTCGGGGACACCTAAGCTCAGCAAGGCGTGTCGTGCGCTCCCTCCACAAAAGAGCGGATACCGCTTTAAAAGCTGGGGAGAGATGCGTGCTTATTACAAGAGAGCGAGGAGCCAGGGAAGGCGAAGCATCTTTAAGGGCTACCGCTGGACGGAGATCCTGGTGACGCGCAACCAGGGCCGCCGAGGAAAAGCGGTCCAGGCGACCATTCATGCCCAGCCAGACGCCCAAAATCGAGGCGGCTTTGGACAATATGCAGCAGCCTGTTTGGCGAAGAAGGGCTATGGGACCTTTCAGATTCTCCGATATTTCTATGGAGAGGATGTTGAGTTGGCCCCTCCTCCTGAGTTCGGCTCAGGCGCTTTTTAACCCAATGAGAAACCTTGAATGCCCATTTTTCAACTGGATGAAAGTCTCTCTTTTCCAAATCCACTGCTTGCTCATCGCAAGACAGGAATCTTGGCGATGGGAGGAGACCTCTCTCCTGAGCGACTACTCCTGGCCTACTCTAACGGGATCTTTCCTTGGTATGATGAGTCGGTCAATCCCATCCTATGGCATTCTCCAGAGGAACGGATGCTGCTGCTCCCTGAGGAACTGCACCTCTCGCGCTCTCTCAAAAAATTTATGCGTAAGAGGCCCTTTGAGGTTCGCTATGACCAAGCCTTTGAGAGCGTGATCCATCATTGTGCCCAGGTGCCTAGACCTGGGCAGGAGGGGACTTGGCTTAATCAGGATATGGTTGAGGCTTATATCCGCCTCTATCGTATGGGTCATGCCCACTCTGCCTCAGCTTGGTTGGATGGTCGCCTCGTCGGTGGCCTTTATGGTGTCGCCCTGGGTTGCGCCTTCTCTGGAGAGTCGATGTTCTCCCTGGTTGAGGGAGCCTCTAAGGTGATCTTTGCGACAGCGGTCCCTGCACTTCAAGCTCTTGGCTACCGTCTGATCGACTGTCAGATCTATACGCATCATCTCGCCCGCTTTGGTGCCCGAGAGCGCAGCCGCAGGCTCTTCCTTCGTCTCCTTAAACAGGCCCAACGCAAGCAGCCCCTCAGGCTCTGGCCAACTTGCCCAAGCTCAGAGAACTGCGCATAATCGAGGCCCCTTGTGATTGGAGTTCTCTATGTTTCGTGTCCTTAGCTCTCTCTTCATCCTCAGCCTGGCTCTCTGGGGCTGTGATGCAGATCTTGATGACTCCTTGGATGGGGGCAGCGCGGGCGCTTCAGGGGCTGATGCTCTAGCGGGTACCGGCGGCTCCGCTGCAGGCGGAGCTGCAGGTGAGGAGCCTGACGAAGGTGTTGGAGGCGTAGACGCTGGAGGCGCGGGTGCTGGAAATAGCGTTGGGGGTGTAGAGCCTGACTGGGGTCCTGGAGGCGGCGCTGGCGAGGAGTTTGATTGGGGTCCTGGAGGCGGTCCTGGCGGCGAAGATTGGGATTGGGGTCCTGTCGGTGGTTCTGGCGGCGAAGATTGGGATTGGGGTCCTGGAGGCGCCGGTGGTATGGAACCTGATTGGGGTCCTGGAGGCGCCGGTGGTATGGAACCTGACTGGGGTCCTGGAGGCGCCGGTGGACATGCATTCTTGAGCTGTGATGAGGCTGGCCTGGAGAGCTGCTTCTCTAACTATGACTGCTCTCAAGGTACGGTCTGTGAAGATATCAGCGACGGTGAGGGTATCGCCTGCTGCGTTCCAGGCGCTCTAGGGCCTGGACAGGCCGGGGATCCTTGCCAAAGAGAGTCAGATTGCGAGACCGCAGTTTGTATCGACAATCTCTGCTCTAACCTCTGTATGAACCCTGGGGATTGCCCTGAAGGGATGCAGGACTGTCGCCTCATCATGTTCAGCGAGAGCGAAGATATGTGGTGTTTCCCCGAGCATTGATCTGGATTCAGTGCTCTCCCAAGCTACAGCTTCCACAGCCCTTGATCTTGGGGGGCTTGGGCAGCTTGCGCTCATCTGTTTCCAGGGGGTGACAGATCAGGATCCGGTTCATCGGGCTGATGACTCTGGGGATATGGCTCCACTCCACCTGATAGCTCGCCGCCTCCATCTGATAGCTTCGGTGTACATCTGTGGACAGCTCTCGCCCCAGATGGGCGCGCAGAGCCTTGGGAGCCCCTGGCGCGGTATGGCCATAGCAGCAAGGCATAATCGCGACCGGAGCTCTAAGAGCTAGAGCTACAGCGAGACAGTCATCGCTGCGACCTCCACAGGCGTGAACCCCTAAGATCGCGGTGCCTGGTTTGAGAAGTTGGGGAGCTTGTTGTAGGGATATCTCCTCATAGCGAACCTTGGGCGCTACCCAAGAGCCCAGAGCGCAGACCGCCTCAAAGAGACCCTGAAAAGATTTGGGTTGGCGATGATCGATCAGCGTGACCTCTTTGACCTTTCGCTCCAAGAGCGCAAAGAGGAGACCTGTAAACCCATGTCCACAGCAGAGATCCGCCATCCTCTCTCTGCGGAGACGGCGACGCACCCGGGCGAAAAACTCCAGACCTTCGCAGAACTCCTTCATATCTAGAGCGCCACGCTCTGCCAGGGCTTGAGCTAGGCGATGGATCATGCTCTCCCCAGGAAAAAGCTTCATCCAGGAGGGGGCTAAGCGGTGCTTGAGATTGGCCTGAGGTCTCAGCTCTGGATCGTTAAACTGTCGCAGGATCTTAAAGGGAGGATCTGGATAAAGAGGCAGAGTCTTCATCAGGTGTTTATAAAGCAAAGAGCTGATGTTGTGGGGACTCTCTGCTTGAAAAGAGGCCGTTCAGAATAACAGCCACGCTGCTCACTCAGCGATGATCGCGGAGATCTCAAGTTCTCCCTCTAGAGTTTGAAGGAGCAGCATTGTTGTTCCCCCACCAAAGGAGATCAACTCGCTGGTGATGGGGCGTGTGCTTTGAGAATCCTGTCCTGCGTTGAAGACCTTTACCTCGATCTTTTGGGCCGGGATATTTGTGAAGTCTGAGAAGCTGCGCTTGCCCAAGTTGCTCGCCAACAGCTTCTCCCCTGCGTAGACATCATAGCTGTAATCGTCAGTATCCATATTGACCACCTCCACCGGCACCTCTCCCTGAGCGCTCAGGGGAGCGGGTTGGTCAACGCTCCAGAAATCAACCCCCTGCCCATCTGCGCTCTTGATGAAGGCGATAAGATAGGGCTGCTCTCCCATCTTGAACTCCTTCTGTGCGAGAACCTCTAAGGCCCCTGAGTTGCGTAGGCTGAGAGTACGGATTCCTACAGGGATCGCCTCTGGAGGGGTCATCTCTTTGGGGCTGAGGTTGAGCAGAAACTCTCCATCGATGAAGACCTCCATCTGACCTAGGTGTCCAACTTCATGAAGAAAGATCACATGAGCTTCAGGATCTTTGTCTTCACCTTCATCTCCACCGCAGGCAGAGAGGGAGAGGAGAGAGAAGCTAAGGAAGAGTGAACAGGTTCGCATTTTGGGCTCCTGTCTGAATTGGCCGGGAGTGTGAAAGATTTTTGGGCTCGTTCGCAAGTCTTGAGGAGAGTAGATGCAGATCTTAGGCCCAGAAATTCTACTTGGGATATACCCAGTTGAAACAGCGCTCGTGATTGCGGTTCCTGCATCGAATTTTTGGCCGGGTGGATAAGAACAGGGATCTCTCCCAAGGCCGCAAAAGGCAATAAACTCAGCAAACAACTCCTCCTCAGAGCGCTTGCACAGCCCTGAGGCTATAGGCAGGCTATACCCTAAAAAGTAAAAAATCGAGGGAGAGTCGTTGCGCTATCGTTTCAGAGCCATCTTGTTCACAGCACTCACGCTGTGTTCAGGTTGCCTATCCTCATATGAACCAAATTACACATATGATCAAAAGGTCAGAGTTGATCATCATACACAAGATCTAAATAGGGTGTAACTCTCAGCATAGGCGTTAGATTAAGCAGACTTAGGACGAAACTGAA
>CAYLJJ010000113.1:0-18360 GCA_964384025.1 uncultured Nannocystaceae bacterium
CGTCAAGCGCAACATCAGGAGCAGGCGTGGCGTCAAGCGCAACATCAGGAGCAGGTGTGGCGTCAAGCGCAACATCAGGAGCAGGTGCAACATCAGGATCAGGCGCAGCGTCAGGGCTTACTATACCCCCTGTGCCGGTATCACCTGCGTTTCCTCCGCCTCCAGCAGTCCCATCTAGGCTGTTGCTGGCATCCAGAGACTCATTGGAGTCATCATCATCGTCACAACCTGCGAACGCCAAGAGAGAGAAGGCGAGGATCAGGGTCAAAGGAGAACTTAATCTTTTCATATACTTCCCTTTCGACAAGGGGAGTAATATAGCTCCTGTTGGGGAGGTTTTCGAGGAGAGATTGCGTTTCTGCTTCGAGCAAAAACGACTGCAAAGTTCTTTTCAAAGAGGCACAAGATAACCATCTGATATTCAACAAAGTTTCTCTGAATATTGCCCGCAATATCGAGGAGGAGAGAGTGAAACTATTTGCCAAAGGAAGGTTGAATCTGTTCAACCTTTCCGACCCCCTCTCCTCCGGGAACAGATGCTCAGGCGTCTTGATACTGACGCCGCTGGTTCTCGCTTCTGGAAAGCTGTTCGTTTGCCATCCGCAAGATTTGGAGTCACTGGCTTTGGTCGATCAGCCAAAGACCAACCTCTCAGCATTCTTTAGGCTATCGCTGAGGTTACTTAGCCACCTTCCACAATGAGTGACGATGCTTGGCGTACTCAGCGTCTACCTTACCTGTGAACATTGTCCAGAAGAGCGGGCGGTTGGCCTTGATGATGAACGCGGCCATATGCGCCACGAACATCGCTGCGAAGGCCATCGCTGCGGCGGTATGCAGCAGGGTTGTGTACTTAAGGAGCGTAGGGTTGAGGAGGATCCCCTCGAAGTTCTTCGCTACCTTCAACAACCCTGTTACGATCAAAACCAGCGAAGTGATACCGATGGCCGCATAGGCTAGGCGTTGCTCAGCGAGGAACTTCCCCTGGGGTGGCTCCTCCTCACCTTTCACCATAGCCTTGATAATCTCCACGCTCTCCTTGAAATCCCCACGTTTTGGGAACGCGGCGAACTCACGTCGGCGAAAATGGAAGAACATATGAAAGAAGATCGCGAGGTTAAAGATCGTGGCTGAGATGTAGTGCAAGATCAGCTGAAGCTCCATGTTATTGGCCCATGCCAACCCCGGAAGCTTGATCACGTTGTAGCGGTGATACATCGGCAGCTCACCGAAGCCTGAGAAGAGCAATAAGAGTCCGCTGATGGCCACAGCCCAGTGGGTCAAACGCACAGCTCTGGTGTGCCTCTGGATTTTCTCAGCCATCTCGAGCATCCTCCTTGAGCTGCTTGGCCTCTGCGCGGCTCACCGAGGCGGCGAAAGCACCCGCGATGCCGATCAACGGCGCAGCCAGAGCCGCTGCTGCCAAGCCGCTGTGGGACTCCACGATATTATCCACAGCGTGCATTCGCATCACCTTAATCTTCTTACGTTTTTTGGGATCTTTCTGTTGGGCTCTCTTAGCCTCTGCTTGAGCAACGAGGGCCGCATCAATGGCTTCGAAAGGGAGCTTGGAGAAGTAGAGCGTACTCGCTCCGCCGTTCTCATTCTTGCCGTAGATATGCCCACCGTACTCTTTAGCCAGGGCCTCAGCGCGAGCATAGATCTCAGAACGAACACCGAGCTGGATCGCGCCCTTGGGGCAGGCCTCCACGCAGCCCGGATGCTTACCCTCTGCGAGTCGTTCGCGGCAGAGATCACACTTGAAGACCACGCCACCGCCAACAGGCAGCGGATCAAGGTGGGTGTAGATGCCTACGCCTGCCTGACGCTGAGGCACACTCCAAGGGCAGGCTACGCGGCACTTTGCTCCACCAAAGCAGACCGACTCATCCACATACACCGGCCCTTCAGGGGTCTTCTTCATCACACCGAAGGGGCAGAGGTTGGAGCAGGGTGGGTTATCGCAGTGCATACAGCGACGGGGGATCGAGACAGGCTGACCATCCACCTCGACTTTTTGCACAAAGGTCCAATTGTAAGGTGTCAGCCGGTCGGTGAGGTGTCGCTTCTTGCTCCAATCCTCATGCTTGGGTTGGGGCCAGTAGTCCTTGAGATACATCGGATCGGGCTCAGGGAACTTATGAGCGTTGACTGTTCGGCATGCAGAGACGCAAGCAGGGGTACCTTGATCGGGGCAACCATCACAGCGGGTGAGATCGATAAGGGTGGCGTACTGCTCTCCATCAGGGAGTCTTCCAATAGGCTCTCCCTCTGCCGCTTCGGTTCGACGGGCGGGTGCGACGGCGGCGGAGGCAGCTGCGATGGCGCCGGCAAGGAAGCTCCTTCGGCTGATGGCCATCTCTTCTCCTTAAAACAACGATTTTAAACGGCAACAATTGCCTTGTTGTTTCAGAGGAGAAGTCTGAAAAGCAAAATGTGACATGGGAAAGGCTGAAAGGAACGCGCTCCGGTCTAGAAACCCTGACAAAAATTCAATATTCTCAGGCATTTATCAAAAAAACAAAAAGGATATTGCTTGTGGTGTTTGATGGAAGATGGGTTGTCCTAGAGAGCAAAGTTCATCAGGTCAAAGCCCAATCCACCGCCGCCTCCACATGAATCTCCAATGTGTCATATAGAGGTAATGATGCTGATTGAAGCAGGAGGCCCAGCTCAGTACAGCCCAAGATGGCCGCCTCAGCGCCATGATCATCCGCTCGGGCGATGATCTGTTGCAATGCCTTGGCTGAGGTGGTTCTACGTTGATCTAGGCACAGCTCCTGATAGATGATCCGATTGACCTCGGCACGATCCTCGGGCCCTGGGAGCAAGACCTCAAGCCCTCGCCTTTCGAGGTGTTCACGATAGAAGGGCAAATCCATCGTGAACCGAGTCCCCAACAGCAGCACCCGACGGTGCCCTTCGGCCAGTAGGCGGTTGGCGGTAGCGGTGGCGATATGGAGGATGGGAATCTCCAGGTGTTCGATCAGAAAGGGAGCTGTGATGTGCATCGTATTGGCGCCGATCAGGATGCAATCAGCACCTCCGGCTTGAAGACTGAGACTCGCCTCAAGCATGGGCTGGGCTAGGCCGACCCAATCCTGGCGGCGTTGCAGAGCTTCAATGGACTCAAAGTCCACTGAATGGATCAGACAGCGTGCAGAGTGTAGGCTCCCCAGCTTGGCTCGCGTCAGTTCATTGAGCCGTCGGTAATATGCAATCGTTGAGGTCCAACTGATTCCACCGATGAGGCCGATCATCTTCATAAGGGCTCTCTTGGATTGAAGAGATCTGGAGATTAAGGCAGCACTTCGGAATATGCACCTACCTTCCACTGGATAGTGTCCACTAGAGCGCCACATCTCATGCGTCTATTCTGTACGGTTCTCTGTCTCCTGCTCATCAATTTGGTTCCGCCAGATCGCGTAGGAGATTGAGGGCAGCTTCGGAGAGCTGTTCAAGTTGCTCTGAATCCAAAGATGTCCAGTTCTCTAGAAACCAGCGATCCAGACCGATCACCATCGAGGTCACGGCGCGGGTAAGGAAGAACAACGGGAGGTCATCACGAACTGCAGATAGAATCTGTCCCGCTCGCAGCTGACGAGCGACCCAGTTCTCGGCGTCGGTACGCAGGCTGATCATCGCTTGGCTCCGATCACCTCCTGAGTATAGAGCCCGTCCGATGGCTCCCAGCTCGGTATCCTGTATTGCGATGGCGTCAAAGCTCCGCATCATCTCGCGAATATTGCTCCAAAACTCAGCGGGGCTACGAGCCTCACCTTGCTCTCCGATCCGCTCTGCGATTGTTCGAAACACATCGCGCACAACCTCGGCGAACAGATCTGACTTGTCAGCGAAGTGGTAGTAGACTGCGCCCTTGCTGATCGTGCTGGCTTTGATGATTCGGTTGTAGGAGGCGCCCTCGTAGCCACGCGCGGCGAACTCCTTCCGGGCAGCACAAAACAGAAGCTCACGTCTATCAGGAGGAAGGCCACGGCGTCGTTCCAGAGGAGACATAAAACCTCCTATCACATTAAGAGTTTTGCGACTTTGGGATACTTCAGGAAGCGGAACAGGTTCTTGAGGATGAACCCAAAGAACATCTTCCCTTGCTGAAAGGGGCTGCCAAACAACATCACTGGATAGTTCATGTGTTGCATGAACAGATACATCTGGCGCTGCTCCTCCTCTGTGATGCGCGTGGCGAGCAGCTTCATCTCTTTGTTCTTGCTCAGGATACCGAGGAGCTTCTTTGTCGCGAAGCTCTGGGCGGGGGCCAGGGCTGCCTTGCTGAACTCCTTGAGTCGGAAGGCTTCAATGATCGTGCGTGCCGCATGCACACCATTGGCGAGAGCGGGGACATTGCCGATCTCTCCGCTGTCAACCCAAGCATCACCGATGGAGATCACTCCCTCTCCAACCACCTCAGTGTTTGCTGATCCACGGAACACACCACGGCAGCCTGTGAGCATCTTGGGGGAGAGTCCATCCAAGGCATCACCCAGCTTCTCTCTCACACGGGGATCATTCTTAAGGAGCTTCTCAACATAGTGATCAAGCGGCATGGTCGCGGGGTAGTAGCGTTTGCGTGACAGAAACACCACCATGACATGGATCACTTCAGTGATACCCAAAGCCGCAAAAGCAACAGGCAGCTTATCTATGGACTCCTCACCTTTGATCGAGTCCATCCCACCGTTTAGGTAGTACAGACCTGGTGACAGTGACATAGTGTTGTCATACTCATAGGCTAGGATCGTCGCGTACCAAAGATCTTTCTTATCAACAGGCAGTCCAGCCTTTTCGCTGATCTTTCCAAACACACCGTCTGCGGTCACGGTGACCTTGGCGCGGATAGACTCACCCGTAGAGAGTTCAACGCCGACGATCTGATCTGCATCACGGATCACATCCACCACCTTGGCATTGAACCAGAACCGCGCCCCACAGCTCTCAGCCTCATCAACCAGGGCGTGGATGAACTTATCTTTGTCACCTGCCCAGGCTTTTACACCGCTTGGGAACCGATTGTCGGTGCTTAAACCATCGGGACCAAGCAGACCGAGAAACTCGCACTGTTTGGCGATCTCGGCTTCGATGGCGATGTTGAGTTCAGGGAACGCTACGCGATGCTCATCGACCTCAACCGATGTCATCCATGGCAGCGTGAAGAGCACTCCTCCGTCTGTATGGTGGCTCAGCGTTCTGTTGGGCAGGCGCTCAAAGACCACAGTGTTTAAGCCAGCCTTGGCGCAGGTGATGGCGGCGCCCAGACCCGCAGGGCCTGCGCCGACGATGGCTACATCACACTCGCTCAGCATCGGTGGTGGTTCAATTTCAATCTGGTTTACCTGCAGAGGCGCCCGTAATACCCTCACAGCGCCGGGTTTGCATTCATCCTCACAACCAAAGCATCCCATGCAGCGTGAGATCTCCAGCACCCTCATAGTTTCTCTTTTGGGGACCTCGAGGATCATCTGCGGACAGACCTTGGCGCACACCCCACAGCCACTGCACTTTTCGGAATCGACGATAATCTCCACGACATCTCCTTTCAGCAGACCGAGAGTTCGACCGCCAGTCGAATTTGAAGCTACCAGTAGCCGCCCGGTTCGTCAAACGCGATGGCTGCGGCTCTGTTGATGCAGTAAGCGTCTATTGCAGATGGGCTTCTCTTCAGTCCCCCAGGGTGTGACTCTCAGCCCTCTCGCATAATCATTGGGCTTTTCGAAGCCCAGAGCCCAGAGAATTCAGGAGATTGACAGAAGCCTAGAGAGGAATAAGAGGGGTGGGAAAATGGGCGAACCTCAGAGATGGTGAAGTTGCGACAAAACCAAGAGAGGACACGCCCGATGGGAAATTCGCACGCGAGAATGGCAGAGTCCAGGATTTTGAGCGGAGTAGAAGCGCTTTTGGAAGCGTTGAAAGAGAGTTGGCTTTCTCCACCATCACCGTCAAGAGCGCGCCTTCAGGGCTCAGGGAGCTGAAGATGAGGAGCGATATGAGCAACATGGGCATCTCCGCCAAATCTCTGAGCATCCAATGGGCAAATCATCACACCTCGCAATAGGATTTCATCGGGCAGCGGAGTTCAGGGCACCTCACAGGCACAAAAGTCGGGTAGATCTGGGCTTGAGCTGGGCTCTCGCCAGAACTCCAGCAAGGCGTCCCAGTCCGCCTCCTGCATGGGGCGTTGGTCCACGGCGCTCTGAACCCCCTCGCCACGGAGCCAGTTGAGCAGCACATCTTGATAACTCAGGCCCTCGATGAGGGGCTCATGGAAGTGAGCGCTGATGGCGGTGTGTAGACCTCGATGGGGCACATAGATCCCCTCTCTAAAGCTGCCGTCCTCCTCGGTGAGCCCCGCCAAAACGAGCCGCTGAAAATCCCCCATGCGGCTCCGCTGCTCCTCAGCAAAGACCCCCGCCTCTGGATAGATCCCCATCCCCTCTAAGGTCAGGTGATCAAACTGGTCCATAAAGACAAAGAAGGGTGTGCTCAGCTCAGGGATGAGCAGAGTCGTACTCATACAGCTCCAAGGGGCCTCTGGGTATCGCGTGAGACAGGAGCTGTCCAGCTGTGCGCCCCAATAGTTGTAGTGGTCTATCTGGCAGCGAATCTGCGCCTCACAGGGATCATCGGGGATCGGCCTGACGAGATAGGCGGAGTCGGCGATCCCTCGAACAGCCAGGAGATTGGGGGCGATGGCGGTCATATGCTCCGCCACCGCGTCCAGATGTTGGCGCATCCCCGAGGAGCCCGCTGAGGAGCCTGAGAAGAGGAGATACTCAGCGCCCCTCAAGTTCAACTCAGGGAAACGCTCAGGATCGGAGAGGTCCTCGATCATCCCACGCACATGGCGGCTGCCTCGAAAGTGAAAGCCCTCTGGCGGCGCGTTGGGGGCCACTCCACCGCAGAGCGCCTGGATCTGCGCTGGATCTCGGGCTTGGTAGCTGTCCCCAAAGCGGAGATCAGAGCTGCAATAGGGCAGAAAGATGACGGTCCAGTCCTTAAAGCGGTTCTGGTTGGAGTTGGCGGCGAGGATTCCGCGACCTCCTCGACAAGCTTGGCGGGGTGCCCGCATCAGATCATCAGCTCGCCTCCGCCAACGCTCCTCACACTCACAAAGATCAGCGCAGGCGCCGCCACCCTCCATCTGGATGAGCCACTTGTTTCGATCCTCGCTTCGCCCCTCACGGAGATAGAAGACCGCTGGGCTGCCATCGTTGCAGAGGGCCTCTGGATCACTGATCTGAAATTGGCTCAGCTCATGTGGCTCACAGCGAAGGGGGGAGCCGACGTCGACCGGAGGCAGGCTATCTGTGAGCTGAGCATCCAAGGGTAGGCTGTCTGTGAGCTGAGCATCCAAGGGCGGCGTGCGCTCCACATCCGTTAAGGGACCAGCATCCTCTGAGCTGTCTGAGTCCATCGAGGGACCAGCTTCTTCAGATAAAGTCTCATCAGGTTGCACCTCGTCCGCTTCACAGCCCAGACAGATCCCGAGGAGCAGAGGGCTGAGCCATCTCAACACCAACATCTTTTGCATCTTTTTAAAAACCTTGTCTTGTCTCTGCCCCTATTGGCGTTCGGTTCCCATCGGAATCCGAACCTCCAAGCTAAAGCCTCAGTGACAGCTCCGCTTGAGGACTTCAAGGCCGGTCTGATGCTCTGCCTTGAGCTGCTCCTGGAGCGCTCGATCAGAGAGCGCTTGTTTGGGATCGTTGAGGAGGACATTCAAAACGCCTTAAGTGGGGCCACTTTTGAGTATCAGACCTAAGGCTCGCTGAGCAGGTGTTGGAGCTGCTGGAGGTTGGCGCTTACTTTGACTCAGCCGATGGGCTCAGGGAAGCGCTTAGACGACTGAAGATGACTCTTACCTTTCTATTTATGTCTATAATCTGCTGGCCTGTTTCATTGCCGCACATTATCTATGCTTTTTTCCCAGTCCGTCCTTAATAACCCCAAAATCAGCTCGTCTGTTGGGGTTCCTTGGATTATATAATGCTCACGCAAATTACCCTCAACAACGAAGCCGAGACGTTTTGCAAGACATATTGAAGCCTCATTGTCCACAGCAATGAGTGCAATTAGACGGCGGAGCGCTGTTCCGTTAAAAAGCTTATCGACAAGGAGCGCAACAGCTCGAGTGCCAATACCTTGACCGTGCCAAGCCTGTCCCAGTTGATAGCCAATCTCGCCATAACCCATACGCCATGAAAAGCTACCAGCGGAGACTGTCCCTACAACCTCACCATCTGCCTCAATCATCCAACGATATCTATTCCGCTGGGCACTTAGATCATTGTCGATCCCATCAAGATGCTGTGCGAGGGCAACCAAATCAGAGTCTATAATCGGATTGTAACGGAGTGTAGGTAGCTCTTGTCGCCAGCTTAGCCAAAGCGCTGCATGCGCCTTGGTCGGTTGGATTAGCCTAATCATCTTCTGTTTCATTATGATGCTCCTGATTTGAAAGTAGGTGAAGTTTGGCTGGGGGGAAATTTCAGGCGACCTTCAAAAAGTATGCGTATATGCTTGAGATTCAAAGATTCCTCCATCGTTAGTGCCTCGAAGATAGACTTCCTCTCTCCCTACGCCGAACAAAATTTATTGCTGCTCTAGCCACCCCTCGAAAATCCTTAACCCACTGCCCGACACCTGAGTATGACCCACTGGATACGTATCCAGTGGGTTAATATGGAATGGGAATATCGGAAACAGAACGAGTGGGTCTCAGCGGCTAACTGGGTCGGTTTTAAGCAGCGGATCAACTCCTGTTTATCATCAGGCTGAGGAGTCCTCGAAAGCGATCGCTGAAAGCGTAGAGATAAAGATCCTCGAGAGCAGGGTTCTCCTTGAGACGAGCACGGAAATATTCAGGAGACTCAGGGTGAGCACCCATCGCGGCGATCGACTCCACCAGATCCCCTGAGAGGATAAAGCCCACCCGGTTGGCGCTCATACGACTCAACTGAGCCCACTCCTCAAAGCTCTTAGGGCCCGCCGCGATCACTGGCCCCGCTGCCCGTGCAAGAGATTCTACATGCTTGGGAGGCAGGCTGATGTTGAGGAGCTGAGTCCAGGCGATCAGCGCCTCTTCATCGATCCCCATCGCCGCACCAAAGTCGAGCCCCTGCTGAGGCAGCGCTAAATTGACGGCGGCAGCGAAGAGCGCCCGAGAGGAGTCCAGAGAGAGCAGACTGGCGAAGATAGCAGCCCCTCGGCTCAGCTCTAGGGCGCGGCCCAGATGGAAACGGCGTGAAGCAGGGCTGAGGCCCTGACTTAGGCCGCCCCCCGCGATAAATTCGGGAGGGTGAATGCGCCGCAAGCCCAGGCGAGGATCTGAGGTGCTCCTGAGCCAGATGCGCCGAGGAGGCAGCTCTAGAAGCCGGCAGAGCTGCTCAGCCATCTCAGCCAGTGGAGGATCGATGAGATCAGCAGGCTCAGCGTCCAGCTCAGAGGGAGGCATCCAGCTATCCAACTCAGGGGCGATCCACTCATGGATATTCTTAAGGAGAGTTCCAGCGGACATACGCCACTCACTGCCCGCGATCCACTCCGTTCGACGGTTGTTATCCAAAAGCATCTGATCCAGAGAAAGCCCCTGGATCCGATCCGCCTCCTCCTGCTCCTCAAGATCTGCTTGATCCAGCCAAGCTAAGAGCCGCAGGGGGATATGATGGGGCTCCCCCGCCGCTCTGAGAAGCTTGATCAGATCACGGAGAGCTTCAGGATCCCCAGGTACCGCCCGGAGATAGGCCATACGGTGGCTGATGGCGCGATGAAGATGCTCCCCATCTCCCGCCTCCAGCAGCCGTCCGTGGATCTGAGCCAGGGCCGCGCGGGCCTTTACATGCCCCCCATCCAGAGCGAGGATCTCCTCGTAGATCGAAAGGGCGGCGTCCGAGTCCAGCTCCTGAAGTTGCTCTCCCAACAGCTCTAAGATGGGCAGGCGATCAGCGGGCCGCAGCTCATTGGCCGCAAAGCGGATCCGCTCTAGAACGCCCTCTGCGTCTCCCTCCAGATAGTTCAATAGACCTCGGGCGGCAGAGACCATTCCAGGGGCCTCCTCCAGAGCCTTGAGCCAAGCTTGTCTGGCTTGAGGGAGCTGTCGCCGCTCAGCCAGGAGGTCGCCCTTGAGAGACCAGAGCGCGGCGAGCTGGTTGGCATCCTCCTCTCCCTCCAACAGGCGCTCGACGATCTCTAAGCTCGCGCTCCTGCGGTGCTGGGCATAGAAATGGAGGATCTCTCGCAAGAAGGTGCGTTCTTCTAAGCCTGCTCGGAGAGCGCGCTCATAGAGCAGAATGGTTCGACCGATCTTCTTGAGGCGCAGCTCAGCGATGCGCCCCGCAGTCGCCAGCGCCAAGCCTACTTGAGCGGGTTCACTCTGAGCTTGGGCGAGGCGCTCCCAAGCCCGGATCGCTGCTTCCCAGCGCTGGGCGGACTCCTGGAGCCCCGCCAAAGATTTGAGCGCCTCTACTCGGCTGAGCTTAAAGCGCGCGGCGCCCTCGTAGTAGTGGGCTGCGCGATCATACTCCCCTGCCCACTGATAGGCTTGGGCTCGTCGAAGCTGCTCCGTTGCCTTAAAAGCCTCTGGTTCTACTCCCGCTGGGGGCTTGGGCAGGGGAATGCGGCCGTAGATTACGGCAGCAGCGCGGAGATCTCCCCGCTCAAAGAGCAGATCCGCCAGAGCTTGCCCAAGCTCTGTGTTTTGAGGCGCCAGCTCGTGGGCATCAGAGAGACAGCGGAGGGCGGTCTCCTCATCTCCCATCTCCTGAGCCAGGCGGGCTCGCTCTGGAAGCAGGACCGCGATTCGAGGACCCAGCTCCTGCTTTAAGGCGGGCTCAGCTTCCCGCTCCAGACGACCCAGCAGGCGATCAACGCAGTGGATGATGGTCTCTCCATCATCCTGAGCTTGAGCCAGATCCACGAGGGCTTCCAGTGCAGTGATCTCATCGGGAACCACCTCAGAGGCTTTCAAAAAAGCTTCACGGGCTGCTTGGGGATCTTCACGACGTTCGCGGTGAAGTTTCCCCAACTCACAGAGCAAAGCAGCCTCCTCTTCAGGGTTTCTTGCTGAGCGGATCTGTGCTTCCAATTGGGTGACCTTGAGATCCCAGTTTTTGCGTCGCTCGGCGTACTGGCCTATCGCTTTCTGGGCTTCTTGGTGCTCAGGGAGCTGACGCAGCAGCTGCTCCCAGAGAAGGACCGCGCGCTCCTCCTCTGAGATAGAGCTGAGATCGCGCGCCCCCTGTTCCCAGAGCTTAAGGCTCTCACTGGGATTCAGTTCTACCAGACGCTCTATCGCTTCCAGCAAACCCGCTCCATCTTGGGCTCGCTGACAGAGGTCTCTAAAGCGCCTCAAGCCCTCAAGGTGCTGGGGTTGAGCGCTCAGGAGATTGCGTAGAGTGCTGACTGCTCGATCCAGACGATAGAGGCGATCTGCTTCCAGCTCGGAGACCTTCAGAGCCCAGCGAGCCCGTGCTCCATCGCTGTCTGGAGCCTCGTCAGGGCGCGCAAAGAGCGCCGCTCCGCTGCGTTGATAGAGCTTGAGCAGCTCCCCAAAGTGCCGTCGTTTTTCTAAAAGCTTAGCCAACTCTCGGGCCAACTCCATATCACCAGGACGCAACTCAAGGGCTTGACTCAGAGCCTTGCGGGCTCTCTTCTCATTGCCAAAGTGATAAAGGGCGATGCGGCCGATGAGGCTCAAAATCTCAGGTAGGTTCTCCTCATCGGCCACGGTGGCGCTGCGCTCAGCGCAAAGGAGCAGCTCATCCCAGGCCTCCGCAGCAGGGGCCCGCTCATTCAGCTCAAGGAGGAGATCTTTGTCTTTAGGCTGCTCCTTGGCTAGACGTGCCAGGAGGCTAAAGGCCTCTTTGGGGCGCCCCCGTCTAAGGCGCAAGAGATCAGCGCGTCTTCGAATGAGGGCTGCGCGTCGCTCTCCTTTAAGGCGGCGGATACGTTGGTCTAAGACCTCATCCAGGGATGCCCATGCCTTCTGTATCTCCAACAATTCCACCAAAGATTCAAAAAGCTCAGGCTCTTCAGGTTGAAGGATCAGCAGACGTTGGAGGCAGCGCTCTGCCTGCTCTAGAGAGTTCAAAGGGCCTCGATAGAGCTCTACCAGCTCATGCAGCCGCTCTATCTGCGACTCTTCATTGGCGCCACGCAGGTGCCGCTCCAGCGAGCGCGCCAAAGCTTCAGGGTCGCCCTGAACTCGACGTAGAAGGAGCAGCTCTTCGATCCGCTCCTCGGAGGGCTCAAGCTCAAGCAGCCGCTCTAGGATCCGCGCCGCTTCCCCTGGAGCCCCATGCAGACGATGGATCTCCACCGCTTGGCGATAGAGTCTTAGGCGAGCATGACGCTCCCGCGCCCAGCCCGCCTCCTCTTCAAAGAAAGCTGCCAATTGAGCCCAGTCCCCCAGCTGCTCTGCTACCACGCGCAGTGCATCGTGAGTCTGCTCATTCCAAGGCTCCAGGGCGAAGGCTTGCTGGAGAGTCTCAGAAGCTTTCTTGGGATCATTAAGGCGTTGGGCCTGCATCTCAGCCAGATCCTGAAGGAGGGCGATCTTGAGCCAGCCCTCCTCGGTCGCCTCCGCCTTAAGCTCCAGGACTTGAGCGACGATGGGCCAAGCCGCATGAGCCTCAGCGAGGCGATCTGTCTCTTTGCGGGTGTCGGAATCTCGTGGGTCCAGTTGGAGCGCAAGGAGGAGCTGTTCAAAGGCCGCTTCCCAACGCCCTGCGCGATTCTCTAAGACCCGAGCAAGATCATGAAGGGCGGAGATCTTAGCCTTGAGTTGGCTCTGGCTTTGCCAATGTTGACTGCAAACTTCAACATACTCTTCCCAGAGATCATGAGCCTCGGCTAGGCGCTGTAGCTCCTCCTTGACCTCCCCACCCACTTGGCCTGCGGTGGAGAGAAAGGAGAAAGCCTCCTTGGGGCGTGCCAGCTTCTGTTCACTCACCTCAGCACAGGATCTAAGGAGTGCGATCCGCTCCTCCGCTTCTACACCGCCATCGGCCACCTGTCGCCAAGCCTCGATAAGAACCTCCCATCGCCCCAACCGCTCCCCCAGGCGCTCCATCTCTTTAAGCGCCTCTCCTGTCCCAACCTCCAGCTTAAAAGCGCTGTGAGCATACTCAAAGCCTTGAGCAAGATCATCGAGGGACTCTTCTGCCAACCGCGCCTGCTCCAGGAGCAGGAGCCTTTGATCTTCGCGCTCAGGAGAGCGCAGCCGCGCCAGCTCTAACACTTCCAGGAAGCGCTCCTGTAGATTCCCCAACCGAGCGAGGCGGCGCAGCTCCCCCAAGACTCGCACGCCAGGACGAGGCAGGATACGTAGGGCGCGCCACCAACACTCGAAGGCCCCTGCATAGTCTCCTCGAAGGTTCTCCAAGAGCCCCGCAGCCTCAGAGAGCAGCATCAGGTGGCGATGCTCATCCTGGGTCTGCTCCAGGAGGAGCTTGAGGAGCTGGATCAGCTCTTCGCTGCGGCCCAGCTCAGCGTAGAGGCGCTTAAGGGCCGCGAGGGCTTCGGTGTCCCCTGGACGAAGCTTGAGGATGCGCTCCCAGACCTCCACCGCCTGCTCAAGCTCTCCCAACTCTCTCTCGTAGAGTTGGGCTAAGCTGCGCTCAAGTTGGAGACGTTGAGGCAACTCTGGAGTCAGGGCTGCCTCCTCTTGGAGCGCCAAGGCTGCGGCGCGATGATCTCCTTGCTCTAGAGCCAAAAGCTTAAGAGCCGCTCTGGGTTCAGGGGCCTGAGGACGCAGCTCAGCGATCTTTAACCAGATCTCTCGGGCCTCTTCAGGTCGCTGAATCTCAGCGAGGAGCTGAGCGCGACGCTCCAGATAGGGCAGGGGCTTTATGCTGACCTCAGCGAGGCGCTCAAGCAGCAAGATGCTCTCTCCAACCGCCTCACAGCGATCTGCTAGAGCCAGGAAAGCTCTGAGGGCGCTTAGGTTGAGAGAACCAAGGGCGTGGATCTCTCTCCAGAGCTGCTCCACCTCCAGATCGGAGCCGCGATTGAGCAGATCCTCCCAAACCTTGATGGCCCCCGCCAGATCTCCCAGCTCCAGCTTGAGGCCGGCCAGTTCTCGCAGAAGATCAAAAGAGCCGCTCTCTGGATCCAGGCGGCAGCGCTGCTTGAGGAGTTCGAGCAGCTCCTTTCGCTCCCCGCAGCTCCTCAGCGCATCTAAGAGATCATCCAAGACTTCAAGGCGCTGAGGCTGTAGCTTGGCCAAGACACGAAGCGCTCGCAGCCTCGCCTCCTGATCTATGGGCGGCTCCAGGGCCAAGCTCAGCAGGCGTTCAGCCTGCTCCAGTTGGGCTCCAGGCTTCTCCTCTCGCCGCAGCGCCAGACCACAGAGGCCGATGAGCCCTGCTCGATCACCGAGGGCTTGATAGACCCGCTCAAGCTCCTCATGCACCGACTCCCCCTGCTCTAGGAGCTGCTCTAGATAGATCGCAGCTTCCTTAGGCGCTTCTAAAGGACCCTCCAGCAGCTCAGCCAGGGCTCGCCAAAGATCGAGACGCTGCTCTCCCTGAGCTGCCTTCGCGCTCTCTTCAAGAACCTCCTCCAACCGCGCCCACTCCTTCTGTGCGCCGAGGCGCTCCTGGAGCAGATCAAGAGCTTCTGGATCCAAGGGGTCTTGGCGATGCAAGCTCAGCCAACTCTCCAGAGCCTCCTCCTCTTCGCCCAGCTCCTCCTGAAGCTGAGCCCGTGCCCTCATCCATCGACGCTGACTGCCAAGCTCGGGCTCTCCAAACCGAGCTTGCAGCGCATCTTCTAGGATAGAGAGCCGCAGGCGTGGGTTCTGACTGGCTTCTGCGGCTGTCAGCAGATCTTCAAACAGCTCCCCGTCTCCAGGGCTCAGGAGCAGGGCTTGTCGGTAAGCCTCCGCCCCCGCCTCGGGCTGCTTTAGGTGATCACAGTACAGCTCTCCGGCGCGACGTAGAGCCGCCATTTTGCTGCGCTCTGAGAGCGGACGTCCTCCCGCCTCAGCGAGCCAGGCGGCCAACTCGGTAGAGGAATCAGCGCGCTCCAAGACCAGGGCTACATGCTCAAAGAGAGGCTCATCCTCAGGCGCCAACTCGGCGGCAGCTCTAAGAGCGGCGAGGCCTGCCTCAAAGCGCCCTCCCAGCTCCAGATGCAGGGCCGCCAGCTCTTTGAGCAGGGGCAGAGCATCGATGGGCTTTGCCTCTGCAACCTGAGCGCGGAGGTGATGCTCTACCGCGCTCATGGAGACTTCATCAGCGACCAGATCAGAGAGGAGCCGCAACGCAGCTTCCTCTCTACCCTCTTGGATAGCTGCGTGGATCGCTCCATAGGCTCTGACTGGCTGCTTGAGCTGCTTAAGGAGGACCTCCGCCTGTTCCAAGAGGAGCTGGCCTCGCTGCTCTGAATCTTGAGCGATGCGTGCCCGCAGCCCCAGGAGGCGCTCCACCATGGGCCAATCCTCTCGGCCTCGATAGATGCGCTCTCCCGCCTCGATATAGCGCGGCTCTCGGGGAGAGAGCTTGAACGCCTTGATATAGCGCCGCATGGCGCCCTCTGGATCTTCCAGTTCATTCTCTAGGATTGTGCCAGCCTCCCAGCACAGCTCTGCTCGCTCTGCGTCCTCTACTCGCAGCGCGGTCTCATCATCCAGGACATGCACCAAGGCTCGCCAAAGCTCATACTCTCGGAAGAGCTGGTTCATCACCAAGAACGCTTCTTCAACCCCCTCAGCGCCCACGCGGCGCATTCCTGCGGCGAAAGCTACCAGCTCACCATCTCCCTGCTCTAGGCCGCGACGGTAGAGATGAAAGGCCAAGCCGGGCTCTAGGAGCTGGTACTCTGCGTGCTCCGCCAAACGGAGGAGGTGCTCAGGGCGCTGCTCCTCTGGAGCCTGCTCCAAGCGGGCTTCTAGAACACTGTAGACCTTCTCAGGTCGCCGCAGATGTTCAAAGATCCCCAACAGACGCTCAGTGATCTCTGCCCGCTGAGGCCAACGAGCCAAGATCGCCTCATAGAGGGTGATCAGGCGCTCGGTCAGCTCGGGAAAGGCGGCTTGAGCCTCTTGAAGGTGCCCTAGAGCTTCGCTGGGCGCTGCTGCCCACTCAATACAGATGCGACCTGCCTCAGCAAAGAGCCGCGCCCGCGCCTCACGCTTTAGTTGGCTGGCGACCCCCGCCAAAACCCGCGCGGCCCCATGAGGATCCTCAGCGCGCAGAAGCCCAGCCAGACAGCGCGCGATCACAGCATCTTTAGGGTGTTGGTTGAGGAAGCTCTCCAGGGCTTCTTGTACCGCAGGGGAGGGCTCTCCCTGAGCGGCGCGCAGGAGATGGCCCCGCGCCGCTCCATGATCCTGACGCTCCTCCTGGGCGACACGGGCAGCCTCCAGATAGCGCTGAGAGCGCAGCTTGGGGTTGGCCTCAGCGTGGCGGCAGAGCACTGTCTCTACATCCTCCCAGCGTCTCACTTTGGAGAGCGCAGCGACCAAGCGATCGGTCACCAACTCATCTCCGGTTTGGCGGGTGAGCTGCGCCAGCCGAGTAAGGGCTGGTCGAGGATCAGGAGTCTCTAAGGCTTGAAAATAGAGGGCGCTGGCCTTTCGAGGCGCCCCCAACTCATCTCGCTGAAGATCGCCTGCGCGCAGAAGGCGCTCGCTGCGCTCTTTGGGATCTCTACTCTGTTTTGCCTCGAACAGGAGTCGTTCAAGCCGCTCCTGTGGGGTCTGAGTCTCCAACATGCTCTCTGCTCCCCTCTCTTTAGAGCGTTATTTATCAGAGCCCTGTCAGGGAGCGAAGAATCTGTGACTGACCCCTCTAAAGCTTTGCTCAGGACGAGCCCAACGGAGTCTCGTTGGGCCACATCGAACCCCCCAGCGGCTGCTGCTCCAGATGAGCGGACAACCTCCTTAGAGCGACCTAAGGAGCGATCTACCATGCTCACATCACTGTGAAAGCAAAGATGGCGAAGTCATCGAAGTGGGTGTGTGCGTTAAGCACAACAACAAGACTGGAGATAAAAATCCCCCCCGAGCCCGCTGGAGAGAATTGAGCGTGAAGGGCAGCTACACTAGACGGAGCCCCATGTTTACATATCGGAAATATTTTCTAAATATGATGCGAAAACAATACACTTATTTGCTTTTTTATCTGAAATAGACCTTTCTGAGGAAATCCAATGAATCATATTTTATACCAGCAATTCTGAGGCAAAATAAGCTATCGGGTGGTTTATCCGATAGCCTTCAAGAATAGGGGCAAATTCAAAATTATTTTGGCTATGACAATGAGCGTTTTTTCAACGATACACCTTAACCCCCTCAAGAATAGGGGCAGGTTCAGGACTTTGATGGCTCTCGCAGGAGCAAACATGCTCGGTGGCTTGGCCACGTCTTAATCCCCTCAAGAACAGGGACAGGTTCAGGACCTGACGATGACGGCAAACCCGACGCGGCCGATAACTGGTCTTAATCCCCTCAAGAACAGGGACAGGTTCAGGACCCTTACCTTTTTTTCCATTTTAATTTCAAAGACCTAAATACCCAAAATGAAGAATCTCAGGATGAGTCATTTAATACCCATTCCCCCTAGGCCCTGTCCGGATCAAACCTCCGAATGTTTTTTGCTTTATTTTCAACATCTTAACCTTGATTTCAAAAGTTGAAGAATCTCCACCAAACTATAGGCTCTCCGGCAATCTGTCTAGATTCTTCAACTTTTCCAAAACTCTTTTTTAAAAGAACCACTTAGCTTTAGAACTCGATGATGGAGGAGATCGACCCCTTTGAACAGCGCACCAGCTACTTCTGTTCGATTAAGACGCGATCTACCCGCCTGAGCAAAAAGTTGAGAGGGCGTCTCTTAGCTCTCTCTAGCCTTCTTGAAGACAGCTTCAAAACTCGCCCTTTCTAATCTTTGAGAGTTCTTCACTTGCCTCTCAAAATTAAGGTAAGAGCTGTTTAGAACTCATTTTTGAAAATCACTCAGCAAGATTGTTGGTGCAACTATATTTATACAGGAATTGATTCTTTTTTAACAGGAGTTTTTTGAAAAAAATCAGGGAATTAAACTAATTCTTTTGATGGTCTCCTTGTTTCACATCATATTTGATTACCCCAGCTCTTGATGCCTATTTGGCTCCAGTGGCTTATCTTCTACATCAAATTCAAGACGAAAAAGCGCACTTCGCGCATGGTAGACATGCGTTTTCAGTGGTGTTTACAAGAGCGGTGATTTGGTCTTGAAGCAGAGTTCAAGGGATGGGTTTAAGGGCTATAGGAGCTTCAACACAGGCGTCGATAGTCAAGGGCCTCCACCTTGAGAGCGTGTTGTGAACTTTATGACATGGAGATCCAACGTCCAAACATGACCA
>CAYLJJ010000114.1:0-17158 GCA_964384025.1 uncultured Nannocystaceae bacterium
AAAATGGTGTCAACTCATCTCTGCTTACTCGATCCCTCAGAATGGATCGCACCTTTAAAGTGGTTATCGACGCTGTAGGAGCCGCCTGGGTTAAGCGGCAACAGGAAAGCCTGGATGGTGACGCGATTGACCTCATCCTCAGCGACCAAAATCTCCCCCACGCAGCCACCTGCGGCGAGAACCCCGTTGCTCCTCAGCCGCCCTCTAAGCATGGCGGAGTAGCGCTTGCCCGCCATAAGCGGAGCGATCTGCACCCGATCAAAGAGGTTCTCCACTGCGCCGCTAAAGGCGACCCCCTCGGGAGGGATAAGATAGTAGGGATCTTCGCAGTAGTGGCTGTCCTCTAGGAGATAGAGTTCAACACGACCGAGGGCCACAGGGCCGTTATATTCGATGCCGATCTCCAACCCCCCCGAAGGCATATCGACAACATGGATCTGAAACCGCAGTTTACGTGTCTCTCGATGCCAAACCTCCACGGTGTACTCACGGATAAGCTCCCCTGCACGGAGGCTGACGGTGGCCATGCCATTGCGATCGGTCACTGAACGACGTGCGCTCAGCGCAGCCTCTCCTGGATCTTCGTCCAAGATTTCAAACTGCACCGCTTCTCGTTCAACTGGATCACCGTTGCCATCCAGAAGGATGACGCTGAGATCCAGCTCTCCTCCCACATGAATCTCAGGTTCATCATCTCCCACCGCCACCAAGATCAGCGCCTGATGTTGAGGAGGAGGTGGCAGGAAGCCTCCATCGGGGACGATCATGTTCCCCGCATCATCATACTCAGGATCGAAGAGGGGCTGGTTGGGATCGATCTCAACGATGATCTGGCGCTCTTGGGGCTCTCGAACCTGTTCAGCGCAGGAACAGAGGCTCAAGGCGAGGAGAGAGCAGAGAGAGAGGAGTGAGGATCGGCTCATCGGATCGGCCCCTGAGTTAAAAGCAGCTCAGTCTAACCGAAAGCGCGGGGTGATGGCAGTTCAGCTCTCAGTGCGGAGCCTCAACCAGGTAAAGCGAAACAAGCTAAAGAGGGCCAAAGCTATGGTCAATGCCATCAAGAAGCAGATGAGGAGATAGGGCCAATAGTCATGAGGATGGTCTGTCGTATCAAAGAGCCGGATCGCTTGACTTTCAGGGAGGCTGTATTTGAGACGTAGGGTTCGACTGGTGTGCTCATAACCAGGCATCTGATCGGGATCAAGGATACGCCCAGGCTCCTTGATGGAGAAACCTAAGAGGCTATTTTGACGATCTCGATAGTTGACCACATCGCGACGATCCCCAGCGAGGATCAAGAAGACTTTATCCCCCGCCAGCTTCACGAAGTAGCGGCGATGCTCATGTCTCTTATAGGGGCTTAAGCTCTCTTGGACCTCTCCGGTTGCTAGGATAGAGAAGGTATCTACAGTCCCCGAGAGTTGACAGTATCGTTGATGAGCAAGAGGAGGAAGCTCAGGGTTGTTCCGTCTTAAGTGTGGACGATCTGATAACTCCCCGCACTCTTCGAGGGGGCTGCCATCAAAGAAGTGGAGGGCTTTGGGGAGTGTTTTAAAGAGAAGGAAGCTGGCGCCTAACAGGAGGAGAAGCATGAGGAGAGGGCTGCGCATAAACCGCCTCTTGGGTTTGATCTCCTCCCAGTTCTCCTCCTCAAAGAGAGGAGCATTCTCTAAAAATTCTTCGGACATGCTGTCCTGACATCCATGCGTCAGAGAGGGTCCCTGACGCGCTCGTTTGCTGCTTCTGCCTCAGGAGAGGAGCTGCTCTAGCTCCTCGCTGATCTCTAGGTGGCTCTTCTCACTCGCGAGGGCGATCTCAGCGACCAAGAGACTCTGGGCTTGCTCCATCATCTGGCGTTCACCGTAGCTCAGCTCTTTGTTCTTGGAGAGGAAGTTGAGATCTCTGAGGACCTCAGCGATCCCAGCCAGGTCTCCACTGCGGAGTTTGTCATTATAGATGCGAAAGCGTCGGTTCCAGGCCTTCTCTTTGGGGGGATCAGCGGGAGCACAGAGGACCTCGTAGATGACTGGGATCTGTGCCATCTCGATCACCCACCTCAAGCCCAACTCCTGAGCCCGATGAGTGGGGACCCGCAAGAGAGCACCGCTGCCCATCTCCAGGGTGTAAAACTCAAGCTCTTGGCCCGCGACCTCCATGGTGGAGATCTCTGTGATCTGTCCAACCCCTTGCCCTTGATAGACCGCCATATCTCCGACGGAGAAAGAGGACATGCAAACTCCAAGGCTCAATGAAAGCTCATCTGAGTGATGGGCTCATAGTCGCGCATAAAAGCACGAGCTGGCGCTGAACTCAATCCCCACTTTTGGTATAGCTCCTCAGGTTTGTCTCTTTTGTTGCCGTTTTAGGCGTATCTAAGTTGAGCTTGAGGGAGCCTGAAGCTGACCCTCGATAGAGGAAGAAGATGCCCAAGAAGATCTATGTCCTGGATACCAATGTCATCCTCCACGAGCCTTTGGCACCGCTGCGCTTTGGTGCGGGTGCTGAGGTGGTGTTGCCCATCTATGTCATCGAAGAGCTGGACCGCTTTAAGCGAGATGCTTCTGGCTTGGGGCGCAACGCTCGAGAGTTTTCTCGAATGTTGGATGGTTTACGCGGAGAGGGTCAGCTGATCGATGGGGTCTCTCTCAAGAACGGTGGCTGCTTCCGGGTCGCTCTCTTAGAGGAGCGCAATGGTCGCTCCGGTACCCTCTTCGCGGAGAGCAATATCTACGATAACCTGATCCTTCAGTGTGGTTTAAGAGAGCAGAAGCTGCACCCAGAGGCTGAGGTTATCTTTGTCTCTCAGGACACCAACTTACGGATCCGCGCAGATGTCGTGGGCCTTAAGGCGGTGGACTACGAGCCCGACCGGGTAGAGATCAGTGACCTCTATCCTGGACATCGAGAGTTGGAGGTGAACTCTGAGCAGATCCAGGAGGCCTTCTCAGGAGGGCTTAAGTTGGAGGTGGAGGGTCTCTTCCCCAATGAATTTCTTTTGCTCAGGGATATCAGCCGCAGCAACCACACCGCTTTGGGCCGTTTTGATGCTGAGAGCGAGCAGATCAAGGCGCTGCCTCGTCGTCGAGAGAGCATCTGGGGCATTCAGCCTCGGAATATGGAGCAGAGCTACGCCCTACAGCTCCTGATGGATGATGAGATCCAGTTGGTGACTTTGGTGGGCAAGGCAGGGACGGGTAAGACTCTGCTGGCCCTCGCGGCGGGTCTCCATAAGGTCACCGATGAGGATCGCTATCAGCGGGTCCTGGTGAGCCGTCCCATCTTTCCTCTGGGTCGGGATCTGGGCTTCTTGCCGGGCACGGTCGAGGAGAAGTTGGGACCCTGGATGAACCCCATTAAGGACAACATTGAGTTGCTCCTTAACCTGCGCCCCAACCCCCGGCGAGATGGTCGAGGCTATGAAGATCTCTGCGAGATGGGTCTCTTAGAGGTGGAGCCTCTCACCTATATCCGAGGCCGCTCTATCCCCAAACAGTACCTCATCGTCGATGAGGCTCAGAACCTCACCCCCCACGAAGTTAAGACGATCCTCACCCGCGTGGGGGAGGAGACCAAGATCGTCTTCACAGGAGATCCCTACCAGATCGATAACCCCTATGTGGACGCCAACAGCAATGGCCTTGTGCACCTGGTCAACCGCTTTAGAGAGCAGCACCTCGCGGGAACCGTGACCCTCAGCAAGGGGGAGCGTAGCCCTCTGGCGGAGTTGGCCGCCAACCTCCTCTAGACTTCACTTCTCCTCTTTGGTGGGCTGTTTCTTTCCTTTGGAGAACTCTACGCGTTCCACCTTAAGCTGAAGCTCAGAGATCCGCCCCGCTGCGAGGCGAAAGAGGCGTCCTGTTTTTACATCTTGCTTTCCTGGTTGAAACTCGATGATGCCGATCTCATCGCTGAAGGTCGCGTCCATGTCCAAGACCTTGATCTTGAGGATGGGGCGCTCTTTGAGATCAAAGGGTGATGAGAGCAGCTCGTCCCAGCTGTGCTCGTGACGATCATCCAGGCGCTCCGTGAGCAGGATCTGCTGATTTCCAGCCCAAGCTTGCAACAAGAGATCAGGTCCCCCTGCGCCAAAGCCGTCCCAACTGGCGCCATCGGCGGTGCTCTCCAGCACCTTAACACCGATGAGCCGCAGGCGATGCTGTCCAGGGTGGTCTAGATCCACTGTAGCGCCCATATTGCGAGGGGGCAGGCGATCAGGGTGGAGGACCGCCCGCCCCAAGCCCTGGGCTTGACTGCGGGCGTGCTCGACGCTCTTTTGGAGGGCCTCTTGAGCTTCTTTGATCGGGCCGCTTCTGTTCTTCTCTCCCTTGACCTGTTCTCCCTCCTTGAGCAAACGACCTGGGGGTTTCCCCGGCTCCACAACCAGCATCATCTTCCCGGTGACCAGCTTCTCCCCCTCAACCCGAAACTGGGCTGCAGAGTCCATATGTTTGCGAAAGCGAGCCCGCACCTCTAACTTGGCCAAGACCCCATCGGGGGCCAGGTCTACATCCAAGACCTGACCAACAGAGAGACCCCGAACCGTCACGTTATCTCCAGGCTTAAGCCCCCCTGCCTCCTGAAAATAGACTTGAAAGCGAAGACCTGGCTCTTCACAAGCGCAGAGCAGCGCGATAACCCAAAAAATCTTCACAATCCCCCCAAGAGGCTAAAGAGGAGCTCAACAGCGATGGCGCCCAAGAGCCCAGAGACCACCGCCTGAGTGGTGGCTCGACCGACAGCGTCGCTGCCCCGGCGGGCTTGGCGCCCTGCGGTATAGGCCAAGGTGATGACGACGATGCCGGTGACCAAGGCTCGAAGCAAGCCCCAGAGTATCGGCTCCAACGCCACATCGCTCAAGACCGTGTGGTAGAAGCCCGCTGTGTTCTGCCCCTGGATCCATACATAACTTAAAAAACCACCCAGGATCCCTGTTGCTTCCAGGAGCAGAGCCATAAGCGGGAAGGCGAAGAGAGAAGCTGCCATCATCGGGGAGAGCCAGACCGCCTCTGCGGTGGTGCCAAAGGTCTGGAGGGCGTCTGCCTGTCGCAGATAGGTCTTGATGCCCACCTCGCTGGCGACCCGCGCGCCCACTCGCCCCGCCAAGAAGAGCCCTGTATAGAGGGGACCCAGGTGGTGGCAGATGATCGCTCCCAGCAGAGCGGGCAGAGGATCAAGATCGCCAAAAGCCAGCCCCAGCGCCTGCCCGGTTTGAAGCGCCGTGACCAAGCCGAGCACCAAGCCAGAGACAGCCACCGCAGGGGCGCTGCTGAGCCCCAACTCCCAAAAGCGCCTTAGGAAGGGGCGGGTCTTGGGGAGTCGGATACCTGTTAAGAGGCGAAGACTCTCGAGAGCCAAAGAGAGCTGTCCTCTCAGCGCGGCCAGCAGGCTGCGCCTCTGAGTCCCAGGCTCAGAGGCGGGGGGGTCCTGTTCCTGAAAGTGATTCTCTAGGCGATCCCGTAGAGCTCGCCAATCTCGAGGCCCCTCAAGCTCCTCGGCGGAGATAAGCGGGAGCAGGCGGTGCTGAATTGGATCTAGATAGAGAATCTCATCGGCCACCTGAGCACTGAGCACATAGTCATGGCTGACGACGAGCGCGGCCTGCTCAGGTTGAGCGGCTCGAGCGGTCAAGATGGCGGCGCTGATGCGCGCAGCGGCGGCTCCATCTAGACCGGAGGTGGGTTCATCATAGAGGAGGATAGGAGGGCCTTGAACCAGGGCGCGGGCGATGGCAGCGCGCTTCCTCAGACCCCCTGAGAGCTGAGAGGGCCACGCCGCCAGATGCCCAGGGCTCAGCCCCACAGCGATGGCAGCGGCTTTAACCCGCTCCTCTTGATCTTGCCCCCTGATGGGGAAGGCCAAGTTCTCTTTAACGCTGAGATCATCAAAGAGCGCCCCATCCTGAAAGACCATGCCCACTTCAGAGGGGGCGATCACCTCACCCTCATCGGGTTGAAGCAAACCCAGGAGCAGATCAAGGAGGACAGACTTACCTCCTCCAGAGGGTCCTACCACTACCAGGATGCGTCCAGGCTCTAGGCTCAGGTCCAGCTTATAGAGGATCTTTCGACCTCCGAAGCTCTTACTCACTCCTTTTAACTCAAGAGCAGGCATCTTTCTCCTCAACTCGACGGAAGAGGATATCTGATCAGAGCCCTAGAGACGACCCTCGGCAAAGAGATCAAAGAGCTGCTTAAACCAATGCTATAAAAAACGCGAGGCTTGGATTTTGGAGGTCGAAGGTATTCAATCCCAACCCAAGAGCCCTCGAATGACCACAGAAGCGGCGACAAAGCCAAAAGTCCCAGTGACAGAGACCAGGGTCCCTCCTGTCCGAGCTCGATCTCCCGAGGCAGGGCCCTGAAGCAGAGGTGGCTTGGGGCTCTCCTGGCTGAAGACCGCAGGGATGCCCCATTTAGGGTTGCGGGGAAAGCCGTGACGTTGCTTTAGAACCTTTCGTACCGCAGCGCCCAAGCGATCATGATGGCTGCGGTTGAGATCTGTGACCTCTATCTGAGTGGGATCGCTGCGTCCAGCCGCTCCTAAGGAGCTGACCACCGGGATCTTCAGCCGGCGGCAATCAGCCAAGAGCTGACATTTGTGGGTCACCAGATCGATGGCGTCGATCAGGGCATCTGGTCGCCGGTCGAAAAAGGCATCGGAGGTCTCAGCGCTGTAGCGCAGCTGTGAACCCTCGATCTTCGCCTCAGGATGAATAGCTGAGAGCCGCTCTCTCATCACCTCTGCTTTGGGGCGACCATAGTTGCCCTCCAAGGCGGGGAGCTGTCGGTTGCTGTCTGAGAGACCCACCACATCAAAATCAACCAAGCGGAGATGACCAACACCGCTGCGCGCGAGAGCCTCAGCGGCAAAGCTTCCCACTCCGCCGAGCCCAACGATCCAAACCTCTGAAGCCATCAAGTGCTCACGGCCCTCTCTGCCCACCAAACGCTCTAACCTTGAGAACCTCATCCTCATTCTCCTAAATTTTTCTATGAAAAGGGGCCAAAGAGCGCTCGTGTTGAGCGGCTGCTGGAGCCCAAAAGTTGTTGGGCAGGGCAAGCGCGTAGCTTCCCTAAATCCTGAGCGACTGCGATGAGCCCAACGGGCTCTCCTCGCTTAACCCCAAGAGGGGCTTGATCTGGAGCGTCTGTTTCCAGGAGGAGCGAGCCCTCAGGCACAGCGGCCAGAGCGCGGCGAGTCTTGGGGGAGCGCACAAAGGGCGCTGCAACTCCCAGATAGAGCCCCAAAGTGAGATAGGCGCTGGCGCTCTCCAGGCTGCCGCTGAAGGCGTGAATGACTCCTCCAGCTTTGGGCAAGCCGTCTCTCTTAAGGATCCGCAGCAAAGGGGCCTGAGCCTTGACCACGTGCAGGATGAGGGGCAGATCCCGCTCCCGAGCCAGGGCAAGCTGATCTCTTAGGGCTTGCTCCTGAAGCGGGAGACTGGATCTGGGGCGGAAGTGGAGATCCAGGCCGATTTCACCGATGGCGCAGGGCGGCGAAGGCTCGTCCAACGCGCGCTCCATCTCCTCGATAGGTGGCCTGCGCTCAGCGGCTCGCCAGGGATGAAGCCCTAGGGCCCAACGTAGGGATCCGGGGCTCTGAGCACAGAGGCTCCGTTGACGTCTCCAGCCAGCGGGATCCACCCCCGCTAAGAGAAAACCGCCGATCCCCTGATCACGAGCCCGCGCCAAGACCGCCTCACGATCTGAATCAAAACAGGGAAAATCCAGATGGCAATGACTGTCGATCCACATCCTCACTCTCCCGATTCGTCGGAGCGCCCCGAGCGATGTTCGGGTCCTGCTTCGCTGACCGCGAGGAGAGTATAGGAGCCCAGCGGCAGAGCAGAAGGTAGACGAGGCTGAAGCTTAAAGCGACCCTCGCTCTCTGTGAAGACGGGGGAGCCGATGGCGATGGGGCGACCTCCATCCTGGGGGAGCAGGAAGACCTGCACTCGGACTCCTGACAAGGGGCTCCTGCTCAGGACATCCTTGAGTTGGCCTTGGATCTCTCTGAGAGCTTCTCCTCGATAAACCTGTAGTTTTCTCCAAGGCAGCGCCAAGCGCAGCTCTACAGCGCGGGCCTGGGCTTTAGGGAGGGAGTTGGGTTCTGCCATAACAGCGGGGATGGGGATCTCAGCCTGAGCTTCTCCAAGAAGCCCAGAAGCTCTGTTTGAAGGGCCGCTCCCTCGCTCTTCAATCTTCTGTTTTGCAGTTGAGCTTCTGAGAGCGCTTCTCTCTCCAGAGCGCTGCCCCTCTCCAAGTTGAGATCCAGGAGCGCTTTGGCTGTACTGTCGCTGATAGGGGGGAGGCTTAGGGTAGGGATCGGGATCTGGTCGGTGGAGACCTTGCTGTGCGCCCATCTCAAGATCAAGGCGAGGGGCTTCTCCTCCCAGGTCGACTCGTCTCCAGCGACCATCAGGAGCCAAGATCTCAGCGAAGGCATGGGCCTCATTTTGAAGATAGCGGCTGGGAACTCCAGCAGCCCGTGCGGTGATTACAAAGCTGAACGCCCGATGGCGACAGACCCCTCGCTGGCCCAGAGCCAGTGCCAGATAGAGATCATCCCCCTTTGGGCTCACTCCTGCCTCAAAGGCACGAAACCAAGCGATTATCCGAGCCAACTCTCGGTTAAAGGGACCCTCTGGCTGGATCTTGAGCCGCTCTAGGACCACTTGGGCCTTGGCCCTCAACGAGGGAGGTAGAGCGGCGCTGGGATGATCTCGTTGAAGGTTGAGGGCTACATTTTCAGAGGGAGGTTCAGCGAAGTAGCCCCCATCAACGTCCAACAAGATCCGCAACTCAAGGAAACCTCTGTGGGGAGCTGAGACGCTGAAGTTGCCCGCTGAATCTTTAGCGAAGGAGAGCAGTACTGGCGGAACACTCTCAGCCGCCAAGATGCGCATATCGGGGGCTACTGAGGAGATAGCCTGCCAGCGCCCAGGCTGCAGATTCAAGCCAAAGGTCCCCCAAAACAGCTCCCGCCCAAGCTGAGCCTGAGGAGGCTTAACCGGGATAGAGATAGGGCGCGGTCGAGGATCTCGGATGCTCAACTCTCCTTTGTTCGTGACCAGATCAAAAGCAGCGTCACGTCGGTAGGGAATCACCGAGGGGTTAAAGAGGGCTCGGTATTTCAAGGCTGAGTCCGCCTCGGTTCTTCGATCAGGGCGAACTTGAGAGGGACGAAGGATGCTATGCTTTGGGGGCTGCTCTTTGGGAGCGGAAAGACGTGCACCTCCTCGATGAATCGCCGCAGGGAGTACACCCTCGCCCAACTCCAGGTGGCTCTGACGCTGGGTTTGAAAGCGCGCGAGCTGTGCGGGAGGCAGGTAGTCATGGCGGCGCGGTTCGCTCCATGATGGCTGCGAGAGGAGGAGCAGGAAAGGGAAGAAGTTGAGGGGTCTTTGGTATCTCACGGGTCAAGCCTAATCTTAAACCTTGCACCTGCTTCTCAGATGAGGTCCAGAGAGGAGAGACTCAATGAGCGAGGAGCGTTTATGCAGGGTCATATTTACCGCTGGGATCTGGACAAGACCTATCTTCGCACAGAGTTTGACAGCTTCCGAGATCTGCTGCGCACCGCGCTCCAACGCCCTATGGAGAAACGCAATGTTCCCGGTAGTGCAGAGCTGATCAGGGCGCTGCGCTCTGAATCGGGAGGAGCTGCTCAGGTTCATTTTTTGAGCGGCAGTCCCAGACAGATGCGTAGAGTGCTCAGCGAAAAACTGCGCCTGGATGGAGTCTGCTTTGAGGGCTTTATCCTCAAAGACAACTTGAGCAACCTGATGCGGGGACGCCTCCGAGCCCTTAAGGGGCAGCTTGGCTATAAGCTATCAGCACTCCTGGAGGCTCGTGCTCGTGAGCCTCTCCCCCTGCAGGAGACCCTCTTTGGGGATGACGCTGAGCGAGATGCCTTTGTCTACTCCATCTATGCCGATCTTTTGGCGCGGCGAATCTCTCAAGAAAGTTTGGCAGAGGTGATGGAGCGAGCGGGGCTCTATAGCGATGAGCGACAGCGGATCAAGGAAGCTCTCAAGCGCTTGCCACAGTGTGATCCGGTTCAGCGCATCATCATCCACCTCGATCGTCGCTCTCCACCCCAGCTCTTTGCTCCCTATGGCTCCCGCGTCTTTCCCGTCTACAACTATTTTCAAGCCGCGCTGCTGCTCCTCTCTGATGGTCGCTTGGGGCCGCGAGGGATCCAGCGTTTGGGAGAGGTCTTGATTCGTGAGCATGGGTTCTCGCTCAAGAACTTGAGGGGCAGCTTGCGCAACGTGATCCAGCGAGGGGGTCTCAGCGTGAAAGGCTGGGAACAGCTCTCAGAGCTGGAGGGGGAGCTGGGCGCGCTCTTCCAAGCTGAACATCGCCTGGGCCATGTAGCGGTCACCCCAAGAGCTGTGATACCCGATTACCCTCTGCTCCTGGAGAGAGAGCTACACCGTAAGAAGCGCCGTTGGAGGTGGTCATGAGATGGATGAGTCCCCTGCTCCTGTTCTCTCTGAGCCTGGGCTGTGATGATGAAGGCTCCTCAGAGTCCGCGCCTCAAGATGGAGGAGCTGAAGCGCAGGGTGAGGTGGGCGCAGGAGGAGAGGGAGGAGGCGAGGCGCTCCCTGCGCCTCTAGCTGCGATGGCTCGTTTTGAGCCGGAAGCAGAGCCAGCCGAGACAGGACTGGCGCGCATCCCCTGGCCTTCAGAGATCTATCGAGATGGAGAGCAGCTCAAGCTCAACGGTCTACGGCGAGGGACTGGGGGCTTGCTTAATATGCTGATCGACAGTCTGGAGGCAGAGACGCGAGGCTTTGGAACCTCAGCGAGCCTTTACCTCTCCTTTACAGGTCCCCCCGAGCTGGAGCTGCTCCCAAAAGATCCCCGGGAAAGCTTAGCGCCAGACTCTTTGCTTCAACTGATCAACCTAGAGCCCAGCTCCCCTCATTATGGGGAGCGGGTCCCACTGCGTTGGCGCTATCGCGCAGAAGCGGCGGGGCAGCTGCCTGCGCACAGCTTGAGTATCCGTCTCCCAGAGGGCTTGGCGCTGCGTCCCAAAAACCTCTACCTCCTGCTCCTCAGCGGAGCGGAGCGCTCAGCCGCTTTTGAGGCGATGCTCTCAGAGAGTCCTCCCAGCGAGCACCTCGCGCTCTGGGAAAGCTTAGCGCCTCTCCGAGAGTGGCTTCAGGGTTCTACTCTAAAGCCCTCTGTAGCCTCGGTGTTCCGCACTCAGGACCCTGTCAGTGAGCTGTTTCAGGCTCGGAATCATCTTCACAGCCTCCCTCCTCCTGAGCTGTTGGAGATCGAGAACCGAGGTCTAGATGCGACAGAGCGCTTCTTTACCCTGGAGGGGCGCTATCGAGCGCCCCGTTTTCAGGAGGGAGAGATCCCCTATATCCAGCCGGGAGAAGGAGCGATCCGCTTTGACGCCGACGGCGCGCCCATCCAGCAGGGGGAAGAGGAGTTACGCTTCGCCCTTACGATGCCTGTGCCTGATCACCCCATCCGACCGTTGCAAGTGCCTCCCGAGGGCTGGCCTATCGCGCTCTATGCACACGGTACAGGGGGAAACTATCGTAGCTTTATTGAGCGCGCTAACGTCGCTTCGGTCTTAGCCTCTCGAGGCATCGCGGCGATGGGCATCGATCAGCTCCACCATGGTCCCCGCGCCAACAACAGCGGCCTGCCTCCAGATTTCCTCTTCTTTAACTTTCAGGTACCTACAGCAGGTCGGGACAACCTACGACAGGCGACCCTAGATCTGATCTCTCAGATGCGCTTTGCCCAGAGCTTGGATCTGGATCCTGAACTGGCTCCTGTTCCTCTACACCTTGATCCAACACGGATCCTCTTCTTGGGTCACAGCCAGGGGGGGCTTAACGGCCCCCTCTTTCTAGCGGTGGAGTCTGAGGTCTTGGGAGGAATGCTCAGCGGAGCGGGCTCTAACATCGCCATCACCCTGGAGCAGAAGCGTGAGCCCTATGACATCAACGCGCTTATTGCTGGAGTATTGGGGTTGACCCAGAACGATCCTCTTGATCGCTGGCATCCCGCCAGTATGCTTCTACAAACCTTCATCGAGCCTGGAGACGCTGTAAACTATGCTCGTTTTTGGTTTGATGAGCCTCCCGAAGGCTATCACCCCAAAAGCATCATGCTGAGCAGCGGTCTGAGCGATCCCTATACTCCTCCAGATACCACTTCAGCCTTAGCCGTTGCTGGGCGTGTACCGATCATGGAGCCCATCAGCGAGCCGATCCCAGCCTTAGAGTTTCTGGAGATCTCCAGCGCGGGGGTTCCTCCCTATTCAGGCAATGTCGCCCAAGGAGCAGCCAGCGCTGGTCTTGCTCAGTTTCCAGGAGAGGATCACTTTGTGATTTTCGAGACCCCTGCTGCTTGGAACCGCTACGCCAACTTTATGAACGAGTTGGCTCATCGTAGAGGAGCCCCTCCCAACATCTATTGAGATCTTGAAGCGGACTGCTCTCTAACAATGCGGTAGCTGTGGGCTCCTGTCGGAGGTCTACGGCGACCCCGTCCTAAGCGTTGAGGTTCAGCCCAGGTGTAGAGCGCAGCTCGGTCAAAGGTCAAAGGTAGGTCCAAGGCCTGCGCCTCCATCCAGCCCCTGATCTCCCAACGCTCCGCCGCTGAAGCCCTACGTTGAGGTCTCAGAAGGGTTACATGAGGTCGAGGTTTGCGTCCCTCCACGGGGACCCCCGCAGCCCGCTGAGCTGCTGGACCGACCCGCGCCATCCAGCCCTCAAGCTCAGGAGAGGAGGCCATCATAGCAACAGCGCCAAAACGATCAGGGCGCCGCCCGAGGGTCTTTAGGCTTTGGAAGCGCAAGAGATAGATCTCTGGGGGCTCTCTTTGGATTATTTTCCAAGCTTCCAGGGCCTCCTTCTCCTCAACAGCCCCAAGAAAAGAGATCGTCAAATGAAGATCTCGGGGCTGAATCAAGCGCGCGCTCTTGGGCGCACCCTGCGTTAAGGAAAAAGACCAAGGGCCTACAGGGGCAGGCAGGCCGATAAACCAGTTGGGCATCAAGGGTCTCCAAAGTTTGGGTTCCTCAAAGGATTGCAAGGTCGCCGAGCCCTAGCTAGGCTGCTCTTTCCCAGATTGGGAGGAAAGATCGATGAGAAGAGCTGCGCTCCTTGGGTTTCTGTTGTTGCCAGCCTGCACCATGACCGAGATGACCGGACGAACTCTATCCAGTTACTCGGTAGAGCATATGCTCCCTTACACTCTGGCCTCAAATGATCTGGAGATGGCCTGTCAGACGGGGCTCTCTCTGAGCAATATGTTTCTCTCTTTTGCTCGTGTGGTAGAGACACCCCACCGGGGCGCAGCAGCGACCCTGAGCACGGCAGCCTACTGCGCAGATGAGGCGGTCTGGGCGGCAGAGTTGAGCTCTCTCCGAGCGCTACACAAAGGAGACGCAGCAGGACTCCAGGACGCACGTATCTTGGAGAAGCGCGCTCATCAGATCGCTGCGCGTCGTTACTACAGCTCCTATCTGCACACCGTGGAGGCGCTTGGAGAGCCTGGGAAAGGCTGCCCTGAGCTGAGTCGGGAGGATGAGCTGATCTGGTTCTTGGGGATGATCGCTGGAGTGCAAGCTGTTCAGCATGACCGCGCTTGTAACAGCAGCGTGAGGGTCCCCACCGATCTCCCGGCCAAAATCGCTCGGGGCATCGCCTGTTTGAATAATGACTCTTGGTGGGGTGTTCCCGAAGCGCTGCAAGCAGCGATCTGGTTGAGTGTGCCAGGCACCCTTCCTCAGGGAAAGGAGCCTTGGAAGCTTCTGGAACATGCCGTTTCTTTAGGAGACACGGCTGGAATCAGGCTGGCTCGAGCCATCCAGGCTCAAGCTGCTGAGGTTAGAGGAAAGCGAGAGATGCTCAAGGAGATCCTCAAGGCCCAGGCGAACTCTCTAGAAGGACAAGCTCCTCAAAAACAGTGGCGTCTTTTGGACGCGATGGCGGGACGTCAGATTGAGATCATCTCCGACCGCCTCTGGACCGAGGAGACGGGGCATCGTACCCCCCTAGGAGCTTTGGGGAGCTTCCCAGAGCCTCCCGAGAAGGATGAGGGGCTCCTAGACGATCTAGAAGAGCCAGAACCCGCTGAGAAAGAACCCCAAACGAGCAAAATCCAGGAAGAAGAAAGCGAGAAGGAGAAAACATTATGACCAAGAGCTTCATAGGACTGTTTATGCTTTTGGCGGTGGCCCAAGCTGCACCGAAGAAGAGCGTTTGTGTTTATGATCCTGCGGGAGCCAACGGAGATCTCTTCAATTTGATGAAGGACTACCGCGCCGCAGCGCTGGCCTGGGGAGTTAACCTAGAGCTGCGACCCTACACCACCGAGAAAACCGCCGCTGAAGATTTCAAGGCGGGACAGTGTGACGCCGCGCTAATTACAGGAGTTCGAGCCCGCGCCTTTCATAAGTTTACGGCCAGTATCGAGGCGATGGGCGCACTCTCCAGCTACAAGCAACTCTATAAGCTGATCCGCAGTCTCTCCAGTAAGAAGGCAGCCTCCCGTATGAAACAAGGAAAGTATGAGGTAGCGGCGCTCTTCCCTGGAGGAGCAGTGTATCTCTTTGTTCGTGATCGCAAGATGAAGAGCTTAGGTGATTTGGCAGGGAAGCGTATCGCGACTCTGGCATTTGATGAAGCCGCCAAGGTGATGGTCCAGCGTGTGGGTGCTTCCATGGTCTCTGCTGATATCGGAACATTTTCTGGAATGTTCAACAATGGCAGTGTAGATGTATGCTATGCACCAAGCTATGCTTATAAAGCCCTGGAACTTTATAAAGGTATAGGCAAAAAAGGAGGCATAATCAAGCTTCCTCTCGCTCAACTCAGTCTTCAACTGATCCTACGCGCTGAACGCTTCCCTGATAGCTACGCTCAATCTTCTCGTAGTTGGGCAGCCAAACAGTTTAAGCGAGCGCTCAAGATGACAAAGGAGGCAGAGAAGGAGATTCCTGCTAAAGCTTGGCTCGCGGTAGATGCGGCGGAGTTGAGCAAATATGATGAGATGTTTCAAGATGTTCGTCTGCGCCTAAGAGATAAAGAGAAGGTCTACGATAAGACCATGCTCAAACTTCTCAGGAAGCTGCGTTGCAAAGAAAACCCTGCTCGTGCTGAATGTGTTGAGAAAAAAGAGTAGTTGAGTCTGAAAAAGAATCGATCTTTTTACGGTTCAAGCCTTGAGTTGAGGCGAAGGTAACGCTCTTTCACGTCGATAAAATCTTCTTCTCCATAGTCAATAATCCATTTGAGTTCAGCCAACGCTTTATCTTCATCTCCTCTAATCTCGAAAGCGATAGATAGATCATACCTAAGCCCAATTATGCTATAATCCCCTGGTTTCACCTCATTGATTGCTAGTTCAAGGTTTATAATCGCTGATTCAGAATCACCTTGGTCTATTTTACACAAAGCAATCATATGTAAAGCATCAACCTTCTTTTCATTGCATTGAGATGCTTTCTGGAAAGATTCTTCAGCCTTCAAAAATTGTCCCATCTCTCTAAACGCAACACCTAAATCAAAAAATGTAGATCCATCATTTTCTGTGAGTTCTGATAACTCGGAACCTTTTACAACCTCGAATATAGTGTCTTCAAACGTTTCTTCGCTAAAAGATGAGATAATTCCATCTGCCTCTTCTGTGTCTTTCCGAAAAGACTTTAATTTGATTCTGCGAGATGAGATCTCTTCATTATCAGGATAATACTGTTCTAGTTCACGGAGAAGCTCATTGGCATCATTATGTAATCCACTTTCGATAAGGAAGTCGAGGTCTTCAAGCTCACTCTCAAGGACAACATCATTTCTTTCCTTTTCATGGGAGAGAGTATCATCTTTGTAAAAGTCTGTTTCTGGAATAGAAGATGTTTCATCTTGAGTGATGGCATCACTAGGATCTGGAATCAGTGGTTTTATAGAGGGAACTTTAATCAGCGCATCCTCAAAACCAGGCGTTACTTTTCTCAGTTGTAACTGAACCGGAGATGAAGGAGGATCATCATCAATGATTTCTATTAAGTCATCCTCAGATAAGAATTCTATTGGTTCTAAATTAACCTCTTCATCTGCATCCATCATTAGATGAGAGACAACTCCACGATAATCATCATTTTGTTTTGGTATTTCAGGTGTTTTGGGAGGACTTTCAATCTCTTCTTCTTCAAGTTGATCCAATGATAGATATTCGGAGAGAGATGTATTTGTCCACTCATCATCAGAATTTTGATTTACTTCTAATATATTAAATTCATCTTGATCTTGATGAGTTTCACTGGAGTCATCGGCCGATTCTATTGAAATGATATCGATAGAACCATATGAAATGGGTTGTTCGTCTTCAATCAACGACTCTTCAATCATAAAGTCATCGACTTGGATTTCATCCGTTATTTCTGGAGGAACATGAGTGAAGATAGGGGGAGGAGAGATGCGAAATGGCTTGTCTAATGTCGTATCTGATGAAGAAGGTTCTAAATTCAACTCCTCTTCTGAAAGAATCTCATAAGTTTGAGATTCTTTCAGAGAAGATTCATCTTCGTCTGATAGTTGATCACCATCTTCGTTTAGTATATAATCATTTGTTTCTGATAACACAAGACCGTTATCTATTTCTAGAGGAGGAGACTGTATATCTCCAATAAATTCATCTTTTTCATCATCAGTTCTCTCACTTAAAGTCTCTTCTATTCCTATGACTATAGTTTGATTTTCGTCTTCCAAAAGAAGATCATCTTCACTGATATGAATATTAAGCTCATCACCAGGAATATTTTGGTTAAGATAATCAACATTTGTTAGTTCATCGACAATCCCTAGGGATTGTTGAGGATTCTTGACTATAAGATCATCAGATTCATCTTTTTCAAAAAGGTGTGTATTTGTTAAACGTGAAATATCTAGGTTTGAGGCACTCTCAAGTTTAGAAAATGAATCGTCTTTTCTTTCATCAGTTTTGGGTAGAAGATCTGCAAACTCGTCTGTATCGGAGAGAGAACCTTGTGCTTCAATCATTAGAGCAGAGAGTTCATCCTCATTTTCGAGCATCAGATCTGCAAACTCATCCTTCTCTGGGAGTGGCTCCTCTGTCCCGCCTATAAGATCATTGAACTCATCCTGCTCAGCTTCGAGCATCAG
>CAYLJJ010000115.1:0-17106 GCA_964384025.1 uncultured Nannocystaceae bacterium
TCTTGCCGCCTGAACTATTTAAGCGAGGTGTCCACTTTTTCGTAGCAAGTCCACAACATCTTCGAATGTCGATCTTTTAACTCCTCGCCATGCGTTGGCCTTCCTAGAGGAAACCAAACCAATCTCTTCGTTCCGCGATCGTTTGTGTGTTGGATGAAGAAGAGGATAAGGAAGCGGTTGAGCAACTCGTTGATGTTCGCGCGATGACGATGGGTCATAAACGGCCAGCGCCACAGCCTGCGGCTGCGCCACTTGCTCCGAGGGCTTTGCCTTCTCCGCTACCCTCCAAAGCCTCACTTTATCGCCGTCTTACTTGGGCCAGCAAAGTGGTGACCGCTGGCCAGAGCGGCGAGAAATTTTGCTCGACGCGGGGAGGGGGGAGGTCTATCTTTGGGGCGCCAACGGTGGAGAAATTCTGGAACATCAAGCATACATGCATACTTTCTGGGGAGCGCTTGAAATTCCTATCTTCACAGGCGTCCGTTGAGGCTCTCCTTCAGCTTCTTGGGGTTGGCTCCTCTCAAAATATCTAAACAAGCGGGGCTTCGAAATGAGAGTAATAGTAATATTATTAGCAACATCATTAACAGTATTTGTTATAAAATTCTATTCTCCTAAAAAGGAAAGTAAATCTATAGATGACTATAAAAAAGGATATTTCATGTTAGAACCAATATCTGAATGTGTAGCAGATTGGAAAATAACCAACTCAGAAAACGGTCTAAAAACAACTGAGCGTGTTTTTTTAGTTGGAAATAACCCTGAAAAAACTTTGAAGTGGTTTTTATATGGCGCACCTTGTGGAAATGATTTTTTTGTAAAAGGCCACTTCGTAGAAAAAGTAGAAACTATAGAAGAGGCAGAAACTGCGTTTTTACTAAGCCTAAAAGAGTTCGGAATCAAAATTTTTTGGGTAAAAGAATGGGAAATAGTTGGACCTATTAAAAGAAATTTAGCTTTAGAATTCTTGCTCCCTACAAACTGGTTGATAGAATCTGATTACAAAAAACAAGCATATGATCCACTTATGCCTGGGATATATAAGGGTCAATATCTAGAGATTGAGTTCTTCTCAAATTATACCTCGTCATCGACAGAAGCAAAATCCATCAAATTGAATCCTATACAGACTGGTTCTAACTCTTGTCGGTCATGTTTTAAGATAGGCATGGGATAAATACCACCTATGTTCTATAGAACATCATGAACGAGATGAAAGAGCGAGCTTTCAAGGCTACGTCCAAAAACTTCGATTTACAGGATGAATTCGAACTCAGAACGCACGATGAACAAAGGTTAGATATACTAAGCTCTTGATGGCCTGAGGTTTAATCTCTTGCATTGATTTGACTTCATGCATTCTTTTCCAAGGAATAGAACAGTCTAATTATCGCTTACCTTCGTTTGGTGGCTCGTCAAAATTCAGGCAAATTTTGTGTTCAGAGCAAAATTGCATATGCCTGCGCGCAAGTGATTAAACCTCAGCTTGATGGCAATCATCTGCGTAAATTGATGATGGATAGCATACATCACCATCTGATCATAAAATTCCTCAAATCTTCTAAGAAAGCATCTCTGTCGGCGCCTGTTTGCTCTTTGGTTTTTGAGGATTGTTTGTTTTTCTGTACACCAATTTCAACAGAATTTGTGTGCGAACTATCAGATTCAATATTAGGGGGAGTGACCTCGAGGTTTTGGTTTTGAGGCTTGTTAGATTGCAACTTTACTGAGACCTGCCCCTTGGTGTACCCCATAGTTTTGGTTTTCCATTAGCGAAATTTTTTCTTTGTTATACTTCGAATTTGATGCGCAGTCAAGATCTGTTTTTCGTTTTGACAATTGCGCCTGCGGATGCTTATTAATACCAGATCGTGAAGTGCATTATCCGACGATGGATGATTGGCTAAGCCAGATCGGGCTGCCAGAGCCGTCGAACGATCAATGTAATATGCGTTTGTAAAACCCATGGTAAGAGGAGGACTTCGAAATGAATCAAACGTCTGATAAAAAGAATCAAACGCCTGATAAAAAGCAGCGCAGGAAATATAAGCAAAGGCGCTTTGGGAACGTCCCGGGAGACATACTGGGAAATCTCACACAACTGAATGAAATCAAATTTCCTGATATAACCAAGATGTTTTCGCCGAAAGGAAATAGACTTATTTACTTTAAAATTAACAACATACAGGACGCCGCCGAAAAGATTTCTGAAATATATAGAAATGCCATTGATGAGATGGCTGGAATTCACTATGGGTGGCATCATGATCCAAATGAGATCGTAAAGCGAGTGAGTGAAGGAAACTGGGCTTTCTATGGTGTAAAAGACCAGCATGAAAATTTGATATCGGTCACATCGATGTATGCATCAATGGAAATGCACTATATTCAATGGGTTTGGGGATGTGTTGATCCAAACTTTAGGGGAATGGGGGTTTGGGAATACAATGGTGTCTATTTAGATGAGATTTGCGAGAAAAGTGGGGCTACGTATGGTAGAGTGTGGTGTGCAACGACTCACGATCTGAGCCAAAAATGCGTTGAATCAGCAGGGTACTCGCCACATTCTATCGACTTGGAGATTTTGGGCGGTTCTGACGGCAAATTTTATTTCCAAAACGTCGTTTTTTACAAAAAAGTCTACAGAGAAGACCATATTTTGTCATGTGATAATATGGTTCTTACGCCAAGAGTAGAAAAGCTGAGAAAGTCAATTTCCTGTAATTGACTTCTTCGATTGGTTGTAACTGTTCAATTTCAATCTTTTTTGGCATAGAAAAGCTTTAGACACGCTCTCTCCAGTTTTTCTCTCTTTACCACCGAACCTCTCTGTTTGTTCTTCGCTTCAAAAGAGCATTTTGGAGGCCTATCTGGCTGACGGTGGCCTTCTTCTATAAAGCCCTGTTATTTGGGATGAAGCGGAGCGCCTGCGTCCTGCATCCGAGGGAATCGCGCAGAACGCCTCTTCAGAGAAAACCGGAGAGATATAGAGAGTTTTTAGAGATGGCGAGAGAGTAAAACAGCGCGACGGGACTTGGTGGCGTCCGACAGAGGAAGAGTGTGTAGCAATCCAAGGGGCTGGCCCGAGCAAACGCCGCTCTATCAGATGATGAGGAGATCATTCGGGCCTCCGCCTCCCCACCACACTGTTGCACATTCATCCGTCAAAGCCACCTCTCCAACTCGACAGAGTTTGCTGAATTCAAAGCACTGGCTGACCAAGGAATTCCGCTTGAGGCGGGATGGGGGGAGGTCTATCTTCAAGGCGTTAAGAACTAGGAGTAGACCAGGGTAGTGCTGCGATTACAGCCATTTAAGGGAGGGCTTTCTGGGTCTTTTGTACCCACTCCCCAGCCGGGCATACTCTGCCCCTGAAGCTACAGGAGGCCATCGTGAAGTCCACCAAGAAGACTGCGCTCAACAACCGCGAGTTGTGGAACCTGAAGGCCGAGGATTGGCATACCCAGGTAGGCGAGCAGGGCGACCGGAACCGCGTCTTCAACAGCGATCCGGTGCTCTGGCGCCTGTTGGGCGAGGTAGACGGGCTTGACGTGCTCGATGCTGGCTGTGGCACAGGCTATCTGTCGCGGGCACTGACCCGTCGTGGTGCGCAGGTGGTGGGCGTCGATTTGGCGTCGGAGATGATCGAGGTGGCGCGCCGTGAGGCCACAGGGCAGGGGCTGGTGGTGGAGCACCGCGCCGACTCCTGCACCACGCTTCATACGATCCCAGACGCCAGCATCGACAAGCTGGTGTCGAACTACGTGCTGATGGACCTACCGGCACTGGACGACGCGCTGGCCGCCTTCTATCGCGTCCTTCGCCCCGGCGGCTCGGCGGTGCTGGTCTTCAGCCACCCCTGCTTCCCACAGTCTGATGAGACTGAGCTCCAGCCCGACGGATCTGTCACCTACCGTTGGACCTTCAGCTACTTCGAGGCGTGGGAGTTGGAGGAGCCGCCTTGGCGGCACTTCACCTCGCCCTTCGTCTTCTATCATCGCTCGCTGACGGAGTACTGGCGGGTCTTCACCCGGATGGGCTTCGCTGTCACCCATCTGGAGGAGCCGGTGGTGTCCGATCCACCGCCGCTGGGCTACGATCCAGCGCTTCTGCCGAAGTCGCGGATGCGGCCGAATTCCATTGCGTTTCGACTGAAGAAGGGCTGAGGAGGGCAAGGGAAGCGGGCTTCATCAGGCGTCTCAACAACTCCTGATGAAGCATGGCCTCAACATCAAGATCAATGCGGTGAGCGAAACGCCGTCAGTATCCCGTCTTAGGTGTCAATTGGCCTGTGAACTTGACCTGCCGACTGGCCCTCACTCAGCATGCATGTTCCACTCGCTCCGGTTTCGATAATCTTTGGCAATATCAACCGCTTGAACTAGAACCTCTAAGTATTGCGCAACCAAACAATCAATTGCGTGGCTTATCTTGTCGGGCTTGGCGGCCATCTACGGCTTCGCTTCGATGGGGCAAGAGGCTGGGCCGACCAGGGCTTCTGGAGTGAGTGGCTTCGGATCGACCAGGAATGAGTCAAAGTCTGTCATGACATCAACTGATCTTCGCCAGGGAGGTTTCTGGTGAGACGCTTCTAGAGTAGAGGCTGGACTCGAAGTCGATGCACGCCATTGCCAACTCAGGTCTCTGGAGGGCGAACCGTTGACCGGTGGTCGCTTATTATGTGACTGGTGGTTGCTTTATGCCCACCCGACGGGGCCACGACTTTGAGAAAGGCAGTGAGAGAGATGACCAAAAAACGCTGGAACACTTCGGACATCGAGGATCAAACCGGGCGCGTAGCGATCGTTACCGGGGCCAACAGCGGCATCGGCTTCGAGACAGCCAAAGTTCTGGCGAGCAAGGGTGCGCAGGTCATCGTGGCTAGCCGCAGCAAGCAACGCGGCGACAAAGCGATGGCGGCCATCGCGAAGGCGGCGCCCGATGCCAGTGTTGAGCTCATGCTGCTTGACCTTGCGGACCTCGGCTCGGTTCGTAATTTCGTGGTCGCGTTCACGGCACGCTTCGAGCGGCTCGATCTGCTGATCAACAACGCCGGTGTGATGATGCCGAAAGAGCGCGAGGAGACTGCGGATGGTTTCGAGCTGCAATTTGGCACCAACCACCTGGGGCACTTCGCGCTGACCGTCGCGCTGCTTCCTCTCATCGTAGCTACACAGGGATCGCGCGTGGTCAATTTGGCCAGCTCCGCCCAGAACTTCGGCGACCTCGACCTCGATGATCTGCAGTGGACCGACCGGCCTTTCAAGCGCATGTCATCCTATGGTGCGAGCAAGATCGCCAATATGTTGTTCACCCTCGAGCTGCAACGACGCTTCGAGAGGGCGGGGGTCTCCACCATCGCTGCGGCATGCCACCCAGGCTGGACGAGCACGAATCTACAAAAAACCAGTACGCTCCTTCGCTGGTTCAACCCGCTGATCGCGATGAAACCTTGGCAGGGCGCATTGCCCACGCTCTACGCAGCGATCTCGCCCGATGTCCAAGGCGCGGGATACTACGGCCCCGACGGGCTGGGCACGATCCGCGGGTATCCGGCGCCCAATAAGCCCGCCGCCGCGAGCACCGACCGCGAAGCTGCAAAGCGTTTGTGGGAGCTGTCCGAGCACCTCGTCGGCATCACTGCGCCTGCGCTCGGCGCCGGCGTCACTGCGGTGTGAAAGCTCGCTCGTCGGCGCAGAGTATGCTATGGGATTAAACCTATCCAATAGTCAAATATTAAAAGAACTAGATCTGAATAGAGATGATGTTTTCAAAATGACCACATTGCTGAGAGAGGGAATGGTTTTTAAAAAGACATATAATGTTGAATGGTATCGTCGAATGCGATCAAGTTTACATTGTGGCCGGGCATAAAGGACAAAAGAAAGGAGTTCTTCGGGCTGGTCGAGAACGAAGGCGTCGAAGGCTAAAAAGGAAAGACAGGAAGAGGGACAGCAGCAAATGATAAGCCTCCAGTCTTCGGAATGATTTCCCGCAGTGGTCAATTAGCAATGGAATTGCTGCCAAACGTTAAAAAACAAACAATTAATCCTAATGTTTTTGATAATGTTAAGTAAGACAGCTTTATATGTACTGATGAATACATAATCTATGGTTTTTTAGAAAACTGGGGTTTCTAACATGAAACAGTCAATCATGAGAGATTTTGGAACATCAAGCGTACATGCATACTTTCTGGGGGTCGCTTGAAATTCCTATCCCCCCTAGGTTGTAGTTGCGCGTCCATGTCAAGCAAGGCTCGCGAAAGTAGGCCAGCCCCAGCTTGAGCCCGAGATCCACCGCGAGCATCCCTGCTCCGGCGGGCAGCGAATCTGGGGCTGAGTCGCCATCATGCCTCCTCTCAGCTCACCGCTGCTCAAAGCGTCACCCTCGTTGATTCACCAGTGGCCCAGGATCGGCCGCGCGCTGGGATACGCAACGCCGTGCTCCTTGAACAGCTTGAGCGCGCGCTTATAAGCCTTCACCACGCGCTTCGTAGAGAACCCCACGTACATGTTGGTGCAGCCGAGGACGTACACGACTTCCAATAAGGCGTTGAGCTCCTCCGAATCTTGAGCACCTGGGCCTCGCCCAACCCTCTCAAAGGTTGCGTCAAAGGCCACCTCCCAGGGGGGCAGCCAGCCCATCTCGTGATACTGCGGCATCGGCTGCAGGATCTAAATGAGGATCCGCTCGGGGGCGCGTGTGGGCTGTCTAGCGACCGCGATGGCGGTCGCCAGCGACGCCACGGTCGCGCAGATCCCATCGGCGGGGGGGTCGCTGTGAGCGTTGGCTTCGTTGGGAGGGGTCGTTGACATAAGGCTTCACATCTCCGTTTATGGGCTCGCCCAAGGAGGTCGAACGATCGCTGAGGTTTCGTGGTGGGTGGTGAGGATGCGCTTCTTTGAGGATCGCCGACCATGGGGGTAGGCTCAGCCGCCCCCCGCCTCAATGGAAAAGGGGGCGACCGTCAGCAGCTCCACCACGGCGCTCTCCTCGTTAAAGGGCAACCCCCCTGCTCAGGCCAACTCGGCGAGGCGCTCGACCATATGCTGAATACAGATTCGCGTAGAGGTCCAGAGATCTCTCCAGGCCCAGGGGTCGCTGATCCAAGCGCAGGCGGCGCCCATCTTCGGTGCTCTCACGGCGGGGGTTTTGAAACATCGACTAGTAACCCACCGGCGGTGCTCCCGGCAACTATCAGGACGCCTCAGCCTACCTTGATGATCAGGTCGCGCTCGCCGGACAGCGCCTGTTTTACGGTGCTCAGCGATGCCAGTTGGTTCATTGACTCAGCGCAACGCAGCCATCAGCGCCCTGCCCACCCCTTTTGCGATATCGCTTTTGTTCAGGCGCGCTACAACCGGCAGCCGGTCGCCTTCGCGCCAACCACCGTGAGCATCAACATACCACGCCAGCAGGGGGTTGCCTTCGCGAATCTTGAGGTCGGCGATCATGGGAATCGGCCCTCGCACAAGACCACGGCGCTCAAACTCCTCGACGTTGTCGGGGTACAACAGTGCCACCAATTCACCGCGCAAGCGCTCGAAACCAGGATGTATTGGCCCAGGGGCGGGATGAACTTTCGGCAAGCTGCGAGCGAGCAGATAGGAGGCGATGGGGTTGCAATTGGTGGCAAGAAGATAGGTGCTACGGCCGTGCGGCAGATGCGATGGCCGTTGCAGGTGGAAGCGCACCATCGTACGCAATACAAATGGATGGACCGATACCTGTTCCTGGTACTCGGGTAACACTCCGCCGCCCCCGACGCACGCATAGATGGGCGCAGATCGGCCGAGCGAAGGTTCGAATGCGTTCAGGGCGAAGATCGACAAGTTGGCCCGCCCGATACAGCGTTGTCCATCATAGAAGTGCTCTGCGCGGATCACGCAGGCCTTAGTGATATCGGTATGAATCGCTGGCATCGGGCGCTCAAAGAGTTGATGATTAATAACATCCGCCTCCTGCTTCCAGTCGGCAAATCTGGCCTGTTTTAGGGACAGCACATTGAAGGTCTTAGCTCGGACGAGGTTCAACGGATGGCCTTTGGTCCGGAGACGACGAAGGCGAATCATAGGGGATTTTGCGAGGATGATGGGTTGGAGGAGGTGTAATGCGGCGTGCTGGAGAGCCGGAGGGCTGCCTCAGCAGCCACGTCGAGCGGATCAACCCAAAATCCGGGCGATCCGCCCAAAACATCAGCCAAAATCGAAAGCTCCGTGCAGCCGAGGATGACGCACGAGACCGGCCCGAGAGCCGGGGCGGCGGCGACCAACGCGTGCGCTGACTCGACGCGGTCGGCGTCACGCAACCCCACCGACTTAAGGCCCAGGCGCTCGGGCGTGCCGTAGATGACCGCCATGATGGCTCTCTGGGCTGAAGCCCCGTCGGGTGCTTCAAGCACCGTTCGAATCCTCAACGACGGGTACAGCACAGCGGCACGACGCTGGAAAATCCGCGAACGCACGGTGCCGGTCGAGCCCAGTAGCCCGACATCCGCACTCGAGCCAAAGCGTCGAACGATATGATGGAGCGTTTCATCGAGCAAACTCAGCACCGGGAGCGGTAGCATGGGTGGCCCAATTCTGCCGACCTCCTGCATAAACGCATGGGAAGTCACACAGGTCAGGATCGCAAAGTCGGCGCCGCTGCGGGCGAGCCAAGCCAAGCCACCCATGAGATCATCACGGAGTGATAGATCGCCGGAGAGCAGCGCAGCTGTTCGGTCGCGAAGCTGGGTGCATGACCGCAGAATCCAGGATGGATAGTCTTGGTCTCTCCGTGCGCCGACGTATCGAGCGCATCCGCATAACAGCCGCTGCTCAAAAGCGATGTGCGCGAGCGGCCCCATGCCGCCGAGGATGCCGATGGTTCGGTGCCAAATGGGTCGCTCACCTCGCGAGGCAGGTTCATGTTGAATGAGAGGCGATGGGTGGGGCATAGCAGGAATACTCGGGGTGGCCAATGCGACGCGCCTGCGATGGATCTTCATCATGGTGTAACTGATCGCCGCCGGGATCTGCGGATGGTGAGGAGGAGCCGAAGTGGTTTGTTCACCCAAAGATGATGTACACCGCTCTCCCTCAAGCCAAGAGCCAACATCCATCTGATTGATTTAAATGATCTTCTCAGGATTAGACCCCTTCATTTTGTCTTTAATATCCTGCGAACCCAGATTAGAGACTCAGGCGCTCCCCAGGGTGATCAGTTTGCCTGAGCCCCCGATGGTAGTCTGCCGCTCCCAGAGGATCTGCAGTCCCTGTTTTTCTCTTTGGAGTTGATCCCCTCTGGCTTCTCCCCCTCCTGGGCCTCTCAGCACCTTCTCCAACTGCTCCCCTTCCAGGGCTCCATGAGCCTATCTCTACTGGCGACGCGGCGCTTCCCTGCTTGCTTCTATCTGGCAAAGTTTGGCAGATAGCTGCCTCCCTGCCGATCTTGAAAACTGTGAGGTGTCTGGACTTATTGAGAAGTTACCTCAGGCTCTGCTTTTACCCCCGAGGAGCCGGGGCAACTTGAGGGTCAGCTTGGCGAGGGTCAACGCCAGCCAGATCGCGCCGGTGGTGGCGGCCATACAGGCACCCGTAGGGAGGCTCAGCTGGAAGGAGATCCAGTAGCCCAAGAAGGCCGCGCCCGCGCCGATCAAGGCCGCCAAACCAAAGATCACCGAGAGGTGCTGAGAGAGCATCAAGGCAGCGGCGGGGGCCACGACGCTGAAAGCAAAGACCGGCAAGGCTCCGATGGTACGGGTCGCCTGAGAGGCGATCAGCCCCAGAGTTAAAAAGAGGACCCCATCCACTAAGCGCACCGGCAGCTCGTGAGCCAAGGCGGTCTCGCGATCAAAGGAAACCAGCATAAAGGGGGAGTGCGCCAGGAGGTGAATCGAGATGACCAGGCCAGAGCTGAGCAAAGCCACCCACATCTGGCTGCGCTCTACCGCGACGGCGTTGCCAAAGAGCAGATCGTTGATGTCATGGGACTCTTGGGGGATCAGCTCGCCGATGGCGATGATCAAGGCCCAAGAGAGGATATAGGCCACGCCGATGATCGCCTCTCGTGAGAGGCGACGTGGCTCTGGCATCCAGCCGATGGCGAGAGCCGCCCCCAAACTCATCACCGTAGAGAAGAAGATCGGGTCGAAGAGCCAGAGGTCACGCAGCTCAAAGGTGGCCGCCAAGAGGAAGGCCAAGACCACACCGAGTCCCGCGATCTGGCTGATGGCAGCGGGCAGAAAGACCACCCGCCGCATCAGCATATAGACCCCCAAGAAGGCGCAGGTGGCCCCCAAGGCAACCGCAGAGATCACCGCCTCAAACCAGAGAAAAGAGCAGTCCCAAAAGCTCATAGCCCTCGCTCCGCGCGTATGATCGTCTCTCCCGCCACGTTGAGCACTTCGATGGAGCGCTGATAGCCGGTGGAGAGGCGCGCTGAGGAGATCATCTCAGCGGTGGGGCCGATGGCGAATTTGCCCTGCTCAGCGTTGAGCAGGGCCAGATGGCTGGCCCGACAGGCGACGGTGGCGATGTGATGCACCACCAGGAGCACTGTGGTCCCCTGCTCGCGGTTGAGATCCTCAACGAAGTCCAAGAGATCACGCTCAGAGGGCAAGTCCATCCCCGCAGTGGGCTCATCCAAAACCAGGATCTCAGGCTGACGCACCAGGGCGCGGGCCATCAAGACCCGCTGCTGTTGGCCGCCCGAGAGTGATCTGAAGGGGCGCGCCTCTAAGTCCGCGACTCCCAAGCGCTCCAGGGCCTCATGCGCAGAGCCCCGCTTAGCCCTGCGCCAACGCCCACCCCCCAAGCGACCCAACATGACCACCTCCAGGCTGGAAAGCGGAAACATGGGATCGAGGCGGGAGCGTTGGGGGACATAGCCCAGGCGCAGCTTGCTCCGGTGAGAGACCACCCCCTCGACTGGCTTTAAGGTGCCGATCAGGGTCTTGAGCAGCGTAGACTTACCCGCCCCGTTGGGGCCCACAATGCCCCAAAATTCGCCCTCTTTGATGTTGAAGTTGAGGCCAGACAGCAGGGCCAGGGAGCCGTATCCGATGCTGCCCCCTCGTAGGCTCAGGAGAAGATCAGGCATCTCTTAATGTAGCGGGGGCAAGCAGTAGTAGTTGCCCTGATGTTCGTGAGACTCGCCACCCTCAGGGCAACTACACTGCTGCTCGATGGGATCACATCGGCAGGCGTAGTGGTGCTCCTCTGCCTCATGCTCATGAGCTTCACAGATCCCCAGGGCCTCGATCGCTACACAGCTGGCCTCAGCGGGAGCATAACCCTCCTCGCAGTGGCAGTGCTCGCCATGCAGAGAGCCATGACCACCACACTCAGCGGCGAGCCCAGCGTCTGCGCCGTTGGCTCCAGCGTCGCTCTGCTCGCCCTCCTCTCCACAGGCGATCAGGCTCAGAGAAAAGAACAGAAACAGGAGGATGGCCTGCGTCTCTTTGATGATCATTTCAATCCCTCGACGACCATGCCGATCAGGCGATCCATCATCTCGAAGTAGTCTTTGCTCTTTGATGCCCCTGTCATGGTGGGCAAGATCAGCAGCTTAGCCCCCGCCTTCTTGGCGAAGATCTTGGAGAGGTTGTAGGGGTAGAAGAACTCTTGCAACACCAAGCGCACCTTCTGGTCGCGGACACGCTTTAGCAAGGTAGCTACATGGGAAGGGGAGGGTTCGATGCCTGGCTTAGGTTCCAACTCTCCCATGATCTTCAAGCCTGCAAACTCTACGAAGTAGCTCCAGGAGCGGTGGAAGACCACTACCCGCGCCCCCTTATAAGGCGCTAAGGCGGCTCGCCACCTCTCGATATGCTCTGCAAGCTTCTTCTGGAAGCTTTCCAATCCAACTTGATAGTGCTCACTGTTCTCTGGATCGAGCTGGCTTAGGCGAGCGGCGATGCCCACGGCGACCCTGGAGATGCGCCGTGGATCAATCCAGTAGTGTGGATTGCCGCCTGGGTGGATATCTCCATGTGCTCGGTCAGGGGCGCCGGTGGGCACCTCCACCGCGTGGATGAAGGTGGAGCAGTCTAAATATCCAGGAGCGCCAGGGAGGATCTTGGAGTTGCGGGCCCCATTGAGGAGGGGAGGCAGCCAGCCCACCTCCAACTGCATACCGACATGCAACAGCAGATCAGCTTGATTGAGCGCCAAGGCCATGCTGGGGCGGGCGTCTACAAAGTGAGGGTCTTGGGTGCCCTTGACCAGGGTGGTCAAGCTGACGCGCTCGCCACCGATCTCGCGGGCCAGCTCTCCCAGATCAGGGACAGTAGAGACCACCTTCAGCTTGGCGAAGGCGGGTTGAATCAGACAGAGCAGCAGTGCGCCGCTCAAGAGGCTGAGACTCTTCATCGTCAACTCCTCAGTAACTGTGAGCGCCGTGAGCGCCCGCCGAGACCTCCAACTGGAGGATGGTCATGTGGTTGCGTTGATAGCCGTCGATCTCTTCGAGACCATATTGGAGCCGCAGCCGCGAGAAGTGTGAGGGGGTGTAGGAGATGGACCACTCACCGCGGAGGCTGTCTGTACCCAGACGATCTCGGCTCTCCCCCGCCTCCCCCTCCAGCCGACGCCAAAGCTCTCCACGCAGAGCGGTCTGCCACTCCTGAGTCAAGCTCCATTGTAGTTCGCTGTAGCCTCCATGATCTCTCCAGAGGTCTCCCGGCACCTCCAGCTCCCGGTACCAATACTCGTTGGTCCAATTGAAGAAGAAGTGACCTGAAGCCCCCTCGCCGATGGGCCGCCACTTGAAGCTGAGGTCCCCACCATAGATCCAGGAGCGGTTGCTGGTCTGAGGATCAGGGAAGGGGGAGCGGGCCAGGGAGGCGTTAAGCCCCAAGAGCAGGCCCAGATCTTCAGAGAGGTCGAAGAACTGCTTCAGGCGGGGTGAGTAGATCAGATCCTCAAAGCCCTGGATGTTGGTCGCCGACTGGCTGCGGCCGACCCCGCTGCCCTGTACCCCCAAGATCAGCTCTGTGTACCAGGGCAGAGGCAGCAAGACCGAGATCTCGGCGCCAGGGAGGCTCAGCCCCTCGTTGCTGAAGAGGTAGTCTAAGGCGAGGCTGTGATCGACGAAATTCCATTGGTGTAGACACTGGGTGTTGCGCCGCCCAAGCCGGGTGCGAAACTGGCCTATCCGCAGCTGTAGGTTGGCGGGCAGTGAGGTGGTCTGGATCACGGCATCCTCGAGGTGGCCGTGGCTGAGGCTGAACTTGAGGTCGAAGATAAAGAAGGGGTCGATGTTGCCGGTGGCTGCCATCTCTACCGCTTGCAGGAATGGTCCAGTGTGGTTGGAGGTGTGACCCCCATGGTGGCGATGTTCTTCGGCTGAGTGGTGGAAGAGGGCCATATCCATGATGAAGGAGATGGCCGGGTTCATGGAGTTGTCAAAGAAGGAGACCCCTGAGTTTAAGGGGATGGCGACGATCGCGGTGTCAGCATTTTGCTCACCTCGATCTGCAGCGGCGGCGGCCTCAAAGGCCGCCAAATCGGGATCTTTAGGCGCCTGAGCCCAGACGCTCCCGAGTTGAAGGGCCAAGCCCAACAGGAAAATCGCTCTCATATTTCACCTAAGTGCTCCTTAAAGTGATGCGAGATGTTCGCTAAAAAATTTCGGGAGCTGCTCAGGTGGGAGGAGACTGTTTTGGAGCTAAGCGGTGAAGAGGCTCTCCAGGCTGCGTTGTGACGCCAGGACCTTGGTGCAGCGCAGGCCAAGCTCTCTTGAGGTGGGGGATAGCGAAGGCGAGGGTTGGGGAATTTTGAGCCGACACCTCGAGATGAAATAGGTCGGTGAAGCATCCTGGGTCGTCGCCGTGAGGCTCGTTTTGGCAGAGGTGAAGGCTCCCGTCATGCTGCGTTGCCCTCTCCCTTTGATGGAAATGCCCTCCATCTATCGAGAGCGCGTGTGGGGTGAGGTGCAAAAGATCCGCGAACTGGTTCCAAGAGAAGAGGAGCAGGAGGGTCAGGGCTCGTAGCTTAGAGAAGCCCGGCGTTGGGGAGCTTGCGCCAGCTCTCGTGGAGTTGAAGGCCATCAGCAGCAGCTTCTCTTATCAAACCAAAACCCATGTTTAGTTTACATGGATATGATACAGACACAACTGATAAAGCAGTTTTCAGATGACCTATTTTCTCCCTGATCTTAAAGTATCCAGCGGAGATCGAAGAGGAGACCAAAGCCTGAATGCGCGCTTCACTGGGGAGCATATCCTCTTTCGATTTGAGGATTTTCAATACGCAGGTTTTAGTCTCGACATGGTGATCTACATCCCCGCCGATGAACCCAAAGCCCTTGAGCGTCTCTGTCGTTAATATCGCGTCCTGTTATTGCCCAGGAACGCTTATAGCTTCTAAAGACGGGACAATGCAGCTTATCTTTGAACCTCTAGATTTCATCGCCCGAGCCGCGGCGCTCATCCCCGCACCCAAGACCCACTTCATTCACTATCACGGGGTCTTCGCACCTGCCTCCCCTCTTCGTCCCGTGATCGTTCGTACGTTAGATGAAGAAGAGGATAAGAAAGCGGTTGAGCAACTCGTTGATGTTCATGCGATGACGATGGGCCATAAGCGACCAGCGTCACAGCCTGCGGCTGCGCCACTTGCTCCGAGGGCTTTGCCCTCTCCGCCACCTTCCAAAGCTTCGCCTCGTCAACGCCTCATCTGGGATAGTTATGATCAATCACCGTAAAAAACTGAATCGTCGTAGAAATACAAGCATCCACCAACATAAACGAGAAGTTTAGCTTCTAACTAATGACCAAAAGGTTAAGAATCAAAAGAGGTTTTTGATGAAAATTCTGATTATTGGTGGTACTAGATTTATTGGTAAAGCAATATGTGAGAAATTCATTTCTCAGGAGCACGAAGTCATCCTTTTTAATCGAGGACAAACTCAACATTCACTTGGCGTACAAACAATATTTGGTGACGTGGAAGGCATTCTAAACTTTAAGGATCAGTTATTAGAGAACGATTTTGACGTTGTTGTTCATTGCATTTCGCATACAGAAAAACATGCCTCCGATCTTGTCTCTATTTTCAGCAATACAAAAACTCATCTTATCGTTTTAAGCTCTGTTGATGGCTATGAGGCCTTTCAAGGCCTTAATAGAAAGGAAGACAAAGCTGAACTTCCTATTACAGAGGATTCTCTATTGAGTTCAATGATGTACTACTGGAGCGACTCATCAACAAAGGGGTTATTATCGGAAAAATACGATAAAAATCTAATGACTGAAATTTTAATGGTGGCAAGTCGAACTAAAGAATTAACTGTAACAGTTTTTAGGTTATCGATGGTTTATGGACCTGGAGATTATCAATACCCCCGTCGCCATGGAGCTTTTATTCGTCGAATTATTGATAAGCGAAAAAGTATAATTTTTTCAGATCGAGAACAATGTCAGGTTTACACTTTCGGGTATGTTGAAAATATAGCTGCTGCCATTGCACACTCTTTGAAAAAGAGTATAACTTTTGGAAAGATATACAATCTTGGCGAAACAAAGGCTCGATCTCAACGACGATGGGCTGAATTGTATGCCAAAGTAGCAAACTGGGAATTTGATATTCATATTCTACCAGAAGAGTTGATTAGGATGGATAAGTCTTTTCGTAATGCCCCACCTAAACACCTACTAATTGATAGCTCACTTTTTTGCCGAGAGACAAAATTTGCCTACCCAATCAATTTAGATGAGGCTGTCAAGAGAACAATCAATTATGCAATTGAGCACCCAAACATATTAGGTGAGCCAGAGAATTATGATGGAGAGGATCACTTACTCAGAGTTTTTTATTCAAAAATGGACCAAATCCACTCTAAAATGTCGGAAGACAGCTAATCGATAGGCTGTTTATCAGAAATGTGAAACTAGGAGATAAGGTAATGATATATGATGCTTTAGCCATATCTATTGGGCCCGACAGAGCAGCTACATATATTCTATAGAATATCATGAACTAGATGAAAGAGCGTGCTTCAAGGCCTAAGGTACCCAATCGGTTCAGGGTTCTTCAGCAGCACACTCATACTCGAAGCGTACACCGTCGCTTCTGGCGAGGATATCGCCAGCCCTGTCCGTACGGCAGATCCTCGCTCCGATTTCGCGATATGCTTGTAGAAGTCTCTCATGAGGATGCCCATATCGGTTCCCCTCACCTACCGAGATCACCGCCATCTCTGGTGCAACCGCTTCAACAAAATTTGGACTATGAAAATGGGACCCATGATGAGGCACTTTCAATAACTGTGCAGAGAGCTGCTCGCCATAATCTTCATATAGATCATATTGTTCCTCTGTCTCGATATCCCCAGTCAATAAAAAAGAGGTCGCACCATAACGCAGCATAACAACAAGGGAGTTATTATTGTGAACCAAATATTCACCTCCTGAATTGAAGACTTCAAGTGATACTTCGCCATAATTCCGGATAAATCCTTGCTCGGGCACAAGAAACAGCGTGTCTTCTTCATCTCGGGCGTTCACAAACTCATTATAAGCGTTGGTATTATTGACTTCTCCGTTCTCCCATACTTCGATCACATCCAGTGTATCAATAACCTCATCGAGTCCGCCCACATGATCTGCATGGGGGTGAGACAACAACAGGAGATCAAGACGAGTTATATCTCGTTGAGCGAGGGTAGGCAGGATCTCCTCCTCACCGCGATGATCGTCACCGCCATCAATGAGGATCACTTCTCCGGTGGGAAGCTCTAAGAGAATGGCATCCCCCTGCCCCACATCGATGAAGGTGATCTCAAGAGGAACACCAGGATCCAGGACAGCAAGATCGGAACGATCAAGCTCTGCTGGATTGAGATCCAAGAACTCAACATCAATCGAATCGACATCTGACCGATCAAAATCGAGAGCAGGCACAGTCGTGTCATCTACTGAGTCCAGGCCGATATCACTTGGGGTTCTAAGGTCAGATAGAGCAGCATCGCCTCCATCAAGAACACAGGAAAGATCGCAGCCTTGCTCTCTCTCATACACTGAAAGATCGGGATCTGAGAGCTGAATGGTGTCATTTGAGATATTTAGAGGGTGTGACTCTCAGCCCTCTCGCGTAATCATTGGGCTTTTCGGATCCCAGA
>CAYLJJ010000116.1:0-3286 GCA_964384025.1 uncultured Nannocystaceae bacterium
ATCCCCTTCACCAAGCCCCTTTCTGACCTACCTCTCCCATGGCGGATGGGCACCCATTTTGGAGTCTCTTGCGCATCTCATCCTCCTCTCGTGTCAGAATGATAATTCTAAATCCAGACAAAGCATTTCAAGGCCAATTAAGACGAGTTGAATCTTCTGCTCTCCACGCGAAAATCATGAAAAGCCTCCCACTCTCCAAAGAACAAATTTTCAAAATCATCATATCTTTTTAGTATGACGTGGAATAAGACTCTATTTTATCGGAAATCGATATTCCATTACGGTTGTTATACTGGTATTATATGTTATATGGATTTTGGTCAAGAGGAGAGTGAATGAAGTACGGATATACGATAATATATGTTCATTCGGTAGATGAAAGTTTGAATTTTTATAAGAAAGCATTTGGATTGGATATTAAATTCGTCCATGAATCCAAGATGTATGGCGAACTCGACACAGGTGATACCACGCTGGCTTTTGCATCCCATAAAATGGGAGAGCTTAACCTCGATGGGAAGTATATAAAGGCAGATGCTGCTTTAGATCCTTTTGGCGTCGAACTTGCGTTTGTAACGGATGATGTTTCCGCTGCTTTTGAGAGAGCGGTTGCTTCCGGAGCCCTTTCAATCAAAGGTCCTGAAGAGAAACCCTGGGGCCAAGTTGTCGCCTATGTTAGAGCGATAGATGGTTCAATCATCGAGCTGTGCTCAGCGATCACAAGTTAGGACCCTTCAGGCAGACTCCTCCCAGGTCATAGAGCTGCCTGAACTTAACGAAGGGGCAGTTAGAGCCGATAGATAATGGAGAGAGACTCAACGGGAGGCATCATGGCTGCTTTTTTCCGAAAACTTCTTGGTCGCAAGCGCTCCGCTCCTCCTAAAAAGAGATCCAAAGCCACGAAGCCCAGCGTCCCCAGAAGAGCCCAGCCCTTTGAGCCCTATGCGCTCTCTAGTTTTGATCCTGCGCAGCGCCTTAGCGTTGATCCTAAGACCCTGGCCTCGCTGGCTGGGAACGTGGTCTCTCATCTGGCGGCTAAGCCCAAATCGATCCCCCGTATGCCTGACGCTGCCATGCGTGCTCTAGGTGAGGCTCGGAGTCCCAACGCAGAGATCAACACCCTGGTCCGCCTGATCAATCGAGATCCTCCTTTGGCGACCAACCTCCTTCGAGTAGCAAACTCTCCCATCGGAGGAGAGCGCAGCGTAAACAATACTCGTGACGCGATCACCCGCTTGGGGCTTCGAGAAGTCAGCAACCTGATCAGCACCGCCTCTCTCCTCTCCCTCCTTCACAGCGACACGAGGCAGACTCCTCGTTATCAGAAGCTGTTGGGTTCTTTGACCTGCCACGCGGTGAGCAGCGCCTTCTCTGCTGGTAAGTTGGCCCTTGAACGACCTGGCTGCTCCTATGAGTTGGCCTTCACTGGGGGTCTGCTGCATGACATTGGCAAGCTGATCGCTCTGCCCATCTTGGAGCCTCTGGCTCCTAAAAAGGGTCAAGAGGCTGAGGCTCTGATCTTCGCGGTCCTGGAACGCATCCATGCTGGCGCAGGAGGGGTCGTGGCGCGGGCCTGGGGGCTCCCTGAGAGCATCCAGGAGATCTGCGAAGGACACCATAACCCTGGAGGATCTGAGACCTCCAAGGTGATCCGCCTGGTGAGCGGCTTGGATGAGCTGCGTTGGAACATCCAGCATAGGGAGGGCTTGGCGTTGGAGGTCCTCAACACCGCTAAGGAGCTACGGTTTTCAACTCAGGGGCTTAAAGCCCTGGCTCATGATGTTGAGGGTTTTTCTCACAAGGCGGCGCAGTTCCTCAGAGTTTGATCAACATCTCAAGTCTGTCCTCTTTTCTGGTCTCTAAATCCCGAAAATGCGCTGAGAGCGACGTGAGAAGCAATCTGCCCATCACCTGTAGCGTCCAGCCGCAGCTGGAATGTCGAGTAGGGACCCCAGATTACCCCAACGGTTCCTCTCACAGAACCGGACTTGTGATATAAACAATCACAGTTTTATCAAGGCGCGTTGAACTGATGAAAATGCTGATGAATCTATCCAGTAAGGCGATAACGAGTCTGCCTAAAGTACTGAATATTAAGTCTGCTATTTTGTTTGTAGCTGGATTCTGCCTTGGATGGCAACAATTTGTGGCTGCAGGAGTTTTGTTGTTTTTGGGGATAATCCTTGCCAGAAAAGCAGCTGTTGAGTACTGGTGGATCCCTGGAACAGGGGTAATCCTCGGCGTCGTTTGGACGTTATCTCACGGTTGGATTATGGTTGGCCTTGGTATCTTAATCCTGCTTTGTGTCTTTTTCTTTGGAGCATTTTTGTGGACATTGCACGCTTTCACTGGAAAAACTCCCATTTTGGATGTGAAAGTAAAGAAAACAGCCGATGATCAATCAACAATTTCGTTGGAAACTTATGACAAAAAGAGAAATGTTAAAAAAACATATATAGTCGAAGGCACGAAATGGGGAATCAGCGCAAACGTCGTATTATTCAGTAATTGGATTGTATTTTGGGGAGGAAAGACGTTCTATAGACTCCATAGTGTCGTTGGAGTAGCAGAAAATAGACTAGATAAAAATTATATCCATGGAAACTCGCAGTTGCTATGGGATGAATTCGAAAAGAGTGAAGGAACAATTCCTGGAGTGCGCGCTGTATATGAAGATCTCCTCCTTAAACGCCCTATCGATGGAAGAGAATATACAATCTATATCGATAATGATGGGGCTTTGGTGCCAGAGCTGAAACAATAGGATCATTGTAAATTTATATAGTCTCAGAGGGTGAAAAAATCCGTGGATGGGTTGGCGGTATCCTGAAGGGGCTGCGTCTTTGTAATGGTGGATAGAGCAAAAGATCTTTTTTTCCGCGTCTCCCGCCATCGCCTCTGAGGAAGGTGTCTCAAGCTGCAGAAATAAAACTCAGACACTGGAGAAGATGATGAGCTGGAGAGATTCTTTAAGTACCTCTTGGATCAGCCTGTTTTTGGCTCTCTCTTTGGCGGCCCTAGGTTGTCGAGAAGAGGAGCCTGATACAGCCCAGACGGATGAGCAGATCGCAGACGGAGTCCAGAAGTCTGACAGAACTCCCCAAGCTCAAGAGAACTTCTTTGAAGATGGAGAGGAGGTGCAGCCTCTCGAGGAGCACTGTGAGGCAGAGCTGGATCTCTGCTTTGGAGAAGCGGAAGAGAATGAGGAGCTTCTAGAGCGTTGCTTTGAGCTGATCGAGGAGTGCGATGAGTCCGAACCCTGGCCTGAAGATCCCTGCGAAGAGGA
>CAYLJJ010000116.1:3386-10315 GCA_964384025.1 uncultured Nannocystaceae bacterium
GCTGGAGCGCTGCTTAGAGCAGGCTGAGGATGATGAGACGGCTGAGCGCTGCTTTGAGATGATCGAAGCGTGCTTTGAGCCTGAGCCCTGGCCTGAAGATCCCTGTGAAGAGGAGCTGGAGCGCTGCTTAGAGCAGGCTGAGGATGATGAGACGGCTGAGCGCTGCTTTATGGGGGCTGATGAGTGTTTTGAAGGCTCCGAGCCTCCACCTCCTCCTGAAGAGACCTGTGAAGCCGCCCTTGATCTCTGCTTGAGCTACTCCGAAAATGAAGAGGAGGAGTTCATCTGCTTTGGGGCCGCTGAGATCTGCTTCCGCTCTGAGAACCCTCAGGGGCATCGCCCCGAGGATATCTGTGGTGGCGCCTTGGACCTCTGCTTGATCGGCGTCGAGGCGGAGGAGTTTGAAGATGGAGAGGCTGCAGTAGAACTCTGTTTTGAAGCAGCAGACGCTTGCTGGTTTGCCCAAGAGGGAGAGAACATCTAGGCGCTTAAAAATCAGGAGCCCTCTTGTTCCTCTTCACCCTCCTCAGCCTACTTCCCTTCCCCAAGCGCCAGGGCCTCAGCAGCTCTCTAGATATCTCTCAGCTTTATAAGAGCTACGGAGCCCTGGTGATGCGTCGCGCGATTCGCTTTTTTGGAGAGGAGGAAGCCTGGGATGTGGCCCATGAGGTCTTCCTCAAGGTCGTAGAGAAGCAGGAGAGCTTTCGCGCAGAGAGCGCCCCCTCAACCTGGCTCTACCAGCTGACAACGCGGCACTGTATCAACCGTCTACGCAATCAAAGGCGGCGAGAGGCCGCCCGTCAGCTTCAAGGAGAGCAGCCCTGGAGCTGTTCTGGTCGCGCTGATCAAGAGACCACCCTCTTTCTCCAGGAACTCTGGCAGAGCCTCAAGGGGGAGCAAGCTCAGATCGGCATCTATTATTTCCTTGATGGGATGACCCAGGCTGAGATCGGGCGAATCATGGGAATGGCTCGACGCACTGTCGCAGATCGAATCAAATCTCTTCAAGCTCAGCTCCGCTCGGTGGCAGCGGGAGAATCATGATGACCACTCAAGATTGTTTGAGCGCTGAGGAGCGCACAGGGCTCTTTCGCCGGGATGCTCACCTGACCGATCTCAGCCTGGAGCGCTTGCTCCTTGGTGAACTGCCTCCAGAAGCTCAGCTTGAGGTAGAGGCGCACCTCAACCGCTGTCCGTGCTGTGATGCAGCGCTCACCGCGGCGCGAAAATTTGGAGAGGAGTTGCCCTCTCCTGAGTGGGCCATCTCCCCTAAGAAGAGTACTTTGGGCTCCTGGCGAGGAGCTTGGCTGGGGGGCCTCGCAGCTGCCGCTGCACTGCTTTTGTTTCTACTCAACTCTTCCTCTTCTATAGAGCCTGAGCCGCTCAGCAACCCTCCAGATGGCATTCGAGTTAAAGCGGGTGCTCTGGACTTTGAGGTTTTTGTGCATGACGGTGAGCAGCAACACCGTGCACTGGATGGAGAGCAGATCCAGGCAGGAGATCGTCTGGGCTTTCGCGTCACTCTACGCCAGAGCGCCTACTTGCTCATCGCCGGTCTGGATGCTCAGGGGGAGCCCTATCTCTGCTATCCCCAAGGCAAAAAAGGCCAAGCTGTCCAGCTAGAGGGAAAGCAAGCCCCCCAGGATCTTCATCAAGCAGTGCGTATGGATGCCACATCAGGGCAGGAGCGCCTCATCGCTCTCTCTTGCTCTGAAGCCTTTGAGTATAAAGAGGTCGCTGAGGCGCTCAGGGCTCAAGTTCTTGAGCCGGAGACGCGCCTGCCCCTACTCTTTGAACACTGCGCTCAACGAGAGCTGCGTCTGTTCAAGCCATGAAGATTCTCAAGCCCCTGCTCTTAAGCCTCCTCTATCTACTCCCAGCCTGGGGAGCGGGGCGTCAACAGGTTCGTTATGCTCTCTTGCTGGGCTCCAACCGGGGCTATGCTGACGAGGTCCCGCTGCGCTACGCAGAGCAGGACGCTGCTCGCCTCGCCCAGGTCCTGACTCACCTAGGCTCAGTCCCTGAGGAGAACCTGATCCTGCTGCAAGGGCGCAGCGCCCAAGATTTGAGCCGTGTTCTAAAGAGCCTGGGTGCTCGCTTCGCGGCGGCTCCCGAAGCCGAGTCTCTGCTCTTGGTCTATTTCAGTGGCCATGCTGACGCCCAATCCCTTCACCTGGGAAGCAGCAGTTTCTCTTTTGAGAAGCTCAAGGCACAACTCAACGCCACTGGGGCTCGATTGAAGGTCCTGGTGGTGGATGCCTGCCGTGCAGGAGAGCTGACCCGCGTCAAGGGCGCGGTCCCCGCTGAGCCTTTTCTGATCGATGTTGAAGATCGTTTGGCCAGTGAGGGCAGCGCCATCATCACCAGCGCTGCCGCTGGAGAGGATGCCCAAGAGTCGGATGGCTTGCGAGGAGGTATCTTCAGCCACCACTTGGTCAATGGCCTGCTGGGTGCCGCAGACGCCAGCCGAGATGAGCGTGTCACCCTCTCAGAGGCGTACCGCTACGCCTATCGAGAGACCCTCAAGAGCACCAGCCGCGCTCGCTTCCTCCAACATCCAACCTACGCCTTCCAGATTCGCGGGCGAGAGGATCTGGTTTTAACCCGCCTTAGAGATGATGAGGGCTTGGGGCGAATGAGCTTAGGAGAGGCCGGGCGGTATATGATCCTGGCTCAAGGAGAGCGTGGCAGCGTAGTTGAGCTCTCTTCAGATGGAGAGACTCAGATTCTCCTGCCTCCAGGCCCCTATCTGGTCCGCCGTCGCACAGAGTCTGCCATCTATGAAGGGGAGGCTGAGATCCAAGAGGGGGTACAGACCCACCTTCGGCCTGGAGATCTTCGACAGGTGCCCTTTGGGACAACCGTGCGACGAGGTGGAGGGCGAGGCAGCGCCTGGGGGCTAAGCACAGCTCTAGAGTTTGGGAGCGCACCGCTCCCCGCCAGTGAGCCCAGTGTGGGCGCTGCTCTGGGGCTCCGCCTTGATCTCAGCGCCCTCAGCCTAGAGAGCCGCTTCCGCTACAGCCAGAGCAGCGCTGAGAACAGCGCCCTCAGCATAGAGCATGAGAGCTTGGGGATGGATTTCGCGGGCCTGCGCTTCTTTGACTGGGGGCCGCTGAGCCCTGGTCTGGGGCTTCGGGTAGGCTTCGACTTTATGCGCCAGCGCTTTGAGCCCCAAGAGGAGCCTGAGCGTCGCGCCTTGATCGGACGCCTGAGCCCCATCGCCCGTCTGGAGGTCTCTCTGAGCCCTCAGATCAGCGTGGGTTTGGAGGGTGGAGTGCTGATCCTCCTGGCTCAACATGAAGGAGAGGAGGAGCCCAGCTTGCGGGCTATTCCTCAAACTCAACTGGCGCTTCAGCTCTATCTGGATTGAGAAATGAGACTGCTCCTCCTCAGCTCCTTCGCGCTGCTCCTCTCCTGTGGTGATCCCCTGGTCAATGGGAGATATCAAGGGAGCCCTCTCTTTCTCCTCTCAGGTCAGGTCAATCTCTTCGATGAAGAGGATTTCTCAGCCTATCAAGCCTGTGATGAGGCGTTGACGAGCTGCTTTGAGCGGCACTGTGAGCTGCCTTGCCCAGCTCCTCCTCTCCCCCATGAAGCTTGTTTTGTGGATTGTCAGTCAAGCCCTGGGTGCTTCACATACTGCGATAAGAAGCTTGATGATCTAGAGCGAGAGTGTGGCTTTATCGAGCATCAGGAGTGTGAGGAGCGCTATGAACAGGCCCTGTATGAATGTCTTCAAGAGTGCGATGAGGGGAGCTGTGTTGAGCGTTGTGAGCCGATAGAGGATCTGGGCTGTGAGGAGTGGGAGGAGATCGATGAGGAGCGCTGCATCGAGTGTGATGGGCAGTTTGAGGAGTGTGTTCAGGCGGCGGAGTCAAAGCCCACCCCCTGGCAACTTCAACCTGAGGCCCTGCGAGTTGGGCTCTTCTGGCTTCACCAAGCAGGCTCCATCAGCTCAGCAAAGCGCATCGAACAGGCGGTAGAGACCTCTGCTCGTTTCCCAGCCCATTATGAACTGCGCCTTCACCATGCTCCTCCCAAAGAGGCGCTTAGGTCTAGGCAGGGAGGTGGAGAGAGCGCCCTGGCTCTGATTCTGGTCTATCTTGATCAGGATGGAGATGAGCGTTGGTTGCCTGGAGTTGATCGTCTCTTGGGGGGGGCGGGTGAGGTGGCCCTGCTCTTCACCTCAGAAGCGCTAAAGACGGAAGAGGGTTCCTGGTCCTCAGGCTATCACCCTGTCCTGATCCATCAGGATTGTGAAGCTCCTGACGGTTCTCTCCACTTTGAGCCCACCGACGCCTCCGCAGATGTCTATCTGAGCACCAACCCTGAGGCTCTGGATCTGCTCAGCGCCCGTGCAAGCTGTGATGAACTCTTCAGTCTCTGTCCCCCCGAGGGAGATCTCGACTTCATTTGTGCTGAGCCTATAGAAGATCCCTGGCTCTGCGCTCGCTGTCGAGGAGAAGAGATCCCTGAAAAGCTTCTGCTCAATCCCAAAGAACGCCCAAGACGCTGAAGCCACGCCACCCTCTGTCAGAAAGCTTTCTATGGCCCCTAAGATCTCCAATCTTCGCCTCGCTGCCCTCATCTGGGGATTTGCCATCCTGCTTTCCCGCCTGGTGGGCTTGATCCGTGAGACAGTCATCGGCCGCAGCCTGGGGAGCGGCGCTGAAGCAGATATCTACTTCGCCGCCTTTATCATTCCTGACTTCCTCAACTATCTCTTGGCAGGAGGCGCCCTCTCCTTAGTCTTTATCCCCATATTTCAGGAACACCTCAGCCGAGGAGATGAAGGGGCCGCTTGGAAGAGCGCTTCGGTCATCGGCTGCTTTATTCTGCTGCTCAGCAGCCTCACCACCCTGCTCCTCTGGTGGCAGGCGCCCAAGCTGGCCCCCTGGATAGCTCCAGGAATAGAAGGGGCACAACGAGAGACCCTGGTTGAGCTGATTCGCATCCTACTCCCCGCTCAGATCTTTCATCTGTCCGGAGGGCTGCTCTCCGCGATACTCCAGGCCCGCGATCAGCACCTCCTCCCCGCCCTCTCCCCAGTGGTCTATACAGGAGGCATCATCGCAGGGGGCTTGCTCTTAGGCCCCAGCCTGGGGGCTGAGGGCTTCGCTTGGGGTGTCCTGGTCGGTTCAGCTCTGGGCCCCTTTGGCCTCAACGCCCTTGGAGTTGCTCAGCTCAGAGGAAGTTGGCGGCTCCTTTTGGCTCCTCGACATCCAGATCTACGCCGATATCTCCTCCTCTCCCTGCCCATCATGCTGGGCTTCTCGGTGATCTACGCCGATGAGTGGCTCATTAAAGCCTTCGCCTCAGAGATCAGCGAGGGGGCTATCGCCCGTCTGCACTATGCCCGCACCCTGATGAAGGTGCCGATGGGGGTCTTTGGGATGGCCGCCGGGATGGCTGCCTTTCCCAGCCTCAGCCGCCTTATGCTGGCTGGAGAGAGGGAGCAGGCTTGGAGCCTCCTGATGCAAGCCCTGCGTATAACCCTGCTCCTGGCCTTCGCCGCCCAGGTCGCTCTGAGCGCCGCTGGAGTGGAGATCGCTGCGGTGATCTGGGGGACCCAGCGCTTTGACCCTGAGGCTCTGGCTGAGATTGGCCTCTATACCAGCCTGCTTTCTCTGGGGCTCTGGGCTTGGTCTACTCAGATCCTCTTGGCGCGAGGATTCTATGCCCAGGGTAACACCTGGACCCCTACGATCCTGGGCTCGGGCCTGATGCTCCTGGCTTGGCCTGCCTATGCTTGGGCAAGCTCCGCCGCTCAACTGGCTCTGGTCTCCTCAGGGGTGATCAGCCTCTATCTTCTGCTCCTCGCCCTGGCCCTGCGTCATAGCCTTCAAGCCAGCCTGCGACCTCTCCAGGATGCGCTGCTGCGCCTTATCCCCGTCACCGCCCTGGCTCTGCTCCTGGGTTGGGCTTTGGAGCAGAGCCTGCCCCCCTTTATGCCTCTACTCCGAGGAGGGCTCAAAGGGCTCACGGTCCTGGCCCTGTTCTTTGGAGGAGCTTGGCTGTTGGGGATGCCAGAGTTAGAGCAGCTAAAAAAACGACTCAGGGCTCAAAAAACAGTAATGAATCAATAACGGATGATTCTACCTACGTTGCCTTTCTCTCCTAAGCCTGCCATCCTATCTTCATGAGAAATATCCTGCTCTTGACCCTCTCACTCCCCCTCACCCTCTCCAGCGCTCAGGGGCGCTTTATGCTCCAGAATGACTCGACGGCGCCAGGAGCGGAGGTGGGCTTCTACAGCCGCTTTGTCTCCGACGATGTTTTCTCGGTCTTTTTGGAGGCTCCTGACGAGCTGCCTTTCTATCGCATCTGTCGAATCTTCGCTTTCATAGGCCCTGGTCGTACAGGTGAGAACATCTTCGGGTTGCGTATCCAAAACGCTGAGAACCGCGGCAGCGGAGGGCTGATTTGGCACAGCGATATGGACGCCTATCAAGCTCGGGGCAGCAGCAATGAGATGGCCGCCTTTGATCTCAACGCTGAAGAGATCTTTACAGATGTACGGCTCGTCGAGGTGAAGTTTACTCAGATGGGGCCAGGGCAGCCCTCCATCGCTTTTGACGGTGATGGGATCACACCAGGGCGCAATACCGCGCTCTATATGCAGAGAAATGGGATGTACTTCGATGGTTTTACTGAGGAGATGACCGAAGATCGCCGCCCGCCTGGAGATTGGATCTTAAGGTTGGAGGTGGTGGCCCCTGATGAGATGTGTCCCGGAGGCGAAGCACCCATGCCCGATACGGGACCCCCAGAGGATATGGGGATTGAGGATGCAGGGGTAGTAGATGCGGCGCCGGTCATCGACGCTGAACCGATCATCGATGCGGCGCCGATCATCGACGCTGAACCGATCATCGATGCGGCGCCGGTCATCGACGCTGAACCGATCATCGATGCGGCGCCGATCATCG
>CAYLJJ010000116.1:10415-16904 GCA_964384025.1 uncultured Nannocystaceae bacterium
GATCATCGATGCGGCGCCGATCATCGACGCTGAACCGATCATCGATGCGGCGCCGATCATCGACGCTGAACCGATCATCGATGCTCAAACAGATGCGCCTTGGGGCTCTCTCTCTATCCAGCGGATCTTCCCCAATATGGGCTACAAGGAGGAGAACACCGAGGTGGTGATCAATGGCACAGGTTTCCCCTTTGGTAACGAGGTTGAGATCCTCATCGCCAACAACCGTATGCTGGAGGCCAAGGTGCTCTCTCCCTCCACGATCACAGCCATCGTTCCTGCGGGTTTAGAGTTGGGGAAACATGGCATCTCCATCAAGCGCAGCGATGGACAGAAAGCGATCCTCCCTGATGCCTTTGAGGTGATCTTGGGTGTTCCTCTGACTCTGGATGCTCTCACGCCCGGAGAGATTGAACAGGGAGATCCGGCAGAGATCTCTATCTTGGGTGGAGGCTTTGATGAGCAGACTCAGTTCTCAATCGGTGGGGTCCTCCTTCAAGAGATCATGATCATCAACGGCGACCAGGCCAAGGGTCATCTGCCTGGGCTCTTGGTAGCGGGGAACTATGATCTAGAAGCTCAGCGAGGAGAACACAGCGCTCGTCTCAAGGGCGCTCTGAATGTGAGCCGCTCCAGCTCTAAAAGCTCCGACAGCTGTGCCCTTTCTCGACCTTCAGCGCCGCCTCTCTGGCTTCTCTTGGCGCTGCCCCTCCTGCTTAACCGTCGCCGTCGCTCCTTATGAGAGCTGTGCTCCTCCTGCTCTCTCTTGCTTTCTTAAACGCCTGTGATGGAGACCCCTCAGGGCTCAGTCAGGAGCAAAGAAGTGAAGATCTCAACATCGAGCCTCTGAGCCATGATGCTTCTTTGGAGGAGGATCAAGGAGCCTCTCGTCTCCTACATGTTTCTCCAGGCGCAGATGAGGATGAGGCCACCGGCAGCCGCTTTCAGCCTTTTCCAGATCCAGCGCAGGCCTATCAACAAGCACGGCCTGGGGATGTGATTTTCCTGCTCCCTGGAGAGTATTCCGCCTTAGCCCCGCCTCCAGGAGTAGAACTGATGGGCTCTGGAGAGGAGAGCCGTCTGCGAGGTGATCTGGAGTTGGAGGAGGGCAGCATCAGCAACCTGAGCTTTATAGAGAGTCGGTTGACGATCAAAGGAGAGGTCTCCCTGCGAGATCTGCGGTTGGAGCAAAGCTCTCTCAACTTAAAGCCAGAAGCGAGGGCCGATCTGGAGCGAGTCAGCTTCTACGCGGCTCCTGATCCAGCCTTGGAGAGTGAGGGTGCTCTAAGCTGGAGGGGTGGGGGGATTTTTGAAGGCGCTGGAGTGGGCTGCTTGCTCAACGGGGAGCCTGAGAGCCTGCTCCAGGATCTACGCTTTGAGGATCTGGGCGGTCCCGCTGTAAGAGCCAGCGCGGGCTCTGTTTCTCTAGAGAAGATCAGGATCGATAGAGTCTTGAGTTTGGGCTTGGACCTCCAGGGGGTAGAGGCTCAGCTTAAGGATCTTCAGATCGCTCAGGTTGAGGAGTTGGAGTTTCTCTCAGCGGGGATCTCCGCCTTGGGTGGGCGCTTAGAAGGGGAGGAGATCCAGATCGATGAAGCCCTCAAAGGCTTGCGAATCCGTGAGGGCGCTGAGGTCTCACTCAGCGCCTTGGAGATCAACGCCGTAGAGACGGGGATCAACATCGATGAGGCTCGCTTGACGCTTGAAGGGCTTAAGCTGATAGGGGCGCGCAGCACCGGTATCGTCCTCAACGATGGAGCCTTGACCTTGCGGGGGGCTCAAATCCAGGGCGCGGTTCGCGTCGGTCTGCTCTCTGATGGGGGGAGCCTTGAACTGGAAGATCTGGAGATCAGCGCTGCACCAGGGCGGGGGATGAGCCTCCTCCGTTCCCAAGGAGAACTCAGCGCTGTCTCCATACAAAATCTGGAAGATCTGGGCGCTCAGATCACTGATCCAACAGGGCTGATTCACTGGAACGGAGGGGAGATCAGCGGAGTTGTAGGCGCGGGAGTAGCTCTCTTTGGTCGTGGAGAACAGGCGATAGAGCTTGAGGGCCTCAAGATCTCTCAGGTTCGTCTGGACTTTGAAGGGCTGGGGCCGGGGCTTCAGCTCTATCAGACTTGGGCGAAGTTGAGCGATCTAGAGGTTCAACAGTGTCAAGGCCAGGGCGTCTACGCTGAGCTGTCTGAGTTGGAGGTTCAGGGAGGGCTCTTTCGGGGCAATGGTGCTCCAGGGATCGCGCTCTTAGAGCCCTCAACGCTCAGCCTCATCCAAGATGTCCGAAGCCTAGAGAACCTGGGAGCGGGCTTTCTACTGGTGAGCGGAGAGGCTCAATTTTTAGGCTGCGAGGCGTTGAGGAACCGCGCCTCCCCTGTTGAGGGGCCTGGAGATGGCTTGGCGGTCCCTTTTCAGGGGACGATTCAAGTCGAGGGGGGGCGCTACTCTGAGAATCGAGGCAGCGGGATCTCTCTAAGCCTGGGCTCTGGGGGCCATATCACGGGCGCTCAGATTCAAGAGAACGGCGGTTATGGGATTGAGGAGAGCTGTAATGGCCCTCTGGAGCTGTCTGAGCTTGAGTTTGAGGGAAACCGTCGAGGAGATCGAAGCGGCTGTTTTTAAGCCGCGCTTTGGTTAGACTCCGCGCTCTTTGAACGCCTGGGGAGCGCCGTGAAACGCCTGCTCTATGTTGTCCCCATCCTTCTAGCCTTTTGGCTCCTGGACAACGCTCTCAGCTTGGATCGCTACGCGGGCTGGGAGCGCAACTCTGTACGCAACTCCACGCGGAGGTGGGCCAACCGCTCCAAAGCTCAGGTCGCCATCATGGGATCCAGCACCTCCAAGGACTGGATGAGTGAGGCTTGGCTTGCTCAGCAGCTCGGCCTTAAGAATGGTGATGTCCTTGATGCTCATATCAACGGTTGCCACTTTGGCTGCACCTGGGCGGAGGTTCGCAAATTCCTTCAGCGAAAACGGCATTTTAAGCAGGTCTTTTTGGGGACCAACCTCTTTCAGGTCTGTGAGTATGTTCACAGCAAGCGGGTCTTACAGCAGCAGATGATGACCCCCAGTCTGGATATCCCTAAGCTCTTTGGGATCTATCTAGAAGCGGAGCAGCCTCTTAAATATATGGGGCGCTTTATCGGCATTCGTATCTCTGGGGCTTATGGAGACACGAAGATCATTCAGGAGCAAGCAGGGCGTAAGCTCTTTGGAAGAGGGAAGCGAGGTCAGGCGTGGCGCTGGGTGCGACCCCAACGGGCGAAGCAAGCGGGGACCCCCACACATCGCTGCGACTACAGCGAGGATAAGATCGCGCTTAAGCGCCGTTTCACAGAGTCACTCTTAGATGATCTGGCACGCCTCTCAGATCATACATACCTGATGATGCTCCCTGAACGCGCTTTGAGCGATCCAGAGGAGGAGTATCTCGCTTCTTGGGAGAAGCATCGCGCACTTCTTCACTCTCTCGCTGAGGAGCGAGAGCATGTCACCCTCATCGATCTCGTTGAGGGTGGAGTCAGGGGGCGTCGGATGTTCCGTGACGCCATCCATCTGACCAAAAAAGGGATGGGGCATCAGAGGAGCCTCTTTGTAAAGCGCCTTAAAGAGCAGGGCCTTTGGAAGGGCAAACCCAAGAAAAAGAAGAAGGAGGTCAAGCGCAGATGATCTTCACCACCCCTGAGTTTGTACTCTTCTTCCTCCTCTTCTTTTGGATCTATGGAAACCTCCAAGGTCGCCCTCGCAAGATCTTCCTGCTCTTAGCCAGCTACACCTTCTATGGGAGCTGGAACGCCCGCTTCCTCCTGCTGATCATCGCCTCCACCCTCGTTGACTTCTATGTAGGAGGGGCCCTCGCCAAGGAGGAGGATCAGGGGCGACGCAAACGCCTACTGCTCCTGAGCCTATGGGTCAACCTGGGGGCGCTCGCCTTCTTTAAATACTACAACTTCTTCGTCGAATCCGCGATGACAGGCTTGGGGGCCTTGGGCTTGGAGATCAGCGCACCCACCTTGGAGATTCTGCTGCCGGTGGGGATCTCCTTCTACACCTTCCAGACCATGAGCTACACCATCGACATCTATCGGCGGAAGATGGAGCCTACAGACTCTCTCTTGGATTTTGGGCTCTATGTCGCCTTCTTTCCTCAGCTCGTCGCGGGACCGATTGAGCGCGCCTCCCATCTCTTACCTCAGCTGGTCAAGCTGGGCAGTCAGAGGGCGGATATGCGGGGCTGGGGGCTGATCGCCCTGGGGGTCTTTAAGAAGGCGGTGATCGCTGACAATATGGCGACCCTGGTGGATCTAAGCTATGCCGATCCTCAGGCCAGTTTTGCTCCTGCGCTCTGGTTGGGGACCTATGCCTTCGCCATTCAGATCTACTGTGACTTCTCAGGCTACTCCGACATCGCAGTAGGCATCGGTCGTCTTATGGGCTTGGATATCATCCAGAATTTCAAGGCCCCTTATGCAGCGGGAGGGCCTTCCGACTTCTGGAGACGTTGGCATATCTCCTTGAGCACTTGGTTACGGGACTACCTCTATATTCCTCTGGGCGGCAATCGGGGAGCTTGGTTCTATGTTCGCCGAAACCTCCTGTTGACCATGCTCCTGGGCGGACTTTGGCATGGCGCAGCCTGGAACTATATCCTCTGGGGGGCTTGGCACGGTCTACTCCTCATCGCGCTGCGACCTCAGTTCTTTAAGGGTCTCCTTGAGCGCGTTGAAGCGCGTCGCTGGAGCCAGCTGCTGAGCACCATCCTTCGTCGTTTGATCTTCTTCCATTTAGTGATGATCAGCTGGGCGCTCTTCCGCGCTCGCTCCCTGGAGGATGCCTGGAGAGTGATCTACAAGCTGGTCAGCCCCTGGACCTGGGAGCTGAGTACCTGGATGGAGGCGGTGAGGGCCTCTGGAGAGGGGCGTTATCTGGCTTGGATGGCGGGGGTGATGGCCGCCCTTGTCCTGATCCAGAACCTCTGGCCGGTGGGCTCCAACCGCGTAGTTGAGGTTGCTTGGCGCCTTCCCGTGCCCATCCGCTTGATCCTCGTCCTGGGGCTGCTCTACGCTGCCGCCCTCTTCTCTCCCGAAAGACCCCCACCCTTTATCTATTTTCAGTTCTAAACCAGCACTTCGCCAAACTGAAAAGCAGAGCAGCTCAGGCCAACCCACCCAGCGCAGATCAAAGCCTCGGCGGCTCCGCTTTGGCGAGGCAAATATCTGCAGATCTATAAAGAGCCCAGACAAGCAAGAGCCCCAAGAGGCTGAGGAGTGTGCTGAGCAAGAAGTGCCCTGAGAAGCCCAGGGCTTGAGCAGAGAAGCCGCTGAGGCTGGCACTGAGCCCGGTGGTGATCACCACGACGCTGGCCTGGAGGCTATAGTCCGCTCCTGCCTGCCCTGGGCGAACGTGATCCATCATCAGGGTAAAGAGCGCGGTGGTCGCCATGCTGCCAAAGAGATGATCAGCACAAACAGCGCCCAAGAGGAGTGAAGTGCCGCCCAGCTCCTGAGCGGGGAGCAGGTAGAAGCTTACGGCGATCACCTGGAGGAGTCCAAAGAGGAGGAGCGCACGACGCTTGCCCAACCAGAGGACCCCAAGCCCTCCCAGGAGGGCACCTAAGAGCCCTGCGATAGAGCCCCCCGCGCCCAAGAGCGCGCCAATCTCAGCGAGGAGATAGCCCTGATCAACCATCATCGGCTTCACCATCGGCGAGGCCAAGGCATCAAAGCTTTTATAGGCGATGAGGATCAGGATCCAAGGGAGGCGTCCTGGAGCCTGAAAGTAGCCCCAGATGCTGCTGAAGGTCCCCTCTATAGGGAGGCTCTCCTTAGAGGGGGCTTCAGAACTCAAAAGGGGGGGCAGGCTCATCAGGAGGAGGAGACCAGCCATGAGAAAGAAGGAGTAAGACCAGCCCAGACGCTCCAAGATCATCAGGATCACCCCCCCGCCGATGATCATCCCCAGACGGTAGGCGCCCACCTGAACTCCATTGCCCAGTCCTCGTTCTTTGGGACTCAAGAGTTCCACCGCCCAGCCATCTGTAGCGATATCCTGAGTCGCTGCCAACAGATTAATCAGCAGGACCGCGCCCATAATCCAGGGGAGCTGTCTCCCTGGATCTAGAGGCGAGAGGCTCAACATCAGAAGGATCGAGAGGCCCTGGATAGGGAGAATCCAGCTGCGCCGCCGCCCCAGACGTTGCCAACCATACCGATCAACCCAGGGTGCCCAGAGAAACTTCAAGGCCCAGGGCAGCGCCAAGAGGGAGCTGAGACCGATGGCCGCCAAGGAGATGCCCTGTTGGCGCATCAGCACAGGGAGCGCCTGAGTGAAGAAGCCGTAGGGGAGACCCTGGGAGAGGTAAAGGGCAGCTAACAGCCCAAATTTATGAACTTGTATCTTAGACTTCATCTGCTCTTCGTTTTTGGCTCCTGAAAAAAAATAGGATTTGGTTTAGGCTCGGCAAGTTACGCTCCTTTGATGGGTTCAACTTTG
>CAYLJJ010000117.1:0-16822 GCA_964384025.1 uncultured Nannocystaceae bacterium
CGTTGCCGGAGATTTATCTCAAAAGCCCAGAAGCTCATGCTTCTGGGCTTTTTTTGTTTTGGGCTTGATCTTGGCAGGATTCTGCCCATCCTTCCGCCCAGGAGGTATATTTTGATTCGACGGTTTGAGCTCTCTACCCCTATACGAAGATTTCGTGTTCTCTTCTTGGGAGAGTTTTTTCTGATCTCGCTGCTCTATCTCTACAGCCTACATCGCTGCTGGAAAGGCACCGCTGGTCTGGGAGATGATTTTACACAGCACGCCATCGATAACTATTGGCTCTCGATACTCAGCTTTCAGCTTCGAGTGCTCCCCGCCTATGCCCTGGTCCTTCTGATCTACAGTCTGTTGCTCTTCTCACTCCTCTCTCGAAGCTCCATCTTGGAGTTCAAGGGGCGCTGGCGTCGCTCTAAGCTTCTCCTGCTGCTGACGCTGGGCAGTGGACCTATCTACCTGCTCTCTATGGGCCTCTTCTTTCGTCACACTCCGGGTCTCTTAGACGGTACAGCACGGCTCCTCTCTACCGTGGCTCCTGAGACCGACCTCTATCTGCTCTATCGCTGGCATATTCTGGATGCAGGGGCGCTGGGTTCGATCATGTTGTTGCTCTGGGCGGCCTTCTTCTATCTGCGAGGCTGGTGGAGGCTTATACAGCGCGCAGGGCTCAAGGGCCGTTTGCTCTTGGGGAGCTTGGCGCTGGCGTTGCTCCTCTCCTCAGCCTGGTTCTTTAGACCCCCTCCAGAACCTCCTCAAGCAGCTGAGACTCCTCTCAACGTGCTGATCATCGGCAGTGACAGTCTCCGTTGGGATCGCTTGGGTGTACATGGACATTCACGCCAGGATATCAGCCCCAATATCGACGCCCTTGCTCGAGAGTCTATATCTCTAGAGAACCTCCACGTGGCCACCGCAAGCACTCTAGAGTCCTGGGTCTCCTTTATGAGTAGCCTGTTTCCTCCCAATCATGGAGTTCGCTACTGGTTTTTGCGACAGGAGCAGGCCAAGGCGGCAGGTGAGTCTCTGGATCTGCTGCCCAAGGTGTTTAACCGCATGGGCTATTACACCACGGTGGTCTCCGATTGGGCTGGGAATGTCTTCAAGTTGGTGGATATGGGCTTCAGCCATAACCTCGCCAGCGATACCCAAAATTTTGAGGCGATGATCATGGAGGCGACCATCTGGAATCACCCCATCTTCCCCATCTATTTCTCCAATGATCTGGGAGAGTGGATGCTTCCAGAGATGCAGCGTATCAGCAAGTATCTGAGACCTAAGGCGATGGCAGACAAAATGATCGATCAGATCGATCAGGCAACCCGTGCCGATCTGCCCTTCTTTGGGCTCCTCTTCTTCAGCACAACCCATCTTCCCTATACCGCCAGCTACCCCTTCAATATCAAATATGTCGATCCTGAGTATAAGGGGAAACATCGCTATAAGATCGATGTCACCGTCCATCAACTGATCACCAGCGGCTTTGAGCCTGATATGCCTCCTGAGACGATCCAGCAGATCAAAGATCTCTATGACGGCACCGTCTCAGAGTTTGATCATTATGTGGGACAGGTGATCGCAGCTCTCAAGCGTCGAGGACTCTATGAGCGAACCATCATCATCGTGACTACTGATCATGGAGAAGATCTCTATGATCCAGGCAGTACTCTGGGCCATGGGACCAACTTCTTTGGAGGAGATCAGAGCACGCGCATCCCCTTCTTTATGCGCGTACCGGGGATACAGCCTCGAAAAGTAGAGGCCCTCACTCGAAACATCGATCTCGCGCCTACCCTACTCTCTCTCTTGGGAAAAGAACCTCCCGATTCCTGGCAGGGAGTTGATCTGAAACCGCTTTTAAAAGGGGAGCGTGAGGATCTTGAGTTGCCGGTCTTTGCTGAGACCTGTTACCTCTTCTTTCCCAAGAGCAAGGTTTACCAAGATCTCAGCCCAGAGGAGCGGGAGAACATCATCGACACTTCAGGCGCCAAAGACTCTCTTGAGGTAGATGAGGCTTTTAATAACAACATGGTCCTTAGACGCGATCTACACGAGCGCGTGATCCAAGCTAAGGATCGTATGGTGAGGACGCCAGGCTGGAAGCTGATCCAGATTCCAGGGAAACGTGAGCCCATCTTCCGTCTCTATGATATGAAAGCAGATCCCGGCCAGACGAAAGATCTTTCTCAGGCGGGACTCCCTGTTATGCCTCGGTTGATCGCTCTGTTGGAGCGCTACTGGGCTGGAGCAGGGGCTTCTCAACGATGGAGCGCCCCATAAGAGGCGTAGTGATCTTGAAAAGTTGAGTTCTCCAAGATGAGGTCCTAGAGATTATGCAATACCTACCCATACTCCTCTTCTTTCTCTTCTGGGGCTGTGCTGGTCGCAGCAGTGGAGAGACCAACGATCTTGATGAAGATGAACCACCCCCTCGCTCAGAGGTCGCGGAAGACCGGGATGATTCAACCGTAGATCCCAAAGATGCAGAGGCCACAAAAGAGCTTGACCCTCTCAGAAATCGAGATGATCTCCCCCCAGCGCGCAGGTTGCTTATCTCTGTCGAGGGAGAGGAGCGCTTTGTAGAGATCCAAGCAGCTCGCGCTGCGGGCTACACCGTGCTGAATCTCAAGGACAGTTGGGTCCCGCGCATCTTCCGCCATGGTCAAAATGTAGAGGGGGAGTTCCTCGAGAATCGCTATCAGTCCATCTATATCGGCTTGGCCGATGACAAGAGCGACGGTAACGGGCGCCCTCTCGCCAAAAATGAGAAGAACTATCTGGAAGTCTTTGGAATCCCCCCCAGCTTCTCGGTGCTCCGTGAGCGTTTCTTAGAGGATGCTGAGAAGGAGTGTTTTAAGGAGATCGACTTTAAGCTGATCGCTCAGATAGAGGCTTTCACCTATAAGACTCGCACCCTCAAGAAACGCAAACGTAAGCGCCGCAAACTCAGGCGTTTCTTAGAGAAGGCGCGCAAGAAGGCGAAGCTCAAGGATTATCAGGAGCTGATCAAGCTCAAACCTGAGTTGGCCAAGAAGGTTGCAGAGTTTGAAGAGCTGGGCCTCCAAAATCGAGTGCTCGCCGAGGTTGAAAAGCGCTTGAGCTGTGATGGGCATAACAACAAGCGCTTTCGCCATAAGATGGGAGAGCTTGATCACGGCCTTCGCCTCGCCATCCGCCGTTTCCAGCGCAAGCATATGATCTATGAGCACACCAACCTCAAGGGTCGCACCCTGGAGTGGATGGCTAAACCCCCCTCTGAGAGCAACTTTGAGTCTTTCAAGCGCGCGCTGCGGGAGCACATCATCGAGGCCACAGGGATCCTGGAAGATGGTACCACCGCGGTTGGTGGGCGAAGCCCCAAGTGGAAGGATAAAGCGGGCAAGGAGCATGAGGTCCGTAACTTGGTGGCGGAGTTCCTTGAAGCAGCTCTCAGAGAGATGAACGCCGAGACTCCTGAGAAGGCCCTCGCCTTCTTTAAACGCCGTGAGGATAAGGATTTTGACTGGTTGCGGGTCGGTGTACGCCTGCCTAAGCTGCCGGAATATTACAGCGATCGTATGGAACTCTTTATCCGCGTTGATCGAGGGGATGTCTGGTATGCCCCCCCCTGGGACGAAGCTGGTAAGAGGAAGCATCAACGTCGGGCTCGTATGCCCAAGCTGATGCTCTACACCCGCTATAATGGTCAAGAGATCCGCCTGAGCCGCTTTCGCACAACCATCGGAGGTTGGCGAGAGGAGCAGGCCCCCAATGGGTACATCTATTACAAATATAAGGGCTCTGATACAGGCCCTCGCGTGATCCGTAAGATCATCGCAGGGCCTACCTGGGTGGCCCCCGAAAGCACCCCTCTTCGCAGCCTCGCCAAGCGGCGCTATGTCAATGGCAAGTCCCAAAACATCGTCAACTATGACGAGATGGGGCCGGGATATCTCTCCGCCTATGGCCTCGTCGCGGGATATTTTGTGATCCCTCGGGACGATATGCGCGATGTCGATCGAGGGATTCGCGCCCATGGCTCCTCGGATTATATGTCGATCCTCAGCTCACAACGCTATTCACACGGCTGCCACCGCTTGATGAATCATCGCGCAGTGCGCCTCTATAGCTTTATCCTCAGGCGTCACGGGAACGTCATCGTGGAGGGGGAGCAGATGATCAACCACCAGCGGCAGTTCCTCTATAAAGATCAGGTCTACGATGTGCGCCTGCCTTCTAGGGGCTTTCAGTATCGCCTCGACCCTCCCTTGCCTGTGCGTGTCCTCCAGGGGCGTATCAAAGGAAAGGTCAAGAAGCCCATCGAAGGTTTTGTAGAGATCCCCGACAAAGCTTATCCTGATGGTGATCCACATGAACGCCCCCAGGTTCCCGATGAGGATGAGACAGAGGAGACGCCATGAGGTATCTGATCGCGATTTTGCTTCTGTTTTTGATGGGTTGGGCTGTGGCAAAGAAGCCCAGCAAAAATAAGCAGGGGGATGAAGATACTCCCCAAGCGACCCAATCCCAAACCGTCACCCTCAGCTTTCGTACCAGTCCAGGGCGTAAAGCCCGAGTCTATCATGGCCGTAAGCGCCTGGGCGTGACCCCCTTTAGAGCCAAGTTCAAGCGCAACTCAGGTCCCCTTGATCTGGTGTTTCGTGCGGGGGGCTATCTGCCTGTAAACGTGCGTGCCTATACCTACAAAGATAAAACCATCATGGTGAGGCTGACCCCAAATTCCAAAAAGCAGCGCCTCTTTGGCTATCGCAAAGAGCTGCCTCCTGATGGTGGAATTGACGCAACCCCGTCTCCTGCAGATGCTGCTCGATCTCCTGCGGCGACCGACGCGGGCCTCCCCAAGACCCCTACCCCCGCCATTGTCCCAAAGCCCCCAGTCATTGAGGCTCCCAAATAGGGAACCCTCCCAAGAAGCCTTGGAGCGCCTATATGTCCATTTTGATCGCCATCCTTGGCTTTAACCTGTTGGTCGTCCTCCACGAGTTGGGACACTTCCTGTTGGCTCGACTTACTGGGATGCGAGTCCTCAAGTTCTCTATCGGCTTCGGCCCTGCGTTGATCAGCGCGAAGCGAGGCGACACCACCTATCAGTTTGCCCTGATCCCCGTTGGAGGCTTTGTTCAAGTCGCGGGGATGAACTCCAGCGAGGAGCGCGATCCCGACTCCTACCACGGGCGCCCCATCTGGCAGCGAGCCTTGATGGTCTCTGCAGGTCCTGTTGCCAATCTGCTCTTTGCTGTAGGTCTCTACCTCTACCTCTTTGCCAGCTTTAATGCCCTGAGCTATGAGGGGGGGGCTCGTCTACCCACTCTGATGGTACGAGAGGTCAGTGGTCCTGCCGAGAAGGCGGGCCTTCGACCTTTTGATAGCATCAAGCGGATCAACGACACCCACGTTCAGAGTTTCCAGGAGCTGCGCCAAGCCACAGGGAGGAGCCAGGGGAAGCCTCTCAAGCTTTCGGTCCTGCGTAGCCCTTCAGGGGAGAGGCCCCCTTTTGAATATAAGAGCGTTGGAGAGAGCGATCCCGGCTTGGTGCTGGCGATCCCACAAGAGGGGGAGGACTGGAAGCCCCTGGAGCTGGAGATTCAACCTCTGGAGACTCCCAAAGGCTATCTCTTGGGCATCATCCCAGATCTGGTACGCTTTGGCGCCGAGGATCTCCCCACGGCGGGGCGCTTCGCCGTCAGTGAGTCCTATGCCTTGATCTCCAAATTTCTGAAGATGCTCAAACGAGCCCTAGAGCAGAAGGAGGAGGTGCAGGTCGCCAGCGTGGTCAAGATCACCGAGGTGGGCGCTGATCGAGTGAAGATGGGTTCTGAGTGGTTTTTGGAGTTGTTGGCGCTCTTGAGCCTAAACTTGGCTTTCCTTAACCTCTTGCCCCTACCTGCCTTGGATGGGGGGCGTCTCCTCTTTCTGCTCATCGAGGCTGTGGCACGTCGACCCATCCCACAACGCCTAGAAGGGTTGGTGCATGGCATCGGGATCCTCTTCCTCATGGGGGTGATGATCTGGGCTGTTGGTTCCGATTTGATGGAGATGCTCTAGGGGCGGGATTGGGCTTGAGGATCGCGCCAAGCTTGCGTCTTGAGGCGCTGAGGGCTTAGATCATGGGGATGTCTCGCCTCCCTCTTCTTCTTTTAACACTCTGGGCCTGTGATAGCCCTGAGGATCCTCCGGGCGCTCGCGCTCAGCTTGGACGATCTGCGCTGATCGTTTTGGAGCACCATCGAGGAGAGCAGGGGATCTCAGTTCAGGCGCAGGCGATGGAGTGGCGCGCCGAGAGCGCCGAAGCGGCTCTCCACGCCCTGGTGATTCCTCAACTGGCTTGGCTCCTCGATCCTGAACCGGGATGTCAGCTCCTTGAAACCAACGCAGAGCCTTGGGAGCAGATCGATCTGCTTAATATGGGGATATTGAAGATCAGCGCTCCCCAAGGAGAGCTGAAAATAGAGGGCCGAGAGTTCTCCTCGTTGGACTTCTCGATCAGCGGACAGCTCTACGACTCCAGCTCTGGTGATCTGCCCTTTCAACCCCAAAGTTTCTATGAAATCAGCGCTCGTGGGGGAGAGCTGGGAGCCTTCAACAGCGGAGAGATCCCCGCCCCCAGCTCACTTCAAATTCGCTCCCTGAGCTTGGATGAGGCTTACTTAAGCTTGGACTGGAGCGGTGATGAAGAGGCTTTACTTCTGATCTCTCGGGATGTGGGCAGCCAGACTTTAGGACTACGGTGCAGCGGCCAGAGGCGGATCCCACGAGGGCTCTTGGACTCTCTAGGAGCTGGAGAGCTTGAGTTGAACATCTACCATCTCCTGAGGAGCTCTTTAGAGATCCCCAATCTAGACCAAGCAGATCTGCTCTTCTTGACCCGCGACAGCTTACATTTTCAAACCTCGGACCTCTTCTTAAAGGAAGCTGAACCATGAAGTTGACCTCCTCTGGACGCACACATGTGGGGATGAAGCGCACTCACAACGAGGACAGCCTCAAGATCTTCCGTGAAGAGAATCTGTTTATTGTCGCTGATGGAATGGGGGGGCATGCCTCGGGAGAGGTGGCCAGCCAGATGTCGGTAGAGACCATCACGGAGTTTTTTCGCTCCACCGCAGAGGATGATGAGATCACCTGGCCTTTCAAGATGGATAAGAGCCACAAGTACGATGAGAATCGGGTGATCACAGGCATCAAGTTGAGCAACCGTCGCATCTATGGGGCGGCGGTTCGAGATGCCAAGCTCAAAGGGATGGGCACCACCATTGTGGTTGTCTTCTTCGCCAACGATACCTGCTATGTTGGCCATGTGGGAGACAGCCGGGTCTACCGTCTCCGAGAGGAAAAGCTGACCCTGCTCACCGAGGATCACTCTCTCCTCAACGACTACATCAAGATGCGCCAGCTTACTCCTGAGGAGATCGAAGCTTTCCCCCACAAAAATGTGATCGTCCGTGCCTTGGGGATGAAAGAGACCGTGCAAGTGGATCTTGGAGTGGAGACTTCTCAGGATGGGGATATCTATCTGCTCTGCTCCGACGGGCTCTCAGGGATGATCTCAGACGCAGAGATGGAGAAGATCCTAGAGGCTGAGAAGGATGATCTGGATCAGAGCTGTCAGCGGCTCATCGAAGTCGCCAATGAGAACGGTGGAACCGACAACATCACCGTGGTCTTGGTGCGCTATGAGAAGGAGTAAAACCGTTCACCTTCTCTTCAGTCTCAGGGCAGGTTGAAGCTCCTAGGAAACTGACCCCATCCAATTCTACTTGCAGCTCCCCGGAAGCTTGAAAGATCAGGCTGAGACTCTGGAGGAAGTCACGTGCCATCTCCCCATGCTCCTCAAGGTTCCAAGCAGGGCTGCCCTCCAAGGGGATCTCCAGGCGTCGCCACGTGGGGTCTAGGAAGGACTCAGCTTCCGTTTGGGTCAAGATGAGCTGATTCCTCTGATTGTCCTCCAGTTGGAACTGCATAGGAAACCAGGGCCCTGAGTTGTTGCCCCTGAGGAAGATCTCCAAAGAGAGACGGTCAGAGATCTCCATCGTCTGATTTTGGGGGAGATGGTAACGCAGCTCAACCTGATCTTCTCCCTCCCACCGGACTGCCCAATCCCCTTTCTTCACGTTCTCCTCAAGAGCTGAGAGTGTACCTCGGCGAGCACTCCAACGAAGGAGAAGGTTCTCTTCCACCAAATCTCCACAGGGGCTCAGATCATTGGGGCAGATATCCCCAACATTATCCCCATCCAGATCGGTCTGCTCAGGGTTGGAGAGGGCAACGCAGTTATCGCAGACCTCACCCACTCCATCTCCATCTGTATCCTCCTGCCCAGGGTTAGCTTGTTGAGGACAGTTATCACAGAACTCACCCACCCCATCAGAGTCACTGTCGATGCGAAAGGGCAGCTCCAGGAGTTCAGGGCAGAGATCGCAGAGATCTCCCCAGATATCTCCATCTTGATTCTCCTGTTCTGGGTTGCTCAGCCCAGAGCAGTTGTCACAGAGATCTCCCACCTCATCTCTATCTTCATCCCGCTGTTCTGGGTTGCTCAGCCCAGGGCAGTTATCACAGCGATCCAAGATCAAATCTCCATCTCCATCGATCCCGCTGAGGAGAGCAGGATCCCAAGGACAAGGATCACAGAAATCCCCCAAACCATCCTCATCGACATCTTGCTGTTCCGGGTTTCTCAGCTCAGGGCAGTTGTCACAAAGATCCCCCAAACCGTCCGAGTCCTGATCCCGCTGTTCTGGATTAGAGATCTCAGGACAGTTGTCACAGAGATCCTCCAGACCATCCGAGTCCTGGTCTGAAGAGCCTTCACAGAAATCACAGAGATCTCCCACTCCATCTCCATCTCCATCCAGCTGTCTGGGGTTGGGGATCTCGGGGCAATTGTCACAGAGATCCCCTAGACCATCGGCGTCGGAGTCCAGTTGCTCCGAGTTTCTCAGTTCAGGGCAGTTGTCACAGAGATCTCCCACTCTATCTCCATCCCGATCCAGGCCCTCATCGGCCTGTTCAGGACAGAGGTCACAGAGGTCTCCCAGACCATCTCCATCTCGATCCTCCTGAGCAGGATCGAAGACCTCTGGACAAAGATCACAGAGATCTCCATAAAGATCGGCATCTTGATCCCACTGATTGGAGTTCGCGAGGAGGGGGCAATTGTCGCAAAGATCCCCGACAAAGTCGCGATCAAGATCAGCTTGGAGCGGATCTGGGAGTCCAGGACAGAGATCACAGGGATCCCCAGCACCATCATCATCCTGATCACTCTGGTGAGCGTTGGGGATCGTGGGGCAGTTGTCACAGAGATCTCCCAGGGCGTCTCGATCCAGATCCAGCTGATTGGGGTTGGCCTCGGGGCAGTTATCACAGAGATCCCCCACCCCATCTCCATCCTGATCATTCTGGGCTGGATCGCTGATCTCTGGACAGAGATCACAGCGATCTCCGACCAGATCTGCGTCTGAATCCTCCTGTTCAGGATCAGCGTCCAGAGGGCAGAGATCGCAGGGATTTCCCACCCCATCCCCATCTTCATCCTCCTGGCGACTGTTGGAGAAGTTGGGACAGTTATCACAGAGATCACCTACCCCATCGAGGTCACGATCTCCCTGTTCAGGATCAGCGCTCAGGGGGCAGAGATCACAGAGATCTCCTACCCCATCTCCATCCCCATCACCCTGCTCAGGATCAGCGCTCAGGGGACAGAGATCACAGAGATCTCCTACCCCATCTCCGTCGGAGTCGAGCTGTTCAAGTTCAAAACTTTGAGGGCAGAGATCACATAGGTCTCCCACCCCATCTCCATCGGAGTCGAGCTGTAGAGGATCAGAGAGATGGATGCAGAGATCACAAACATCTCCAACTCCATCACCATCTCGATCCTCCTGCCCTGGGTTGGCTTGATTTGGGCAGTTATCTGAGAGATCTTCTGCTCCATCCTGATCTTGATCTGCGAATAGAGGAGGGAGATCTGAAGATGAAGCATCTGGCGAAGAGAAGCAGGGTCCCTCATTTTGAGGATCACAGGGGTTGCTAAACTGAAACTTTTGGACCTCGACACAGCCCAGAAGCGAGAGCAATAGGGAGAGCCTCAGGGGGTTCAAAAGGAGATCCCCCAGGCCAGAGGAGGCCTCCTGTTCTGGGCAGAGGACTGCTCTTCTTCAGCAATGAAGCTCCAGATGGAAAGCCCGCTTAGAAGGAGGCCTAAGCCCAGGCTGCCCAGAGCCATATTCTTTTGTAGAAGGGCTGTTTCTGTGAAAGCTTCGGTGTTGCGCCTGAGCCCCTTGATCTCTTCAGGGTGTCGCGCTTGCACATACTCCCGATAGCTCTCATCGGCGGAGTCTGCGTTGCCTTGAGCTACCCAGAGGAGCGCGCCTCCCAGAGCGAAGGCCAGCCCCGCGCTCCCCGAGAGGAGCCAGGGTAGAGGGCCATCGCGCTCAGGGTGGCGTACTTGAAGCTGAAGCATCTCACCTGGAGCACAACGCAGGTTTCGCTCCCAGAGGGGTTGTTTAAGGGATTTAACCCGCAGCTGATGGTACCCTGGAGGAAGCTGATGAAGGCTCAGAGGGAGCCGCCCCAAACTGCGCTCTCCCAAAAACACCTCACCAGGCTCTAGGGCGGTCAAGCTCAACTGAGCGGGGCTGGGAAACTCCAAGCGACTGTGGATCCCCGCCTTGATCTCAACATACTGGGGAGGGTAGGGCAGGCCATCAAGCTCAGCCTCCAACTCATAGCGACCGGGCGAGAGCTGTTTATAGAGCCGAGGACAGGGATGGAGCGCCTGAGACTTCAGACCCGCTTGACTGCCCTTGGAGCAGAGCAGCTCAAGGGAGCCAAATATCTTGGGCAACAGGCTCTGAATTTTAGCGCGACCATCAGCGCGCCCAGCGGTGGTGTGCTCCACCTCCAGATAGCGCTTAAACGCCTCTATCGCCTTGGGGAAGCGTCGCAGCTCCTCATAGCAGCGGGCAATATTCCAGAGAATCCCAGCGTGATCTCCCAGCGCGGCTCCCAGAGATTCTACTCTCTGAAAGGTGCTCAACGCCATCTCGAAACGCTTAGAGAGAAAGAACTGTTCCCCCTGTTTTACTTGAAGCTGAGCTTTGCGCAGCTCTGGGCTGATGCGCGCGAAGCCCTGAGAAAGAGAGAGCATGAGCAGCGCGAGGCTGAGCAGGCTAGAGCGAATTGACACGGGAACTCTCAGCTCCTTTGGCAGAGCCTTGAGATTACCCGAAGGCTCACTTGAAAGTGCTCTTTTCACCGTGCATCAGGAAGGATCAAGAGGAGAATGGCGGCATAATGTACAGCTGCGGCGAGGAGCACGAGGGCGTGAAAGATCTCGTGATAACCAAAAATCTGGGGCAGAGGGTTGGGGCGCTTGAGGGCATAGATGAGGGCGCCTAGAGTGTAGAGCACCCCGCCCAGGAGAAAGGAGGCGATAAAGAGGGACCCCAACTGCTCATAGCAATCAAAGAGAGGCTCAATACCCACCCAGCCCAGGGCCACATAGAGGATCGCGCTGAGCCACTTGGGAGCGTTAATCCAGAGGAGGTTGAGGAGGAGACCTAGAAGGGCTGCCAGCCAGACCAAAAGAGAGAGCAAGACGCCACGATCGCCCCCAATGCTCAAAAGAGAGAAGGGTGTATAGGTGCCTGCGATGAGGACAAAGATCATGGTGTGATCTAAGCGTCTCATCCAGGCGCGCTGTTTGGGGTTCCAGTTGAGGCGATGATAGAGGGCACTGGTGCCAAGGAGGGCACTCAGGCTCAGGGCATAGACCGCGAGGATCAGCGCGACCCTCAAGCTCTTGGCCATCAGGACCAAGAGCAAACCTGAGAGCAGAGAGATAAAGAAGCCATACTGATGAAATACACCTCTCAGGCGGGGCTTCTGTAGGGCTGAAGTTTGAAGCATCTGCACCGGATAGGTTGAGCTGTTGGGGGAAGTCGATGCTGCCTTAGGCTTTGATGGATTGATAGCCTCTTAGAGATGGGGGTCCCAACGATCTCGTAGAGCATCTCCCAGGAGGTTGATCCCCAGGACGCTCAAGAGAATCGCCAGACCGGGGAAGAGCGCCAGATGAGGGCCGATCAGGAAGTAGCGGGCTCCCTGATCCAAGAGGGCTCCCCAAGTTGGGGGTCCAGCGGGTCCCAAACCCAGAAAGGAGAGCCCTGCTTCAGCCAAGATGGCACCAGCAACTCCAAAGGTGGCTTGAACGATGACGGGGGCCATCAAGTTGGGGATCAGATGATGCCTGAGGATCCACCAGGGAGAGGCCCCCATAGAGCGCGAGGCCAAGACAAAGGGCCGCTCTCTGAGGCTGAGGACCTGCCCTCGCACCAAGCGGGCATAACCTGCCCAGCCGGTCAAGCTGAGCGCCAAGATCACCGCCCAAATCGAGGGTTCTCGAGTGATGGCGATGAGCAGGATCGCCAGCAGAATCCCAGGGAAGGCCATGAGCACATCGATGAGGCGCATAAGCAGCTCATCCAGCAGCCCTCCGAAGTAGCCTGAGAGCCCCCCTAAGAGGAGGCCCAGAGAGGCGCAGAGCAGGACGGTGCCCAGGCCCACCAGAGCGGCCACTCGGCTGCCGTAGATGATCAGGCTGAGCAGATCAGCGCCATTCTCATCAGTACCCAGCCAATGCTCGGCGCTGGGCGCAGCCAGATCATGGATGAGATCCAAGCGACTGGGAGGATAGGGAACCAGGACAGGAGCGAAGAGGGCGCTAAAGAGCAACAACAGCAGGAGCGCACCACCGAGACAGTAGGGGAGGTTGCGGATCATGAATCTAGGCTGACGCGGGGATCGATAAACAGATAGAGCAGATCAGTGAGCAGATTCACCAGCAGATAGCTTGTTGCGATGAGCAATACACAGCCCTGGACTGTGGGATAATCCCGTTGTTGGATCGACTCAAGCAGCAGCATCCCCAGGCCGGGGCGGGCGAAGATTTTCTCGGTGATGATCGCGCCGGTGAGGAGAGAGCCGAACTGAATCCCCATCACGGTTACGACTGGGATCAACGCGTTTCGGAGTAGATGCTTAAAGAGGATCAGGCTCTCAGGCAGCCCTTTGGCGCGGGCGGTTAAGATGAACTCCTCCCCCAACACCTCTAAGAGGCTGCTGCGAATCATCCGGGTCAGCTTAGCGGCCAGCGCGGTACCCAGGGTGATGGCGGGCAGAATCAGGGCTGCCCAGGGTTGATCTTGACGTACAGGGCTGGGCAGCCAGTCCAGCTCCACGGTGAAGAGGAGCAGGAGCATCGGCCCCAGCCAAAAGGTGGGAGTGGCCACTCCAAGGAGGGCGAAGGTTGAAGCCAGGTGATCTTTCCAGGTTGCGCGGTAGAGCGCTGCCAGGATCCCCAGGGGCAGAGCGATGAGGAGGGCAACAAACATCCCTGCTAGGGCCAACTCTAGGGTGGCGGGAAGGTTCTCTTTGAGGAGATCGATGACAGGTTGAGGAGCGGTATCAAAGGTCTGCCCCATTGAACCATCCAGGACACTATCCCAGAAGCAGTCGTTATATTGAACCAGCAAGGGGACCTCTAGACAGAGGGCTTCGCTGAGCGCAGCGCGCTCCTCTGCGGTGGCTTGCTCTCCCAAAATAGAGTCCACCGGATCACCTGGTGCCAGACGCAGAGCGGAGAAGACCAGGGTGCTGGCCCCCACCAAGACGATGAGCAGTGAGATCAGGCGCCGAGCCAAAAAGGGAGGCAGGGCGCGGCGCCGTCCTAACTCTCGAAAGAGCAGGGCCAAAGCCACAAGAACCCCCAACTTGAGGCTTAGAGCCAGGGCGCTGCTCCAAACTGAGGGCTGAAAAAGGCCCCAAATGAGCGGTAGAGACACTGGGCCGAGGCTGAAGAAGAGGGATCTCACATAGGAATCTTGCCCCCCTTTGAGCACAACAGAAAGCCCTTGACACCCAAAGGGTGGATCTCTAGAATTTGCGGGATCTTGGGGCTGTAGCTCAGTTTGGGAGAGCGCTAGAATCGCACTCTAGAGGTCAGGGGTTCGAGCCCCCTTAGCTCCACTTGTAACCCGCCGTTCCTCGGCGGTTTTTTTCGTTTCTGGGCCTGAAGATCTCGCCCGACAACACCAACTGATAACGGTTCGATAATCACGCTGAAGTTGAAGAAGTCGTTCATCCTGGCCAGTGTCGCTCTCTGCGACGCCACCGCCTTCAGGCCGTCCAATCGCTCTTGGATGTGGGCAGGTTGCACTTGAGAGAGATGTTTTGGAGCCAACCGAATCAACGGGTTTAGGCGAGCCCGAGCCTCCTTGACGGTCGATTGCTCTCGTCCTGTGGCCTGAAGGTGATCGAGGTACTGTTCAACAGCCTCAACGACGGTCAATTCCAGGCGAGCCTTGAGGCCCGCCTCCATCTCCCTCTTCGCCTTCAGGGCTTCGGCGTTATCCGTAAAGAAGAACCACTGCTGATCCGTACCGCCTTGAACGCCTGGGCCTTTGAGAACCAGGGCGAATCGTCCATCTGCTCGGCTGTAGGGGCCAAGGACCCGGCACACCGCTCTTCTCCGTCCCATAATTCTTCCTCACCACCTCCAGCAGCAAATCGGCTTCTGAGCAACTCCATGACTTCCCAAGCGACTCCCGCCGAGACGATAGCCTGGGCCAAATGAATCGCCAGTGGGCTCTGCATGGCGATACTGGTAGCGTGTATTGGCCTACCTGCTTGATTTCGTGGTTTTTGTGCTGTCATACCGGTGTTACCCCGCGCTCGTATGGGGTGACCCTTCCTTTTTTGAGGGCACCTCATATCTTCTCAAAATTTCCCTTCACCTCAGCTACGATGGCCACTCCATTCCTGAACATGAAATCCACAACATGGACGACCGGGGCAGATTAAGGTAAAAATAATTACCTTAGATACAGAGGGTGAAGATGAGTTGGGGGTTTTACGGTCGAAGCAGCGAACTCAGCGATTTGGAGAGCGTACTCCGCCGAGGGCGATGGTTCTTCGCCCGCATCACAGGACGACGAAGGATAGGGAAGACCACACTGGTGCAAGAGGCATTGCGTGCTGCGGGTGCTCGGAGCGTCTTATACGTTCAGATCCCAGACTCATCCCCAACAGGGGTGCTCTCGGCGGTCGTAGACGCCATGGACACCTTTGGCATCCCTACCAGCTTTGAACGTCCAACCCACCTGCGGGCGCTCGCCGCCTTGGTTGGGGCGCTCGCACGGGCTGGATATGTGGTGGCTCTTGATGAGTTTCAGTATTTCAGTCGGAGTGGGCTCTACGAGTTCACGTCACACCTTCAAGCGGTCGTAGATGAGCTGTCCGCTGACGCCGCCAACGTGAGGGGCGGGCTCTTCGTGCTCGGCTCGCTGCACACCGAGCTGGTGGCCTTGCTGGACGACCGCACGGCCCCCCTCTACAACCGCACTACGGACAGCATTGAGCTGGGGCACCTCGACATCGGCTCACTCAGAGCCCTGCTGCGAGAGCACGCTGACGACGATCCAGAGCGGCTGCTCTTCCTGTGGAACCTGTTTGAGGGTGTCCCCAAGTTCTATCGAGACTGCTACGAGCAAGGTGTGCTGAACGCCGACCGACAGGCCGTCTTGTCTCGCATGTTCTTTCGCAGTTCATCCCCGCTGAAGACCGAAGCGGAGCATTGGTTTTTGAGCGAACTGAGGGGACGGTATGACGTGATCCTCAAGCACATCGCCCGTCACTCTGGCTGCACCAGCGGTGACCTTAAGGCGCATATTGGGCAGGTCAACCCAGAGACACAGGCACAGGTTGGAGGCTACCTCAAGATCCTCCACGAGAAGTACCGCATGGTGGACAAACGCCAACCCATCTTCGCTCGCCCCAAGGCCCGGCGGGGGCGCTACTACCTGCGGGACAACTTCCTACGAGCGTGGCTGTCGAGCTTGGCGAACCCCGTAGCGGCGCTCAACTTTCGCCCAGAGGCCGCTTTGGTACAAGAGGCTGACAAGCGGCTCCGTGAGACGGAGGAGGTTGGCTTGGAACATCTGGTGGGGCAGCTCTACGAGGAGCGAAGTCGAAAGGGAATCGGTGACTTCCCATTGACCCATCGGATTCAAGGTTACTGGGACCGAACCAACACTGAGATCGACCTGGTCGCCTTGAACGAGGGGGATGAGGTGATTCGGTTTGGAACCTGTAAGCGTTCTGCCTCGAAGCTCATCTCGGATGTGCCCAGCTTCGAGGGCCATATTAGTCGGTTCCTGACAGCCCATCCAAGATATTCGGGGTGGACTATCGAGAGGGTTGCTGTGGCTCCTGTGATCGACGAGGAGATCAGAGCGACCCTCCAGGCCAAGGGGTGTATCCCACAAGACCTCCCTGATCTGCTGAAAGATCTGGCATAGAGAGAAAAGTTGAGAACGCCTGATGGTCCGTCGGGGCATCCGGTCTCCTCAAGATCATGATGGACCGATGGACCGGCTCCGGCCAAGCTGTTCAGGGCCATTGAAGTAGTGGTGGAGACCAAAGGACGAGCAAGGTGGTAAAGGTCAAACCCACTCGTTCCGTTTCCGCCAATCCGCAGCAATACTAAGTACCTAAAGCACCTGAAGGTAGCTTCTCAATAAGTCCGGGCAATCAATAAAAACAGGGACTTACATGGCATTTTTGGAGCCGATAATCTTGGCTGTTAAGCTGCCTTCTCGCGTAAGTCCTTGATTTTACGTTCGCCTGCTTGCCGTGCGTGAGCAAAGCGACCGCTTTTTGTGGTCTGTAAGTCATTGAAAATACAGGCTGCCCGGACTTATTGAGATGTTACACCTGAAGCCTCCTGCCTGTTACGTCTTTGGCTGCTGAGACGTGCTTTGGGGAG
>CAYLJJ010000118.1:0-16744 GCA_964384025.1 uncultured Nannocystaceae bacterium
AATCTCTTCCGTTATGGACTCTGAGGGGCTCATGGTTCTCCCGGCCCCAAGGGATACGTTGGCCCTCAGGGCAAAGCAGGTCCACAGGGCAAAGCAGGGCCACAGGGTGAACCTGGGGAACAGGGAGAGCCTGGAGAACCGGGAGAGCCTGGAGAACCGGGAGAGCGAGGTCCAGCGGCTCCTGATCGCTTCCAAGAGTTCAAGGACTATATAGATGAGTCTCTCGAGAATGCTCAGAGGAGCGAGGCTGCGGTCTATTATTGGAACGTATTTGGTGGCTATGTTCCTGACGCAGGTTGGGGGCTGGGTCTCAAATCCAAAGAGTTCCTTGGAGGAGTCAATATGGAAGCTTGGCTAAACGGTCGTGCTGAGGCTCACCAGATGAGTGATGATCCCAAGGTTTTGCGTCGCCTCTTCTCAAGAAAGGGGTATGCGGGAATGAACAGTCTCGTCTACTCTGAAAATCACCTTGGCTATAACCACAGCCGCTCAGGCCGCGCAGTATTGGCTATTTTCCGTCTGGAAAACATAACAAAAAAGCCTATTAAATGGACCGTACACTACCACTACACATGCCATAATCGTTGGAAAAAACGGGCCAGTGCTGCGTTGGATGGTGAAGCGGTATGGTCTAGTGGAAAAGAAAACTGTAAAACAGGATCAGAGGTTGATATTTCCTTGACGATTCTCCCTGGAAAACACAGCTTGATCTTCAGTTCAACCTCCTCGGTCAATGGACGCAAAGGGGGGCTACGCTCTATGTATCTGATGATGGCCTTTGGGGCGGATTCCCTGAGTCTCCCGCAGGGCCTACGCTTCTTGGATGATCTCCAACCCTGAGACAGAGGAACATCTATGCGTAGCTTTCTCCTTTCCCTGTTCCTTTGGCCTCTGCTGGCCTGCCAACCTGAACATGAGGAGGCTCCAAAGGCTCCCGATATGTCAGCTCGAATGCAGCAGTATCAGGAGCCCAGCGGGACCCTAACCCCAGCCTCTGCTCAATCTCTCATATTGGCGTTGCAAGGAGATCTTCAGAAATTCATCGAACTGGGTCCTGTGATCCACGAGGTGCTGAAAGCTCTCGGAGGCTTTAGTGTCGATGAAGAGCAAACCGAGCAGGGCTTAACGGTACGAAAACAAGCCATCACTGGGGAGGCTGGGGGATGGGGAGTTCTCTTTCGCCGCTGCCCTGGTTGGTTGGGGCAGGAGGAGCGTGGTGAGATTAAGTTGACCGCCCTCTTCACCGGTAAAGGATTGGGTGAGGTGGTCTGGGGCAGCATTGAAGCCTGTCGAGTAGAGAGCGATATACAGCGCTATTTCGATGGAGAGATCCGCTTGGGGCTTATTGATCTGGAACAGGGGGAGCTGCTTATCGATTTTGATGGAGAGTTTGGCGGACCCGACTTTGGGGAGCCGCTTCAGGTAGATTTCCTGCTCCGGGGGGGCTACCTCTTTGTGCGCCAGAGCGTGGAGGAGGGAGAATTTCTCCTGGGCCTTAAACTGGAGGAGATCTCCGACACAGGCAACTTTCCCTTCCTCCTGAGAGATCAAGGAGGAGAGTGGAGCTGTCATATCGATCTAAACGGGGGTCGCTGTGATACCCCAGAAAAGAGCATCGTATGGCCTTGAAATCGATAGCGCTCCTCTCCCTCCTGCTGCTCCTCAACCTGGGAAGTGCTCAGGGCCGCCACACCCCTGAGACTCCAGTAACGGACTACTCTGCTTACACCCTCCAGAAGTATGAAATGCGCATGGGGCTCTGGCGCACTGAGTTTGGCATCACTGAGGAGATCCAAGCAGGGACCTTGCAATGGCTCTGGCTGCTCAAGGCCAAGAACCTCTTCTTCAAATGGAAATTCTATCAGGGAGAGCAGCTCAGCCTCTCCACCTCAGGGGGCTTCTTCTGGTTAAATTTCAAGGACTTTGGAGGAGACGCCCCAGATGTTCTCATCTCAATGATCCCCCTCTATAGCACCGCCTCTTGGGAGACTGGAGGGGCCCTCTCCTACCATCTCAGCGCGGGTTACACCGTGGTCAAGAGCGATGGGGGAGAGCTGACAAAGCAGGAGCAAGGCAATCTGGATATGCTCGCCAGCGTCTCTACAGGCATCTTGATCCCTTCTCTTGAGTATAGGACCAGTGAAAGCTTTGCCCTGGTGCTTGAGGGTCGTCTTCTGCTCTTTCAAGGGGCTGCGTTGGGCGGGGTCCAGGAGCTACAGATTGATGAAGATACTCGCATCGAGATCCACGCTTCGGGGGAAGCAGACCTCAGCGGAGACACCAAAGGAAACGCGATCTTCAGTGGGTTTTGGAGTTGGGATAGCTTCAACTTGCGCCTGGGCTTAGGCTATGGGCATTTCGCCGTGCCCACCGTCAATATCTTTACCGACCAGGTTACGGTGATTCCAGAGTTTGATCTCTTCTGGCGCTTCTAGTCAGGCGATATATAGCTCAACGGGGCAATGATCTGAGCCCATCACTTGATCGTGGATCTCAGCGCTGATCACCTCAGGCCACAACTCATCAGAGACAAAGTGATAGTCGAGACGCCACCCTACGTTGCGTCCCCTCGAGCCTCCTCGTTGAGACCACCAGCTATAACGCTCAGCCTCCTCAGGGTGCAGCTCACGGAAGGCATCATGCCAACCAGCCTCGATGAATTCATCTATGAGCGCACACTCTTCAGGGAGAAAGCCGGTCTTCTTGCGATTGGGCCTCCAGTTCTTGAGGTCGATCTCCTTATGAGCAGTGTTCCAGTCTCCACAGATGACCACCCGGTAGCCTCTGTCTCGAAAGCCCTGAGCGAAGCTCATCATGAGCCGGTAGTAGTCGCTCTTATAGGGGACCCGAGAGAGATCACTCTTCCCCTGGGGGAAGTAGCCGTTGATCACCACAAGGCTGCCATAGCGAGTCGTGACCGTGCGGCCCTCAACGTCGAAGCGCTCTTCTCCCAATCCTAAGATCACTTCATCCGGAGTCTCTCTAGAGAAGGTCGCTGTGCCGGCGTAGCCGGGGCGCTCAGCAGGAACCCAGACCACATGGTAACCATGCTCCTCTAAGAGATCTGCCTTGAGTTGGGCGGGCTTGGCCTTGATCTCTTGTAAGCAGACAACATCGGCGCCTGAACCTGCCAGCCACTCTAGATAGCCTTTGCGAGCAGCAGAGCGGATGCCGTTGACGTTCCATGAAAAGAGCCGCATCGTTCCCCCTTTATCCCTCGTTTTTGGAGTTTTATTATAGCCGACAAACCAGGAGAACTCGATGAAATTCTTAAGTTTTTCTCTGTCTTCTCAGAGCCAGTTCTATTTCTTCAGGGTGGTGATCATTAAGCTGCTACTCTGCTCATATGTTGAGGCTTCATATTGAAAATCGCAGGAGCGGACATCTACTCTGGTGGCCCCTGCGCCTGTTGCTTTTGTTCTCTGTGATGGGGGGGGCAGCTGGCCTCCTGATGGCGGCTGGGGTCTACCTCCACTTCTCTAAAGATCTTCCCCCCATTCCCGATCCTTTGGAGGATCTTAACTCGGTCAGCCGCTTCTACGCCGCAGATGGTCGCCTCCTGGGGGAGCTGACCTTGGAGCGCCGTGAAGCAGTCTCTCTCTCTCAGATGCCTCCTCAGCTACTTCAAGCCTTCCTGGCTGTTGAAGATAAGCGCTTCTTTCAACATAGAGGGGTGGATTTTCGCGCCACTCTACGGGCGATTCTGGCCAATTACCGGGCAGGGCGTAAGGTGCAAGGCGCCTCTACTCTGACCCAACAGCTTTGTAAGAGTCGAGTGGGGAGGGAGAAATCCTATGTGCGCAAGATCCGTGAGGCGATTTTGGCGAGACGCACCGAGGCTCATCTCAGCAAGCTGGAGATCTTGGCTCTCTATCTCAACCAGATCTATCTGGGGCATGGCGCCTATGGAGTGCAGGCAGCTGCCCACAACTACTTCCGTAAGGATATCTCCAAGCTGAACTTGGCAGAGAGCGCTATGTTGGCGGGTCTCCCCCCTCAACCAGGGCGCCTCAACCCCATCCTCAACCTCAGGAGGGCCAGGGCTCGGCAGCGGCATGTCTTGGATCGGATGGTCGCTGAGGGTTTTGTCTCCGCACAGGAGGCAGATGCTGCTCATCAGGTCCCCTTGAAGCTCCACCCTGAGCGCGCCGATCTCTTTGGAGACCACAGCCCTCACTTTACAGAGCATGTACGCAAGCAGCTCTTGGCGCGCTATGGCTATGAGCGTCTGCATCGTGGGGGTTTGAAGATCTATATGACGGTGGACGCTGATCGCCAGCGCAGTGCTCAGGAGGCGCTGGGGCAAGGGCTGGAGTCCCTCTCAAGGCGGCAGGGCTTCATCGGCCCCATACGCCAGCTTAAGCCGGAGGAGCAGGCGGAGTTTCAGGGTCGACTCAGGGCTGAGTATGGCGAGCTAAAAGCCCTAGATCCTGGACAGCTCTATCTGGGCATCGTCACCCAGGTTAAGAAGCGAAAAGCTCAAGTCCAGGTGGCGAATCTGGAGCTGCGTCTGCCCCTCAAGGAGGGGATGCGTTGGGCCAAACTCTACGATCCAGAGGCGAAGCATAACCGAGGACGACTCAGAGATCTTTCTAAGGTCCTCGCCCCTGGAGATCTCATCCGGGTAGAAGCAGGAGAAGTTTCCGGGAGCATAAAGCTTCATCAGATCCCCAAGGTTCAGGGCGCGCTGATCAGCCTGGATCCTCACACTGGCTATGTAGAAGCGATGGTGGGAGGCTATGACTTTGATCTCAGCGAGTACAATCGCGCTTTTCAGGGCTGTCGGCAGCCCGGCTCGGTCTTTAAACCCCTGGTCTATGCCCTAGCTCTAGAGCAAGATCTGACCCTCTCCAGCCCCCTGGAGGACACACCCATTGTGGTCTTTGATCGCAAGCGAGAGTTTCTCTGGAAGCCCAGAAACCACGGGGGCCGCTATAAAGGAGATGTCCTGCTCAGAGATGCCTTGATCCACTCAATGAACATCCCTGCCATTCGTGTGATCCGTCATGTTGGTCCTAAGGCTGCTGCTCACTTCGCTCGGCTGTTGGGGATCAGCACCCCACTCTTTCCTGATCAGTCCCTGGTCTTGGGCAGCTCCTGCGTCTATCCCTGGGAGATGGTTAAGGTCTACGCCAGCTTTGCTCTGCGTGGGCTGGAGCCTCGCAGCGTCTTTATCAAGCGCGTTGAGACTCGAGAGGGCTTGATCTTAGAGGATCAGAGCCACTTCTCCGATCCCTTCGCTCCGGTGGCTTCCAAGATCGATGCGATGCTGAGACAGCTCTTTGAGCCCCCAGAGCGTCACCTCCGCAGCTCAACCGCTTTTCTGCTCCAACATGCGCTGCGGGATGTGGTGCGCTCAGGGACCGGCGTGAGAGCGAAGAAGCTGGGGAAGCCTGCCGGAGGAAAGACAGGGACCACAGATGCCTATGATGCTTGGTTTCTGGGTTTTACCCAGTCTCTGGTGACTGGGGTTTGGGTGGGGAGTGACCAGAATGATCGGCGATTGGGTTCAAGAGAGACAGGAGGGAAGCTGGCGCTGCCCATCTGGCTGCGGTATATGAGCGCCGCCTTAGAGGGCATCTCTGAAGAGGAGTTCTCCCGCGAGGAGAGCGCGCCGAGTGGTGTCAGCTTTCAGCGCATCGACAAAGGGACAGGGCTCTTGGCGCCTCCAGGGAACCCCGCCTTGAGGTTGCCCTTTCGCCAGGGGACTGAGCCTCAAGAGTGGGCACCCAAGCGGGGTCGCCTCTTAGATGGAGAGTTGGACTTAATGGAGGGGCGTTTCTAATGCTGCCCATGGGAATTGGTTTTAGCGAGGTGCTCCTGATCCTCGTCGTGCTCCTACTGGTAGTGGGGCCTCACAAGCTCCCTGAGATCGCTCGAACCTTAGGCAAGGGCCTGCGCACCGTGCGCAAGGCGAGCCGAGACTTCAAGGACGCTGTTCAGCTGGATGATCTCCGACGAGAGATCATGAGTGACCCCAAACCTCGGCGGGACTGGGCGAGATCTACTTCCCCAGAGGATGCCCAACTTGATGATCCGCCTCCCCCCAAGCTCAGCAGTCTAGATATCGCCCCGATCCAACGAGAGACTGAGCCGGTAGAGCATGAGTCCAGCCGCCAGCGCTCTCAACTATCGGAGCCTCAAGCAGAGGAGAGTGAGGAGAAGCCCTCAGCAAATGAGAGTGAGGAGAAGCCCCCAATCAAAGAGAGCGAGGGGGAGCCTCAGATCGTCAAGAGAGCCAAAAAGGGCCCCCAGGCTCCAGAGAAGCTGGATGTCTAAACAGAAGCAAACCCACCAAGAGGAGCTGGAGGAGAGTAAGGCTCCGTTTATGGAGCATTTGGAGGAACTGCGCGCGCGGATTTGGCGCTCTCTCATCGGCCTGCTCCTTTCCGCGATCTTGTGTGGCATCTTTTACGAGGAGCTGTTTTTCTTTATCACAGGCCCTCTCTTTGACTCTCTCCGCAAACATGAGCTGCAGACCGCGGTTAAGTTTCGCACGGTGACCGGAGCCTTCCTCTTTCACTTTAAGACCGCCATCTTGGCTGGGGTCTTCCTAAGCATCCCTTGGCTCCTCTATCAACTCTGGAGCTTCGTCGCACCGGGCCTCTATAAAAAGGAGCAGCGTCTCGCGCTGCCCTTTGTGATCTTATCCAGCCTCTTTTTCCTGGCTGGGGGAGCCTTTGGCTATTTTCAAGTGTTGCCGTTGGCCTTTGATTATCTCATGGGCCTCTCGATCCAGAACCACGCCTCCGGTTTTCAGATGATCCCCGACATCACAGTAGAGGACTACCTCAGCTTCACCACCAAGCTGCTGTTGGCCTTTGGCATCAGCTTTGAGATGCCTGTGATCACCGCCTTCTTCTCCGCCATCGGCCTGCTCAGCCATCGCTCCCTGCTCCGCTATTGGCGCTATGCCGTGGTGGGCGCTTTTATCCTGGCGGCGATCCTGACCCCTCCAGATTATATCACCCAGTTGATGTTGGCGGGGCCTCTGCTGCTCCTCTACGGCTTGAGCATCAGCATCGCTTGGTTGATCACCACCCGGAGAGAGAAGGCAGAGGCTGCATGATCAGAGAGCTGGAGCTGAGTTTAGCCCCTGAAGAGGATGGAGAGGAGGGGCTCAGGCGCGCCGCCGCGCTCAGCTTGGGGATCAGCCCTGAACGTATCTTCGCTTTACGCCCTCTGCGCCGAGTCATTGATGCTCGCAGAGGCCGAGTTCAGCTCAGATATCGCTTACGCCTGAGCCTAGATGAGCCTGCGGCTCCTCCACCCCCCTGGCTCCCGCTGCCGCAGCTCAAGGGTTCACCGGTCCTTATCGTTGGTGCTGGACCGGCTGGGCTCTATGCCGCCTATACCCTGGCTCGTCGAGGGCTGCGCTCGATCATCTTAGAGCAGGGTCCCGATGTTCGAGGTCGCCGTCGCGATCTGGCCCTCCTCAACCGTGAGGGTCTCCTTAACCCAGAGAGCAACTACTGCTTTGGTGAGGGAGGCGCGGGGACTTTCAGCGACGGAAAGCTCTACACCCGGGCTCACAAACGAGGGCCTGTGGCCCCCTTTCTAGAGCTGTTGGTGCGTTGTGGTGCTCCAGAGCGGATCCTCTGGGACGCTCGACCTCATATCGGCACCAATCGCTTGCCCAAGTTGATCAGCGCTTGGCGGGGGATGCTGGAGGAGGCGGGGGTTGAGGTCTTTTTTGCTGCAGGGGTTAAGCAGCCGCTGATCCGAGGAGGTCGAGTCCTTGGCGTAGAGCTTAGAGATGGCCGCCGCCTGGAGGGTCGCGCCCTGATCTTGGCTCCTGGACACTCCGCTCGTCCTCTCTTTGAGCGCCTATACGCTCTGAACATCGCTATGGAGCCCAAGGCTTTCGCCCTGGGGGTTCGGGTAGAGCACCCCCAAGAGCAGATCGATCGCATCCAGTATGGTCGTTACGCTGCACACCCTGCCCTGGGGGCAGCTTCCTATCGCTTGAGCCGCACTCAGGAGCAGATCGGAGTCTACAGTTTCTGTATGTGCCCAGGAGGGATGATCGTCCCCGCCGCGACGGAGCAGGGCGGCTTGGTCCTTAACGGGATGAGCCCCTCCTCAAGAGGGGGGAGCTATGCCAACTCAGGGATGGTGGTCAGTGTAGGTCCCCAGCTTTACGGTGAAGGTACCCTGGCTGGGATGCGCTGGCAGCGGATGTTGGAACAGCGGGCTTTTCAAGCGGGGGGGGGTGCCTATCAGGCCCCAGCTCAGCGAATGACAGACTTTCTCAAAGGCCGTATCTCCTCCAGCCTGCCCAACAGCAGCTATCGACCAGGAGTTCAGACGAGCGATCTCAATCAGCTCCTCCCTGAATCCCTCCGAGGACCTCTCAAAGAGGCGCTGCGCTTCTTTGATGCGCGAAAAATGCGTGGCTATCTGAGCGAGGAGGCTCTGATGTTGGGCTTAGAGAGCCGCAGCAGCGCGCCTCTGCGGATCTTAAGAGATCCCAAGAGCTTAGAAAGCCCCTCTCATCCAGGTCTCTTCCCCTGTGGAGAGGGAGCGGGCTACGCGGGGGGGATCCTCAGCGCCGCTCTAGATGGCGCTCGGGTCGCTGAGGCTGTGTTCCGATCAGACCATAGCGACGAGGAGCAGAGAGAGGATCGTGATCAGGAGCAGGGTGCTGGCGGGGGCGGCTAGATCGTGCATGCTCTTCAGGCTGTGCATCATCTTGAACATCGTCTCTCCTCAGGGCTCAGCTGAATATCTTTTTCTGTTTGAGGACCAGGCTCAGCAGTTTTTATGCCAAGACGGAGCAGGCTTATATCAGCTCTTGGAGAGGAAGAATATCTATAAAAGAGAGACTCTTTGCTTTGATTTGCGCCCAAGAGCTGAGAGCCCTGCGTCAGGCTCTGGGTGCTCTTGAGTTCGCTTCCAGAGCTGACGCCATCCCCAACGATCATCGCAGGGGAGAGACTCTCGGCTCATCTGCTCTGCATAGCTCAACGCCAGAGAAGCAGGGAGGAGCGGGCTGAGCAAGATGGAGAGAGCTAAGAGCCCTGCCTGGGGCCTAAAGGGACCTCGACGCCGCCAAGCGATCCAGAGCAGGAGCGGGAGAGCGCTGAGCAGGGCGAGACGCCAAGAAGCTCCTCCCACAGCCGTCCAGAGGGCATAGGCAATCCAGGGCAGCCCTGGACCTCCCAGAGCCATCAAGCTTTGCAGTACACTACCCTTGGGGCTTCCTCTAAGATCTTGGCTGAGGAGCAGGGCCGCGAGGTAGAGCGTGGCCCCCAAGATCCCCGCCTCAGTGCCGGTGAGGGCCGCCACCAGCGCCAGCCCCAGCGCCGCAGGCTCCTCTGGCTTAAGGAGGCTCCAAGCGGCAATGAGGAGCGCTAACGGAATAAGGTGAGGGCTCAGCCAACTCAAACCCTCAGGAAGCAGCGGAGCCAGACGGAAGGTCAAGAGCAGCAGCAGGAGCGGCAGCATTGGATGGCGCCGGCTCAGGAGACCCCAGAGTAGAAGCGCGGAGAGGATGATCCCCAGCTGAAGCCCCAGGGAGAGCGGTGCCAGGGGGGGGATGGGGAGCAGCAGCAGGAGCAGCAGCCCAACGCCCTGTTTGGGTCTGAAGCGCTGACTCCAGCTAAAAAAGGGCGACATCCTGAGCAGCAGGGCGAATCCGAGGAGGAGTTGAAGGGCGTGAATCCAAGAGGAGGTTGAGGGCATATGGTGCTATAGAACGATGACAGCTTCTAAACACAGGGAAATCTGCATGAACAATCAACGGGTGCATGAGCGCATCCCCGCTATCATCAAGGTCAGCTATGAATCCGCTGGGGCGCTCAAGGTCGATTACGCTCGCAATATCTCCCAGGGGGGGTTGTTTATCGCCACCGAGGATGAGTTTGAGGTTGGACAGCGTTTAGAGCTGCATCTAGCCTCGCTGGGGCTCCGCCGCAGCATCCCTATTCCTGGAGAGGTGCGCTGGGTAGGAGAGGAGGGGAGCCCTCCTGAGCGAGGCATCGGGATCCGCTTTAATCTGGACGATCCAGTCTTGAGGGCGCGGATCGAGGCGATGATCAATGGGGTCTTTGATCCCCTCCCGCCTGCCTGTGTGGGGGAGCGCATCAATATCCTCCTGGTGGATCCCAACCGCCACGCTTGCCGCCTCTTTCATGAGGGGATCGAGTCGATGGCTCGCCGCCTCTTTGAGGTGGAGGACTATTTTGTAGTGGTTGAGGCTTATGATGGTCTCACCGCCCTCTCCCAGCTGCGCAGTACTCGCTTCTCTTTGGTGTTGATGGAGCTCTCTACTCCCGAGGTGGACGGAGTAGAGCTGCTGCGCAGGATCCGCAGAGAGATCAGCCAAGCTTTACCGATCTTTGCCATGTCACGCCCTTTCCCTGGTGTTCGCTTTGAGGCGCTCGCGGCGGGAGCAGATCTCTTTATGCCTAAGCCGATCCGCCTTCGAGCTCTCTTCAACACCCTCTGTATGATGCTCAAGCTTCAGATCGGTGAAGGAAAGGAGGAGACCTAGACGCTCCTCTAGACATCCCAACCTTGGAGGTCGGAATTATGCATATAGCCAAAGAGATCACTCAAACCATCGGTCGCACTCCCTTGGTGCGAATCAACACCCTGAGCGAGGCTCGGATCCTCGCCAAACTGGAAAGCTTTAACCCCTCTAACAGCGTCAAAGATCGTATCGCTGCCGCGATGGTTGAGGCGGCTGAGCGAGAGGGCTTGATTGAACCTGGACGCAGCGTCTTGGTAGAGAGCACCTCGGGCAACACAGGCATCGGCTTGGCGATGGTAGCGGCGGCCAAGGGCTACTCCCTGATCCTCACCATGCCTGACACCATGTCCTGGGAGCGTCGAACGGTGCTCCGCGCCTATGGCGCTCGCCTGATCCTCACTCCAGGCGCTGAGGGGATGCCGGGTGCGATCCGTAAGGCAGAGGAGATCGCCAAGCGAACCCCTGGGGCCTTTATCCCTGGACAGTTTGATAACCCCGCCAACCCTGAGATCCACAGCCGCAGCACCGCCCTTGAGATCTGGGCTGATACCAATGGAGAGGTTGATGTAGTGGTCTGTGGTGTAGGAACAGGGGGAACGATCACCGGCCTGACGCGCAGCCTCAAGGCTCTGAAGCCACAGATCAAGATGGTCGCTGTTGAGCCTGAGGAGAGCGCGGTGCTCTCCGGTGAACAGCCTGGGCCGCATAAGATCCAAGGGATCGGCGCGGGCTTTATTCCAGGGGTGATGGAGCCTGAGCGTTTGGATGAGGTGATCAAGGTCTCCAGTGAGCGCGCGATGGAGATCTCTCGTAGGCTGGCTCGTGAGGAGGGGATGTTGGTGGGGATCTCCAGCGGCGCCGCTATGGCCGCCGCCCTAGAGCTGGCGGAGCGTCCTGAGTCAAAGGAGCGACTTATCGTCGTGGTTCTCCCTGATTTTGGAGAGCGCTATCTCAGCTCAGCCCTCTTCTCTGAGCTGCGATATGAGGGCAGCGATCCTCTGCCAGAGCCCTGAGTAAAGAGCGGATCACAAGAGAGATGGTTGGAGGCGATGAGGAAAAGGCGTGCTATCTTGCGGCGTCGAAAAATGACCTTGAGGACCTGATGAGATCTCTCTTGCCCCTGGCCCTTCTCCTCTTCGCTTGTGGGGGTCCCCCAAAAAGCAAGCTGCCAGACCCCAGCTTGGAGCCTCTGTTGGAGCCGGGGATCTGGCGCAGCGCTGAGGAGCTGAAGGAGGGCTGTGATCAGCACCTAGATTATGCTCAGAGCCAACGAGATAATTTTGTGAAGGAGGGAGGCGCGTTGCCAAGCTTGCAGCGCCTCCAAAGGATGAATGATATCCTTATCACCTTGGATCGCCTGGGTCCTTTGACTGAGCTTCTGAGCCATACCCACCCAGAGGCAGAGCTGCGAGAGGCCGCTGACGCTTGTTATAAGCGTGTGATGGCCACTCACTCCGAGTTCTCTCTGGATCGTGGACTCTTTGACCTCTTGGCAGGGATCTCTGAGGAGGGGCTTGAGCCTCCAGCGCAGCGCTTCCTCAAACAGACGCTTCGAGACTATCGTCGCGCTGGCGTGGATCGCGATGAGCAGACCCGTGAGCGCCTCAAGGTGCTCAACCTTGAGATCGTCGAGCAGGGGCAGCGCTTCGGTCGCAACATCCGTGAAGATCGTCGCTTCCTAAACTTCGCGCCCGAGGCCCTGGAGGGGCTCCCCGAGGATTTCCTCAAGAGCCATCCTCCAGGCGAGAATGGTCAGATTCGACTCTCTACAGATTATCCTGAGTTCTATCCGGTGATGAACTACGCCAAGCGAGAGTCTACACGCAGAGATCTCTATAAGCAGTTCCTCTCGCGAGCCTTCCCTGTCAATGAGCCGGTCTTTAAGGAGCTACTCAAGCTACGCCATGAGTACGCTACTCTCCTGGGATACCCTCACTGGGCGGCTTACAACGCTGAAGATAAGATGGTACGTGAAGCCCACGTGATCTCTGAGTTTATCGAGAAGGTCGCCAAGATCGCCCGACCGCGCATGGAGAAGGAGCTTGAGGCCCTCCTCAAGAGAAAACAGCAGGATCTCCCCAAGGCTAAAAAGATTGAAAGTTGGGATCGTTTCTACTACCTGAACAAGCTTAAGAAAGAGCGCTTCGGGGTAGACGCTGAGGAGGTGCGCAGCTACTTTGATTTTGCGCGGGTCAAGGCAGGGATCCTCAAAAACTACCAAGAGTTCTTTAAGGTCAGCTTCCGCCTCGTCCCCAAGGCCCCAGTCTGGCACCCAGAGGTTGAGGTCTATGAGATGCTGGACAGAGAGAAGGTGATCGCCCGCTTCTATCTGGATATGCACCCCCGCCCCAAGAAGTACAGTCACGCGGCGATGTTTGGAATCTACCCCGGCGTTAAAGATCGTCTGCTGCCGATGGCCGCCCTGGTGACCAACTTCCCCAAGCCAACCGCTCAGGGGGGTGGCTTTATGGAGCATCGACAGGTTGAGATCTTCTTCCACGAGTTTGGGCACCTGATGCACCATCTCCTGGGTGGACAGCAGGAGTGGGTCAGCCTCTCTGGGATCAGCTGTGAGTGGGACTTTGTAGAAGCGCCTTCTCAGATCATGGAGGAGTGGGCCTGGGATCCTTCGGTCCTAACCGGGCTCAGCAGCAAGGGCGAAGGGGGCGAGACCATCCCTGCCGCTCTGGTTGAGAAGATGCGCCAAGCCAAGGAGTTTGGTAAGGGGATCCATGTGATGCGCCAGCTTGCTTACGCCGCTCTCTCCTTTGGCTACTACAGCCGCCCAGTGGAGGGGATCGATCTGTTGAAGGTGCAGCGGGAGATCGTTCAGCGCTATAGCCCCTATCCCAGCACCGTGGGCACCTATCTCTTCGCCAGCTTTGGACATTTAGAGGGCTATAGCTCTATGTATTACACCTATATGTGGTCGCTGATGCTGGCCAAGGACCTCTTTAGCCGCTTCAAGGCTGAAGGAATGAACAACCCCAAGGTAGCGGCGGATTATCGCAAGATGATCTTAGAGCCAGGAGGAAGCTTGAACGCCGCCGAGATGGTCAAGGCTTTCCTGGGCCGCCCCTACAACTTTGAGGCGCTCAAAGCTTGGTTGGAGGAGAACTGAGCCGCATTTCTGCTATCCTCTCCTTTATGCAAGCTCATCAGCTATCCCTCCTCACACTTTCTCTCTTCGTTTTAAGCTGTGACTCTGAAGGTGAGACCTCCAGCAGCTGTGCTCACGTGGGAGAGAGGCTCGCCATCGGGGAGTCTCTGGAGTTGCCTCAGGAGTGCTTGATCTGTACTTGTCATTCTGAGGGGGTGGGTTGTCGTCCCATGCCGGGCTGTGATCTCAGCGGAGATCTTGGAGAGCGCCCTGAGGCGGGAGCACCCCGCGACCAGGGTCCCAGCCATGACGCCTTCTGGTCGTTGAGAGACACAGGCAGAGCTGATTGTGCCGTGGTCATTGAGCGCCGTCACGACCTGGATGGCGACGACCTCAACGACGCTGAGGAGCTTGAGTTGGGCACGAACCCCTGTGCACGAGACACAGATGGAGATGGGCAGGGGGATGGAGTTGAGCTGCGCTATGGCAGCGATCCTCTGAACCCCGATTCCCTCCTCCCCCACCACTTGATGCTCGATCCTGAGACGCTTCAAGGACAGCTCCTGACTGAGTGGCAGATCTCTGTTCGTCGCGCCGATGTTACTTTCCTCTTGGACACCACCGGTTCAATGGCTGAGCTGCTCAGGAGCACCGCCCAGGAGTTTGCTGCCATCGCAGTTGAGCTGGATGAGAGCCTCCCCTTTACCACCTACGGCCTCGCTACCTTCGCTGATTACCCCACCGATCCCTTTGGCTCTCCAGGTGATCTGCCTTTTGTGATGCGGGTGCAACAGACCACAGATTTGGAGCAGCTTCAGCGGGGCTTAAGCGCCCTGGAAGCTTATGGCGGCGGAGATGGCCCTGAGAGTGCGTTGGAGGCGATCTATCAAGCTCTCACAGGTCGAGGCTATGATCTGGATTGTGACGGTGGCTTTAGCTCTCTACGAGATGTCCCTGCTTTTATCCCCAACCCAGAGGACCCTTTTGGGGGTCTGGGCGCAGGAGCCGATCAGGGTCTTTCAGGCTCGGGTAAGAGCGGGGGGATGGGATATCGTATGGGCGCTCTACCGGTGATCATCTACGGCACCGATGCTCCCTTTCGGGATCCAGACAGCGGTGATGCGGGTCCTGGGGGTTGTTTTCAAGATGCGGGCACCACCCTGGTCAACGCCGCCGCGCAGCTCTTGGGCGCGCGCTTTATCGGAGTGATGGTGGAGCCCTTCTTAGGCTTTGGACAGGCTGAGGAGTTGGCGAGGGCCAGCGGCTCCTTGAACGAGGCGGAGATCCCTCTGGTGCTGCGTTGGCGCAACAATCCCGAGACCTTTCGCCCCCTGGTCGTGGGTGCGGTGCAGGAGTTGGTGGGAGGGCTCAGCTTTGAGACGGTGAGGGTCAACCCTCTCCCCGACTCCGATACCTATGAGCTGTTTCAGGGCACGGTTCCTGAGGCACATGGCCCCGTCTCTGCTGAGGAGTTTGGGCACCCTCTAGAGTATGTGGTTTCCCTAGAGGGGGGCAGCCATCAAGGGTCCAGTGATCTCATCGTTGAGCTTCCCCTGGCGCTCTGGGGAGATGATGCGGTGGAGCTGGGGCAGCAGCAGTGGATCATCGTGATTCCGGGGAGAGGAGAACCTTAAATCTTCCCCAAAAGAGAGCGGATCTCGACATAGGCTAACTGGAAGAATAATGAGCAAGTAGCCCTCCAAAAGTCTTATGGATTTGAGGTATCTCTTTGCTCTAATGTGCTTTCCTGCAAGGAGGATAGATTGATGAAGCCAGAGGTTGCTCGACAGCGTGTAGTGGATCGCAATTGGAAACCCCGCAATTGCGTTTGGGAGTTGACCCTGGCTTGCAACCTACGCTGTAGCCATTGCGGCTCTATCGCCGGGCGAGCAAAGCGAGATGAGCTGAGCTTAAAAGCCTGCCTGAACATCGTCGATCAACTGGCGGATCTGGGCTGCGAACTGATCACCCTCTCTGGTGGAGAACCCACCCTCAAGCGGGGCTGGGACCAGATCGCGAGGCGATGCACTGAGCGTGGCATCTATACCAATATGGTTACCAATGGGGTTTTTAAGAGCCCAGAGGCTGCTCGAGAGATCGCTCGCCGTGCGCGCCGCGCGGGGATGAGCAATGTAGGCATCAGCATCGATGGCCCTCAAGAGATCCATGATGCCATCCGAGGTCCTGGAAGCTTCAAGAGTTCTATGGAGTCTGTGCGCATCTTTGGGGAGGAGGGGATGAGCGTCGCGGTGATGACCACCGTACATCGCTCTAACTATGAGCATTTGGAGACCGTTCGAGCGCTGGCGATTGAGGCGGGCGCGCGGATGTGGCGGCTTCAGTTGGGCAAGTCGATGGGCAATCTGGAGCAGAGCGATCTCATCTCTCCCAACCAGATCAAGGAGCTGATTCCTCGTCTGGCTCGCCTTAAGCGCAAAGGGAAGATCCATTTGGCGGTGGGAGACTCCATCGGCTACTACGGCCCTCACGATCGGGTTTTAAGAGGACGCGGCTGGCGTGGGCGTCGGGAGGAGTGGCGCGGCTGTCAAGCGGGGATGCAGGCGATCGGAATCGAGGCCGATGGCAGCATCAAGGGCTGCCTCTCTCTACAAGCCAAGATGGGTGCAGGAGCAAACGATCCCGATCCCTTCGTCGATGGCAACCTGAAGAAGCGCTCTCTGGCCTCTATCTGGTACAGCGCTGGGGTCTTTGCCTATAATCGAGACTTTGATCCTGAGAGCCTCAGCGGAGGGTGCGCAGCCTGTGAGCATGCGCTCAAGTGTCGCGGGGGAGCCCGCTGTGTCTCCTCAGCCTTAGGAGATCTCAGCTCCGATCCCTACTGTTACCACGGCTTGACTCAAAGAAAGCAGGATGGTCTCTGGGCTCAGGGTCGTAAGGTCGTCGCGGGCGCTGCTTTGGCGATGAGCCTGGGGATGACAGGCTGTACGCTGGACGAGGATATCGTTCAAGATGACGCCGAAGTAGTGATGGATGGGGGTGTCTCTGAGCTGCCCCCCCGAGACGCTGCGGTGAACCCAGACTCTGTCGCCACAGATTATGGGGTTATTCCTCCAGACAGCGGCGTGGATGCCGTAGCCACAGACTATGGCGTCCCTCCAGACGCCGAGGTTCAACCTGAGGTGGGTATGGACTATGGAGTGATTCCAGAT
>CAYLJJ010000119.1:0-16643 GCA_964384025.1 uncultured Nannocystaceae bacterium
TGCTCTACATAAGTTCAGGTAATAGAGGCCGAACCACCAAATCCGGCGGACTCAGGGCGCGTCCAGCACGGGATGGCGGCGATGCCCTCCTGGAGCAGCGCCTTGTCGATGGGGGCCTTTGTCCACGCCATTGATATCGCCACGTCGTCCCACGAACCGTGCTGCTTCAGCGTCTCGAGCAGGGCGCGCAGCCAGAGCCGCTCGGCGCCTGAGCTGAGGGGTGGTCTGGCGTGCTCGTTGGTGATGGGGATACCGAGTATGTTCGTGTAACGGCCGTGCAACGTGGAGATTTCGATGGGCATGATCTGGGCGCTTCGCATCCACTGGAGACTGCTGTAGGTGTCCTCGACTCCAGCGGTGCCACCCCAGACATACCGGCAGCCTCCAGCATAGCTGGACGCGCCCATGTACCAACCGTGCGTGTGCCGCTCGTAGCGGTTGAACAGGTCGTCCGTGGCGGCTTGGGTGGCCACCGCGTAGGCGAGCGTCGATGGACAGCGAGGGAGGTTCAGTGCCATTGAGAACTGCTTGTACTTGGCTTTCTGTTCGAACTGGGCGAGGCCCTGTTCGAGCTGGAGCGTCGCGAGGGACACATTGGCACGCGCGAAGATCTCCATCATGCCCCGACGCATCGGCCCTGTTTCAAAGGGCAAATCGCGGGAAAAATGCTCTTGCGTGACCGGATCGACGATCGTCTCCCGATGCCAGGGGACCCACAGGATACGGTCGTGATCCGTACACAGGGTACCCGGCAGGCGGGTGGGAGCAGGAAACTGCGCGGGGTCATTATTCTTGTAGAAGCAGGGCTCGGGCGCGGGATGGGGGTGGAGGTTGTGGGCGCCGATGTCGTGGGCGGTCTCATCGCCGGTCCTCCAGTCGCGGTAGATCACCCGGTCGCTCGTGGGCTGGTACGCGAGCAGCGCGCCGGTCCAGGCGGGCATGGTGATGCTCGGCACCGACACGGTAGCGTGCTCGCCGTCGGGTTGCATCGTGAGGATCGTCGCCTGCGAGGCCGCGTGATCGAGCACCGCAAACCGCACCACTGTCCGGGTGATGGTGAGCGTCTTGCGCGCGGTCGGGTGCAGCCTCAGCGGACAGGCCCACCAGAGCGTATCTTTCGCGCCATCCCGACCCAATCGCCCGGCGTAGAGGATGTCTTCCTCCACGCCGGCGAAGCACCCATCAGGGGCGACGGCGAGCATCGGCTGTGCGTTGACGTCGTAGATCACCTTGTCCACCTCGTAGTTTCTCGCTGGACCGATCGCGAGCCCCGCGAGGCGTGGCGCTTCGTCCAGCGCGAGGCGTCGTCGCCCGGCGGCTTGGTCATCATTGACGTCGCTGAGGATGAGTGCGCCCTTGATGAGCTGCACCAGCATGCCTTCGCCGGGCCACAGCGAGACGGGCGCACGCACGACAGGGAGCCTCGCCTTCACTCCCAAGCCTGGGAGATTGACCAGGTACACAGAGCCGTCGTCGTGCTCACCCAGCCCGGTGCGACCATCGACCAGGAGGCGCTTGTCGGCCTCGTCGATCACTTGCAGCTCGCGACCGATGCTGAGCTTGGTGGAGGACTTGAGGCTCATCTTCTTGCCGAAGCTGATCCGGGTCACGCCGAATACGTCGCTGAAGATGAACAGCGGACGCGAAGCCCGAGTTGTCTTTCCCTTGCGTCGGGAGCGCCCTCGCTTCTTCACGAGAGGAGTCTTCAACGCGATGGGGGCGCCATCGGAGACTCGCCACCCCCTGACCTCGTTTTTGGAGTCGCCGGAGTAGAGGGTTTGGCCGTCTGGGGCGTACGCGATCCCATGGACAAAACTACCGTGCCATTCGCTGCGACTGATCTCCTGCCCCCGAGCGTCCCAATGAACGATGTAGCAAGTCTCCGCCAGACTCTTCGCGTAATCGCGCACGGTCGTCCCCGTCGCGAATCCTCCGCCGGGCTTAACCGCGACACAACGCGTGAATCGCCGGGCATTCTCTGAGTGCTCGATCACCGGTCGGAGATCGCGCAGGCTGTCGCCCTCCCCGCCGATGAGCATTGCGCCACAGCCATACTCCTTTGCGACGATGATGCGCTGGGTGGTGGGGCAGTAGCCCATGGACTGACTGGCGCAGGGGGTGGGACCGAGGGGCGTGAAGGAACCTTGCTCGGCGTCGATCCGCACCAGCTCAGAGGAGGTCATCACCAGAATCTGTTGATGATCGACCCATACGAGAGACTCGATCTTGTCGTCAAGGTCGACGCGTTTGATCAGCTTGCCCGTGGTCGTCTCCCAGATTCGCACGCTGAAATCCGCTGGAACCCAGACCGACCCCGACCCGGTGGCGATGTGTTTGCCGTCGGGTGAGAAGCGTGCGGTGTTGATCTCGTGCTTATGTCCCTTGCAGCTGGAGACACGCTTGCCGGTAAGAGCGCTGAACACGCCAATGGTCTTGTAGCCGCTGAGCACGTACTGGCCATCGAATGAGAAATCGACGGCGTGGTTGAAGGTGCTCCCGAGGTAGATCCTCGCTTGCGTCGTGCCCGTCATGGTGTGGGTCAAACGCAGCTTCTTGTCGAGGCTTGACGAGGCGACGAGCTTGCCATCGGGTGAAACTGCGACGCCGTAGACCGAGTCTTCATGTCGGGTGATTGTCATCGTGTCTCCTGGAGGGGCTTGAACCACTGCGCGGATGACGTTCGCCGCGCTCGAAGATCCCGAGCGCGGCTCGTTCTACATACCTCTATCAGCCCATGGTAGGTGGACTCGGTTTGCCTGGCCAGTGGCAGAGGAATTCGTGAAAGTGGGTGATCTACCCCTCCTGCACATCGAAAACGTGAGTCCATCGATTCTCGAAAGCCGTGCCCGAGGTGATGTCCGAGCCGGTTTCTTCACCGAGAGCTGCGGCTGTGGAGCCCTCGGTGATGAACAGCCTGGGGCGAAGGACTCGAAAGCCCAGCTTCTTCTCGAGGATGTCCAGGAAGCTTATCACCCCGTCTATCCCGTGAAAAACTTGGCACGTCTCAAGGGGAGCGGGGCCGTTGACGACCCACTCGATCTCGTCAACACACAGACGAAGGAACTTGTCCAGGTCACCCTCACCGTCAAGAAAAGATCCTCGCCCAGGAGTTCCCGCCAGGGCGTCAGCCCATCGCTGAGCGTATCCTCCGTCGTGTTCTCAAGAGTATGGTCTGGGCTGAACAGCTACTCTGATATGTTGTCAGGTCCGTATCTCATAAATATTTTCAAGCAGATGAGGATATTGCTCGCCTCAAAACTAAGAAGCTCGCTGCTCAGTCGGCGAACTTTGCCATGGCGGAGGAGCACCCCTTTAGACTAGAGCGCGTTCACAGGCCCCGAAAAACAAAATCCCCTTTAAGCACTGGAGGAGAGAGAAACTATGGCTCACAGGATCGTCCTCTTGGCGATGATGCTGCTCTGGATCAGCGGGGCCACAGCGAAGCCCCGTGGCCCCGCGGACGTGGCGCTTCTACTCGATGGCCCCGCGCCGATGCTCCAGCCATTCATCGCGCGCGTTGAGGCTGAGATCAAAGCGCTCCTGGAGGCTGAGGTTCGGATCACGCCCGCCCGCGCAGGTCAGTGGACTCGCGCCAGCGTCTCCGCTGAGTTTGATCGCCTGCTCATCGACGGCGAGGTGGACCTGATCATCGGCGCGGGGCCGATCGCCTCCTCGATCATGGCGGCGTATGGGCCACTCCCCAAGCCCTGCATCGCTCTTTTTTTCCTCAAGGCGGAGGATGAAGGCGCCCCACGGGAGGGTGTCGGCTCTGGGGTCAAGAACCTCGTCTACCTCGACTCAGAGTGGAGCCTCCTCAAGGGCTTTTCACGGCTCAGAGCGCTGATGACAGTACGCAAGATGGCCATCCTCGTCAGCGCGCCTGTCTTAGAGGCGCTGCCCGCCAACGCCGCCAAACTCAAGGCCGCCTCAAGCACGCTGGGCTTCACGCTCCAACTCGTGATCGTCGATCAAGATCTCAAAACAGCAGTGGACACGATCGAGCCTGATGTGGATGTGGTCTATCTGCTCCCGATGCCCAACCTCGGTGATCGCGCGTGGGACATCTTGCCCCTCATCCACGCACGCCGCTTGCCAACCTTTGGTCACATCGGGCGGCTCGCCGTAGAGGCGGGCGTCATGGCGGGCGTGGGCAGCGATACGGATCTGACCCGCCTCGGCCGCCGAGTGGCGCTGTACGTGGAGCGGATCCTCGGGGGGGAGCCTGCGGCGAAGCTCCCCGTCAGCTTTCCCCGTGAGGATGAGCAGCTCTACCTCAACATGCGGACGGCCCGCGCCGTAGGCTTCTCCCCGCCCTTCACCGCGCTCATTGAGGCTGACCTGCTGCACCCCGAGGAGGGCTACACCCGACGCCTCGGGATGCAGGAGGCGATCAAGGAGGCGCTGGAGATGAACCTCGATCTCGTGACGGAGACGCGGGGGATCGAGGCCGCCGCTGAGGCGTGGCGGATCGCGCGCTCACGCTGGCTGCCGAGCCTCAACCTCAACGTGACAGGCACCCTCATCGACTCGGATCGGGCGGAGGCGAGCATGGGGAGCCAAGCGGAGCGCGCGTTGACCATCGGCGCAACCCTCAACCAGGTCATCTTCCATGAGCCGCTCGTCGCCAATATGGCGATCCAGCGGGCCATGCAGCGCTCCCGTGAGCTGCAGCGCGAACAGCTCCGCCTCGACGTGGCCCGTGACGCGGCGACGGCGTACATCAACGTCCTGCGCGCCGACACGCTCCTGCGCATCCGCGCGATGAAGGTCAAGGCCACGCGGAGCAACCTGCACCTCGCGCGGATCCGGGTGGCCGTGGGCAACACGCCCCGCTCGGACACGCTGCGCTGGGAGAGCCAGCTCGCCAACGCCCAGAGCGGCTTGGCCCTCGCGGTGGCCCGCTCCACCCAAGCGCGCACGCAGCTCAACCGCCTGCTGCATCGCCCTCAACATGAGCGCGTGGAGGTGGCAACCCCCGATCCCAAGCAACTCAAGCTGGTCCCTGCGGAGCTGGTGCCCTTCGTGGATAACCCTGCGGGGTTCCGCATATTTCAGCGCTATATGGTCGAAGCCTCGCGGCGGGACAGCCCGGAGCTTAAGGCCCTCGACGCGCTCATCGCAGCCAAGGTGCGGCGTGGGGACTCCAGCTCACGCGCCTTCTACGCCCCCACCCTCAGCCTGCAGGCGGGGGTCACGCGATCCTTGATGGAGGGCGGCGCGGGGACAGATGGGGGCCTCTTTAACACGAGCGAGGCTCCCACGGAGGGCTGCATAAACACGGCCCTCTGCCTCGGCGCCCTCTTGGATATGCCCAAGGCTGATGACACGGACTGGCATGTGGCGGTGGTCGCAAGCTTGCCACTTTTTGAGGGTGGTAGGCGCATCCACGAGGCGGATCAAGCATGGGCTGAGGTCCGCGCACTGCGGGCAGAGCGGGCCGCGGCGGTGGAGAAACTGGAACAGCGCGTGCGATCAAGCTTGGAGGCCCTCCTCGGCTCTTACCCCAATATGAGCTATACCCAGCACGCCGCGGAGGCGGCGGATGAAAGCCTCAAGATGGTCAAGCAGGCGTATGCCCGCGGGGCCGTGGGCATCAGCGACCTCATCGACGCGCATGATCGCACCTTCTCAGCCCGACAGGCCGCCGCAGACGCCACACTGGCCTTCGTCGCGGACTACATCGAGGTGGTCCGCGCCAGCGGCGCCCCCCACCTACTTACTGGCGACCACGCAGCCTGGCTTGAAGGCTTAAAGGCCCTCGCAGAAGCCCAGAAGAATAAAGAGGATCTCAAGGGAGAGGCACGATGATCAAGACGCTCTGCGTCGCGCTGCTGTTGAGCACGCTCACCGCCTGTGGAAAGGAAGAGGCAGCGAGCGCGCCTGTGATTCGACCCGTCCGCTACATCACATTGACCGATCACGCCGCGGAGCAGCGCCGGACGCTGCCTGGGGCCACGAAGGCGGGCCAAGATGCCCGCTTGAGCTTCAGGGTCAGCGGTCAGATCCGCAAGCTCTCGGTCAAGGTTGGCGACCGCGTTGAGGCCAACGCGCTCATCGCTGAGCTGGATCCGCGCGACTATAAGATTCAAGCCCAAGAGATCCGCGCGAGCATCGCCCAAGCCAGCGCTCAGGCGCGCAGCGCCAAGGCGAACTATGGCCGCGCGCGCAAGCTCTATGAGGCCAGCACGGCCTCGAAGGCAGATCTAGACTCCGCGCGGGCCGCTCGCGACTCTGCCGTCGCGCAGATCTCCGCGTCTCGACAGCGGCTTGAGCGCGCGAACCGTCAAATCGAGGACACGCGCCTGCTTGCACCAAGGCCGGGGATCATCTCGGCGGTGCTCGTCGAGGAGAACGAGAACGCCTCGCCCACGCAGCCCATCGTGACCCTCTCATCGGGCGGTCAGCCTGAGGTTGTCGTCTCCGTGCCATCTCAGATGGTCGGGGCGCTCAAAATCGGCGAGGTCGTCCGCGTGGAGTTGGTGGACTTCCCCGACACGCCCTTCAGCGGGACCATCTCCGAGATCGCCCAAGCCGCCGACGCGATGGGCGCCACCTACCCCGTCACGCTGATCCTCGCGGCGTCCAAGGAGGTTCAGATCCGCTCAGGCCTCGCCGCCTCTGTGACCTTCACGCTTAAGCGAGCCGCCGCCACGCGGAGCTTTACGCTGCCGACCCACGCAGTCGCCGCGGATCATAAGGGGCGCTTCGTCTATGTGGTCAAGCCGAGCGGTGAGAGGCTCGGGCTCGTCGCCCGGCGCGTGGTCGAGGTCGGCGCCTTCACGGCGGGCGGCCTGGAGATCAAGTCCGGGCTCTCTAAGGGAGAGCGGGTCATCACGGCAGGGGTCAGTCAGATCGTGGATGGACAGACGGTAAGGCTCCCGAGCCCGCCCGCACCGACTGGATCTCAGCCATGAACCTCACGCGCGCAGCGATCAAGAACAACCGCGTCACCACGATCGTGCTCTTGGTCATCATCTTCGCGGGCGTCAGCGCCTTCCTCGGTATGCCCAGGGCTGAAGATCCAGGCTTCGTGATCCGCGCCGCGCAGGTGGTCACCCACTTCCCTGGTGCGAGCCCGAGCAGGGTAGAGAAGCTCGTCACCGATCCGCTGGAGAAGATCATCCAGGAGATGCCGGAACTCGACTACGTGGTGAGTACGTCTAAGGCGGGTGTCTCCGTGGTCAACGTCAGCGTCAAGGCGTCCTACACCGATATGCGGCCCATCTGGGACGCGTTGCGGCGGAAGGTTGATCGCGCCCGCAGATCTCTCCCGAGCGGGATCATTGGCCCAACGGTCAACGATGAGTTCGGGGATGTCTTTGGCACCCTCGTCTCCATCACAGGCGAGGGCTTCTCCTACGCGGAGATCAAGGAGGTCGCTGATCAGCTCCGCGATCAACTGCTCAACATCGCGGACGCCTCCAAGGTCGATGTCTACGGAGCCCAGGATGAGCGCGTCTTTATCGAATACGACAACGCCACCCTGTCGCGGCTGGGCATCAGCCCCACCCAGCTCGCGGGGATCTTGGCCACGAGCAATATCATCGTGCCGGGTGGGACCATCGAGGCGGGCGCAGAGCGCATCGCGCTGGAGCCCAGCGGCAGCTTCCGTGATGTGGAGCACCTCGGCGAGACAATCATTAACCTGCCTGGGCGACGCGGGGTCACATCGCTCCGCGACATCGTCAAGATTCGACGCGGCTACGTGGATCCGCCCGCCTCGGTGATGCGCACCGGGCGCCAGCGCGCGCTCACATTGGCGATCTCCCTCCGTGAGGGCGGCGACATCATCGCGCTTGGCCAAGAGGTCAAGGCGCTGCTCAGAGCGCAGCAGGCGAGCTACCCCATAGGTATTGAGTTCGACGTGGTGGCCTTCCAGCCCGACACGGTGGAGCGCTCCATTGATGACTTCGTGATCAGCCTAGGGCAGTCCGTCGGAATCGTGCTCCTGGTCATGCTGATCTTCCTGGGGCTGCGGACCGGCGTCCTCGTCGCCAGCCTCATCCCCATGACGCTCCTCCTCACCTTCGTCCTTATGCTGACCCTTGGGATCGGGCTCAACAAGGTCTCCCTCGCCGCGCTGATCATCGCGCTGGGGATGCTCGTCGATAACGCCATTGTCATGTCTGAGTCGGTGCTCGTGCAGATGAAGAAGGGCAAGAGCGCGGCGCGCGCGGCCATCGATTCCGCCACGGAGTTACGGCTCTCCTTGCTGACCTCCTCGCTCACCACAGCCTCAGCCTTCCTACCGATCTCCCTCGCGGAGTCCAACGTCGGAGAGTTCACCGATCCACTGTTTAAGGTGGTGGCCATCGCCCTGCTCAGCTCGTGGGTCTTGTCGCTCACGATGATCCCGCTGCTCTGTGCGGCCTTCCTCAAGGTCAAGGGGCAGAGGGCTCAGGAGGACGCGGGCTTTAACTCAGGCTTTTATCGAGGCTACCGGGGGTTCCTCCTCGGGATGGTCCGCCGTCCGCTGCTCACCGTCCTGCTGATGCTCGGCGCCTTTGGGCTCTCGCTCTTCGGCTTCAGCTTCATCCCCGCAGAGTTCTTCCCCGCCGCGGAGAAGGGCAACCTCCACGTCACGCTGCGCTTGCCGCGCGGCGCGCCGATTGAGCGGACCGTCGAGGCCGTCGAGGCGCTGGAGGGCTTCCTCGCCGAGCGTCAGATCCCCAGCGAGGGCGAGCTGAGTGATCTGCTGACGCGCGAAGAGGGGCCGCAGGGGGTGATCAACTGGGGCGCCTTCATCGGGCAAGGCGCCCCGCGCTTTGTGCTCAACTACACCCCCGAGATGGCCGCCCCTGAGTACGCCTTCTTGCTCATCAACCTCACCTCCGTGGAGGCGGCCTCGGCCCTCATCCCTGCGCTTGAGGCCTTCACCCTGGAGCGGCTCCCCGACGCGAACCTCACGGCCAAGCTGCCCTCTTCAGGGCCCGCCGCTGATCACCCCATCGCGGTCCGGCTATGGACCCGAGATCAGGCTGATCTCTTCGGGATGGTTGAGCAGACCAAGGCCAAGCTTGCCGCGCTCCCAGGCGCGCGGATGGTGAATGATGACTGGGGGTTGTGGGGCAAGAAGCTGCGGGTGGACATCAACCAGACCGTTGCGCGTCGCGCGGGGATCTCCAACCAGGACGTGGCGATCTCGCTGCAGACTGCGCTGAGCGGCGTGGAGACGACCCAGTACAGGGAGGACGACAAGGTCATCCCGGTGATGCTCCGCGCGCAGGCCAAGGATCGCCTCAACCCCGGCCGGTTAGAGAGCCACACCATCTATGCGCAGAGCACCGGGGTCTCCGTCCCGCTCGGCCAAGTGGCGCGGATCACCCCAGACTTTGAGCCCTCTGTGATCAAGCGACGAGGGCGGCTCCAAACCGTGACGATCTCAGCGGAGGTCGCGGAGGGCTACGGGGACATCGCCATCAGCACTGCGCTGGCCGCGTGGCTGGAGGAGACGAGCCCCAGCTGGCCTCAGGGTGCGGGCTTTGAGATGGGCGGCACGGCGGAGTCCTCCCAGACCGCGAGTCAGTCCATCGTAGACAAACTGCCCATCGCGGGATTCCTGATCCTGATCTTGCTCGTGGCCCAGTTCAACTCTATGCGGCGGGCCACGATCATCCTCGCCACCATCCCGCTCGCGCTCATCGGCGTCGTGGTGGGGTTGCTTATCGCGCGCTCCCACTTTGGCTTTATGACCTTCCTGGGGGTGATCTCCCTGGCGGGGATCGTCATCAACAATGCCATCGTGCTCATCGATCGGATCAAGCACGAGGAGGCGGAGCTGGGCCGCAGCCCTGATCAGGCGATCTTGGAGGCCGCGCAGCGACGCCTGCGACCGATCTTGCTGACCACCGCCACCACCATGGGGGGGCTCACGCCGCTCTGGATCTCGGGCGGGCCGCTGTGGGAGTCCATGGCCATCGCGATCATCTTTGGGTTGCTGTTCTCGACCGTATTGACGCTGGGCTTCGTGCCCGCGTTCTACGCGCTCCTCTTTCGCGTCAAGGTTACTGAGTACAACCCCACTGCGCCGCGCTGAACCTCAGCGCTCGATTTGTCGCCAAACCTTCGTGATCGGCGGCTTAAACTCGCCATTTATCTTTAACGCTGAGAACTAACGAGACACCGAGGTTTTAATGAATCAAGAACAGAGCAGCGCTGAGCAAACTTCAGCGAATAAACGAATGCTGGGGGGGTGGATCGCCTCTGCCTGGGCCTTCTTCTTCCTCACCTTGTTCCTCACCTGGTGGTTGATCCCCGAAGACTTCACCATGGACGTCTCATCTATCGTCCAGAAATATATATTCTCAATCACACACATCTTCTTAGCCAGCCTGCTGCTCTTTATCGGCTTCCTCGCGGTGGGCGCCACGCGATGGCAGCTTGAGACCTCAGACCCTACGAACAACCCAGCAGTCTCCAGCAAAGATGTTTCTCAGACCAGCGTACATAACCGAGTCCACTCGCAGTTCTTGAGCAACACAACAGAGCAGTTCGTGATGTTCGCCGCTGCAGTGCTCGCGGCAACGCCCTTCATCACCGCCTCCTACCTGCGCCTCATCACCCTGGTGACGATCCTATGGATCCTGGGACGCTTCTTTTTCTGGGGGGGCTACTGGTACACCGCAGCGAACAACCTGCCAACCTACCCGCGGGCCATAGGGCTGGGCCTCGGCCTGATGTGCACCCTGTCCATCGCGAGCTTGGCCGTGATCGGGATCTGTCTCCACTTCCCCATCTTCCAAGGGCTGCTTGAGCCCTCCACCACGACCCTCACCTCTGGGTTCTCTCTCAGCGAGGTGCTCATTCGGCCCTCTGTGCCGCCTGCGGGCAGCAACCTCCTGCCGATCATCTTTGTGAGCGGGATCGTGACGTTGATGGGGGTGCTGGCGGTCCGCCCCAAGATCGCGCCGCCGGTTATCCCGATGGCGATCATCGCCCTGCTCGGCTGGGTGATCCTGCTCATCTCTGGAACGATCCCCATCCGCTGACCGCAGGGGTTAAAGTGTTATCTAGAGTGATTTCTCCATGAGCTGGCCCCGCCGTGAGACCTGGGCGCGATCACTGAAGACCATCACCCGACGATAGGAAGCTGTACGTGCTGCGCCTCTTCTCTCAGTTCAGGGCCTACGCTGATCTTGGGAAGGATGAGGCCATAAAAGAGAGGGAACTGAGGCATGAAGAAGATCAAAGATCGCGCCCTGGGCGCTCTCCTCGGGTTGGCGGTGGGAGACGCCCTAGGTGGCCCCCTTGAGTTTCGGATGCGGGGCCGCTTTGAGCCGATCACTGGGATGGTGGCGGGGGGCAAGTTTCATCTGGATCCGGGAGAGTGGAGCGATGACACCTCAATGGCGCTCTGCTTGGCTGAGAGTTTGTTGGAGTCAGGGGGTTTTGATGCCCGCGATCAGATGGAGCGCTACAGCGAGTGGGCCTTCACCGGAAAGTTCAGCAGCCGCCCTCAAGCCTTTGGCTTCGGTCAGACTTTCCTGCGTGCCCTGATGCGCTACAAAAAGACCGGAGACTCCTTCCCAGGGCTGCACAACCCCAAGCGTCCAGGCAACGGCTGCATCATGCGCCTCGCCCCCTTGCCGATCTTCTACTTCCCTGACCGTCAACAGGTGCTCCACTTCGCGGGAATGAGCAGCCAAGTGACCCACGGGATGCCAGAGAGTGTTTTCGCTACCCGTCTCTTCTCTCAGATCTTGATGAGCGCCCTCGCTGGAGCCAGCAAGGAGGAGATCCTCTTTGGGCAGGTGGTGGAGTCAGAGGCCCCCGAGGAGATCCAGGCGATCGCTCAGGGGGTCTACCGAGAGAAGGAGGAGCAGCAGATCGAGAGCACCTTCTTCGCGGGGCGCTGCCTGGAGGCGGCCCTCTGGTGCTTCCTGTACACCGACAGCTATCGAGAAGCGGTCTTGAAGGCGGTCAACTTGGGGGGAGACGCAGACTCAACCGGGGCGGTCTGCGGTCAACTCGCGGGGGCCTACTACGGCCACTCCCAGATCCCCTCGGAGTGGCTCGCCACCCTTGCCAAAGGAGATCTCGTCTTAGAGATGGCGGATCGGCTCTATGAACGGGTTGGGGAGCGTGAGGCTATTTGAGCTGTTTGAGCAGCTCCGCCTTCTTCACCAACTGGACAAACTCAGCGCGGTAGCCCTCTAGATCTTTGCCCTTGGCGCCTTCTCCCAACTGTTTGATCTTCGCCCAGCTGCTGCTGCCCTTAAACTTAGAGTCACGCAGGCTCATCCCAAACATCGCCACGGCAGCCGAGAAGCGGAAGTTGTCGGAGGTCTCCTTGATCTGTTGGTCGAGGATGGGCTGAGAGATGAGCTTGCTCTTATCGTCATCTGGAGCTTTGTAGCGTAGCTTGAGGGTCATCATCTCTTGGGAGCCCGCCGCAGGCGAGAGTGTCGATTTCTGATATTTTAGCTCATCGATTCCAGAGATCTGTTCCTTGGAGCCCGCAGGGATGATCTCATAGAGCGCGGTCACGGTGTGCCCAGCTCCCAGCTCTCCAGCGTCCTTCTTGTCATCGTTGAAGTCTTTGGCGGCCAAGATGCGGTTTTCATAGCCGATCAGGCGATAGGCTTTGACCCGGTTGGGGTTGAACTCGATCTGGATCTTCACATCCTTGGCGATGGTGAAGAGGGTGCCGCCCATCTCTTTGACGAGGACTTTTTTGGCTTCTAGGATGCTGTCGATATAGGCGTGGTTGCCGTTGCCATGCTGAGCCAACTTCTGCATCTTGGCGTCCTGATAGTTGCCCATCCCAAAGCCAAGGATACTCAAGAAGACCCCAGATTTACGCTTCTCTTCGATGAGGCGCACCAGCTCTCCATCGCTGGACTGCCCGACATTAAAGTCCCCATCCGTGGCCAGGATGATGCGGTTGTTACCGCCCTTGATGAAGTTGTCTTGGGCGACCTTATAGGCCAGCTTGATCCCCGCCCCGCCCGCCGTAGAGCCTCCAGCGCGGAGGCCATCAAGGGCGGCGAGGATCTTCTCCTGCTGCTTGCCTGGGGTGGAGGGGAGGACGAGGCCCGCGGCGCCCGCGTAGACCACGATAGCGACCCGGTCTTGGACGCGCATGTTCTTGACCAGGAGCTTAAAGGCGGCCTTGAGCAGCGGCAGCTTGTTGGCCCTGCGCATCGAGCCGGAGACATCCAGGAGATAGACGAGGTTGCTGGGGGGGAGGGCCTGGAGGTCAATCTTCTTGCCCTGCAAGCCGACGTGGATCAGGCGATGCTCAGGGGCCCAGGGGGCCGCAGAGATCTCGGTGTTGATCGAGAAGGGTTGCTCTTTGGGGTTGGGGTAGTCATAGCTGAAGTAGTTGATCAGCTCCTCGATGCGCACGGCGTCGGCGGGAGGGAGGCGGCTCATGTTGAGGAAGCGGCGGATGTTGGCGTAAGCGGCGGTGTCGACGTCGATGGAGAGGGTGGAGAGGGGCTCCTTCTGGGCCGACTTAAACTCGTTCTCCTTGATCGTGTCATAGCCCTCTCGGCTGGGGGCTTCGAGGGGAGCCTCTGGGCGCGCAATCATCAGCCCGCTGGGCTTCATCAGCGCGCCTTCGACGGTGTTCTCAGAGAAGCTATAGAACTTCACCGCCCCGCCTCTTCCAACCTTCGCCCCGTTCTTATGGCGCCTCATCGACGCAGGATCTGGGCTGGGAGCGGGGGAGTTCTCAGCATCAGCGCCCAAGATGGTTCGACGAAGCACTGAGTTTTGTAAGGCCCGACGACGCTCTCGAACTCGGGTCTTCTCTTCGCTCCTCTTCGCACGGTCTTGAACGCGAGCCTCCTCTCTGGCCCTCCTCTTCCTCTCCATCTCTTTCTTCTGCTGCTCCACGCTCGTGTGGAGCAGGAGGCTTAGACGCAGGGTCTCTCCTGCTTTCAGCTGAAGCGCGCGGCTCTGCATCCGAAAGCCGGGCATCTTACAGACCAGCCGCTGCGCTCCCTCGGGGACTCTCTTAAAGAGGAGGCGGCCATCGGTCCCGGTCATCGCGGTCTGCCCAGCGAGCAGGCAGCGCGCTCCGGCTAAGGGTCCCTGCGCGGACTTGACCTCAACGGCGACCTGTCCAAAGCCCTGGGCTTGAGCGTCCAGGCCCCAAAGCAGCAGCGCGAGGCTCAGCAAAAGTTTCTCTCTCATAGAGTGTCCCTTTTTTGGGTGGGAGGGAGGGTTATGGGGAGGAGCGAAGCGAACGCCTTACTTGAGCTGCTCCGCCTTCTTCACCCACTGGATGAAGTCGTGGCGGTAGCCCTCCTTAATTTTGGCGCTCTGCCCGAGATCCTTGACCAGCTCCCGGCTGCTCTGCCCCTGAGAATAGGAATTTTAAGCAACCCCAGAAAGTATGCGTGTGTGCTTGATATTCCATAACTCTTCCACCATTAGCATTCTGAAGATAGATCTCCCCCCTCTCCGCGTCGAGCGGAATTTTTTCCCAGTCAAAATGCTCTGGTGTCAGATTGCGTCCACCGCACCCCAGACCAACTCTCTTTGTGAGCAGACAGCTACATCTGGCGATCCTTGAGAGCTTGCTCATCAAGGATGGGGATGTCGCGTGTACGCCGCTCCCAGTGACCGTTGCGCCGGTCGTAGAGGTCGCCCAACTCCTCGGAGACATTGGTCTTGAAGTGGGACTTGAAGCGAGCCTTCCAACTCGCTGAGCGGGCGGCGAGGATGATGCGAAGGTGGTTTGAGGTGCTCGCCAGGAGGTGAAGGCGGATGTGCTCGCCGTAGAGGCGCTGTGACCTCAAAGAGCTGCCATTCATGCTGTTGGTAGATCAGGGGATGGGCCATTGGGGCCTCTGGCTTGTGTGCGACCAGAGGCGGCTGGGCAAGGGGTGGCCTGATGACACCTTTCCTTAGATTTCAGGGGGATGTGGGGCTGGTGATGCTGTTTCGGGTGAGAGACATGGCTGGATTCTGGACAACATGAACGGGTAGGGGCCTGGGTTAGAGCTTCTGAGCAAGCCCTGCATCGAGCACCGCTTATAAGGCGGGCCGTAAAAGGTGGCTGGCACCGATCCGGTCCGACTGAAGGTTTCCTCCGACTCCAGCACGAGCCGCCCGGCCGAGAGGTCCAAGGTGAAGGGCACCCGTTCCAGGATCTTGAGCGACACCATACCGTCCAGCATCGGCCAGCTCGGCGGCAGCATCTTGGCGAGGTCGAAGACAGCCAGCTTCTCCTGGGGCAGCTCCGCGCCGGCCTGGAAGACCGGCTGACCGGGGCAGCGTTGGGTCACGACCTTCTCCCCGCCCATGCGGAAGCCGACGATGCGGCCCGAGGGGCTGCAGCCGAGCTCCTTGGCCACCTGCGGCGAGACGATGGTGAGCCCTCCCCCCGTGTCGAAGAGCATGCGCCGGGGCTTACCACCCACGAAGGCCGTCACTGTGTACAGCCCGGCCTCGTAGGGCTCTAGCTTCAGGATGGCGAGGGGCTGGCCGGCGGCGTGGCCTCGACGATGGCTGGGGAAGCCAGGCCCAGAGCAGCGAGAATTTCTCCACCCCAGTGGCCAACGACGATTAAGTTGCTGTGCTTATCGGCGAGCCTAGTGGCGTGCTCCCATGCGTTTGAATATGGAAAGCAGTTCACCTATTCACGTGGATGCCTCGCGATTCACATCTCTTCTTGCCATCCGCCTATACACAACACTGTAAACGCACTGATTACACTGGCGAGGTCGTTGACCAACGCGCACTGCGCCGCCTGATCAGATACACATCCAGTGGGCTATAGGCAGTTTTGTCCAGTCTGCGGCCTACCTCAACACGCTGCGGTGGAACTGCCTCACTGCCACCAATGCTCGCCTCTTCCAAGCTCCCTACCGGGCTGGCATCCAAGTCAAAGCATTTCAGCTTGAACCCCTGCGCAAGGCCCTGCTCATGCCCAGGATCAACCTCTTCATCGCGGACTCTGTGGGGCTCGGGAAGACCATTGAGGCTGGGCTCATCCTACGGGAGATGCTTATGCGCCAGAAGGGGACCTGACGCAGCGCTTCGAGCACAAGCTCTTCCTGTCCGCCACCCCACACAACGGCCACTCCAACAGCTTCTCAGCGCTGCTTGAGATGCTCGACCCGCAGAAGTTCTGCCGGGGGGTCCCTGTCCACCACGCCTCCCGCGACGCGGTGATGATCCGGCGCCTGAAGCATGACCTACGGGAGATCGGCGAGGAGTTCCCCGAGCGACGGGTGATCTGCATCGACATCAAGGGCCTACCCGAGGACGCTCCCGAGCTTGTCCTGTCCCACCTCCTCCAGAGATACCGCCGCGCCCGGGAGACACGCCTCAACGACGCCACCCGCTCCCAGCGGGCCTCGGCCATGCTGGTGACCTCCCCCACGAAGAGCTCGGGAGCTTGGCCCCGGTCGTGGCGAAGAGGGTCGGTAAGATGCTCGCCCAGGGGATCCGTCACGAGCAGGTGGGCGATCTCTTCTCGAGCCTCGACCGCGTTGACGCCGATGCCCAGAAAAGCGCCGAGGGTCGGGTGATCGAGGAGGACCTTGAGGAGGTGCGGGAGCGCAAGGTCAAGCTCCACGGCCAGATCCAGCGCCTAGAGCAGATGCTCAAGACCAGCCAGGAGTGGATCGGCCTTGATGACCGGCACCTCCGCGACGCCATCTCAGCATCCCTCGAGATCCTCGGGGCCG
>CAYLJJ010000120.1:0-16550 GCA_964384025.1 uncultured Nannocystaceae bacterium
CTGGGATCCGAAAAGCCCAATGATTACGCGAGAGGGCTGAGAGTCACACCCTATCCACCAGATGTTTGTCACCATGAGCAGATGGATTGAACCGAGAACCCCATTAGAAGGGGTCGTCAGTACCGGAAACAACAGAGCCCTTTTCGGCGTGGGCACTCCGGCAGACAGCCTGGATATTGGCCTGCTGGCACCCATTGGCCCGGTGGCCGAGATCGAAACGGCTCTAGAGGCATGGGGATCGGTCACAAGGTACCACGCGGCTCTAGAGCGTTTTGCTGATGAGCATGCGGATGCCGCTCATCAGATTCTGAAGCTGCTTGAAGAGGGAAGAAAGTCAGAGGCCAAAAGGCTCACCCATACAATCAAAGGGCTAACACTCGGTCTGACAGATGTTGTTGGCTGTGCAGCCAAGCTCGGAGCAGTGTTGGCGGAATCATCCGCCCAGGAACAAGTTCCCGGACTATTGAAGGCGATGAGAGTTGCGCTCGATGAAGCGGTGACGGCGATCAGGAAAATTGAGCTGCTGGAGCAAGAGGAGCAACCCCGAAAGGTTCACTCATTTGACCAGGAGGGGATTCGCCGATCTATCGAAAAACTGTTACCCGCACTGAAACGTGGTGAATCAGACGATGTATTGGTTGCTAGCCTGAAACAGCAACTCTATGGGCATATCTCTGATGGAGATTTAGCCCTTTTAGATAATCTAATCGACAATTTTGAGCATGATGAGGCGTCAAAAATGCTTGAACAGATCGCTGACCTGCTTAATATTGAGTGGGGATAAGAGAAATGAATAAAACTATTCTTATCGTCGATGATGTACCTGATAATCTCAGGGTACTGAAGGGGGTACTATCGAAAGGAGGTTATCAAGTGCGCGCAGCAACCAGTGGTAACAAGGCACTTGTACTTGCATTGGTGGAGCCAAAGCCAGCATTGATTCTACTCGATGTCATGATGCCTGGAATGAATGGTTACGAGGTTTGTCAACGACTCAAGACTGATCCGACAACAGCGAACATACCCATAATTTTTATCACAGCCATGGGCGATATAGAAGATGAAACACGTGCTTTTGAACACGGTGCGGTTGATTATATCATCAAACCTATCTCACCACCTACCGTGCTGGCACGTGTTAAGACACACCTATCCCTAGTACGCGCCGAGTCACTCGATGCACTGGCGCGCTCTGCCATCCGCATGCTTGGTGAGGCAGGCCACTATAATGATACAGATACCGGTCAGCATATCTGGCGTATGGCCGCCTACTCACGCGCTCTGGCTGAAGTATCAGGGTGGAATGAAGAGATTGCTGAGTGTTTGGAGTTGGCATCGCCAATGCATGACACCGGGAAGATAGCAATTCCGGATGCCATACTCAAGGCACCGCGCAAGCTTGAATTAGAAGAGTGGACCGTCATGCAGAGTCATTGTCAGATTGGTTATGACATCCTCTCCATGTCAGACAACTTCGTGTTCAAGCTGGCGGCTGAGATCGCGCTCAATCATCACGAGAAGTGGAATGGTAGTGGTTATCCACAGGGTCTTGCTGGTAAAAACATCCCTGAATCATCCAGAATCGTTGCTATAGCAGATGTATTTGATGCGCTGACGATGAAGCGTTCCTATAAGGAGGCTTGGAGTTTGGAAGAGGCATTTGATGAAATTCAAAACAGCGCAGGCAGTCACTTCGAGCCAAGGCTCGTAGAGCATTTTCTCAATATCAAGGAGAAGATTGAGGAGATTAAGGCGGAGTGGGATAAATTGGAATAACTGCCTGTTAATCGAAAGGCGGAGGGTATCCTGAAATTTTGCGTACGGGTGTGAGCGCTATCGGGATCGAGCTGCCGATGGTGGTGCGTGGGTGGTGCCTGGGTGGGATGTGTTCACCATAGAGGCGCTGTAAGCGAGCCAGGACACCAACCAAGCGCTGGTTGGTCTCTAAGGAGGAAGTGACTTTGATGGCAGCGCATCGTCATCTCAAAGATTTGCCATCCGTGCTGCTGGTACATGAGGGGGCGTCTCATCGGCTCCTCCGGTTTTGGTGTAACCAGAGGTGACTGTTAAAGGGGTGGGCCTGATGGTTATTTTCTTAAATTTTAGGGAGATACGAGAATACGCATCTTGCCTTTGGCTTAAAATCCGGCTGAATTCTGAGCGGCATGGACGGGTGGGGGTCTGAGTTAGAGCTTCTGAGCAAGCCCCGTAAAAAATGGCTGGCACCGATCCCGCGCCGAAGGACGAGGCTGGACTCGGGGTTGCTGAGTTGATAGTACCGTCAAGGGAGGGCGCCGACCGTCTGATTTCATCAGCGGTGTCCCGGTATCCAAGGGAGAGAAAGATGAAAGCGCTCATCGTAGTGGGACTGATCACAGCACTGGCCCAGGGCGCCTGTGCGAAGACACCAGGCCAACGAGGCGTTCTCAAGGACGGACGTGCCTACCACGTGCGGGACGGCAAGGTCTACCTGGAGATACTCGCTGCGCCGGGCACCTACCCGACTGCGAACAGCACGTTGCACGTTGGCCCCAACGGGGTGCTCATCCAAGGCAAGCGCAGGTCGCAGGATGGCAAAACGGCCGGAAGGATCACCGAACTCGGCATCAAGAAAAACCTCACAGCAGAGGGTATGGGGCATGGGCCGTTGAAGAACGTCTTCGGCAAAAAAACTGGCTTTGAGGACAAGCTCAATGCGGCCATGAGCGGCGATGACAACGAACTCGTCGTTGGTCATGGTGTGGGTTTGCGCGGCACAGGCAACGGCGGTGGACAGGGCTTCGGTCGAATTCGCAAGATGGGTCGTATCGACACCGGCGGTGGTCGCGGCTCCAAGGCGAGTTCCGGCGGCAAAAAGAAGAGGCGTCTTAAAGCTCGTGTCCGCCGCGGCAAGGTCAACATCAGCGGCCTCTGCAAAAAGAAGGATATTCTTCGCGTCGTCGCCACCCGCCAGCGCGGCATCCAGTATTGCTACGAGAAAGAACTGTTTCGAAACCCCGAGGTGCAGGGCAAGGTCACGATGACGTGGCGTGTTGACCCCAACGGCAAGACGATCAAGGTAGGCGTGGCCAGCACAACCCTTGATAGCAAGGCTGTTGAGGGCTGTATGACCCGTGCAATTATACGTTGGAAGTTCGCGAAGCCCAAAAGCGGAACATGCTCGATTCAGCTGCCGTTCTCGTTCAACACCGGGCTCTGAAACCCTACTGCCCACACTCTCTCCCGATAGGTGAGCAACGCTCTGAGGCTCAAGATGGGAAGCACCGCTCTTGAGAGGAGAGCGTTGAGAGAACAGGCCCAAACCGACGCCCTGAGCCACTTGATGGAATCTCCTTCCCGTGGGATTGATGAAGCAATGAAACGCAATCTGTTCATTCTGTATGTGACCGAACAGGAACGTAGTGCGGCCTTCTATGAGGCTGTGCTCGGTTGCTCACCTGTACTCAACGTGCCAGGTATGACCGAGTTCTCCCTGGGTCCAGCAAGTTCCCTGGGCCTGATGCCCGAACATGGCATTAAGTCCCTACTCGGTGATGCTCTGCCCAACCCCGCCAGCGCCGCGGGTATCCCACGCGCTGAACTCTACCTCCGGGTAGAAAACGCCGCCCTCCAGCACACCCATGCCCTCGCTGTGGGCGCCACTGAACTCAGTCCCCTCATGGCTCGCCCCTGGGGCGATCAGGTTGCCTACAGCCTTGACCCTGATGGCCATGTGCTGGCACTCGCTCAGGCTTGATAGCGCTGTCTGACTGAGGCAGATGAAGGCTACTTGCAGGTGTCGGGATCCACACAGACCCCGTTCAGCACAAAAACAGGGTTGTGGGGAATATCGAGTGGTTTTAAGGACTTTCCAGGTGACGCATAAAGCTGGCGTGCTGACTCTGGGCGATCACCTTTTCTAAGAAACGCTCGGGGGCATTCTGGAAGCGGCTCAGTTCGCTGAGTGGATAGGCGCCAAAGACACCGGGATCGTCGGTGGCGATGGCGACGCGGATGTTCGCTCTGTGGAAAGCATCAACCAGATGAGTGTGAAGATTGGCTACGGCGATGTTAGAAGTGGGGCAAGATTCCACCACGATCTGACCTCGGCGCATGGCAGCGCGCACCTGAGAGCGTAGCAGGTCGAATCGAAGCATCCATGATTCATCCAGCTCGATCCAGATGTGATCCTCTGGCTCAAGGGTGTTGAGAGAGTCAAAGTGGACGGCAGGGATGGGGAGGTGCAGATCGCTGCTCAGCGCGGCGACCTGTAGGCTGCGTGCTCGGGTGGGTTCAGCGTAAGCGCGGGCCAGCGCGTTGGCGAGGGCGGTCTGAAGGGCTGGTTGAAGGCCAAGACATTGGATCTGCCAAGCGAGATCTAAGATGTGAGCGCCTATAGGCTTGGCGACTCGAAAGCGTTGGCGACTCCAGCGGGTCGCGCCAAAGTTTGGATCCATCGCTCGCCGATGCAGCATCTGTTGAAGCGCCCCTTTGTTGAGATCGCCATCAAGGCCCGCTGCGAGGGCATGGCCGAGTCGATCACCAGGGCCAAGACGAAGAAACTTCAGAGCCTCCCAGATATGTCGCAGACCGGTGATGGGATCAGCAAAGTCCTCACCCGCATGCATGGTGAGCCCCAGCCGCACAAATGGCACCGATGAATCTGGAGTCAAACTCTCTTTGTGTACATCGCGACCGGGGCGCTGATTGAGCACCCCGTGACGTTGATTGTATTGGCGTACCTGGGCGAAGGCAGGGGCGAAGAGTCGTGGGGGGATGCCCTGCTCGCTGCCCGCAGCGTCGAGGCCCACCACGTAGTGACGTAGCAGAGGATCGATCTCAAGCAGCCTCAGTAGGCCCTCAGTTTGGCGCATCCAGATCTGTTGCTGATCTGCTGCTGTGGCCTGGGGTAGAGCCTCGGTCTTGAGCAGAGAGGGCACTAAGCCCATAGCCATAGGGTGCTGATCATCCAGCCTGAGCCAGCTCTTATGAGCCCTGGCTAAGCGGCGCAGCTTGCGAGCAGTATCAGCCCGCTTGATATCAAGGGTAGGGCGGATCTCCACCGAGGCGATTTGGTCTTGGGCCATGCGATTGAGGAGGGCATGGAGCAGCGCTTCACTGCTGCCGGGGCGACCCTTTTGTACCTTGGAGTAGCGTCTATAGGATCTGACGAAGTTGTCGAGGCCTGCGGTGTCTCGCTGATGAATGAGACGTTGGCGCAGACCGATACACACCGCGAGGTAGCGCGCGATGGGCAGATGGTCGCCAGGGTTGAGCGGGCCAAGCGCGTCGATCACCGCCTCAAGCTCGATCTCCTCCATCATGACTGACTGAGAGCCAACAGAGAACACGGCAGGGGCTCGAAGGAAGAGGGCCTCATCCACCAACTCCCCCCAGGTGCAGCCGTTCACTCGACCTTTAAGCACTCGGTGCTCTGGGCGTTTAAGCTCGCCGCGCATCCGGCGATCCTCGCGCCAAGCAGACCATAGGGAGTGGTAGGGCACGCCACCCCGAAAGTGGCAGTGGATCTCATGGTATCCAACGGCGAGGGGCGAGCCCTCAAGGGGATCGATGAAAAGCTCGGGGAGGGCCTCATAGCGGCTTAGATCCAAGATGTCTTCATCATCATCATTGCTCTCTTGGAGCCTCTGGATGAGTTGTAGATAAGCCTCGGGGAGAGGGGGAGTCGGCTCCAGCCAGCTCTCAAGGTGAGCCATCGCCGCAGGGCGCTCCAGCTCAGTGCATTCCCCGGTGGCGGGCAGAGTCCGCAGGGCACCTGGCAGGGTGATGGGCCAAGGCTCTCCAGTGAAGAGGGCCTCTACTACAAGCGGTGCACCCAAGAGGCGCAGCAGCCAACGCAATACACCGCGATGACCTTGGCTCATGGCGCAGTGAGGGCTGGAGGATCATCAAGTAAGCCGACAGGGTGGTAGGTGGGAGGCGTAGAGCGACGCTCAAACTCTCCTAAGACGATCTCACCCATTCCAGGGCGCAGATTGTGGCCGAGGAAGAAGGCCACCACATCGGGCATGCGCAGGCAGAGATAACTTCGGCGGGTCTCATGTTGCCAGTGAATATTGGCGATGTGATCGATGATGAACTGCAAGGTCTCTTCGAGATGTTCTGGTTGAAACACTCCAGCGCTGGAGGGACGATGGATATGCACCCGCACCTTAGGCTTGATCTCCTTGCCGTCTAGATTGAGTAGCCGCACTGTGCTGAGGTCTGTTTTTTGGCCAAAGAGTTCAATGAGGAAGAGGGCATCCTTGCTGTACTCCTCTCCCTCATAGGTCTCGGAGATGATGCTCATCGAACTATTTGGATCGGGGAGTAGATCTACAGAGCGACTGAGCAGAGAAGCCACCGGGCCTATGAAGGGCGTAACCATCTGACCGAAGAGGTTGTAGACCACCACCTCACGGTGACGGTTTAGGTACCAGCCCAGCCAGAGCATCAGGGGTAGGGGCGCGCGGCTCACGAGACGCAGAGGCAGATATTGATCTCCAAGCGATGAGTTTTTCACTCGCTCAGCGAGGGCCTCTAGAAGCTTTGGTACTTCAGCGGAGGTGACGGAGTTTCGCTGTTCGATCAGCGCACGGAAGTCGAGGTGAAGACGGCGCTCCTCGGGGAAGCTGGAGAACCAGTCGGGGATGGTCTCTGTAGCGTCAGCATTGACGCTCAACGCGAGGCCAAGAGATCTCTTCTCATCAACTTTATCGGCCTCATCAACGATATCGGCCCAAGCCCCCCACGTGTTGGCCAGCTTCTCCTCCACCTTACAGGCTTGGCTATCAGAGGAGAGCACCTGGCGGAGGTGATCAGAGAACGCCCTAGGGGTGCCCACAAATCGGGACCAGAGGTCAAGGGCTGGCTTCACAATATCGGCAGCGACCACCATGCTGACAAAGGGGAGGATGGCGCGCTCATCCAAAGGATCATAGGAGCCCCCCTCACGGAGCAACTCTTTGTAGTGCGCTAGGAGAGTATCGGAGCCTGACTGAGAGCTGAGGCCGAGTAGGCGGTTATGTAAACGTTTAACCAGCCGGGGGACGGTGGGGAGCATTGGGGGAGCGAGCTGTAACTTGATGAGATCACTTCTAGAATATGGCTCTTCATCTTGAGGGTCATCTGGATAGTCATCTGGAGGGATATCAGCGGCCCTACCGCTCTCTTCGAGCTCTTGGTCTCTTTTTCTTGTGTCTTGATCTCTCTGATGGTTTTGGATGGCGCGATAGAGCAGCGCGCAGACCTCTTCGTCGGGCCAAAATGGCTCTAGAGCGCCTTGGTCGTCGCTGGGCCTAAGAATGGCAAAACGCTCATGGATGGACAGAGTACGCACCTGCCAAGTGTAGGGGATGTGCTTGGCGATCTGAGCCCAGGCGAGCGACTTAGATCTCTCTTTAGATTCGAGAGCTTTTGCCAAGGTCTCTCGATCATAGGCCACCATCACCACCACCGAGGCTTGGCCTGGAGAGACCGTGAGGTAGAGGTGAATCAGCTCAAAGAACTCGACGATGATCTTCTTAGAGGCCAGATCGAAGTCATCCACGAGGAGCAGCAGCGCCCTGTTTGGGGAGTCCTCCGCCTCCGCCACCTCATCCAGGCGTTGGGAGATGGCCTTCGCCAGACGAAGATTGCTCTGGGCGCGGCGCTGGATCTCCCTGCCGAGGTGCTCGGGGAGGTTTCTTATAGAGGGAGCCTCTTCTGAGGCGATCTCAATGAACTTCTTAGGCTCCTGCCTGCGAGCCAGCTCAATATAGACCTGATCCGTCGCCTCAAGAACGTCGGTGGACTGCGAGCAACCCGCTGGGCTTCTCTCCTCCAAGGATTCACCGTTGAGGTGCTCCATCAGATCCGCGATCAGAGACTCTTGACCGTTCTTGGCAGGCTCAAAGAGGCGGGGCTCCTCTCCATCCTTGAGGACCTTCCAGACATCAGAGGGGGCTTGAGTGCCCAGGGTCCGGAGCAGAGAGGTCTTGCCCGATCCCCGTCTGCCCTGGATGCCGCCCACCAACACCACTCCTGGCCCAGCATCTGGAGATAGGAGGAGCGCCCGAAGTTGAGTGAGGATGGTGTTTGCTTGGTTTTTAAGCTCATCAGTTTCAGCGAAACCTTCAAGGTATAGGCTCATCGTTGCACTTCAAAGTAGCCATAGCCAGCGGCGGTTTTGGCCCCCACGCCGTGCTCCTCCAGGGCCTCAGCGAGGATCTGAGCTATACGGACCAGCGCTGCTTGATCTCTATATTTAGCCAGCAGATCAAAGAGGAAGCGGGTCGGCTTTGCCACGGTGAGGAAGGTGAAGGGGATGGGGCTCAGCCAGTCGCCTGGGGCGCTGTTGCCACGGTAGTACTCTCCATAGTGGGGGGTGAGTACATCCAGGGCGAGGCTGAAGTGGCCCCCCTTGGGCAGCGCATCAAGGAAGTCCACGACACCTCGATAAGCACCCCCCTGCTCCTTTGGATCTTGCCCCAGGGCGGGATCTCGGGCGCCCTCCGTCTCCAACAGCCAAGCGCTGGTGATGCCCTTGAGGGCGGAGCCTGGAACGCGTGGCACCCCCAGGATGGGATGGAAGGAGAGCCCCCCCTCCATCGCGGTTTGGCGGCCATAATCCACGATCAAACGGCTCTCAACGTTGGCCTCTAGGCGGCAGAGTAGGAGCGTGTGCTCTTTGAGGCTGGGCTCTTCTGCTGAGCGATACCAAGCGCCCACAGTGGCCCCAGGAGGTCGCTCGATCTGAGTCATACCATTGAGGCGGCGAATCAGAGCCTCAGCGGCGAAGGGTCGGCTCCAGTCACCGCTGAATCGCTGCAGCTGCTCGCGACGCAGCTCTCCCTTGAGGCTCCAATCTGTTGCGTCGCGGGGGATGAACTTATCGAGATGCAGCCCCAAGTTATCTTCACTGCGCGGCTTGGGGGGCTGGATGAGCCGGTCCAGCTTGGCTGGTAACGGGCGTCGAGATGTTGAAAGTGTGCGTCGTGGGCGGTTCATTACTCAACCTCAGCAATGAGGCCAGTAGCGAAGCGCTTGAGCCAGTCGGCGAGGTAGGCCGCCTCGCGGCTCATGTGACGGTAAGTAGAGGGCTGAGCATCCAAGATGGCTCGCATAAGCTGTTTACCGGTGACCAAATTTTTGTATGGGATCGGGTCCCGCAGTAGCCAGCCACCCAAATGCTCTAGCAGCTTCCGCGAGGCGGGGCGACCGTCGGAGTCCATGCGGCTGAGCAAGAAGGCCACCGACTGTCCCAGGCCCGCAGATTGAAGCAGCGCAGGCAGCCGACGGGCTAGGGTGGCGTATCTGCCGCGCACCTTGGAGGTGGTGTTGTCGTCGTTCACCAACTGTTGCACAGCCTCAAAGGCATACTTGGGCAGGGCTCTGGCGCGATCTGAGGCGCTCATGGGCGCTCCTCCTTGGTGAGCAGCTCAGCGCCCTCCAAAATCTGCAGACCCACCAGACCACGCCCCACGGTGCGGTTGCCCCCGAGGCGCAACCGACGGCGACCGCTGATGACCTCGGAGTTGATGAACTGCTCACGCATAAAAGCAGCCCCCTTATAGCCAAACCTCGTGTAGTGGCTGCGCTCAAAGGCCAGCGCTCCCCAGAGCAGGGACTCTGCGGGCAGGTTCTCTTCGGTCCAGAGCTGCCTCTTCGCTACAGTACCTGTCTCGTGATCGATGCGGGTGCGGGTGACGATCTCGGTATGACGCTTAGCCAGCTCAGCAAACTCCTGGTCGCTTACCACCATCAGATGCTCGGGGAGACGTTTGCGGAAGGCGTCATAGCCAGAGCCTTCAGGGAGAGCCTCCTTGAGGGCTTGGGCCAGAGCCTCTACCTTGTTCTCATTCACTGGGCGGTAGGGGAGATCCTCCAACAGCAGCTCGTTGCGTTGAGCGAGCACAGTGTGGGGACCCACCAGCGCTGTAGGCAGATCTCTCTCCGGCTTCACGTTGATCGCGCTCCATTTGGGGAGAGCACCGCTGAGTCGCTCCACATCGCGGGCTAGGCGGTGACAAACCAAAGGGCTGGTGACCCAGGCGAAGCCGCCGAAGATGGAGCGCACTGGCAGCAGGAGCAGTCGAACATCGAGCGGGGTCATGGCACCAGCCCAAGGATCTGGAGCCTTTGCCTCATCTTTGGCCTCATCCTCATCTTGTTTGGCCTCATCCTCATCTTGCTCCTTCGGAGGCGTGCCAAAGAGGGCGTCGGTGAGGAGATCACCTTTAGGAAAAAGCTCGCGTAGGGCGCCCTTGAGGCCCGAGCCGGGCACCAGCGGCAGTTCGCTGAGCTTCTCACGGATGATAGGCAGATCCACCGCGCCGAGGCCCATGCCGCTGCCCACGTGGAGGGGGGTCTCGGTGTAGAGGAACAACAACAGTCCAGGATCACTCATTTTTTCCATGCTCCACATGCCACGGCGCCGTAGCCAACGCGGCTGTCATTCGGCTCACCCACTGAGCGGATTTGAATCTGAGCATCAAGCTCACAGAAGAAGACCGTGCCGCTGGGCAGCATCGGTTCGAGGGGTTTGGGCATGCGGGCGGCGAAGTCCCAGCCTCCAGCGGGGAGCGCCCCGGAGTCAGTCATCCAGCTGTAGATTTTTAGGCTGCCTCCCTCGGGGAGTCTGAGCCGCTGATCTTCTAAGAGCACGCTGGCCTTGGCTGGGGTGAGCAGGGTCAGCCGCGTTTGGGAGCCTTCGGCTTGACTCCAACTCTCAGGCAGCGGTGAGCCGGGCAGCAGGTGGAGGCGGGCGATGCGGGACATCCCCCCCAGGCGCGTTTGTTCACCGTCGAGGCGACTCACCCACTGACGCGCCTGCTTGGTCTCTGGCACGCTCAACTCCAGGGCATAGCCATAGTGAGGGGCCAGACGGGTGAAGCCTGCGAGGTAGAACCTGCCGTCGATATGGGCGCGTCGCTCTCCATCCAGGGCGAGGCCAACACGATACTCTTCGGTGTAGGCCCTGCGCTGTAACATCGCGGCTTGTTGGGGCAGTTCAGTTGGCTGGTTCGTTTGCCACCACTCAAGGCCCGTCTGGGTGAGCAGGCAAGCTCCAGCACGCTTGGGGGCTCGCCCAGGGCGAATAGGGATGGCGGGGGTGGTGGGGGTGCCTGTTTTTAGCAGCGCACCGCGGCCCATATACTGGGCGCTGGCTGGGCGTTGAGGTTTGCTGCGGATGCCCGCAGGGAGCACCATATCCTTGGATGATTGACAGCAGGTTTTGCTGCAGAAGTCCTCGGGGAGCGCCATATCCTTGGGCATATGCAACAACAGCTCTACTGAGCGACCTTGGTCCCAGCGTTTGATGCGCCCACCATGGCTAAGCTTGGCGACAAAGGGGCCACGGATCTGAGGATCCACCGCTTGAAGAAGCTCCTCCACCTCTTCAATCCCGCGGCGCTTGTCGAAATAGTTGGGCTCTTTGGCCAAGATCAAGGCGGTGCGCACAGCACCAAAGAAGGTGCTGGGGGCTGGGAAGCGTCCTTGGGCCACGCTGTGGCTGCCAGGCTCAAAGGGGCGGTGGTCCCGAAAGAGCAGCACGTCACGGGGCTCAAAGAAGAGGGTGTAGTGGATGCGGCTCACAAGGTCTCCTCCCTGTTGCGGAGCTGCTCCAGAATTTTGCCCGCGTCGCTGGGAACCTCCCGCTCCAGAAAACGCAACAAAAGCAGCAGGCCGATGATGGCCTTGTGCGGGGCAACTTCATCCTCGATGTACTGATCGGGCTCAAAAAGGACGACCCCATTCTTGATGCACTGCTTGGGCTTGGGGTGTAGGGCGACCAGTCGATCTAAGCCGCGCAGCAGATGGAGTAGATCAACGAGCAGAGCGTTCATGGGCTTGAGGTCAGTCGGTTGAGCCTTGATGAAACGCTCGCTGTGGCTCACCTGGGCGCGGAGGTAGGCTTCCAGGGCCTTGGGCTGCCCCGCCAACAGCTCCGCCTCAGCGGCCAGCTTATGAGAGGGGGCGCTGCTGAGTAGGATCTTACCCTCACGGTTGTGGGTGGTGAGCATCCGTTCTATGAGCTTGAGGGTATCCAGGCGCTTGCCTGGGTGATGAGGGTCTCGCGGGAGACGCCGAGGGAGCAGCACGGTGATGGGAGCGCCGCTGCTGGGGTGCAGCTCAATATGCAACCAGCCGGTGGTACTCAGATCTTCAAGGAGGTGTTGGCGCTGCTTCAACTCGGCGCGGCGCTGCTCCAAGGTTTGGCCAGAGCTAAGGGGATTCTCCTCGGCGCTCTTGAGGGCCTGCTTGGCGAGGCGGATAAACCGGCGTCGGGCCTGCTTGGCCTTGCCCTCCCCATCCTCCGCGCGGTGCAGTAAGCGGCTGAGAGGGGCGCGTACATGACCTATGGCGACACCACCGCTGAAGGTTACCCGATGGTCCAGGTTCTTGGAGAGGCGCATCGCGTCCACCAGATCCGCCAACGTGGGCAGCACAGTCTCAAGGGGCAGGAGGGCGAGTATGTCGTCGCCACCGCTGTAGATCATACGGCCCAGACCCTGCTGTTCGATGAATCTGGGCACTACGCTGGTGCCCGCCACCGCCAGACGGCGCGAGATCTCCCCATGAAGCGCGGGGGAGAGAGGTCGCTTGAGCGGGGCATAGCCATCGCGGCCCAGGCAACGAGCCCAAAGCTCACGCGCCTGGCCGCTGGCCGCCTCATACTTCGAGACGATGTCATCTCGAACCCAAGCGGGTACAATGTCGATGAGATTGGGGCGGCCCTCAGCCTGTCCGGTGATCCATTCGCCAAAGCCGTCACCGTCCATCTTCACCACGGCGAAGTATTTGCTGGCGTGGGCACCTGGAGAGCTCTTGCAGAGGACCTCTTGGAAGGCCGCATGGGCAGCGCGCAGCGCTTTCTTGAACTCTTTCGTGATAGACACCTTCCCATCATCGAAGAAGTCTCGGGCGAGTAAGGCAGGCTCATAGGTGCTTTTATAGAGCCACATGCCATCTAGACTCAGGAGCGGAGCTTTGCGACCCAACTCACCAAGGCCGGGAAGTTGGTTGCCTGGGATATCAAAGTTGAGTTGCTGCTTGGTGAACGCTTCAACCAATTTCACCCAATCCCGAATCCCTTGAGCGCCTCTGAGAGCGAGCAAGCGATAGCGGAGAGGAGCGGTGGCGATGCTTGAGACTGAGGGGAAGCGCAGAAGGGTTCGGTCCTGCTCGCTCTCTCTCCAATTGAGCCCAAGACACTTGGGATCGCCAAGCACCAACTCAGGGGCGAGGCGTTTGGTTAGGCAGACCGCGCAGAGCCCCTCCCCTGATTTGAGCTGTAAAGAGTGGCGAGGATCATCTGTTCCTCCCCCAACCCCTCCCTTGCTCTTCTGAAACTCCTTGCTCAGATCAGACCAGAAAGAGGTGATCGTTCGGTCGGTGGGACCCATCTGTTCACGTACGCCGCATTGGGTACATTTGGGACGGTTGTCGCCCTTGTGCGGTACGGGGGGCTCCATAGTGCGGGCGGCGCCCAGGGAGCGATGCACAGCGTCAAAGAGCGGGCCATAATAGGCGCCTGTGCGCTTCGAATCTTGGTTGGGCAGCACAACATGCTCCTCGCAGCAGGCTGCTTCAAGAATCCTCTCCACGGCGCCTCGGTCACGGGGCCAGGGCTGAATCCAAGCCCCAAACTCAAGGTGGTTATCCATCTGTTGTTTGAAGCTGGGCCTGTCGCGTCGTGGCCAATACACACTACAGATCTTCTCAAGTTCCTGATCAACTTGCCCACCAAAGCTTCGCCAAGTATCCTGAGCCGCCTGCGCCGCTGCCTGAGCGATCTCGGGTGCCTTCGCCTTGGATACTATGGCCAACAGCTTATTGGGGTTCACTGCACGCAATAGATCCAGTCGTCCATCGCCCTTAAGCTTCTCCTCTTGCAGCCACCGCCGCAGCAGGGGCAGCCGCCCCACGAAGGGGAAGATCACCGCTGCAGGGCCAGCCTCACAAGCCACTGATTTCACCATCTTACAAGCCAGATGAGCCAGCAGATAGCTGCCCAACCAGATGTCATGGGTGCGGCGAGCGGCCTGGATAAAGCGCTTTACTGGGCCGATGTGGAGATACAGCAAGGCCGCTTCACCATCGCCACTGCTTTTGCATGAGTGTCGCGCTCGGAACAGCGCGAGGGTGAGGCTGCGCAAGGCCCAAGCAGGAACATCAGGCAGCGCAGGATGAGCGGGGAGGGTGAGCCAGGGGGATGAGAACTCATTGTTGGGCTGAGAATCTTTATCGGACTTATCTGCGAGTGCCCACCAAAGATCATCAACGCTGATCTTCGTTTGCTCTTCGAGCCACCGTTCCCACTGTCGCCGCGCCTTCTTCAAGGTCGGTGTCGGCAGCGCTTGGCCAGACATGGGGTGCAGTCGCTGAGCCTTCTTGTCCTGCGGCCAGGTAGGAGGCTCCATCGCCAGCCCACTCAGCAGAGCGTCATCAGCGTCTCTTCGTGCATCCTCAAGGCGTCGTCGCTCTATGTTGTTGGGCGCAGGACCCAGCTTAAAGCGCTTATTCAACGCCTCTTCGCGGCTCTCCTCACCATCGGGATCGATCCAGCGCAGCGCCGTAGGCAGCAGCAAGGCTCTACGGCGCAGTTGTTTCTCGCGGAGGTTCATCGTCGGCCTCGCTGGGGTCGTGGTTGGCTTGCTTGGGTGTGAGCCCAGTCGAGGAAAGTGCTGATGAGGCCGCCGTTGGGTCTGGGCACAGGGATCCTGCGGTTGTTCATCCGAATCCCTTGTTCCAGCAGAGGGTCGGCCCCCGCTCGCTCAGAGAGATCGGCGAAGAGAGGCACATAGTAGGGCTCGCCGCGCAGGGTGATGGGCCGCACCCGCACCTGGAGCGGTGAAGCGAGGCGATCCGCGCCCGGAGTCTTGGGGATAAAGCGACTTTTTTGGCCTCCCAGGGATCGAAAATAGAAGGGCAAAGGCAGGCCAAAGGCCGCCCGCTCTACCCGCCGTGGCGCGCCAGGTTGGTTTTGAATCGCGGCCTTCACCTCAAAGTAGTCGGGGAGCGGTCGCAGCCTCGCTCGGCCGCGCGCCAGGGTGCTGCGGAAGCGCAGCCGCCGGGCGCCGGCTTGCTCGAGGGCCTCTAGAGGCTTGAGGTGATGGCGCAGGGGGACGATGCGCTTCAGGCCAGCGAGGGTGCGCATCTGCACCAGCGGCTTGCCTTGGGAGGGCTGAAAATTCACCGAGCGGCTAAGAGCGCTGAAGTCCGCGAAGAGCTGCTGTAGCCCCTTCACCGTGGCGTTCAGCAAGCCGTTGATGCCCTCTGGTTGGCGCAGATCATCGCCCTGCCAAACCCAGGGGGCGCCATCAAGCTCTGTGCTCAGGATCTCCACCGAGCCCCAGCCGCGTCGGGAGCGCGCCCCCAGGCCGCCGAAGGTGCTCCACGCCCAGAGCGTGGCCCGCAGGGCGTCCATGAGCAGCTCCTCTTGACCCTCAGGATCGGAGCGTAGGCGGAAGCGCAGCTCATACTCGCTGCCCGGTTTGAGGGCATAGGTCTCTTGGCGTCGATCAAAGACGCCATAGCTCAGGTAACTCTGCCCCTTATGGTTCCTATCCGGAGGAGGGAGCCTGACTCGACCAGCTCCAGAAAGCAAACGAGCGGGGCGCATGAGCAGCATTGAGGCTCGATCTGTAGCGCCAAAGAGTCGCGTCTCTAGAGCGCGCATGGTGTTGAGCATGGCCTTTCGCGCGGTCTGTTCGCTGCTGCTGGGGCAGAGCACGGAGCCCAGACCTGCGCGGAACCACCACCGCCAGACGCCACGGAGGCTGGGGATGCGCATGGGGGAGATGGGATCTCCCACACGCCGATTCGGGCCGCCGATGATCGCAGGGGTGATGATCCGAACGCGCAGCCGCCCACGACGCGGGCCGCTTGTAGAGAGATGAGAACCTGCCATGCGATCATCCTTGTGGTTCAAGTTGAGCTACAGAGAGCTACCCGAGTTGGGATGGATTGTCTATAGGGCTCTGATAACAGTCTGATGGAAAGCATGAAACCTTCAACAGATAGAGACTCTTAAAGAAAACGCGGCAAGCGGCAACAGCCTCTGATGCAAGCCAAGCATCAACAGGTACATCCACTGCAAACAGCTCAACTTGTAGACCGTCCAAGAGCTGACCGCGCTCGATACTTGGCGTAGACAGAGACGACTACTTGCAGCTCGACGGAAGCATAAGGGCTTCCATCGGGGTGAAGAGTTTTGGAGCTGGGCTTGATGAGCATCATGCCCAGATCCATCGCGTAGTGCTGCGGACCGCTGCAGCTGTTGGGCGCAGGCTCCCAACTCTCTTCATGCAGCTGGGCGAGCACCTTGGGCTCCTTATACCCACTCGTTTCGTTTCCGATATTCCCATTCTATATTAAAGACTTAGCTTCCTACACCACTTGTCTGCCCAGGACCTTCAGCGGTTAAGTTACCACCGCCTCCGACCACGATAGCGTCGCCTGAATCCTGATATTAAAGGTGAGGGAGAACCAGGATGGAAGCTGCGACCGCAGCTAGGCCAACAAGCAAAACCTGCGGTCGCTCCCTAACACGAGGGAGGAGAAGAATGGCACGCGGGAAGATGATT
>CAYLJJ010000121.1:0-16535 GCA_964384025.1 uncultured Nannocystaceae bacterium
TCATCTCCCCTCATCGCCTCAGCCGGTTAACTCCGCCATTGCGGAGACGCACCCATGATCAGCCATGATCTGTCCTTCTAAGATCTCGCATTGCTTTTGCCTTGCAAGTTCATGGAAGATCTCTCCGAGATGTCTCTTCAGTTGTCCATACAGCACCTTCCTGCGTCGCTTCGGGATAAACACGATGTGATACTTGCAGTCCCACTTCGTATGATTTAGCCTTCTATAATCAAACATGAGTTTCTCCTTATCCGAATACTCCAGTCACCGGGTAGGGAGGAGCTTCATGCTATTACAGCGAATCGTCAAACCTTTGAGAGTCACCCCGGCAGAGCCGGGTGGTTACCTTATCTAATTAATGCAATATGCTGAGAGCTATACCATATCCTCAAAGACCACATTCAAACGGTTCAAACCACAAAATCGGTTAGACTCAGGCTATTGTAAGTAACGATCAATTTGTAATGTAGATACTTTCTTCTCTTTTCTGAGTGACTCTGAAATTCGGTGTGAAATGACGACAAACGTCATACTGTTTTTTGTTGCTGCTTTTATCATGTCTTTGATAAGTATTTCTTCCCAATCGATATGGAGTCGACTAAAAGGCTCATCAAATAACATTAATTTGCGTTTTACAATATATCGACCTATTCCATATACTAACACTTGCCGCATGCCACCGCTCAATTCCATTGGAAAACATTCCAATATGTTAGATAAACCAAATTCTTCTTTTTCCATAAAACTAACAAATTCGTTTAAATTTTCAGGATAATCATGTGCTTTTCTGGCTAATGGCTCAAGCCATTCCCCAATAATTACATTGTTCATCAAACTCTTTTCTGTATCATCAAAAACATGTCCAATATACTTGCGACGAGTACGCCATCCCATCCGATCAAGCATATTTCCCTCTGCCTGAAGTCCTACGCGTATTTCTTTTGCAGTCGATGCGAAATAACCAGATATACCTTTTAGCAAAGTTGATTTTCCCTTTCCATTTCCTCCTTGTAAAATATACACTCGATTCCTGAACAACTGTAATGGGTGTTTTTTACAAAAATCTAATGAAGATGTTCCATCAGGAAAGAAGACTCTTATATCACTGACAAATAAACTATCTAATATGCTCTTTCTTACGAATTCATGATTCATTAGGTTGCATAAATTGCTATTATTCACTGTTTTTTGCTTTACAGGTGTGCTTCGCAAGATATTTATGCTATTTGCATATGATAATATTGACCTATTACCTTTTAATCTACATTCAATCTCGTTGATTTCTATGCCTTCATTATTAATAATCTCCATAATACTTGGATTATGTGTAATATATGCCATACCAAACCCCTTAGTCTTTATAAGTTTGGCTAAATATTCTACTAATATTTCGCGACTGACTTGATCCAGCGATGAGTCGGGCTCATCACACAGTAATAGCCTATTACAATCATCTTTGCTGAGTTGATAAAATACTAGGCTTGCGAAGATAATTCGTTTTTGTCCCGCACTTAACTGATCAACATACTGTTTTCCAATTTTTGATTGCGCTTCTGGAAATCTTGGAAGACAAATATCTTTCCATTTCCTGCCAGCAACTAAGTCAGCCATCGTATTAACCTGCATATATGGGTAGAGATATAGGCTTGGTTCTTGAAAAATCACGGATATGTTCTTTCCTCCTTCCTTTCCTTTTTTATTCGTATTCATAACTATTACTCCTTCTGCAGTGGCTCCATTTGGCAGCAAGCCGAGAAGACTCTTAAAAAACAGAGATTTACCTGATCCAGCTTCTCCACTCACCCAAAGTACTTTACCAACTTCAAGTATAGGCAAATTTCCAGTTATAGATTTAATAGGGAGATTTTTTTTATTGGATAGATTCCAATCATTTTTGTTAAAACCGAATATGCCAGAAATAGCAGAACAGAAAAGCATAAAGTAATTTATCATGCTAAGTTCTTTAGTTTTCTCTTCTTTTTTATCAGAATCATGGAAGTCTTCAGTTCTTAATACAAAATTATTACGTTTTGCACCATTGCTTACCTCTACACGCATTTTTTGTACCGTAAATACTGTTTCATTTTCAGGAGATGAATATGTTCGATCAATAAAGTCTTTTACTTCATTTGGTAAATGTTCTAAGAAATCAACAATAATAACAAGTCCAAGAATAAGCAGCCCAAGAAATATTACCATTATTGCAAATTGTCCACTTTGACCAGAATCAGTAAGCATAGATGCCAGATAATCTCCAAACGATCCCTGATAATATCTGATTGGGGCTTCTTGAAATTCTGGTACAAACTTTAAAATAAATCCAATCGAAGTGTCAGCAACTAATGAATATATTACAATTATTGTCGCAGATGCAGCAAGTTCACGTCGATGTTTATTAATAACTAACCTTAATACGACGAAGTATATTGGATCTAATCCCCAAAGTGATAGTTGATGAGTATATTCGCGTTCGAATTCAAAAGAGATTCTGTTACTGATAGTGCGTGCGACAACTACCGACCATATAATGCCTCCAAGAAAGCCAAGAAAGAGCATCCGGTGCAGATCAGTGTCAAATCCAATAGCTAACCAACACCCAACCAAGATCAATGCTGCTGCTGGAATAGATTCAAGGGCCTGTAGGATAAGTTCGATTGCTAAACGTATCAAATACCAAGCCTTCGAATCACGGTATACTCTATCCGCTCCATGTAACAGGCCAAGTATCATGCCTATGATCAACGCTACAACGAGCGTCCAAAGAATAAAAGGAAGGCTTACCAAACCATTCACGAAATTTTCCTCCTCGGAAAGAGCCGAAGTCTAATCATTGTTATAATTACTCTTAATATAACCGATAAAAAAATTATTATACTTGAAACAGATACAAAATCTACAGGATTGGATGTTTTTAACATCATTGCAAATTCGCTTGTAGCTAAATTAGGCAAATTAAACATCAGGCCAAGAATTAATAAATTATCGATCAGAAAGGTTCCACGTGAAGCAAGATGTTCCAACATACGATATTCAACAGCACGCATTACAAAATGTTCTAGATTTTCAGCTTTACTTAACCCTTTAGAATTAAAACCAAATACATCACCTATAGTTATACCTATATGAGCGGACGTTCTGTGGAATATGTTTATTAATGATTTGGACTGATAATCAATCCCAAAATATTTTAAGCCGATGATCATGGGAGAGCGCATAATTTCATCAACAATAAGTATAGTTCTGCGTCCTACATCAAATGTAACTCCTCCAGCAAAAACACATACAATAATAAATTGAATTGTTGCTGATATTACATGCTCATCTACATTAACTGCTTGGAAGCTAGTTATATGTTGCATAAAATACCCTACAATAAATGCTGGAAATGAACATAAAACGACTACTATCCAAGCTGTTTTTTTATAATGAATTCGCAAAAATGCGAGGAAATAGATCAATAAAATAACAAGGACAAAAACAACAAGTACTATCAAACATGTATTTAATAATGTTGAATAAAATCGTTTATTGTAAATTATATTTAGCATCTCAAATAACGATTGTTGTTGTTTTATAAAGTTTGGACTCTCCGATTCAAGTAAGTAAAACAAAGAGTCCTTAAATTCGGTGTACCAAGATCTTATATCAAAGTTATTTGGGGGACGTATCCAATTCATATCATTATCTAATACCCAGCCATAAGTGGATTTGATGCATTCAATAGGATCATTGGCATGTGCAAGTGTTCTTATCCATTGAGATTCAGCCCCACGAGTATATAATGATTTATCAATCAACCAGTCTGTCCAAGCTTCTTCGAGTATAGATGAACGACGACACTCACCACCTATTTGGCGTTGTCCATCTCCACAGATAGGGTGAGGTGAACATGAAAGTTTACTTTTGCTGTAATCTCCTAGTTCCTTTTTTATGGATTCAATTTCATGCTCTGTTCCTATCGTTAAGATAGAAGATATGATCCTTGGACGAAGTTCATTTAACTTATGAGTACAGATTTTAAACTCATTTAAAAGGCATTTTTTGTGTATTTTATCGCATATTAAACCATTTTCACATTCATCCGATGACTTGCATTTTAAACCTTCAATTTCAATACATTTGTGAGTATCTTCACTGCATTTTAGCCCAATATCACATCTGCTTAATTCACCACCACAGGGAACGTTTTCCAGGCAACTAATGCCTTCTAAACTTTCTGTCAGAATCTGGTTAAGTGTATTCCTAATAATTTCCCGTGGGAGCATCTCTGTTCGAGTGCTCGAATTTTCTAGTGCTACCCATACAACACATGCCCAAAGCAATATTCCGACAAACAATAGCCTAATGATTGGAAATCTTGATCCGGTAAAGAAAAACTTATACGATCTATTTGTAGATTTCTGCATTATTTTGTTTTTGGTAGACAAGAATCTATTAACTTCTCCTTACTTTTATCTGATGGGATGCAAAATAGCAGGTCTATTCTTTTATTTCGTTTATGACTTCTTCCACATATATATATGCTTTTATTGTAGAGTTTACTGAACAAAGATTCTATAAATGCAGTAGACATTTTGGACTTTCGCCAAGTGGATATATTCTTCGGAACAGAACGTATTATTTTTCTTTTTACGATAATATCGTTTACGTTTATTGAAATGATATTATCATCAATTTTGACATCTATATCAGTATTAGTACGTCCAAGACATTGTGAGACTAAATTTCTAAAATACTTTATTTCATCTTTTACCTGTAAAAGAGAGCGTTTCCTCTGACGAATAAAAAATGATCGTTCTTGGAGCATTATAGTATATTTATTGGCAGTTCTGCAGATTGCATTCTTCGCAAATAATTTTTTACTAACAACTGCTCTCTTCAACATCGCGCCTATATTCCGGTTAAGGCATCGCAATACTATTTTAGTTTCTGGTTTCTTTATCTTTTCAAGTATTTTTTCTGTCGGTACAGTAATAAATAGCCGTTTTTTATTTATAAATGTTGGAAACATCATGTTTTTCTTTGCCTTTGTCATGACATGACTCTTTCCCTCCGATATACAGAGTTTGCCCGGAGCATCTTCACACAAAGAAAGTTTTAAATATTGCCATATCCTATTCTTATCTTTATAAATTTGAATTTGTTTTTTATTTACTCTCTCTAAACGATCGATAAAAGAGGAATTTTTATCGAGTAAATGTAGGCATTCTTTGTCCGATTTTTCAGATACTGACACTACTTCTCTTGTTCTAGAAAGTTTTTCACTAGCAGCATTGTCAACATTTCTACAAGGTGAAATCTTGTCGTTTCCAGTTAGTTTTTCATGTATTATAGTAAGTTCGTTTTCTTTACACTTACTATTAGATGGGTAGTTATCACCCTGACAAACATCTATACTTATCATATTATAAGTATCCTTTTTTAAATTTTCTAGATCCGAGCCATTTTCGATGTCTTTAGAATCATATTTCCGGATTAATTCTGTGAATTTTCTGGAACACTCTAATACACTTCCTTCATCACCGTCATATGTGAATTTAAAATAATCTAATATAGGTTTACATAAAGAGACAGATTCTAGTCGTTTATGTTTTAGTATAATACGATTTGTGTTATTGTACCAGAGTACAATTCCTTCAGATGTTGACTCTTTTTTTTTGCTGCGTTCAAGAGTGCATTCAGTAGTAATATTATGGTCCTGCTCTGTTGACAGGTCTGATTTTATTCCACCACATGCAGTACATGTTATGCAAAAAAAATAAATCATGAATATATGCTTTAACCAATTAAAAACAGCTCGAGTTTGTAAGTTCACTTTTACAACTCTCCTAATTACATTCTTTATGTAATTTCCAACGGTTAAGATTCGCAAATCCAATCTTATAATTCATCTCAATGTGAGATAAATGATCCGTTCTATAAAATATATAGTATGGCATATGGTAAAGTGGGTAAATAAAAGCTGTTTCTTTTAGTTTAGCTTGTACTGACTTGATATGATCGGCAACCAAACAATTATTAGGACCATTCTCTAGTAAATAATTTCTAAGAGACCTTAGATGATCTAGCCAAGCTCTACCTGGTGAATCTGAAGCTGAACTTCCGATGGGTGCTAATTTTTTGAGAGATTCAGCAAAATTTAGGAGAAGACTACTCGGATCACCAACAATTGGATCGTAACGAGTTAAAAACAGTATAATATCAGCCTTGGGCCAGTTATCTTGGTTTGGAAGAATTGAAATTTTGTCCACACCCAGCTTTTCTTTGAACAATTTATCAATTTTTTTAAGTAATGGATTTGAATCAGGATTCAACGGCATTCCAATTACTATTATATTTAGTGATTGTTTCTTGATATTCTTTATCTCTGGCAATGCTTCTAAATCGGAAAATGGAATCGCTGAGCTTTTTGATCTATCACAATTTTTCAAAACATTTTCACTCCCTTCCCAGCCAAGAGGAAACCAGTAATCGGCTACTTTATCTGTTAAACTTTCAATGGTATTTTCGTTAAGAGACAATTCAACAGAGGGGATAAGCACTTTTTTGTAAATCGCAATACGTTCTTGTATGTCGCCGATTTTTTTTGCATTAATAGCTGCAAATACGTGTGTTCCAACCATAAGTTCTAGTTTATTTATGTTTTTTGGTTGTTTTCTACCAGTAATAATGTATGGGTCATATGGTGTTAATAATAAATCAAATCCGGCATCTTTTTTCGCAGCAGCTTCTAGTGTAGGCATTTTTTTAAAGCAATATAGTGCTAATTTCTCTCCTGATCGTTTATTGCACGATACTGGCCAATTCGGCTGCGTACGAAAATCACTTCTATTACGAACAAGGCGAACGGTATCATACTCTTTGTCAATACCCCTAATTCCATCCGATTTTTTGTTAGCAAGACGAAATGGACCTAAGCTTGTTTTATCATGTCTAAAGAGTTGCAAATTGCTTAAAAGTAGACTCATAAGAACAGTCTGTCCTCCTGTTGTTGAACTAATTCTTATAATTATATCATTTCCATTCATATACGCACTGAAAAGAGGCTGGTTTGAGCTGCTATTGGGTACTCCTGCTTCCTCAAGTACTGAAAGAAGCGAATCTACCGAATTTTGTAGTTCTTTTCTTGATATGCATGTCTGTCTACCAGTACAGAGCTTATCATTGAAGCATGAAATACGATATTCTATTGTTTTTGAATTTATTTCACTTCTGCTAATACAATCAGGTAATTTGTCATATTTACAGTCTAGGTTTAATGTTTTCGATTTATATCGACTGAATATACTATTGTTGTAATTTTCTTCACCATTTAATTCATCCAGACAATATGTTACAGCTGGTGGATAGAGGAGTGATCTTAACCATATTAAGTGCGGAGGCATTCGAAATAATGAAGCAGCAGAAATTTCAGCTGGCGAGACAAAGCTTTCTTCTCCTGTTTCGTCGTTTTCTAAGAAAGATCCCTCAAAAGTAGCTATTACAACCAAACATTCTTGATTATTACATATGGCATTCACTGTAACTATAGTTGCGATTATGACTAATCGTATTAGGTATCGCCAACCATTGATTTTTGATTCCATCATATTTTATTATTGGTTAACCCGTCGATTTTTGGTTGCAACTGTATTTTTGATTATCATGTCTAATTCCATGTTTTCTGAGATAGGATGTTTTGATGCCTCACTGAGATCCTCCTCTGTGAGGATAACACTTATACCATTCATAGAAACACTATTTTCTTTGCAAGGCTCTATGTTTATCTCAGCAACTTCTTTATTATTATCTTCTACTCTAATTCTTAGCATTTCCAATGGATTAATTGTACAGAAACCATGAATTTTGATATCTAGATTTCTCTCTGAGCTTGGCTCAACTTCTAGTTGTCCAACAACTACTAGAAATTCAGTTTTATTTTTGAGTTTTAATTTGATAGTTGATAGTGCGTCCTTCATAGTATCTACGGCTTCTTTTAATACTATTCCTTCTTCTACTGTCAGGTTTGCCCATCCATGAAATCGTTCAAGTTCCATGCACAAAGTAGCAGCTTCTTCATTACAAGCAGCCAATCCTGCTCCTAGTCCCCCATATTTCTCGGGAAGTAGTTCTAATAGCAGATTATGCGACTTAGCTCTTGATAAGTACTGTCTAGGTCGATTACAACCATTACGCTGAATCTCGAGTAGATCTTTGTAGTTAGAAACTTTTAACGTTTTTAACCAGATTGGCAAATTATCACGCAATGTTTTTGGATATTCGTTTACAGAAATATACTTATTTTGTCGTTGGCTTGGATATTGTTCTCTAAAAACAATATTTTCTTCAACTGGACTCGCATCTAGCGGAATTAGATCTTTTAAGGGTTTCCAAAACAATATGATTATTGTAAACATGATAATTATTATACTAGTTAGTATCGTCTTCTTTTTGTTCATCTTCTACTTCCAACTTTAATCGTACACGGGCCAGTATATCCATCGAATTTTTTGACTTTTTGTGATTTCGAATTTAGATAAAAAACATTTTCTTTTCCATCAGAAAATCGAATAGTCCCAGAGCAACTACTATACGAGCCTTTATCCGCTCTGCAGACGATATCTATGCCATTGGAACAGTCTGCAAATGTTTTTTGGTGCCCTTCTTCGCTAAATATCCTATAGGCATTTAATGTTAATAACTTGTTGGAAACAGGTAGGCGAATTTTCCAAGTATTTTCTGCTTTATTCTTTTTATTTAGAAATACACCAAATGTAATCTCATATTTGTTTAAAGACTGTTGATTTTTCAAGGTTGGCAATAAAAAATCCATATTTTTGCCATGTCCATGCTTAGGATTATTTATAGTAAATGGTACCCAAGATCTGCTATAGCCAACCTTATAAGCAAAATAACAATTATCTACTGTGTTATGTGTTGATTTGATAAAAAAATCATCAAATCCTGTCCGTTTAATAGAAATTTTTCCAGTAAACTGTGGATCTATGCGATCTACTCGTTTTCCTTCCTGCATCCACGGTATGTTTATATTATTAGTCAACCATTGTGGTATATGAATTTGTCTAATACATGATTTTTTGGGTTTAAGTCGCTTATTTTTAACTTTATATGTAGAATCTTTTTTGAGTTGTGGACACGTAAGATGTGGAACATCATGTGCACGAATGCTGAGTATTCGTTTATTTGATAGTTTTACAATCGAATGTCTTGAACTTTTTCTTTTACTTCCGAACAAATTTCGTGCTGGAACTCTCCATTTCTTATCATCAGATTGAACCATGATTTTCCTTCTAGGATCATAACTATTAGGACAATTTTCCCAATTTAATATTAATTTTAATTGATATTTGTTGAGAATTTCTTTCCAAGTAATACAAGGTATATATTTTTCATCATTAAGAATCAATATGCCTGCTGTTTGTTTTTGTGAATCGTTAATTGAATATTGGACCTTCGTGTTTCTGCATACGATTCCGCTTGGAAAAGAGAAATCTCCCATAATAGTTTTTTGTTTAACATTTGAATCTCCATCCATATTTATTTTAATATTACTTGCGCACCCAGGCAATCTGGAGCCAATTAAACTCATATCAATAGATGATTTTTTGCCAGGATCAACAATTAATTCGAGGTCATAGTTGCTTTTTTTGAGCTTTAATCGGAGAACATCAAATTCATATTTTAATGAGGCAGATTTGCTATTGCAACAAGATTCATTATTATCCCATTGGATCTTTAAGATGTACTTCGACTGATGGACTTTAACTACAAATTTTGCTTGAACTGTTTTAATATAAGTTTTACTATTTTTGTCATAAAATAAAAATTGATAATCATCTTTTGTCCATAATTCTTCGCCATTAATAAATATTTTTGCAGAACGTACTAAGTTCGGAGCAAAATTTATTCTTAAAATGTAATTGCCAGGAATTAAAGTGCGTTTTCTTGTATAACATTCGTATCCATTTTTAGATGTTTGCATACATTGATTGTTATTGCGATAATCTGATGGAATTGGATCAAATTCGATTAAACATGGCGGAGAATGATCATGGTTATCCAATTCGAGAGATATTGCTGCACGCCCATCTTTATTTACATATAGATTATTTAGGGTTGGTCTAATACCACATCCATTAAAAACAGAAAGCATTATTATGAATATAAAATATTCTGTTGGCTTCGAAATGTTCCATCCCATCCATTTTCTATCTCGTTTGTCTACATTCACTCTAAATTTCCTCCTACCAAATATATTCCTTTGGATACTATATTATAAGAATTGTTTGTTTCACGGAGGTGTGGTCGTACGTAGATAAGCTCACCATCTTTTTTATTTCTAGCTATTTTTCTAATGGTTTTCCTTAATCTATTATGTTTTATATAATAAAGAGTTATGCACTCATATTTATCAACGTCACGATTTATATTAATTGTGTTTAGGTTAACAGGTAGGAGATCGAAGCAATATTTTCGGCTATATTTGTTCATTTCTGTTATGATATCGAAATACTTATTAGAACTAGGAGTAAAAATCCTTGCCTCCACTAAATTATCGTTTAACTTTTCAATAATTGAATCGATCTCTCTATTTGCAGATGGCTCTGTATCTTCTGGGATGATCATCGTACCTCTTCCTGTTATAGGTTTTTTGACGATCATTGTGTCTCTTTCTATTGCACAACGGCTTTGTTCAGAATAATTCTGGGTATGATCAACTATATCAGCAGAATTATCAGATTTCTCGTTCAAAATTTCATTAAAATACTCAAATTCTTTGGTCAAATTATCGGTGAAAGATTCAATCCTCTCGATCAAAGTTTCATTGTTCTTGATGATTTTTTTGATAGATAATACAGACCATATTATTAATATCATTAATACCACAATCAACAGTATTTGTATTAAATATAGAGTAGTTCTGCTGTTTTCGGATTGATCTGACTTTTTAAAGTCAAACTTACAAATCCTATGAGCAAGATCTTCTATTTTTTCATCAGAATAACAATCAGTTATAGTTTTATCATTATGAGATTCTAAATCCTGTGCTATTGCAGTCGCGGAAATAGTTGATAATATTATTATTATATTGATAAGACCTATATTAAACCATCTAAATGGAACTTTTCCAGTGAAATGGTGAAAATTTGCTGTATGATTCGTTAGATGTGAATACATTGAAGCCCTTGTAATTACTGTCGTTTTACGTCTTATGCAAATCATGGGACCCAACAGGTTGATGTAAGATACGTGATTTTGGTGTAGTGAGAGACGACATTCATCTACGCTCGGAAGCGGGGTGATGGATATGCATTTGGTGGTAAAACTGCAGTGATTTTCCAAGGTATAATCCGAATAAATCACTATGGACGTTTTTAACAATGCAGTTCGCTTGTCCTACTGGAATTCTCCGCACTCTGTCGATAATCGACAATGTAAAGTAATATGACTCCGAGTTCTTACTCTGTAAATAGCATGAAATACGCTTATTTCCATAAAATTGAACTAAGAATTCAATTTTTTTGATATTTTTGAAAATTATCATGTTATCTCACTGCTTAAAGCTCGCCTTTGGTCGTAATAATCGAATCTTTTTAAAAAAAACATTCGCTGATCACATATAGCAATATTATTATGAGTATAATGTCTAGAGCATCACCAAATCCGAATATTTTCGTTTTAGATGGAGTTTCATTTGTTTCATTAGAAATAAACTTTATTTTTATTTTTTCAAGTTTTTCGAGTACTATATTTATATTTTTGATACGTTCATCAATAACGGGATTTAAACATGAACCAATCAATTCAATTAAATCAGAACAAGCTTCAGTCTCATTCTGTTTACTGAAAAATCTTTTATTTGAATTGCGCATCGGTTGCATGAGCCATTCATTAACCCTGTTAGCATCGTAATCTTCTTCTAAGCGATGTTTTTCTCCATTCAGCAACTCGAACATAACTGCTCCTAGTGAATAAATATCAGACCTATGATCGATTTCTCCTAAACTAGGAATAAACTGTTCTGGGGCAGAGTAAGACGGTGTTCCTATCCCTCTATTTGTTTTTGTCCTAGTAACAATCAGATTGCTTAAGTGCGCTACTCCGAAATCGAATAAAATTAGCTTATTATCTTTCATTCCAATATTATTTGGTTTTATATCCCTATGATATATATTCTGCTCATGAATAGCTGATATCGCTTGGCTCAATTGAATTGATAAGTCTATTACTCTATTGAATTCCATCCGTCCAGAAATCTTGGAAATAATATCTTCTAGAATTTGTGGAACAAACTCCATCAAGACATAGAATACACTTTCAATTTCTCCGTAAGAAATATATGTTATTATGTTTGGATGTTGAATATTTCCTGCGCCTATTTCAGTATAAAAATCTGCCTGATCATCTTTATGTTCTTTTTTAATAATTTTAAGCGCATATACTTTATCGTTTGTTTTGTTTCTACATTCATAAACAGTTGCAAAACTACCAGAACCGATTTTTTCTTCTTTCGAAATATAATAATGATCTAAACCAGAAAGTTCTTCTAAATATGCTCCACGGCAACTTGACGAACAGTCGTTTATTTTATCAAGAGTCATCGGTTTTTTGCATTTAGCACAATAGGATATTGTCATTTTATTGGACTCCAGTTCGGGTCTTAGCTGGGCATGAAAACTTTCTACTGAGGCCTATCATATTCGGCAATTAAAAATCTATATTATAAGTGCATAATAAACATGTAAATTATATTATAGCGCACAATTTAAAGTGAATTTAAATTCACCACCTGCTATTTCTATTACTGCTGGTAATTTCACTTCAACATCAAGATTGGTGCTGATTCGAATGTTATTCATAAATAAATCGCTAGAATCTTGATCTGTTCCGAGATATACAGCATCATATCTATTGTGAATCCAAAAATGGTTATATTCTATATTGCAACTAGCACCTGTTAATGAAACATATCCTTTCACATTTTTGTCTGGATATCCGAAGTATTTAAGTTCTCCTCTATTGATCAGAGTATTTTCACTATTCCAAGATACAGAAATAGTGTCTTCATGTTTTTTGGGATAGTTTGTCCTCGGATACCTTATAGTCCTTTCATTGCCTGTGGTTTCTCTGGAACGTCTTGTTTCTACAAGAAAATCTGCTCTGTTAGTTTTTTCATTACTCCTATAATGCGGAAATTTATATTCATCAGGTTTTTTTCGAATAGTTCCCTTCAGGAGATCTCTCACAGTTGCATCAGTATCTTCAATAGATTCAGGAAATGTTTTGCTTACAACGGGTATTATAGGATAAACTCTGGGGTCAACAACAGTCTCTCTTATTGAGTCTGCTTCAAAATTTCCAAATATCATGTGCTCACTACATTCTTTTTTTGATTTTTCTTGTCTGTTTTTAGAATGAAACATCTTAAACCACGACTTGAATAGTCTAAGCCTTCTGAAAAAATTCATGATTCTCATATGTTCTCCGTGTTTCTAAGGAGAGTACAATATACTCCACTTGAAAATTCTTTCTTCCACCTGTAATTTCGATTGTTTCTCCGAGTATCCATGTCAATTCTCCATTCTCAATTTCCTTGTGGATAATTATTCCGTTAGAATCTCGAAAATTCAAATACTTTAGATTTTCTTCCGACGAAAACAATCTTATAATACCATTTGAAATATATCTTAGACTCAGAGCACTCCTGCTTACAAATGTAAGAGAATCATCGATAATAATATTATTTCTTATTTTTGTATTTCCTCCAAACCATTCCGTTCTACCTATATAATATGTCTGCCCAGGATTAAGAGGCAAACTCTTTGGAAACCCATGTTTGCAGACTAATTTAATTAGTACTGGTGGTAGTGGTTTGGAAGAATTATTCTCTATCCACTGAAATACCTCTGATGTGTTCTGAAAACGATCATTACGATCCCAAGCTAATAATTTATTCAGTAATCCCTTGAATTTATAACTAAGACTCTGAGGCAACCTTGATTCGTTGAATTTCTTTTGCAGTTTTAATCGGTTACTTGAATTTTCAGATGGGAAAGGATATCTTCCTGTATATAATCGATAACATAATACACCCAAAGAATATAAATCAATTCGTTCGTCCATATCAGACATACCTGTGAGTTGTTCAGGAGCCATATAAGCAGGGCTTCCCCATGTTTTATTCACTGATCGAATTGTCTGGTCCAGTGGAATTCGAGCAATTTTAAACCCAGTTAGCTTTATATGATCATTAAAATCTAAGAAAATATTCTTTCGATTTATATCTCGATGAATCACTCCCTGACTATGACTGTGGGACAAAGCGCTCAAAATCTGCTTTACCCATCCAAGGATTACATCCTCGCTTTCTGGCCCAGGAGGAAGAGGAGGACCTTTAACAAATTCTAAGAAGGCCAGGTGGCCCAAAGTTGCATTTTCCTGGGTTTCGAGGAGGGTGAGGATATTGGGATGTCGCAGCTTTGCTAGGGTTTTACTTTCCCGGCGAAGTAGGTTTTCGGCGCGTGAGCCTTTGGGCGCGATCTTAAGCACCTCATAGCGCTCAAGGGTCAAATTCCATACCTTGTAAACTTGGCTCCTTCGTCCAGCACTCAGAAGGCTGATAGCTTGACGACCATATATCCTGCGACCGATTAGACTGCTCATGTGGTGTATAGTGCTTTGAAAAGCTTCGATAGAACAAGGACAATTGCGAAGAAATGCGAAGCTCTCATCGTGAGCGTTTGTACGTTGATGGAACTCGAGGTGGCGAGGTGGCCAACCCGAAAACCGAAAGTCCCACTCATTCCGGTTCCGACAGTTTTCAGCGATATCAGCCACTCGAATCCGTCTACCTAAGCATTGCGTGCCTGAGCAATCATGAGCAATACCAATTAGTTAAATCACCTGAGGTCTTCTACTCAGGCACGGCAATTGGGCAGCAGGATAAAAAATGGCATTGCCGCGATAAGATGATGATATCATTGCCAATAATCGGAACCGGGACGAGTGGGCATAACGCTCCTGATTTTGCTTCCAAGTTTTGCGCCTTCGCTGTTGGTCGGCGACATCCTCAGCGAGAAGATGAAGGTGTTGAGGCTCCAGAAGGAGAGTGACGATGACATGAAAGGTGACTTTCCCACTCGTTCCGGTTCCGATTATCCTGTTTGATATCAGATACATAAGCTCTCATCAGCCTGCTTCACCATCATCTCCGAGATCAAGTCAGCGCTGCTTCACCATCATCGTTGTGCTGCTTGAATCTTGTGCAAGAGGTGAGTGAGAACCGCAGTAGAAGCTGCGACCGCAGACCAACCAAACAAGCCAAACCTGCGGTCGCTCCCAACAAAGGGGAGGGAAGCATGACACGTGGAAAGCTAACTGTCGAGTGGAAGCCAGAGGACAAGAGCCGACTCCCAGATGAGCTGAGCAGCTCAGCGATTGTCTTGCTCAAACTCCGAGATGAAGGCCTCCTCGAAGAGGCAGCGGAGCGGCTGAAGGTGCGACGACAGGGAGGCTACTCTGCTATGGCGCTATGGGTCGCTTTGCTGATCTACATGGCCTCAAAATCAGTGCGGGGGATTCGTCCGAGTTGGGAGTCGTGGGGAGGGAAAACGCTCGACAGCTTGGCAGCGATAGGAGAGCTGCGTTCTTGCCCGAGAGCGGCCTCATTGTCGCGCGGGTTATCAGCCTTTGAGTTTAAATTGTTGAGGCCCGTGACGCCTTGGCTCCTTCCAGAGCTGCCTCAGATAAATGAGGTACTGCGGCATCCGACGGTGCTGAGCCTGGATGCAAAGGGTCAGGGTTGGCACATTTTCGATCTGGCTCCGACAGCGACGGTGCTGCGCGAACGGGGGCTGCCACGAGGGGATGAGCTGCCAGAACCCTTGCCGTTGGCTGAGAGGGTTGGAGCGCCTGGGCATCAGGGGCGAAAGAGAGGCGAGCTGACCTTTCGTCAGAATTCAGTGCAGCACAGCGGCTCATCGCTGTGGATTCACAGCCAGCTATCGAAGGGCAATGGAGAGGGGGTCTTGGATTTGGAGCGCTCTTTGGATGCGGTGGTGATGACTTGCCAGAGGCTTGAGCATCCATCGTCGCATGTGCTGCTTCGTATGGATGGTGAGTTTGGCAACATTGGCTCCTACACAGCCTGTCGAGAGCGGGGGTTGGGCTTCATGACGCGCTTGAACCATCACAGCCTGTACAAGGAGCCCGAGGTGTTGGCCAAGATGCGTGAAGGGAAGTGGGAGGCTGTACAAGGCAGCCGCAGCGGTCCGCAGCGCTACGCGATGGATCTTGGCGTGCTCCTCATCAAGCCCAGTCCCAAGACTGCTCATCCTGATGGAACCCCTTATGCTCCCATCCAGATGCGAGCCGTCGCCTCAGTCTACGCCAGATATCGAGATAAGAAGCTGTGTGGTCGGCTCTTGGATAGCCTCCAAGTGGAGCTGTTTGCCGTGGATGTGCCCGCTGACGCTTGGCCCGCATCAGAGTCTGTCGCCGCTTACTTTGGTCGCGCTGCTCAGGAGAACCGCTTT
>CAYLJJ010000122.1:0-16232 GCA_964384025.1 uncultured Nannocystaceae bacterium
TCTTGCCGCCTGAACTATTTAAGCGAGGTGTCCACTTTTTCGTAGCAAGTCCAGTTGTTGGGGATCAGGCCTTCGGCTGGATGATGGAAGCCGTATGAGTTAAGAGGCTCACGTACGGTTCTGCGAGCGCCTGGAGCTGAAATCCCTTCAGGCGATTCTCCGAGAAGTACTTGGAGTGAGGCTATCTCGGCTCAGATCGAGCGAGGAATCGATCCAGGGCGTTGGCGAAGGCTTGGCGATCTCGCTGGCTGAAGGAGGAGGGGCCGCCCGTGTCCACGCCGCTGTTGCGCAGCTCCTCCATAAAGTTGCGCATCGTTAAGCGCTGCTGGATGTTCTCCTCGGTGTAGAGCTCCCCCCTGGGGTTAAGCGCTTGCCCATCCCTCTCGATCACCCCCGAAGCGAGGGGGATGTCGGCGGTGATCACCAAGTCGCCCGCCTGCATCTCCTGAAGGATGTAATCATCCGCCACGTCAAAGCCTGCGCCTACCCGAACGTTGCGGATCAGCGAAGATCTGGGATGCTGAAGCGGCTTGTTGGCGACCAGGATCAGCGGCGCCTTGATCCGCTCTGCGGCCCGATAGAGGATCTCCTTGATCACCCTCGGGCAGGCGTCAGCGTCAACCCAGATCTGCATCTCTTCCACTCCTCCTAATCTCTACAAGGGCTGCTTATCACGCCTCGCCTCAAGAGACGGCCAAAATTCAAGATGGGGATGATTTCGCCTGGACGAATTTCAGATTATTCTGGCAAGCCGCTGCTAGAGAGGTGCTGATGCTGATCGGGAAGGACTATATCCGCCTTGATGGGCGTGAGAAGGTGACTGGGGCCGCTCGCTATGTGGATGATCTCCACCCCGAGGGCTGCCTCTATGGAGTCACCCTCCGCTCGCCTCACGCTCATGCCCGCTTGATGGGCATCACCCCAGATCCTGACTTCGATTGGAGCGAGATCACCCTCGTCACCGCCCAGGAGATCCCAGGGGAGAACCTCATCGCGCTGATGACAGATGATCAGCCCGCGCTCGCTGATGAGCTGGTGCGCCATGTGGCTGAGCCTGTGGCCCTCCTGGCCGCAGCCACCCGAGCGCTCGCCCTGGAGGCCGCTGAGCATCTACGGGTGGAGTATGAGCCCCTCCCCGCTCTGCTGGATTTTGAGGAGGCTGAGGGCAACTCCATCCTGATCTTTGGAGAGGACAATCTCTTTAGCCGCCTCCTGTTGGAGAAGGGTGATGTCGACGCCCGCTTCGCAGAGGCACCCCTGCTGATCGAGGGGAGCTATCGCACAGGGCAGCAGGAGCAGCTCTATATCGAGCCTCAGGGCCTCATCGCCATCCCTGGAGAGGATGGGATCCTGAGCATCATCGGATCGATGCAGTGTCCCTACTATATCCATAAGGCTCTCCTGCGAGTGCTGGGACACGACCGCTTTCATGTGCGACAGAGCACCACCGGCGGGGCCTTCGGGGGCAAGGAGGAGTATCCCTCGATCCTGGCGGCGCATGTGGCCCTCTTGGCGCTCAAGTCGGGGCGCCCAGTCAAGATGGTCTATGAGCGCCAAGAGGATCTGCTGGCGACCCCCAAGCGTCACCCCGCCCGCGTCGAGATCAGGACCTCGGTGGATCCAGAGAGTGGGCGCCTCTTGGCCTTGGAGAGCCACATCCTCTTTGATGGCGGGGCCTATAACACCCTCTCTCCAGTGGTTAACAGCCGGGGGGTTCTCCACGCTACAGGGCCCTATTTCTGCCCTGATATTCGCGTAGAGGGGCTTATGGTGGCGACAAACACCCCCCCTAAGGGCGCCTTCAGGGGCTTTGGAGCCCCTCAGGTTCAGTTCGCGATGGAGCGGCATATGGACCGGATCGCCCGGCTCCTCAAGATCGATCCAGCTGAGCTACGAGCCATCAATCATCTGCGCCCTGGACAGGAGACCGCTACAGAGCAGCTCCTCTTAGACTCCGCCGCAGGAGAGGTGCTTAAGCGCGCCCGTGCCTGGATGCAAGAGAGCCCTCCAGCGCCCGTTGGGCAGCCGAAGCCAGGCTGTCAAGGGGCGCGGCTGGCGCGCGGTCGTGGTTTGGCGCTTGGTTTTCATGGGGCGGGCTTCACCGGAAACGGTGAGGCGGGCTTGGCCGCCAAGGTCGATCTGGCCCTCCTGGGTCAGCGCCTGGAGATCTACTCCGCCTCGGTCGATATCGGGCAGGGGACCGACACCATCTTTCCAGCCATCGTCGCGGAGACCTTGGCGCTCCCCCTCTCCTCTGTCTCCTGCGCTCCCAATGACACCGCCACGGTGCCCAACAGCGGTCCAACGGCGGCCAGCCGAACGGTGATGGCGGTGGGCTCGGTGGTCCGTAGAGCGGCGCTTAAGCTACGCGAGGCGCTGCGTAAAGAACTGGACGCTCCCCCTGAGACCAGCTTCCGAGAGATGCTGGCCTCGCGCTGCTCTGAGGCCCCCCTGAGAGTGCGCGCCCAGTATGAGGATCAGGGCGCGGTCTGGGATCCTCTCCGCCTCAAGGGGGATGCTTATCCCACCTATGCTTGGACCGCTGTGGTGGTCGAGCTGGATGTGGATCTAGACACAGGAGAGGTTCATCACCGCCGCCTCTATCACTCTACGGATGTGGGCAAGGCGCTCAACCGCCAGATGGTCAGCGGACAGCTTGAGGGTGGGGTCTTACAGGCTCTGGGTTGGGCGACCTTTGAAGAGGTGGTCTTGGATAAGCGCGGCGCGATGCTTAACGCCCAACTGGCGGACTATATCATCCCCACCAGCCTAGACGCTCCAGAGATGATCACCGACTTGGTGGAGGTCCCCTTCGCGGGGGGACCCTTTGGCGCCAAGGGGATTGGAGAGCTGCCCCATGACATCCCCGCCGCCGCCGTCGCTCAGGCGATCGAGGCGGCCACCGGAGCGGTCCTTGACCAACTCCCGATGACCCCAGAGCAGATCTTGGAGGCGCTGTCATGATGATTGAGTTTGAGTTGAACGGGAGCCCTCAACGCCTAGAGCTTCAGCCCAGTATGCGCCTCTTGGATCTGCTGCGGCAGGTCCTGGGCTTGACCGGGACCAAGGAGGGCTGCGGCGCGGGGGAGTGCGGCGCCTGTACGGTGCTCCTCAACGGAGAGGCGGTCAACAGCTGCTTGGTCCCAGTAGCCCACCTCCAAGGGGCTCAGATCAAGAGCGTAGAGGGGCTCGAAGAGGGAGGGCGCTTGGCGCCGGTCCAGCGCACCTATCTCCAGAAGGGGGGCAGCCAGTGCGGCATCTGCACTCCTGGCTTCCTCCTCTCAACTGAGGCTCTCTTAGCAGAGCAGCCTCAACCCTCGCGAGAGGAGATCCGCTTGGCCCTGGCGGGCAACCTCTGTCGTTGCACAGGTTATCAGAAGATCATCGACGCGGTAGAGGCCCTCTGCCCAGAGGAGGAGGGGGCATGAGGTTACCCAAGATGCTCTGCCCAAATGATCTCTCCGAGGCCCTAGAGATGCGCGCAGCTCAGCCTGAGGCGCAGCCCCTAGCGGGGGGAACAGATCTGATGGTCCATGCTGATCTGCCCGGCGCGCTGCCTCCTCTGCTCCTCAACCTCTGGGGCTTAGCGGAGCTGAGCCGCGTCGAGCCCTGGGGAGAGGGAGGGCTGCGCCTGGGTGCTCTCTGCACCTACAGTCAACTGATCAAAGATCCCCATGTTCAGAAGATCGCCCCCAGCTTGGTGGAGGCCGCTCGCTGTGTTGGGGCGCGACAGATCCAAAATCGAGGCACCTTGGGGGGCAACCTGGGCAACGCCAGCCCCGCTGGAGACAGCCTGCCGGTTCTGTTGGCCTTGGATGTGGAGATCGAGGTTCAGAGCGCCACCCGAGGTCCCCGACGGATCGCTATGGAGCGCTTCTTTACAGGTTATAAGTCTCTGGATATGGAGCCCGATGAGCTGATCACCGCTCTCCTGCTCCCAGCGCACCCCGGCAGTTTGCAAAGTTTCCGCAAAGTAGGCACTCGCGCGGCTTTAAGTATCGCTAAGGTGATCATGGCCACCCGGCTGCAACGCGATGAGGAGCGCATTGCTCAGGTTCGCATCGCCTTCGGCAGCGTAGCAGCAACCCCTGTTCGTTGTCGGGGGGTAGAGGCGGCGATCCAAGCGGGGGCTTCCTCAGAGGAGATCATCGATGCTCTCGATATTCAACCTGTGGATGATGTGCGCAGCACCGCTCGCTACCGCCTTAAGGTCGCTCAAAACCTCCTGAGGAGTTGGCTCCAGGAGCAAAATACTCTCTGAGGAGCGAGAGAGGCGCTCAAGGATTGATCTCCTCCGGCAAGCGCGCTTGAATCGTCTCGGATGAATGCGACTTGAAACCCTACGTCCGGGGCCGAACTCAAACTGGAGTATTTCAATGAAGCGCTTGATCTTCTTCCTCTTTCTCTCTTCCTTTCTGATCTCTCCCGCCACCGCAGAGCCGCTGAGAGCCTTCCACGGCAGCCGCAGTCTCGTTAAAGCCAAGCATCTGATCCCTGTGCTTAAGGAGGGTGAGGGTTATGGGGAGAAGTATACCTTCGATGCTGACTTTGGAGAGCGCGGCAGCTTCTACTTCTCTTTGGCGATCAGCAATTTAGGGATCGGTGATCATAAGATGGATGCTCGTGGTCGCTTGACCATCGACGGCAAGAAATTCAAGTGGAAGAAGAGCATGGATGAGGATGAGTGGTCCTTCGATAAGAAGGGCTTCTCGATCAAAGCGGGACCCGCCAAGATCTCGGGGACACCCAAGAAGCTCAAGCTGGAGGTTAAGAAGGGAAAGAAAGCTCTGGAGTTTAGCTTCACCCCCATCGCGCAGGCTTGGCGCCCAAGGAATGGTCAGATCCAGTATGGCAAAGAGCGCAAACGGAGCGACTTCACTCTCTTCCCCCTGATGAAGGTGAAGGGGCGCTATAAGATGGATGGGAGCTGGAAAGAGATCGAGGGCATCGGCTACGGGAGCCGGACCTGGAGTGAGTTGGCGGTCTATGAGCAGAATCGCTGGAACCTTCAGTTCCGAGGGATCGATGGAGAGAGCACCATCTATCTTCGCGAGATCGGCGCAACCTCAGATTATAACAACAAGCGAGCAGCCTACCTCCTGATCACCAAGGGCTCTGAAATCGTCATTGAGTCCTTCAACTACAAGTTTAAGACCAATGAGACCTATACAGACGGTAAGCATGAGAACCGCTATAAGGTGCCTGAGAGCTTCTCTATCTTGGGTGTTGATGCTGAAGAGAAGGGCCGCAAGTTCAGAGGGAAGTTTACAAAGAAGAAGCTCAAGCGCCGCAAAGATCTCCTCGCTGATATGAACAGCGCAGTACGTATGGTCGCTGAGCGCTATAGCAAACCTGTACGCTATGATTACAAGACAAAATACCTCATCGAGGTCAAAACAAAGAAGGAAATGCTGCGCTTTAAGGGCATTGGAGATTATGAGGTTTATCACTGGAACAAATAGCTTGTTTCTAGAGCCTATCTCTCAACACCCCTAAGAAGGTCCTGATAAAGCGCTCTCCAGACAGGGGCGGCGCTCTCAGGGGTGTGAGCCTCCAGATAATGCCGCCGCCCCGCCTCCCCTAAACGTCTCCGCTCCCCCTCAGTGCTCTCCAAGAGCCGCTCTATCGCTTCGGCTAGGGCCGCAGCATCAGCCCGAGGGACCAAGCTGAGAAACTCCTCTTTGGGATCTAGAGCCTCCACTCCAGGCAAACGGCTGGCGATGATGGGGCGAGCACAGGCCATCGCCTCGATCACCGCCCGAGGGGAGCCCTCCAGATAGGAGGGGAAGATCAGCGCCTCAGCAGCGGCCAGGAGTCCCGGAATCCGAGCGCGGGGTTGAAGCCCCAAGAGGAGCAGCTTGTCTTCAAGGGCCCGCGCCCTGATACGTGCCCTCAACGCACGCTCCTCGTAGGGATGGATGGGGCCCACCATCAGCAACCGTAGCTTTGGATAGCGAGGAAGCAGCCGAGCAAAGGCTTCCAACAGCTCCCAGGAGCCTTTGTAGCGAAAGACCGTCCCTATGTAGAGGAGAACTCGATTTCTCCCCTGCAGCTCAGGCAGAGGATCTGGAGGGCAGGGGCCGATGCTCTGAGGATCGATGCAGTTGGGTAGAGAGTGAACCTGCTCCTCCTTGATCCCATAGCAGTGAGAGAGGGGGGCTTGATGCCCCTCTCCAAAGACCAAGACTCCATCAGAGAGCCGCGCTCCTGTCCTCTCTAAGAGGAGATATCGCCAGCGTTGGCGGATATAGCCTGGCTCCACCTCAGGCCAATCATGACGCAGATGATCATACCAAGTGTAGAGCGCTGAGAAGGTTGAGCTGAGGAGGAGCCGCTCTCCTGGACGCCTTAAGCGCTCTTCAAAGAGCAGAGGGAGCAGATGAAGTTGGTTGTCATGGATGATCTTGATCCCCTTCAGTCGCTTCTGAGCGGCGCGCCAGAGTTGGAGATGTTTAGAACCAAAGCTCTCCACCGTCTGAAGCTGAAAGCCTGAATGCTCAAGGGCCTGTAACTCTGGAGAGATGGGCTCCAAACAGAGGATCCGCAGCGGCAACTCTCGGGCGACGAGGCTCAAGAGTTTAAGGCGATCTAGATATAGGCTGGGACGGGCATAGACGCTGAGGATCATCGCCTCATCTCCTGAGAGAGCTTTATAAGCAAGCTCTATGGCTTTGGATTGAGCATTCCTCGCTTCTTAAGCTTCTCCACCAGGGTTGTTCGGTTCATCTTGAGGAGCCGTGCCGCTTGATTTTTGTTCCAGGAGGTGCGTTTGAGGGCCTGGAGAATCAGCTGTTCCTCCAGCTCAAAGAGCATGGCCTTGAGATCCAAACCATCATCGGGCAGTTCAAAGTTATTCAGGCCCCGAACTCCCTGTCCTCTAAAGAGCTTGGGGGGCAGCTCCTCCTCCTCAACGACCTCATCCATACAGAAGATAGAGAGGCGCTCAACCAGGTTCTCTAACTCCCTCACATTGCCGGGCCAGTGATAGTTCAGAAGCCGTGTCTGGGTTGCAGGAGAAAAGCCCAATACGGAGCGTCCACGCTCCTGTTTAAGGTTCTGGTTGAAGTGCTTCAAGAGCAGCAGGATATCGTCTCCTCGCTCTCTCAGCGGAGGGATGGGGATCTCCACCACCGCAAGGCGATAGTAGAGATCTTCTCGAAAGCGCTTGGCCTCTACCTCCGCCTCTAGATCTTTGTTGGTGGCGGCGATGATACGAACATCAGCCTCCTGGCTTCGGTCACAACCCAGGGGCTCAAAGCGGCGCTCCTGTAGGACCCGAAGAAGCTTCACCTGGAGGAGAGGGCTCATCTCCCCGATCTCATCCAGGAAGAGGCTGCCTCCCTGGGCCACCGTAAAGCGCCCCTGTCGGTTCTGATGAGCGCCGGTGAAGGCCCCCTTGCTGTGACCAAAGAGTTCACTCTCCAAAAGATTCTCGGGGATGGCACCGCAGTTGACAGGCACGAAAGCTCGGGACCTACGCGGGCTCAGCTCATGAATCGCTCGGGCCACCAACTCCTTCCCTGTCCCGCTCTCCCCCAACACCAGCGCTGAGCTGATGGTGGGAGCTACGGCGTGGATGGCCTTATGCACCCTCTTTAAGGCGGAAGACTCCCCGATCAGGGGTCGTGACAGGGCACTCAACGGATCCTCCTAAGCTTCACAGGCTATGGTCAAGCGAGCAGAGGAGGCGATAGCCTGGGGATATGCGCTTCCTCAAATATCAGGGCATCGGCAACGACTTCATCCTGCTTGATGCCCGGACGGCTCCACACAAGCTTTCTCGCAGTCTCATCCAAAAACTCTGTCGGCGCCACTTTGGTGTTGGTGCAGACGGTCTACTCCTCGTTGAAACAGGCCCTCGGATGCGAATTTACAATGCTGATGGCTCCCTGGCAGAGATGTGCGGGAATGGTCTGCGTTGCGTCGCTCGCTATCTGGAGGAGCAGGGAGAAGCTCCTGAGTGGATCCAGACCGACGCAGGAGCCAAGCGCGTCGATGTAAAGCGAGGAGAGATCAGCGTTGAGATGGGTGCTGCTCAGGATGGAGGGCTCCTCAGCCTTAAGCTGAGGGGAAGAGAGCTTCAGGGCCATCGAGTTGATCTGGGCAACCCTCATTTTGTGCTCTTTGGCGACTGGGATGAAGAGCAAGCTCGAATCTGGGGACCCCAAATTGAGCAACATCCCAGCTTCTCTGAGGGCGTCAACGTCTCTTTTGCGCAGCTCAAGAGATCTCAACAGCTTCAGCTCTGGGTTTGGGAGCGGGGCTGTGGGCTGACCCTGGCCTGTGGAACAGGGGCGTGCGCCACTGTCGCTGTGGGCTGTTGGGAGAGGATCTTGGAGCCCCCTGTTGAGGTGCTGCTCCCAGGAGGGGTTCTACGGATCAGCGGCACTCCAGAAGCTCAGATCTTGAGCGGAGCAGCGAAGCGTGTTTTTGCTGGGGAGCTCAGTGTCGGGTCTTGACAGCTTTGCGGACGAGGAGAAGCCCGCCGTTGGGACCAGGAACGTTGCCCTTGATCAAGAGCAGCTGCTCTTCAGGGAAGATCTTCGCTAGGCTGAGGTTTAGGAGGGTAGTACGAGCATTGCCGTATTGACCAGGCATCTTCTTATTCTTGAAGACTCGGGCAGGATAGGTGCAGGAGGAGATGGCGCCACCGTGGCGGAAATACTCATGCACACCGTGGGTGGCCTTGGCGCCGTGGTAGTTGTGACGCTTCATCACTCCAGAGAAGCCTCGCCCCTTGCTGCGGCCAGTGACATCGACACGCTGTCCTGTGGTGAATAAATCCTCAATGCGGATCTCCTGACCGATCTCCAGGGCATTTAGCTCCTCAGCAGAGAGACGAATCTCGCGCAGGTGGCGCTTGACGACCTCGCGACCATCCTCGCGTGTTTGAACGAGGTTGTGCTTCTTAAAGAGCCCCATCTCAGGGTCGGTGACGCGCTTGACGCGACGCTCGCCAAAGCCCAAGACCACAGCGTTATAGCCGTCGCGAGCCTCTGTGCGCTTCTCAACGACAATGTTACCCGCTGTACGAACTACAGTGACGGGGATCTGACGACCATCTTCCTCAAAGATCGCGGTCATCCCAACTTTCTCACCAAGCACCCCTTGCATCTTTACCTCCAGGGTCATTCGCGCTCGTCAAGACCAGCGGTCCGACATGGACATGGTTCGAACGCGGCTGGGCAAGTTGAGAGATCTGCTCGGCAAAGTCAATCCTTTTAACGATACCTTTACCATTAGGGGTTACGGTGGGGAGAGGCGAAGAGCTTGGCCCCGTAGATGGAGAGGTCGGCCCTGTACTGGTCCTGGTCAAGGCTTGTTCCACTGCACACCAAGCCAGCCATCTAAGCCCTCCACGAGCCCCTCTTTGAGTGACTTTTGCCATGGTGAAAGTATTGTTTGATGAGCCTCGTTTCTTGAGCCAAGTGGACTCTAGAGATGAAGCAAGGTTAAAGTGAGGTTTCAATCTTGAAGCTGTCCCAGAGCGGTTGATAACCTCATAAGAGCAGAAGAGAGGGGGAACCTTTGGATAATCAGCCACGTACCGCCTTTGCACAACAGGCCTTCAGCTTTACAGATATGTTTCACCATAAATTTGGGCGCTTGAATTATGGCAGCGCCCCTCTCCGACGTATCAAGCTAAAGCCCCCTGAGGGGATGAGCACAGCGGGAGGACGGCAGGCTCGACAACCTCTCACCCTCACCGCTGATGATGGCAGCCCCAGCATCCTCTTTGGTTGGTTAGATGCAGTTCAGAAGCAGGCAGAGTTCAGGAGCTATAGTCTGATCTCTCGACAGTTTGAAGCTCGCTATCAACGCGCTCTAGATCTTAGGCTCAGCGATTATGAGAGGCTCCTTGAGGGAATCTCCACCTTCTTGGACAGTCAAAATTTTGAATATAAAAGCATCAATGAGGGGGTGATTCCCTCCAGGCCCAAGGCCAAAATTGAGCTTAAGCCTCTGGAGAAATTGCTGACCGACCTTAAAGAGAATGTACCTCCCATAAAGCTGCTGATCCTGAGCCTCGGTGTTGGCTTGGGCTTCTTTCTGGCCTATCTGATTTTCAGCCCCTGAAGGACTTTTTTTGCTCCCCTTGAACTTTCCCAAAACGACCTCGTTTTAGGGCGTATGCTTATACTCCTTAGCCTGCTTATTGCCGCCCCGAGCTACCCATGGCTCGCGGATTTCAAAAATCCACCTGAGACCCTGCCCCTCTCTCAGCGCTTCTCTCCTCCAGAGGGATTTCAGAGAGTTGAGGTCTCTGAGGGCAGCTATGCAGCCTGGCTCCGAGAGCTGCCCGTTCGCAGGGATCGTGAATATGTGCTCTCCTATCGGGGAGATCGCTTGATCCGCCCTTCGGCGGCTATCGTGCTCTTAGATTTGGGAAAGCGGGATCTTCAACAGTGCGCTGACACCATCATTCGCCTTCACGCGGAGTATCTTTGGTCCAAGAAGCGATATGCCCAGATCGCCTACCACTTCACCAGCGGAGATCGCTCCGCCTGGAGTGATTGGCAGCGTGGAGAGCGCTTCAAGATCAAGGGCCGTAAGGTGGAGCGGGTTTGGCGTAAAGGAACACGACATAACCATCGCGCTTTTCGACGCTGGTTGGTCAATATTTTCCGTTTCGCAGGAACCCAATCTCTGCGCTTTGACAGCAAGCGGTTGGGAAAGCGAGCTTTCCAAGCGGGGGATTTCTTTGTTCAGCCTGGAGGCCCAGGGCACGCGGTGGTGATTCTAGAGATCGCTGAAGATCAGGCGGGGAGACGTGCTGCTCTCATCGGCCAAGGCTTTATGCCCGCCGAGGATCTACATATCTTGAGTTCTATTGGCCCTCGTATCTTGGAGGGTGTTTGGTTTTTGCTGCCTGATGAGGAGCATGACAGCATCCTGACTCCATCCTGGTCCCCTTTCCGCCGCAAAGAAGCGCGACGCTTCAAGGGGCGCTTATAGGAAGTACCAAGAGAGCCCCAGGCTGATCGTCGCGTGCCACTCCCACTCGCTGATGAACTCCAGCTCCGTAAGTGCGTTACCCTGGGTCGAGATCTTTGAGTAGCGATCCTCCACTTTATCGCTGACGTTTGGGTTATAAGCCCCTCGGAAGCTGATCGGGACGCGGATATCTTGAGCGACGATGGGCAGCATCACCTCAAAGCCAAAGCCAAAACCCCAAGCCAAGTAACTCTCCGCAGAGGCAGCGATCTGGGTTTCGCCCGCTGAGAACTCATCCTCTACTGAAGGCTCTCCAGGGAAAATCCACTCTGGCCCTCCAAAGAGGAAAGGTCGCACATACTCAATAGGCGCCTCCAGGCGCAGAAAGAGAGGGAGGTGCAGCGCGCTCTGGCTTAAAGTAATATCGATGTCGCTGATGTCCCCTTTGCCTTGATCGATCTGATAAAGCAGGCCCAACTCCAAGCCCACGAAGCCTCGCCAGAGGGCCTGAACGCTGAGCCCTCCACCCCCGCCGACCCCTCCAAAGCCCGGATAGGGCATCTGCATCGCTTGTCCTCCACTCTCCATCACCTTATCTCCGGGCTCACTGAGGAAGCTGGCATTGACGAGGCCCAGGAGGCTGACCCCCACCTCCACTTCGCGAGGAGCTCTCTCTGCGGCGAGCTTGGAGGCAGGAGCAGCTTGGGAGATGAGGGGGAGGAGGCAGAACAGGGCGAGGTATCTCATAGAGGGATCCTTTAGATGAGGCTCAATTTTTTTCTCCAAAACAGTCCCTGAAACCCCTGAGAAAGTTTTTAATTCTCGCAGGGTTGCTGGAGAGGTATCGGAGCGGGTTTGAGTTTCTCTTGACCTGGGCGACATAATCCTCGGAGTTCAAAACTGTCAAGGAGGATCTCCGATGCGTTATCTCTTGAGCCTCGCGCTCCTTTTGCCCACCTCTGCTCTCGCTCAGGCTCAACAGCCCTGTGAGGAAGACAACGAGTGCGCCTCTGGCGAGGTTTGCTTAGAGGGCTTCTGCGCCTTTATCGAGGTTGAGGTCTGTGAGTCTGATGAGGATTGCCCTGTGGGCGCCTTCTGTAATGATGGGCTCTGTCTCTTTGATGAAGATCCGATGGATTGCGTGGAGGATGATGAGTGTCCTCCCGATATGGATTGTCTTGAAGGGCTCTGTATCTTTGAGGGTGAGCTGCCCTATGAATGCGATGGTGATAGCGCCTGCGCTGAGGGGGAGATCTGCGCCTGGGGTGCCTGTATGCCTGCCGATCAAGGCTTCTGCCATGCTGATTCCGATTGCGCTGAGGGCACGGTCTGTCTGGGCTGTTTCTGTGAGCCCGTTGAGGGCACCTGCGAGAGCGACACTGACTGTGCTGAGTTTGAACGCTGTACGATCGTTGAGGTTGGCCATGCCAGCTCTGGTGAAAGTGAAGGAGAGGACTTCGCCGAGCAGTGCAGCTGGGAGCGGGGTTGGTGCATCTTTGATCCCAGTGACGTCGAGCCCAACCCCGCCTGTGACAGCTTCTGCGAGTTGATGATGAGCTGTGAGGGGGTTGAAGAGGGTGAAGTCTCCAGCGACACCGAGCCTATCCCGGCAGAGGGAGGTGGGACACCCGATCGTGCACAGAAGGATGGTGAAGGAGAGGAAGAGGGAGAGGAAGAAGATCATGGAGAGTGCATCAGCTTCTGTAGCTATATGCTTGTAGAGGAGGAGACAAGCGATCCCTTCCAAACTTTGCTGAGTTGTGTTGAAGAGCACACAGGAGAGAGCTGTGAGGAGATCTATGATGCTTGTGAGGATGAGGCAGAGGGTGTTGCTGTGGTGGTGGATGATGTCACCACCGGCGTAGAGCGTGATAACTTTGATCGAGAGGCGGCTGAATCTGGAGAGTATCAAGGCAGCGAGCGCGAAAGCTTAGGGGATGATCTTCGTGAGGTTTTCAGTGGTGGTGGTGAAGAGACAGAGGAGCCTGAGGAGTCAGAGGAGCCTGAGGAGCCTGAGGAGTCTGAGGAGCCTGAGGTCCCAAGTAACCCCGACGCGGGCGTCTCTGGTCAGACTCCTGGAGATGAGACCGCTGACTCTGATGATGGAGGAGGCTGCTCAATAAACGGCGCGGGCAGCCCCTTTGCGCTCCTCGCCTTCCTGCCCATTTTGGGCTTGCTCATCCGTCGTCGTCAGGATTGAGCTCTTAATTTCAGCTCTTCCTGTCCTGAAGAATAGAGGAAGTAGTTATCCCAGCGAGTATCCAGGCGCTCTAGAGCCAACCCCAAGGGAGGGACACTCCAACCCCTTGTGCTTTTTTCAGCCAAGCCCAACCGCTCCAATTTCTTCAGGGCGTCATCCACCTCAAAATCCAGGATACTCCCTTGGCGTTCAAAGTCCGCCTCAATCTGCCGGTCTAAAATCTCTTCGCTGAGGGGGCCTTTGCTGATGAGCAGGTAGAAGTAGGCCAGGAGGGCCTCCTTACACTCCTCCTCCTCTGCTGCGTCGACGAGGTGGTGAAAGACCCCCATGTTGTTGTCCAAGTTTTTATAATAGAGGTTGTCGGTGAGTGCCTTCATAAACCGGATCTTGCGGTTTTTGTAGTTGGACCACTGCTTAAAGGCATAGGCCCCCAGCGCAGAGAGCCCTGCTCCCAGGGCGAAGAGGCGAGCAGAGTCGATGACCGGCTCTTCCTTGGCTGCTCCAACCCAGAAGAGGACCAGGGCCATCATCAGGCCGATAACCGCTCCCAGTTTGCTGACCGCGACAAAGACACCCCCTATGAGCGCGGGGATCCCGACTAAGAACTTGTCGATGGTGCGCATCCTGATCTCTGTATTGGGGAAGAGCATCTCCACGTCAGCGACCGGGATGTTACGAAAGAGCTTGAAGATGGTGGAGCCTGGTTTAAAGAAGAGGTTCTTGCGCTTTTGAGCTTCAAAGTAGCTCTTCTCTTTGAACTTTACATAGATGGCAACTCGCTCGTAACTGGGAATGGGGACGATCTTCTTCTTCAGACCAAAAAAGATCGGAACTTCTTCTTCACGCACAGACTCCCCTCGGCGGAAGAAGATCACCTGTTCGAAATCATCCATATCGATATGAAGCTTGAGGTGAAAGAGCGAAGACTCCTCCATCGCGATGGCCAGCTCCATATCGCTGATCTGCTCGTAGTTCCCCGCCTCCAACACCTCCGTCAGGACCTCAACCAGCTCCTCTTGGAGCTTCCGCTTCTCTTCTCTTGTAGGACGCTTGATCTTTTGAGTATCCGCGTCTGGGTCAAAGGGGGCATAACAATCTTTGAGGCGCTCCAACTTCTCATGAAACTCAAAATGAAATACGGCTGAGAGCAGCTTCCCAAAGCGCTCAAAGGAGACCCGCTGTTCCTGGGAGAGTCGAGGATCTTCGACACACATCTGGAGGATGTCGGCTCTCCGGAAGGGGATGAAGTTTTCCCGATCCATTCCAACTCCTTTCAGGCGAGAGACTACTCGTAGTCTTCACCAGGGAGCGAGATCGACATCAGCTCTCTTTCGAGAAGAGCAGGTTTTGGAGGTGAACTTGAAGCGGCAAATTGAAAGAATCTTGAGAGAGTCTCAGAAGATAGCTGTCTTGGGAGCACACCGAGACAAAAGCCGCCATGCCTACAGAGTTCCTCAATATTTCCACGAGCAGGGCTACCACATCTTCCCCATAAACCCTCGACAACTGGGAGAGGTCCTCTGGGGAGAGCCTGTACGGGCCCGCCTTGATGAGTTGAAAATTCCCATAGATGTAGTGGATATTTTTCGCCAAGCTGCGGCGCTTCCTGCTCACCTCTCGGAGATCTTAGCGATGAAGCCTCTACCCAAAGTTGTTTGGATGCAGCTGGGTGTCCGCAATGAGGAGGTCGCTCGCGCCCTGGAGGAGCGAGGGATCGAGGTTATCCAAGACCGCTGTATGTTGGCTGAACATCGAGAGCAAAAATAGACATTTAACTGACTGGAGATCCAGATGAACAAGCCCATTGAGATCCGCAATTTCAGCGAGTTTAGAGCTCAGGTGCTGGAGGCGGAGATGCCGGTCGTCGTTGACTTTTGGGCCACTTGGTGCGGCCCCTGTAAGGCGATGGCGCCTATCTTCGCCCGCGTCGCGCAGCGTTTCCCAGAGGTGCGCTTCGCCAAAGTAGATACAGAGCGCGCCCGAGAGGTTGCTCAGGCTCATAACATCCGCAGCCTGCCCACCATCGCCATCTTCTGGAAGGGTGAACTCAGGGATGTGATGGTCGGGATGCGCAGCGAGGCTGCCCTGAGCAAGCGAGTACAATCCCTACAGAACAAATCTGAGGGCCGGGGCCTCCTCTCCAGGCTCTTTGGGAAGAAGAAAGAGGAAAAACAAGCTGAAGATTGATCTGATCTCAGCCCTCTCTGGAGAGCAGAGGAGCTTCACTATCTTGCTCTCCCCATGATCACAACTGTGCGTTGCAGGTCGCGGATCTCTTCGGTTTCATCTTCAATCTTCTGAGAGTTTCTGGCCTTTGCTTTTAACAAGAATTCTCGAGCGCCAGCGACATCCTCTAGAATTTTGAGGTGTTTTTTGGAACGTCCAGGCTTGAAAGTCCTGGGTTGCAAGTCGGCGGGAGCGCGTAACCCATCAGGCGCCTCAGAGCCGCTTTAAGAGAATCGGAGTTCGACGATGAAGATGTTTTTGATCTGGTCACTTGTCTTCGGCTCTACGCCCAACGCCCCCAATCAGAGGGCCTATAAGATCGAGACAGGGATGCTCGGCGGCGCGCTCTATAAAATCGCGATTCCCAAGGAGTGGAACCGCAAGCTCATCATACATGCACATGGTGGCCGGCCTGAGAAGGCCCCGCTCTCTGCAGATTTCAAGATCAGCGGCACCTATAGTGAAGCTCTGCTTGAAGAGGGTTGGATGATTGCAGAGACAAGCTATCGCAGGAATGGTGTGTTCGTGCAGGATGGTGTCGAAGATGTCAGGGCGCTCTATGAATTCATCGCCAAACATCATTCTAAGCCCCTAAACGCCTATATCATTGGAGCCTCGATGGGGGGCAAGATCGCGCTCAGGATCGCTGAAGAAGAGCGACACCAGTTTGATGGAATATTGGCCATCGGTGCCGCGCTCCTCTGTGAAGACAACGATATCTCCATGTGTGAAGATAAGAGTAACCTTGATAAGCTCAAATTCCAACCAAACATCCCCATCCTTTTCTATAGTAACATCAACGAGATAGATGATATTAAAGTAACTTCTCAATAAGTCCGGGCGCTCGCTGTAATCTACGCGGCCAGGGCTT
>CAYLJJ010000123.1:0-15555 GCA_964384025.1 uncultured Nannocystaceae bacterium
CTGAGCAACCTGAGCCTGAGCAACCTGAGCCTGAATCTGAGCCTGAACCTGAGCCTGAGCTTGGCAGCCTGAACCTGAGCCTGAGCCTGAGCCTTGGGAGCCCCCCGTTGAGGAGAACCTCTGTGGACGGCCTGGGCTGGCAACCTCAGATCATGGCAACTCCTGCGCTGGCTGGGGAGAGAACATTTGGCGTTGCGCCTGTAGCGCCAGCTTTGAGACCACCGTGTCTCAGGTTTGTCGGGGTGGTGAATGGATTAACTATCACCTTGACCCTAGAGATTGCGGTTCCTGCGATGGCTCCTATAGCCGCGCCTGCGAGTAGAGCACCGTGGGCGGCAACTAGAGTACTCAAGAGCAATCAGAGCAGACCCGCTTGCTGAGATAGATCATCAGATCTTCCATATAACGCTTCTCAGAATCTATATAGATCACTCATCCAGGAGCAGTTGCTTATGAGCCCAGCGCATCACAGCGCAGGAGAGATCTCCCGCTCCCAAACGCCAGGGTGTGGGTTTGAGAAGTGGAGCGATCTCAGCTCGATTTCCCTGAGCCTCCAGGCGCAGGACCTTCGCCAAAAGATGTTCACAGCGATCTCCCAAGAGATAGCCGCTGCGAGCCTCAAGATCTAAAGGAATCTCCTCCCCAGCAGCGTAACGCAGCAGCCCCGCCAAGCGAAGATCATCCCCTGTAGCTTGGCGCAACGCCTCAGGGATAGAGGCTTTTGTAAGCTGAGCTGCGGCCAGAGCAAAGAGGCGCCAACGATCCACCTGAGAGGCGGTCGCCTGAGCGATCAACTCTTCAAAAGCATGCTCCCTGGCTTGAGGGTCCTCGCCCTGGAGTGGGCCATAGATGGCCCAGAGGGCTAAGGCCTGCTCGCGAGGTTGCACCCGCTCTCGAGCCTGCTTGAGGGCCTCTAAATAACGCGCCCCCTGGAGACCCTCCAAGTTCAGGCTGTGGCTGCAAAGCTCCTCAGGATCGAGCACCATGAGGCGGTTGATGTTCCGCCCAGCCTCTTCTCTAGTTTCTCTGTAGATCTGAAGTTGAGCTTGGGCGATCAGGCTCGGGCTGTGGTCTGGATTGAGCTGTAGGGCTTGGGCGTAGTGGAACTCTGCTGCTTCGATCCTCCCTTCAGCGAGCGCCAACTCAGCCAATAGACTCTGGTTACTGGAGATCTTAGGGCTTAACTCCGTTGCGGCCAGGAGATCTGCTCGCGCGGCCTCTAGATCGCCAAGAGCTGCCAGAGTTGAGGCCCTCGCCCGGAGAGTGACTGCGCGGTGTTTGCCCTCGAGGGCGATCTCAAAATCTCGCAGAGAATCTTGAAGAGAGCCTGTACGACGCAGCAACAGGCCCCGGTTATGATACGACTTACTGTTCTCAGGAGCGATCTGGATGGCGCGATCCAGATCTGAAACGGCGCCCTTTAGATCCCCAAGGCGCTTTCGAGTAGAGCTGCGGTTGATGAGGGCGCGAAGATCTTTAGGATCTCTCTTGAGGACCTCTGAATAGGCCGCATCAGCCTCTCTCCAAAGGCGCTTATCTTGAAATTTGCGGCCACGCCAGATCCAAGCGGTGCTGTCCATCTCTGGCATCGGATCAGGCAGAGGGATCATACGATATGCAGTCTGGGTCGCCTTCCAAAAGGGGCTGTGACGCCCTGAGGCGATGCGAGCCTTGACGAGAGGTTCTTCAGCGAGGGGATCTCCTAGGATCCCCAAGGAGCGGCTGGCTGAGACCCGCAGATTGAAGTCTGGCTCCAGTTGAGGATCAAGGCGCTCAATCAGAGGGGGCCGAGCAATATCTGGAGACATCCCCGCCAGGGCTTGAATGGCGAGACCCCGCACCATCGGATCTGAGGCCCTGGTGGCCTGAACCATACGCTCAGCGACCTGAGGCTCTGCCATGGAGATCAGGCGGATAGCGACCGCGTCAAACCAGCCTGGTCCCGCTCCACCCAAGGCTGCCTTGCGGAGAAGAGCATCAACCTCCCCCAAAACTGCCTTCAGTCGAAGCCGCTCGACACGCTGAATTCGCTGTGTCTCGATTTGGGAGCGTAGAGACCAAGCGCCCCCTCCAGCCAGGAGGCAGAGCAGCAGCATCAACAGCAGCTTTTGGCGGCGCTTTAACCAGATCTTGAGGCGATCAATCGGGCTGTAGATGTAGGCCTGCACCAGCCCCCCCGTGAGGAAAGCTTGAAGATCGGCGACCAAGGCCCCCGCATCGGAGTAACGATCCTCAGCTTTTAGAGAGAGGGCACGGAGAGCCACAGCACTCAACTCCAGAGGACAACGAGGCTCTAAGCGCTCTGGAGGCTGAGGAGGTCCCATGAGAGCGCGGCTCAGAATCGCCAGAGGGGGGCCTTTACCATAGGGGCGTGCTCCAGCGAGCAGCTCATAGAGCATCGCTCCCAGAGAGTAGACATCGGCGCGGGCATCTGCTTGGGCGCTCCGCCCTTGAGCTTGCTCGGGGGCCATATAACCAGGGGTCCCTAGAACTACTCCGGCGAGGGTGCGAGATTGAGAGTCTTGAGCTTTGGGGCTGATCTCACGGGCCAAGCCCCAATCCAAGACTACGGTCTCTCCAAAGGTCCCCAACATCACATTGGCGGGCTTGAGATCCCGATGGATAAAACCCTTATTGTGAGCATAGGCGATCGCTTGACAGCAGTCGATGAAGGCAGGCAGCAGGGCGAGGCGTCTATGTAGATCACGACCCTGAAGCGCTTTAGCCAGGGTCCGCCCCCGGACGATCTTCATGGTGTAATAGAGGCTCCCATCCTCTCGCCGCCCCAGCTCATAGATGGGAACGATCCCTGGATGCTCCAGCTGCCCGGTGATGCGCGCCTCACTGAGGAAGCGAGCCTCATCGCTTGAACTCATATGTCTGGCTTTGCTGGAGAGGATCTTATAGGCCACGTCTCGCCCTAGGTGTTGATCGCGGACTCGGTGAACCTCACCCACACCCCCCTCTCCCAAGATCCCACTCTCTCTATAGCGACCGGGCTGCTCCTGAGTCACCAGGATATTTGATGCTTCGCCTTCAAACTCAGCTGTTGGGAGAGTGTCGGGGAACTCAGCGTCTGGGATCTGCTCACTCACCGCTCTACAACTCCTTGAGATCTATCTACAGCTCAAGCCCAGGCCACTCCCCCCCACAGAGATCAGCTGAGCCCACCTCCAGGAGATAGTCAACCTGCTCATCTCCATCAGAGAAGAGGAGCTGAGCTGAGACGTTTAAGTACAGGATCGAGGGGACCTCTGCGAAGAGCCTCAGACACTGGATCTCGGAGAGGACTTCAGCGCTCTCAGCGAAGCCAAAGAGCCTCTCATCCATCGCCGAGAGTTGGAGGAGACCATCTTGCGCTCGATTGAAGCTGAGGCGCGCGGCGCGCTCCCCTGAGATCTCAATCCGATACCAGTCCCCTCGAGGGGCTTCTTCCTCGCAGATCCAGGCGGAGGAGAGGAACTCCGCCTCTGGGTTTAAGAGCCTCGCCTCTTCAGGGAAATCGTTGGGCTCCCAAGGATCTGGTTGACAGTGAGGCGGCGCGGGGCTGGGGGCTAAGTTCAGGCGTAGTTGAAAGGCTCCCTCCCCCTGGATACGCAGCCAATAGCGCCCCGGTGGTGCTGTCTCTATTAAGATCCCTTTCACTGTGCCCTCGGCGCGCTGCTCCAAAGGCTCCGCCTGAGGATCCTCAAAGAGCGCCAGTTCGGGAGCACCCCAGAGGGAGAGGCTCAGGCGCTGTGCGGTCTCCCACTCCAGACGGTACCAGCGGAGCCCACAGAGTAGGCCCTCCAAGATCCCAGGGACTAGAAGCGGAGCCTCCTCTCGGCTGAGATCTTCTAAGCAGAGGGGAGGCGCTGCATCCACAGCCCCATCTTCAAATGAGCGTATATCCATAGCTTGATCTGGGAGCGGTGTCTGATCCAGGAGAGGCGCTTGATCCAAGAGAGCCATGTCCTGACCTTGATCGCTTTGAGAAGAGAGGTCCTGGACCTGAAGATCCCTGCTGAGGTCCAGGGGCTCTAAGGTGGAGAGATCCAGAGGCTTTAGATCTGAGCCCTGAAGATCCAAAACCCTTAAATCTCTTGCCTGATCCTCAAGCTCGGGGAGATTCTGGGCAGAGTCTACAGGATCATTGTATTGAGACTGTGCGTCTGAAGTATCCTCGGCTCCGCCCTCACAGGCGGAGCAGAGGAGAGCGCAGAGGATGAACTTAAACATGAGCGCGCGAGACCCCCTCAAAACTTTTGAAGCACGGAGTAGAGATATCATGAAGCGACTGTTGCCTCTCTTAATCCTCCTGGCCCTAGGCTGTGATGATAACCCGCTCGATGAGCTGCTGGCTGGGGAAGATGCTGGCCCTGTCGAAGTCGTATTGGGGGATGATATTCAGGATGAGGAGGAGATCAAAGATCTCGATGAGGGCGAAAAGGAGGAGATCTGTAGAGCAGCGATGGAGGCGATCAACGACGGGGTTCCCCCTGCGGACAAGTGTGAGTTGGCGGGTTTGCTGGCGGGCCTCAGCTCTGTATCGGATGGCATTGAGGCGGTAAAGAGCCGCTGCGAAGACTCCCTCGATCCCTGCGTGACCGCTGCACGAACAGGGGCTACAGCGGCCCCTGATGTTCCCATGGATGAGTGCAACCTCTTTAAAGGAGACACCTCTACCTGCACACTCAAAGTCGAGACCCTACGTATCTGCTTACAGCAGATGGCCGTGCTCTCGGTCGAGGCTCTCCGCGCCTTCTCCTGTCAGTCGATCAGCCCCGATGATCTCTTAGACTCAACTTGGGATGCCCTGGGCAGCAGCGTCCCTGACTCTACCGAATGTGGAGAACTCAAGTTAAATTGCCCTGGGGTCTTTGAGAGCGGCGAGGGCAGTGGAGATCCAGACGCTGGCGCGGGCTGAGCCTTGATCCTCCTCCTCCTTCAGCTCATCTACCCCCTCCAACACCCCCCCGAAGTCACCAGCACCTTTGGCGCTTATCGTCTCAGCCACCATCACGCCGGTCTAGACCTGGGGACTGGAGGGGATGACACCATCCCGGTCCTAGCTGCTGCAGATGGAGAGATCTATCGAATCCGTCGCAACGATCGGGGCTATGGTCGCGCGCTCTATATCCGCCACAAGGAGGGGTTGGTGACCCTTTATGCTCATCTCTCCGCTTTTAACCCCAAGCTGGAGGCGCTGATCGAGCGCTTTGAGAAGCGGACGAAGAGCTTCCGCCTCAACAAGGCTCTTAAGGGGATCCCTGTTAAGCAGGGAGAGGCCCTGGGCTATGTGGGGAGCAGCGGCACGGACTTGGTTCATCTACACTTTGAGGTACGAGAGAAGGGGCTACCACGCAACCCTCTGACACACGGCCTTAAGATCCCCGACACCAAACCCCCGATCTTTGTCCAACTCCTAGCCTCACCCAGGCGCCCTTCAGCGCATGTTCGCCATGCCCAAGATGAACTGATGCTCCTCTTTAAAGAGGGGCAGCTCGCTGAGCCTCTAGTGATGGGAGGAGAGGTTGGGCTCGCGGTAGAGGTGAACGACTTTATGGAGGGCAGCAGTCGCAAGCTGCGCCCCTATCTCCTTGAGTTTCGAGTGGATGGTAAGCTCAGGCATCGAGCCCTCTATGAGACGGTCTCCTACGCGGACAAGGGGCACACCGAACTGGACTTTAACCCTCAACTCAGAGCGGAGAAGCGGGAGGTCTTTCATAAGCTTTATCGAGAGGGACCTCGGCTGCGAGTCCACACCAAGAGCCGCAGCGGCAGCCTACGCAGATTAAAGCCTGGACTACATCGAGCAGAGCTGCTGGCCCGTGATGCGGTGGGGAATGAGGCGCGGGCTCACTTTCAGATCAAGATCGAGGCTCTCAACCCCCCCTGCGCTCTCAAACAAGCTCGCCTCCCACGAGGCAAGACCGGAGTGTTGCCCGCTGAGCGGATTTGGCGAGAGGAGATGCTGGTTCTGCCTCTACCTCAGCTCTGCGCGCTTCAAAAGATCAGCCTGCTTCGCGATGGGAGCCGCAGCAAGAAGGGCCTTCAACTGACCCAGCTCAAGGGGGTGCCTGCTCTGGCCATATCTGTTGATCCCGAAGAAGATCACAGCTACTTTGAGCTGCGGCTTAAGGGGGAGGAGGGCGAGGTGAAGCACCTTCGCTGGGAGAGCTTTGGTGTTCGCGCAGGAGCAAACCTAAAGCCGGAGCCCTTGACCCTGAAGTTGGGCGATAAAGTGGGCTTCTTCCCCTTTCCCACCGAACTGAGCAAGGAAGCCAACCCAGGCGGCCCTGGCCTTGAGCCCCTCAGCCCCCTCTATAAGCTTAGCAACGGTTGGCGCCCGACCCGAGGGGGGCTGACATTGGGCCTTAAAGCCAAGCCGGGGATCGGCTTAGAGCGGGTGGGGCTCTATATGAAAGAGCAGCAAGAGTGGTGGTATCTGGGCAGCAGGCGCCAAGGCCGCAGCCTACAGGGATCCACCGTTCACCTGGGGCAGTTCGCCCTGATGCGCGACACTCAACCCCCTGAGATCGGCCAGCCCTCTCTTGAGGAGCATCCTGGAGGGCGCCGTCTGCTCCTCCCTATCAAAGATCTGGGCTCTGGGATCCGTGAGATTCAGCTTGAGTTGGATGGAAAAGCGGTGCTCTTTGAGTGGATGAGAGCTTATGATCGCTTGGTATATCGCCCCCGTAAGATCCCCAAGGAGGCGCAGCGTTTGCGCTGTGTGGTGGAGGATCGCAGCGGTCAACGCAGCGAGCGGGTGGCACAGATTGACTGGAAGAAGCCCTCTCAGGAGCCCTGAGAGGGACGGAGTCCTGCCTATGCGTGCGCTCTTAATCCTGATCTTGTTATGGAGCTGTCAAAGCGGGGATCCTCAAGAAGCGATCGCCCTACCGGGGAGCCGCTGCCCCAGCGCCGCTGGGCAGGAGTGGAGGAGTCGGGAGAAAGTGATCGACTCCCACGTCCATATCGATCCCAGCATCACCGGCTTGGCCACCGCCTTAGCGGTCTTTGATCGCGCAGGCATCGGGCGCTTTGCGGTCAAGAGCGGAGGCCCTGTGGGCAGCGTGCGCTATCGCTTGAGCCTCCAGATGCAGCGCATCATGGGAGATCGGATGCGAACCTTTATCAACTTCCCCTGGAGGAGGCTCCATCAGCCGGGCTTCATTGATGAACAAGTCAAGCTGCTGGCTCAGGCTAAAGCGGATGGTGTCGTCGGCGTTAAGATCTTCAAGGCACTGGGGCTGAACTTACGAGATCCCCAGGGCAAATTGGTCCCTCCAGATGCGCCGATATTGGCTCCTCTCTTTGAAGCCTGTGGTCGCCTGGGGCTGATCCTCGCTTGGCATGTGGCTGATCCGGTGGCCTTCTTTGAGCCTGTGACCTCCGCCAACGAACGCTATGCAGAGTTGAGCATCGCCGAGAGCTGGAGCTTCTATGGCAAGGACTACCCCAGCCATGACGAGCTGATCGCCGCCCGTGATCGAGTGATCAAGCGACACCCCAAAACAACCTTCCTGCTGATCCATATGGCCAACTACCCCGAGGATCTGAGCTACGTAGATAAGCTCTTGGATGAGCACTCTAACGTCTATGTGGATACCGCCGCGCGCCTGCCTGAGTTTGGCCGCCACCCCGCCAAGGAGGTGCGAGCTTTCTTTATCAAGCATCAAGATCGCATCCTCTTTGGCTCCGACTTTATCGCCAGCATGCGGGGTGGAATGCAGCTCGGCTCTGTCTCTGAGGAGAAACCGGAGATCCCTGACGGAGTGCGCTTCTATGAGCGCCACTGGCGCTACTTTGAAACCGAGGGCGCAGCGATTGAGCATCCCACCCCCATCCAGGGCGATTGGAAGGTCAACCCCATCAAGCTGCCCAAAGAGGTGCTGGAGAAGCTCTATATCAAGAACGCCGAGCGTTTGATCTTCTCTCAGAGAGCAGAGCCCAGCGCTACACCATGAGCGGCCCGATCTATTTCCTCAGCGATCTACACCTGATGGAGCCTGAAGCTCCCCGTGCTCAGCGTCTGCTGAGCTTCTTAGGAGAGCTTAAGGAGGCCCAGGCCCTCTATCTCCTAGGGGACATCTTTGACTTCTGGCTGGGTTACTCCATCTCCATCCCTGGCCCCTACTTTCCCTTCCTACGCGCCCTGGCAGAGCTGAGCGAGGCGGGGGTCAAGGTGGTCTATCTGGCGGGGAACCACGATCCCGATCCAGGCCCCTTCTTTAAGCAGATCGGGGTTGAAACTCACCGAGGCGGCCTAAGCCTCAATCTGGGTGGGCGCAGCCTACGCCTAGAGCATGGAGATCTCATCTACTCCAGATACCGCCTCAACCGCCTCCTCTGCCGTCTGGCGCGGAACCGATCACTCCTCTCTTTGGCTCGGCAACTTCATCCCGACTGGGCTTGGAAGCTGTCACGGAGCTATGCGCGGCTGAGGCCTCATCCTTCAACATACTCAAGCCTCCCTCAGGGGCTTAAGGAGGCACTCCTTAAGCGCCCAGAGGAGCTGATCATCATGGGGCACTATCACTGCTTGGTTCATCAGCACCTGGAGAATGGTAAGGAGATATTTATCTTGGGAGACTGGAAGCGGTTCTATAGCTACCTGCGATTTGATGGCCGTTTTCAGCTTTTCCAGGATCAGGGACCCGGGTGCCCTCCTTTGGAGGTCAACCCTGAGCCTTAAGGTCCGGTTGAGATTTCTAAAATCTATTGTATCATATTATCGTATTTATAGGAGACATTCTCATAAAGACTTCTAGACATCTGATAGATTAATCTCCTTATCCACTGATGTGAACTGTCATTATCTCTCCTCTCATGCCAGAATTGAACGATCTCTATACCTTCCGTTTTAAAAGGCAGCTCCAATTGCCTTAGTCCATGTTTTTCTGATAGGTTGATCGCAGACATCCTTGGCAACGTGACGACCAAATTGCTCGATTCAAGAAGATATGGAGCCAAAGCAAAGGAGGAAGATAATGTTTTTATCCTCCTAGAAAGTTTCAATTTGCGAAGGTATTCATCGATAAGTCCAAACTCTCCACCCAATGGTGAGATAAGCAGGTGATCACAGCCTGCATAGTTCTCGACGGTAAATCTTTCTCGAAGGATAGGATGTTTTTTTCGAACCAGGCAGATAAAATCATCTTTATAGATTGTTTGGCTGCGTAGAGTGGAAGGGTCATTTTCGGATCGACATCTGATCACGAGATCTAAAACATTCTCAGCCAGTTGCTTCACGGAATGATCTTCAGGCTGATAGAACGAAAAAATTGCATGGGGAGCCTCTCTTTCGAGCACCTCTTGAAGCTTTGAGATCAGGAAGATCTGTGCAAATCCGCTGATCGCAAGCCGGAACATCCTTTGGGTTTGAGCAGGCTCAAAGTCTGATTCAAGGGTCAGCAGAGCTTCTATCTCTGACAGAGCGCGGATTAAGGGTTCATGTAGCGTCGCAGCTCTTGGGGTGAGGCGCATCTCTTGGCCTTCCCGTACAAGCAAAGGATCAGCAAACAGCAACCGCAGGCGACCCAAGGTGCGACTCATCGCCGATTGCGTTACGCCCACCCGCTGAGCAGCTCGACTGACCGAGCGGGTCTCCAGCAAACAGTAGAGTGCTGAGAGTAAGTTGAGATCTGTAAGTTTGATATTCCTGAAACTCATCGCGCCATTCCTATAAGGCGATTGTTTTTTTATCTACAAGAACTATCTTGAGCATATCCAATGCTGTTTGTGCAAACAAGCAGATAGACAACCCCAGAGAGGATTGGTCCACATGGATTATGCTGTAAGAGCTTTTGTGTTTTCCGTTCTTATCATGACTGTAGCCTTTGCTTGTGATGATGAATCTAATGAAACCGGGGTAGAGCAAGAATACCTGCAAGAAAAGAAGAAAATTGCTGTCGGCCTGTCAGAGTCAATCATGCATGGAGATTGGGACCTTGTCGATGATATACTCTCTGAAAATTTCGTATATGTTGGAGATGGAGCTGACCCTATCGGCAAACAGGAATATATCGGTTTTATGCGCGGTGTATTAAGCACTGCTATGACCGATATGGATATGACATTCGTGCGGGTTGTTGCCGAGGGAGATCTCGTCGCGGTAGAGTACACAAACGAAATGACACACTCAGGTGAGTTTTTGGGTATTCCAGCGACAGGAAAGCGTGTCTTGGCGACGGGACATTTTATCCGAGAAGTGAAGAATGGCAAAGTCTCAGGTGAGTGGCAAACCACCAATGCGGTAGGTCTAATGGCTCAACTCCAAGAGTAGAGAACGGTCTATAGTTATCTTGAACAGGAGAAGCTCCCCAGCATCCGAGAAGCGGTCATCTTGACCCTTAAAATCCTTCAGAAAGCTAGGGCATGGTTAGAAGGAGATGATTCCTCTGTTTTGTTGAGGCTTCTTTCATTAGAAGCTGAACTTCGGGCTGCCGCTGAGCCTCAAGGAGACATGCAGTGAACCTCTCTCTTTTCCTGTTTCTAGCCCTGTTTCAAATCAGCACGCTGGGCTCTAAACCCAGAACCCTGATTCTCCTCTCTCTGGATGGCTTTCGCCACGACTACCCAGAGCGTACAAAGACCCCAGCCTTAGATCAGATGGAGCGAGAGGGAGGACGCATCAAGCGGCTGATCCCTGTCTATCCATCTCAGACCTTCCCCGCTCACGCCAGCTTAGCGACGGGGGTCTCGGCGGGGCGGCATGGGATCATCAACAACCTCTTCCGGGATCGAAAACGGGGGATCTACAAACACTCCAATCAAGCAAGCTGGTATGAGGTCCCACCGCTCTGGATCTATGCCACCCAGCAGGGTCGCCGTGCGCATGTCTACCACTGGATCGGCAGCGAGGGGGCTTGGAAGGGCAGCGAACCCACCTTCTGGCGAGCCTATGATCCCAAAGTAAAAGATGAAGAGAAGCTGGAGAGTATCTTAGGTTGGCTTCGAGGGGCTGAGGCTGAGCGACCTGAGCTGATCATGGCCTATCTCAACGGATGTGATCGAAGCGGACATCACTTTGGCCCTCATTCTCCAGAGGTCATAGCTTGTATTCAACATAATGATCAGCTGTTGGGGGGGTTGCTCAAGGGCTTGAAGGAGATCAGGGAGCGCTGGCCTCTCGCCCTCTTTGTTGTCTCTGACCACGGGATGACCGAGACTCGCGGGACCCTTAACCCCTGGCGAGCTCTTGAAGGAGCCCCTTTTGAGTTTGATCTTCAAGCCACGGGACCAGTGGCACACCTCTACCTAAAAAACCAAAAGGGGAGCATCAAGGCTGTTCGCGCTCTCGCCGCCAAACTGCCTCACTCCAAGATCTACAGCCAAGAGGAGCTGCCTACCGCTTGGGGCTATCAGCACAACCTGCGCACCGGGGATCTGGTGTGGGTGGCTGACTTTGGGTGGCGCTTTGATGCCAAAGCTCCAGGGCTTTACAGCCAAGAGGAGGTCTCTGGTTATCGAGGACACCACGGCCACGCCCCTGAGATCCCCGACATGGGAGCGCTCCTCTACGCCTGGGGAGATGGGATCCGAGCTGGAGCACAGCTGAAGAGGGCCCGCGCCGTTGATCTCTTCCCCAGCCTCTGTCAGTTGATGAGAATCCCCAGCCCTAAAGGCTTAGAGGGGAGGGTACTCAAAGGGCTGTTGGCTCCCTGAATAGAGAGAGCGGTGCTTTGAGCCTCCTCCAGGATCTCGGAGTGAGGCAGGCTCCAAGCATCGCTCCAACCAATCCGCTGCCAGATCTGGGTATCTGATAGAGCCTAGCTTGGAAAAGCCCCTCTAAATCAACGAGCGAACCACAGGAGCTGGCGAAGCTCCTTGAGCCGCGTCCCTTCAACCTGGACAACATTAGGACCTTCTTATAGTAAAGAGTGTATGGGCGCTCTAAAAGCAGGAGAAACCTTATGAGCCACCTAAAGTTGAAGCTTATAGAGCGAGGGCGCTGCTCGGGTCGCCTCTTTCTGAGACTGGAGCTGAGCGGCTTAACAAAGCCCTGTACCGCTCTCATTGAGCTGCCTGAGTCCAGCCCTGATCGTCTGCGACATTATCAATCCAGCCTGACCGCGAAGCCTCGGGGAGGAGCAGCCCAGCGGGAGCGTGCTCTGATCAACTGGGGGCGGCGATTGGCTCACTCACTGCTCCCTGAGAGCATCCAGGTCCCTCTCTTAGAACAGCCGGTGGGCTCTATCCTCAAGGTTGAGTCTCTAGACTGGGATCTCCCCTGGGAGCCCCTCTATCTCTCAAGAGGAGGGTCAGGCTTCTTTCTGGGGGAGCACTTTGCCCTGGCCCGCTCTCACTCTGCGGCTCAGATCCAAGCTCTGGCTCAGGGGGAGATCATCCATGTGCGCACAGAGCAGGTTGAGGTGCGAGGAGATGATATCAAGATGTTGCCTGGGAGCCCCCGACGCATCAGCGGCTTAGATGAGCTGGGAGCGCGTCTGGACCAAGCTGAGAGGATCGCTCTGCTTCATATCTGGGGTCATGGCGGGGTTGACCCAACGCGCCCTGGCAAGGCTTGGATTCAACTGGATGGAGGAGATCTTCAGCCCGCCGCTCTCCCGTTGAGAGGGCAGGGGGGCTTAAAGGGCGCCATCGTGCTGCTTAATGTCTGTCAGGCGGTCAGCCCCAGCCCCCTCCTCAGCTCCTTGGGAGGCTGGGCTGAGGCTTTTATAGAGGCGGGTGCTGCAGCGGTCCTGGGACCCCTCTATGGGGTTCATCATGAGCAAGCCGCGCGTTTCTCTCAGGGCTTTTATGCCGCGTTGGCTCAGGGAGAGGCGGTCGGAGAGGCGCTGAGGCAGGCTCGAAAAATCTTAAAGAGCGAGGGAGTGTTCGCTCGCCTCGCCTATCGCCTCTATGGCGATCCTGGGCTGCGGTTAGAGCGCCGTGAGTAAGATTGCTGCTCACATCGCTCTAGAAGAACAGCCAGTTGATCAAGAGATAGAGGGTGACGAGGATAAAGATCCAAGTACAGCCAGAGTTCCCCATCCTTTGGGCCACCTTCTCCAGCTTGTTTGCCTCGTCTGGAGAGTCAAGCCGCCCTCGTAAGATCGAAGCGGCCTCGTTTAGGAGCTGCTTGCGCTGCTCTTTATTAAAGAGCGAGTTGCCTGCCATCTCCTGGAGGTGAGTGTTTAGCTCCACCCAGCGACCCTCTAGCTCTAGGCTGCGAGAGAGACCACGCCAAAGCTCAGATCTCTTGGGATCCCAGCGAAGGGCGCTTCGATAACAGCGTGTCGCCAGCGCCTCCATTCCCGGCTGAGCTTCAAAGCGCTGCGCCAAGAAGAGAGCAGGCTCCACGCTCTTGAACGCCTCTACCCGCTCCATAAGCCCCTTAGCCAGTTGATTGCTTTTCTCCAGCAGCTCTTGACTTCCTGAATCTTTTAGATCCAAGCCGAGATCATCCAGCTTGGTGAAGAGCTGCTCATGAGCCCCTGATTCGATCGCCAAGTGCCCCAAACGCAGAAGGATCGGGAGCTGAACCTGAGCCTTTAGAGCCTGTATCCCCAACTGCGTGGCGGGCTCTCTCAGGTCGGGGATCTCCTCCCCAAGAGAGATCGCCTTGAGGACCAGATTCATCTGCCCAGCTGCGTCGATGATCAGGGGTAGACGAGCGTCATACATCGTCAAGAGGGGTCGCCAGCGCTCGCTCTCTCGATAGAGAGTGTCTAGGCGCTCAAAGGCGTTCTGATCTCCTGGAGTATGCTCCAGGATCTTCTCATAGGCCTCCATCGCTGGGCCGAGGTTCCCCAACAGCTCATGGGTGCCGCCGATCGCCTTCCAGACCAACGAAAGATCATCTGCCCACTCAAGCTGCCCCTTGAGCAGAGGCAGGACCTCAGCGGTTCGATCAGCAGCGCGTAGCAAGCGGATCATGTTGGAGCTGGCCAAGGCGCGTTGAGCGCCCTCCTCAAGCAACGGACGCCAAGCGTCGATCGCCTCCTCGCTCCTTCCCAGGCGCTCTTGCAGCTCCGCCAGCTCTTGCAGCAGCGCAGGCCAGTCCTCCTCGTTGTGTTGGATGAGGGCCTTGAGAGCCTCCACAAGTTCATCGCCAGGGGGGGCCTGTCTGAGCAGCTCTACCTGGGCGCTCAGCGCCTCTCGATCTTCTGGGCTTTGTGCAAGGAGCATCTTCCAGATAGAGAGCGCCCCCAAGAGATCCTTCAGGGTCCATTGGCGAAGCCTCGCCAGCTCTCGCAGCCAAGGCTGCTTGGGATCACGATCGATCTGCTCGGCCAGAAAGACCCCCAACTCCTCCCAACGCTCCAGCGCCCTCAGGCTATTGAGCAGGCGCTCAATGGCCCACTCTTCAGTCGCGTCCAGCGCCAGGATCTTCCACAACAGCTCCAGGGAGTCAGGCTCTCGCTTCAGACGCTCCTGAAGCAGGGTGACCATACGATGCAGCAAGGCGATCGACTCTTGAGGGCTCGCCGCGCCTCTCTGCCGCAGCTCTAGGAGAGAGAGCAGCTCTTCATCTCGCCCTGAGCGCTCGTAGAGGATCTCCAAGCGAGCCTGACTGCGACTGTCCAGAGGGGAGGAGTTCAAGATCTGTTTATACACTCCAATGGCGTTCTCAAAATCCTCTAGGCGCTGGTCGTAGATCTCCGCCATCTCATGAAGCAGCTCCATCTCACGCAGATGGTTGCCCTGTAGATTCAGCTCACGCTGGCAAAGGTCCAAGAGCCCTACCCAGTCCTTCGAATGACGAAAGATCTCTCCCAACGCAGCCAAAGCTTTGGGATCATCGGGCCGCCTCTCCAGGATCTGAAGATAGACCTCCCCAGCTCTCTGAGGATCCTCCAAACGCTCTAAAAAGATCTGCCCCGCTTGAAGCAGCAGACGATCCTGCTCCGGTCCGGGTAGCGTGGGGGCGATCTCTTGATAGAGGCTCGCGGTCTGCTCCCAATCCACCTCCGCCAGATCTTCCAGGCGGCGCAGCGTTCGAGGCTCAAAGCGAGCCTTGATCGCCTCAGCCAAAGCCCTCATGCGCTCCCCTGGAGCCTCTAAGCGCTCATAGATTTTAGCCAGCTCCAAGGCCAACTCAGCGCGAGCCTCCCCATCTTCAAGGCGCTTCAGGCGCCAACTCATCATCTCCGCGACCTCAGCCCAGCGATCAACCGCCCGCCAACATCGCTCCAGGAGAGGGGCGATCTGCTCGGGGTAAAGCTGTGCCTTAAAGAGCCGTTGAAGGCCCTCCTCAGCAGCTCTCCGACGGGGATCCTCTTCAACCACCGTCGTATAGCTCTGCACCGCCGCCTGAGTCTCTCCCAGGCGCTCCTGAACTCCCGCCAGCTTGAGAGCCAGAGCGACACGCTGATCTCGACCTCGGCTCTCCTCTAAACGGCGCTGGAGCAGGGTGCTCAGCTCAGACCAAGCCTCCATCGCCTCGTAGAGCAGACCCAAATTATTAAAGAGACTCTCCTTATCACTCATAGGGAGAGGCAGAGGGTGCTGCTCTCCCTGCTCATCCAGCAAGACCAAAGATTCCTGGTAGTTGACGGTGGCGATAAAGGGGGGACGCTGGATCAGCCGCCGCTCAAGATCTCCCAGAGCGGAACTCTTTAGGAGTGC
>CAYLJJ010000124.1:0-15265 GCA_964384025.1 uncultured Nannocystaceae bacterium
GAAGCCCTGGCCGCGTAGATTACAGCGAGCGCCCGGACTTATTGAGAAGTTACTATGGTGACATCTAACTATCAGAAATCCCTCATATTTCGCACCACAATCATTTTGATTGCTCACGGACGCATCTGTCCATTCAAACCGTTCAACCCGCGCCAAGCACTTGCAGACCTTGATAACTTAAAAATGTCGTGAGTGTTGTAAGCGAGAAAGCCCTCTTTTTATGCGTAGAATTTTGCTGCATTCCTTGGCGCTGCCGCTGCACAACACCTCCTCGTCTCCAATGATATTTCAGGTTCTATCGCTATAATTATGTAATTATTGACATTTGGTGGATACGTATCCAGTGGGTCATAGCCCCCATCACTCCTTCCTATCCGCCTTGAACAGTGTCGGGAGCGCCTGGGAGGTGTGCTGAAGTTCTACCATCTACCATCGTGAGGTTGCCTGAGAACTCCCAGGTTCGGGCGCATCACCACACTGCGGAGCTGAAGCCTTGAGGCTGAGTTGGATCGCTATGGCCAGGACCTTCAAGGCGTACTCCCTGATTTCAACCCGCCATCAACGCTGCTCGAAGTCCTCAAAACTGCTCAGCTTTTCCCCCGATCCTATTGGACGGGATTTTGTCTTGGAGTCTAGGCAGAGCTGATATGGGCTTCTCGCTGGGTCGATCTCTAGCGATCCCAACGCTCGATCCTACGAGCACCCTGCTCAGTCTCATACTCATATGAGGCCGCCAGATACAACGGGCTCTTGGGCCAGAGGGGGCGTTTAGCTGCCAACATCCTAAAGACCGACCGCACCTGTTCTCCCCCCTCAAGCGCCCACTGAGGCCAGCGCCCTGGATCGATCACCGCGCGAGAGATCAGCTGGCTCTCTTCTGTGAGGGAGCAAGGCCAGCGCTGACGAAGGATCTGGACCTGTGTCAACTTAAGATCAGCCTGAGCGCTGCGCAGAAAGGCTACTCGCTTGACGCGGGGCTCGATCAGGGTGATGGGAAAGTCTGGGCTGAGGCAAGCCAGGAGTAGGCCAGGGACCCCTCCTCCAGAGCCGATATCCACCAGCCTGAGCCCCGGCTTAAGGAGGCGTAAGCAGGCTTCAACATCCAAGCGATCTTGAGCCTCGAGGGCTCCAGGTCCCACCAGATTGTGGCTTCGATTCCACCGCGCTCTCAGCTGGAAATAGCGCTCAATCCGCGCCTCTGAGCCGCCACTCATCCCTCACAGGGCTCCAGCTCCAGCTCTACCTGCTCGGAGCTGAACTCCTCCCCCTCATGATCTTGAGCAAGGATCCTCAACTTGAGGCTGCGAGGCCCATCAGGCTCCCAAGAGGCGCAGCCCTTGATCTGAGAAAGGGGCTCTGCCAAGCAGCTGCAAAACTCCTCAGCTTGGCACCACTCCACACGGTGAAGGATCGGCTGCTTGTCGCTGCTCAGACCCTCTAGGCCATCTCCTGAGCTGCCGCTGCCTGCTCGAATAGGCGCCTGATCCTCAAGTTCTAGGAGCAGATCCAGATCAACAGGATCCCCCTCTAGATCCCGCAGCTCGATCTGAAAGTAGCTGCGCCCAGCCGCCTCGCACCATCGCAGGGCCTGAGCTGAGGGGGGGGCGTTCTCTACATCGATCTTCTCGTCACAGCTCATCAGGAGGGGGAGCAGGAGGCAGACTACACGCATCGATCTAATCCTTCTCAGGCATCTTCGAAGCCAGGACTTGTAACAGCTCCATGTGAATCTGCCCATTAGAAGCGAGCAAAGCGCCCTCCATAAGTTTGACTGGACCACCTGAAAGATCGCTGAGCTGCCCCCCAGCCTCCTCCACCAAGAGAAGCCCCGCCGCCAAATCCCAAGGTTTGAGGCGATCTTCCCAATAACCGTCCAACCAGCCCGCCGCTAGGAAGGCCAGATCCAGAGCAGCAGAGCCCGCGCGACGTAGGCCCTGGCATTTCAACAGGGCGGCGGCAGCGCGATCGATGTTGTTGTCAGGGTTGCTGCGCCGATCGTAGGGGAAGCCAGTGGCCAGGAGCGCTTGAGCCAACTTAGGGATCTGGCTCACAGAGAGCCGCGCTCCATCTCTCCAAGCTCCCTCGCCTCGAACCGCGTAAAAGCTCCAGCGCCGCAGAGGCTCATAGATCACGCCCACCTCTACTTGTCCAGAGACCAGGAAGGCGATCGAGATACAGAACTGGGGGAAGCCATGGCTGAAGTTGGTGGTCCCATCCAGAGGGTCGAGGTACCAACGCCTGCTCCCATCTCCTTGCTGTCCTCCACCCTCTTCAGCGATGATCTCATCCTCAGGAAAGCACTGGGAGAGCTGCTTGAGGAGTAGGGCCTCTGCGGCTAGATCCACCTCTGTGACCAGATCCACCTCTCCCTTAAAGCGAAGCCCAGGCGCGCTGCCCCATCGCTCACGAATGAGCTGTCCCGCTTGCTCCGCCGCCAGACGTGCGATGGCCAACTCAGCTGCGTATCTCATGGTTCACTCCTGATGGATCAGCTTCCAGGCCAGATCATGGATCAAAGGACGGTAGGGGCGCAGCCTGGGGTTCTCTCGTGTAGGGCTGACGCGGTTGCTCAGGAGGACCATGAGCAGATCCGCCTCTGGATCCATCCAGAGTGAGGTTCCTGTAAAACCAAGGTGGCCGATGGAGTGGCGACTGAAATGGCTGCCTGAACTTGAGTAGCCCGGTGAGGGGCTGTCCCAGCCCAAGAGGTAGCTGCCCCGCGAGTGCAACCAGCGTGGCTCGGTCCAGGCCTTAAAACGCGCCGCTGAGATCCCCAGATCAGTCTCCTCTCCTCGCAACGCCTTGAGAAAATGGCGCCCCAGGCTATGAACCGCCTCTAGGGTGCCAAAGAGTCCGGCGTGACCCGCCACGCCTCCCATCACCCAGCAGTTGTCATCGTGTACCTCTCCTTGAAGCAGTCGCCCTCGCCAAGGGCAGCGCTCTGTGGCCACATAGCGCTCATCAGGCGAAACGGGGAGGGGACGAAAGTGCAGCAGATCGGGGGCGTGGCCAGGGAGCTGGGGCCAGATCTCGGCGAGGGGTGCATCGACCGCCTCGCAAATCTGCTCCAACATCAAGAAGCCTAGATCGCTGTATTGGCAGGCCCACCCTGGAGGCTGCTCCCCTGGAGTCCTCAGGAGCATCCGCAGCAAGCTGCTTCGAGCAGCCTCAAAGCGGTTGGAGCGCAGGGTGTTGGGACCCAGGCCCCGAAAGTAGGGGCGGTGCGCGGGGAGCCCAGAGCTGTGGTTAAGGAGACGCCAAAGCGGGCACTCTTCTAAAGCTACGCCAGGAAGGTAGTGAGAGATGGGGGCCTCAAGCTCCAGATCCCCCCGCTCCAGGAGACGCATACACCAGAGGGTGGTGCTTAGAGGTTTGCTGAGAGAGGCGAGATCAAAGCAGCTCTCTGGCCCGATCCTCTGCCCCCCATCAGGACGATGACCTCCTACAAAGAAACGATGAACATCTGCTCCCCGAGAGACCGCGAAGGCCAACCCTGGAGCGACCCGCTCCGCCACCGCCCGCCTGAGGAGCTGCTCAAGCTTGAGGCTCATATAGAGCCCCTCAATCCCAAAGCCAAGCGGCGCCACGAACCCCGCTGGAGTCACCATGTAGGGCTCTACGGATTGGGGTCACGCACTCTCCACCGAAGATATAGGGAGCCATCAGGGCAGGGAGCGCCGGATAGAGCGCCTCAACATTGGAGATCCCCCCACCCAGCACGATCACCCCTGGATCTAAGATGTTAACGATCTGAGCCAAGCTGCGGGCCAAGCGTCCAAGGTAGCGCTCAAAGCTTGCCTGAGCCCTGGGCTCTCTCGCCTGAGCACGCTGGATGATCTCAGGAGCTGAGAGGGCCTCTCCCGTCTTACAAAGATGGTCGGCCTGAAAGCCACTCCCTGAGATCCAGGTCTCGATACAGCCCTGAAGACCACAGTAACAGCCAGGGCCCGGCAACTCCTCTAGATGGGGCCAGGGCAGCGGGCAGTGTCCCCACTCTCCGGCGATGGCGTTGGGGCCTTCATAGGCGCGACCCTTGAAAGCTAGGCCCGCCCCACAGCCAGTGCCCAGGATGCCAGCGAAGACCAGGGTGGCGCCCGCCGCCGCGCCATCCACCGCTTCAGATACAGCCAGACAGTTGGCGTCATTGGCGAAGCGGACAGGACGCTTTAGGGCCTTGCTCAGATCTTGATCAAAGGCGCGACCATTGAGCCAAGTGGAGTTGGCGTTCTTGACCCGCCCTGTCTGAGGAGAGAGCGCGCCCGGCATCCCCACCCCAACGCTGCCCTGCTGTCCCAAGGCCCGCTCCAGCTCCTCCACCGACTCTAAGATCGCTTGGATGGTCCCTGAATAATCCTGTTTGGGGGTGGGGCGGCGGTGGCGAAGGAGACAGCGCCCCTCCTCATCCAACGCGAGAGCCTCTATCTTGCTCCCACCGAGATCGACTCCGATACGCATGGGGCAGAGTAGCTCGCTTTAGGAGGATGAGCAACGAGCCAAAAACTCTCTTTGGACAGCGACCCGCAGCGCCTCATCTTCGGAGTACTCTAGAGCAGTTAGGGCTAAGGCCAGGGCGCCATCTAGAGCGAGCACCTCTCCCGCTGTTGAGCCCGCCGCCTCTGCAAAGGCGCGGGTGTGTAGACCGTAAGGAGCCCGCGATAGAGGATTTGCCTCTGTCAAGGCCAACATCGGATGGATAGCGGGCAGGCGTTGACTGATGTTGCCTAGATCTGTACTGCCTCGCAGCTCCTTGAAAGGTTCAGGTTTGCGACCCAAAGCTTCAATGTGTCTCTGGAAGCAGCGACTCAGCGGGCCGTTGTTCCAGATCTCCAGATAGTCATTATCTCCCCAACGCAGCTCTAATCGAGCGCCTGTAGCCTGGGCTCCCGCCTGAAAGCAGGCTTCTACGCGCGCCTTAAGGGCCTGGAGTCCCCGAGCATCTGTAGAGCGGATGTAGAAGCGCCCTGAGGCGCGCTCAGGGACGATATTGGGCGTCTGCCCTCCCTCGATGATCACACCATGAACCCGCTCCTCTGAGCGGATATGCTGTCGTAGGTAACCCAGCCCCTGATAGGCCATCACCAGAGCATCTAGGGCGTTGATCCCCTCCCAAGGCGCAGCCGCCGCGTGGGCTGGACGGCCATGGTAGCTGACCCAAAGCTCCGCTGTCGCCAAGCTGAGCATCACAGGGAGGTTGTAGGGCGCAGGGTGAATCATCAGGGCCGCCTCCACCCCTTGAAAAGCCCCCGCTTGAGCCATCAACACCTTCCCCGCCCCACGCTCCTCAGCCGGGGTACCCAAGAGGAGCACCTCCAATTTGAGATCATCAGCGAGGTCATAGAGAGCCAAGGCTGCTCCAAGCGCGGCGGTGGCGATGAGGTTGTGTCCACAGGCATGCCCCAATTCAGGTAGGGCGTCATATTCAGCCAATAGAGCGATACAAGGTCCCTCCCCAAAACGACAGCTGAAGGCTGTCTCTAAGCCAAAGCAGCCTCGCTGAGCCTGTAATCCTTCTCGCTCCAGGAGCTGCGCCAAGCGCTCCATCGAGCTGTGTTCTTTAAAGGCAGGCTCTGGATGAGCATGGAGGGCTTGAGAGAGCGCCCGGAGCTGAGGGGCTCTGCGCTTAAGGCTCTCTCGGATTTCTGCCGACTTCTCTTGGACGTTCATCAAAAAACGAAGCTCCTTGCTCAGAGGTCTCGGCGTTGAACAGCGCCGAAGGTCCCAGTCTCTAAGGTATATTTTTTGCTGCCCGCTGGACCGATTTTTTCTCCGGAGTTGATATGCGCGGCTTGGAATTTCTACTCTTCTCCCTCCTCTCCTTTAACCTCCTCCTCTCAGCCTGCGAGGAGGGATCAAGGACCTCAGGGGCTTCCGATGGGGGCCCTTCTCAACTGGAGGGTCTGTATAGACTGCTCCCAGCAGAGCACTGCGCAACCCTAGAAGCCAAGCTCAAAGAGCGCGCCACCCTAAGGATGGAGAGCGCGATGCGACTTCAACATCGGCTCAAGTGTGATCTGAACTGGGAAGACTCTGGGGAACTGGATGGAGTTGAAGGCGAACCTATGCGCGATCTTATAGGTACGGATGGAGCTGAAGGTGAACTGGGAGAAAGAGAGAGCAGAGAAGGGGCAGCTCTCGATCACTCAGATACTACTCTTCAGGAAACTGAAGTCGACGAAGCTGACTGGATCAAGCTCGCCGGAGAACATCTCTACCTCCTCATCGACAACCATCTTGAAATCCTCAAAATCTTCCCTATCGCTGAGGCGCGACATCTCTCCAGCACTTTCATCCCTGGACAAGCCAGAGGGATCTATGTTTTGAATAATCGTTTGCTTCTTTATACAGACATCATCCCAGAGCAAGCCCCTCCTACAGAGTCGATCAAGATCCATGAGATGTATGGAGACTGCTCCTTCAGTGGTGATTGTCAGTTCAGCTCAAAGGCACAGGAGTTGGAGATTCAAATCTTTGATGTTTCCCAGCCTGAGGAGCCCAAACTGGTTCGCAAGTCTCGCTTCAACGGAGGATATCTAGATTCTCGGCGGATCGGCGATGTGGTTCATAGTGTGATCAGCTTCCAACAGCGAGAGATCCCTGACCTTGATTATCAGCTGAGTTGTGAGGCCTCTCTAGAGGAGCAGATAGAGGCGCGTAGAGTGCTGATTCAAGGGGTGGAGATCTCCCAACTCCTACCCTGGGTGGAGGACAGCATCTACCACGGTGAGAGAGAGTTTGAGATGGAGAGCCTCTTGGGAGATTGTCGCAGCCTCTTTTTTCATCAACACGACTTTGGCGCCAGCTTCTTGAGCGTGGTCTCTCAACGTATTGATCAGGTGAGTCCTCTTCAGAGTCAGAGCATCTTGGGCAAGCCCGGCGCGGTCTACGCCTCCTCTGAGAACCTCTTTATCGCCATCCCTCACTATCGTATGAACAAAGACAACTGGTTCTCTGAGATCAGTGAGGATGAGGCTACTACGATCCATCGCTTCCAGCTCCTCAAGGGAGGACATCAACTGGAACAGGGCACTCCGGTCTGTCGATATCTCGCCTCTGGAGTCGTTCCGGGTCGAGTGATAGACGCCTACTCTATGCATGAGGACGCCGACTGGTTTCATATCAGCACCAACAGCGGCGTCTCTCGTCCAGTGGAGCAGCTCTTTGATCTAAACAGCCAACTGCTCCCGAACCTGCCTCCAGTGAACCCCAGCTCCTGGAGTCGTCTGAGCACCCTAAAGCTACAGGGCTTGAGTTTGGTGGGTTATGATCGCCTGCCCTTGGAGACTCGCTATATCCGCTTTCAGAAAAACTACGCTTTCCTGGCAACCACCGAGAGAGAGCTGAGCATCTACGCTCTGGGGGCGGGAGATCCCTGGTTCAAGAAGCAACTTTCTTTGGGTGGAGAGCTGCTCTTTGCTCAGATGTGGGGCAGCTCCAGTATGCTCCTTCTCACCGAGCTTGGGCCCCCTTCGGAGAGAGAAGGAGCCGCCGGGCAGAGCGGTGAGATCCCAACTGGAACTTCAGAAATCGGAACTCTAGGGCTGAGTCTCCAACTCTTTGACCTTCAGGAAAGAGAGTTTCTCAGCGAGGCCCTGCTCCCAGACCTAAGCGTCCCTCTAGATTTTAGTCCCCACTCCATCAGCCTCTTCCCTGCTCGTGGGTTCCTCTCCCTGCCTGTGGAGTCTTATGAACCAAACCAATCAGCTCAAAGCATCTTTTCCATTTATGATGAGCAGATCTCTGCTCCCAGATGGATCCAACAGTCAAGTGGTCAGCGACGGGCGCTCTTTTTAGAGGACTCTGTTCTGAGCGTCTCAGAGGGGGGCATCTGGATCTTCGATGTTGAGGAGCTTCCCGAGCAGATGGAAGTGCAAGCCTCTGGCGAAATTTTTATCGATCTGCCATAGAGAGAAGATGAAGCGACTCTTCCTCCCTCTTTTCTTTACGAGCTGCAGTCTTATCCTCGATTTTGATCGCAGTTATCCTGGGGAAAAGAGCTGCAAAGAGACACCTTCCCCCTTTATATCCTCCCCTGAAAAGTGTCCTGAATTTTGTAATTGGGCGCTCTGTTGTGCTGATAGCCCCCAAGGTTTTTGTTCCGGGGATAAACTCCCAAGAGATTCTAATGATTTCCTGGTCTTTATGGAAGTATGTGTGCAGAAGTGCCTTGAGATACATCCAGATGAGATCGACTCTTGTAAAGATCTCTTACTTTCCAGATTTGCAAATGAACTATCCGATATAGAGAATCTATTATGTTCTCGATCTACTGAGCTTTGCGGCAAGATATTATGTGACAGTGACGACCTGTTGTTGCTCTATGCGCTTGTGTTAGAAGAACCTCCGTTGCTCGGATATCATGTTGAGATCTCGCAAGAAGATTGCGTTGGAATTTGCAACGATTTAGAATTAAAATTTTGGCAATGTATTGGTGAAACTATGGTTTATCAAGATGATTATCTTTCCTACGACCCTCACTATATTATTCGAGATTGTTACGAACGAACACACTGATTTAATTAAAAACAACAAACAAGAATGCCAATAATAAAGCCATCGATTAAGAAAAATATCGTAGTAAGCTTTGAATATATCCTCCGCAATTCAGAGGGAAAGGTGTTGGATATCACCAAGGGCAACCCCCTCAGTTACTTACATGGCGGGAAAGGGATTGTCCCAGGGCTGACGCGGCAGATGGAGGGGCGGCGCGTAGGAGAGCGTTTTGAGGCGGTGGTCGCTCCTGCTGAGGGTTACGGTCTTAAGCAAGGGCCAGGCCCCCAGGCGATCCCCCGCGCTGCGTTTCGAGGCACCCAGGCGATCGTCAAAGGGATGCGCTTCACCACCCAGGGAGCCAATGGCAGCCGTCTCCCCGTTTGGGTTACTCAGGTGGAGCCAGAGGTGGTCTATGTCGATACCCAACATCCCCTGGCTGGTGAGACGCTGCATTTCTCCATAGAGATCATCAGCCTGCGCCGCGCGACAGCTCAGGAGCGCGCCAGCGGCCATCCTGATGATTGCGGGGCCTGTACAGGAGAATGTACAGACTGATCGACGCTTGGTTGCTTAAGATCCAGTTCCTATCAAGGGAGGCTCTTTGGCCAACACCTGGATTGGAAGAAGTATCAGAGAACAGAGAGGGAGCTTAAGGATCTGAGGCATGGCATGGTCTCTATCAAAGTGCTTTCTTAGGCCATAAGAAAATCATAAAATATTACAAACCATCGATTTAGAATGTTTTTTTTCAAAGGTTCGAGATCCATTTCCTTTAAACGCAGATGTTCGCACGAAAATTGCTAAGCCTCGCCGAGCCCAGCGCTCATTTTAATCTCATCAATGATAAACTTGAAGGGCACCGAGGCTGAGATGAAACCTGTCAAGAGCAAGACGCCAAGATATCCACAACTCATCACCTTCCAGTCAGAGCGCAGAGAGTTACTGACTCTCCTAGCCAAAGGAGCCGCCATCCTGGGGATCTCCTCAACCCTGGGTTGCATCGTCGAGCCTGGAGAGGCTGATGCGGGGAGTATCTCTGAGGCTGACATCTTCACGGCAGGGGATGTACATCTGCCTCCCGATGCTGGTGAGCCCCCAGCCCCTGGAGGAGAGCCAGAGCCCCAGCACCCAGATGCGGGCGCGCCTCAGCCCCCAGACGCGGGCGCGCCTCAGCCCCCAGACGCAGGTGAGCCTCCCATCGCAGGAGGAGCACCTCAATATCCCGATGCTGAGATCTTTCATCGTCAAGTGCGTGTCCCAGAGCAGGGCAGCGCCTATTTTATGAATCAGACAGAGGATGGAGCCTTCTTCGAGCTGCAGTATCATCTGCTGATCGACACCCGGAGTGAGACTCTCAGCGATTCTCTTCGAGAGGAGGAAGCGGACTGGTACCGGCGCTTTAACGCTGCCTTTGAGGAGCAGAGTTTCTCCTGTCCCGATTCTGGTGCTCTCCCAAATCCCCAGGAGATGAATGAGGTGGTCACCCATCTCATCGTTCAATATGCTCGAGAACAGTACGATGAGGAGCTAGAGCCCAGAGTTCAACTCTTCTATGATGGCTGTCAACCTGAGATGCTCGCCGGTGAGGCTCCGGGTTGGTGAGCTTCTAAGCCTTCAGAGTTCTTCAAGCCGGGATAAAAAGCTTTTAGAAAACCACCTCAAGAGATACGCGCCTCAAGGCGACGAGATAGGACCGCCAAGCTGGCGTAGATCTGCGCCTTCTCGACGATGATCCCATCCTCAAGGTTTAGAGAGATGGGGGTAAAGTTCCAGATTGCTTGGATGCCTGCTTTGACCATGAGATCAGCGACCTCCTGAGCCACGCTTGCAGGCACCGTTAAAATCCCTAAACGAATATCCAAATTCTGAGCCATCTCAGGCAGCTCATCCAGATGCCGTACTTCACGATCATGGACAAGACAACCCACCTTAGCTGGATCGGTATCAAAAGCAGCGGCAAAGCAGATGCCATACTCATTAAAGCGATCATAGCCTAAGAGGGCTGTTCCCAAATGCCCCACACCCACTAGACAGGCACGGCTCAACTTATCCCAACCCAGGAAGCTTTGAATGCAGCGTTGTAGATCTTGGAGGTTATAACCTACGCGGGGCTTCCCTACGACTCCTGTGTAGGAGAGGTCTTTGCGCACCTGGGTGGGATCCAGCTTGAGCGCACGGGAGATATCACTTGTAGAGATGGTCCTGCGGTTTAAGCTTTCCAAGCGCTTGAGCACATGAAGATAGCATGGGAGACGGCGGAGAGTGGGCTCGGGAACAGATTGTCGATTGACCGCCATGGTGTACTCCTCAGCGACTCAGGGGAGATCCCAGATTCAGATCTTGGATCAGATTTGAGATTGATCGCCCTATAGTGACTCAGGTTTCTCAGATAATGGAGAAAAATAGTGGAGAATCAATATCTCCAGCAGGTGGTGAATCAGAAAGAGGAGGTGGAGTTGGATCTGCGTCGAAAACGACGCTCGTCGGCAGCTCCTTCTCAGAGGCCCCAGAGACCCAACCTTCCAAGCTCACAATCGCAGGATGTAGAGAATGCTCCAGAGGTGCGCATCACTGGGTTTTGGCGCTTTCGTAATGTGGTCGTACCGCCTAACGCCTATGTTGTACACACCCGACGGGGACGTAGAGAGCCCCTACATCTCGGCTTAGGGCTCTCCTTTCGCTTTGATCCAGGGCGAGACGCTTTTTTGGTGGTCCCCGCAGCGATGCAGACCATCATCATCAACGCCAACTGCATCTGCCTTGAGCGCCAGGGGATCATGGTCCAAGCCTATGTACAGTGGATCATCGATGATTTTTCCAAGGCCTATCGCAAGTTGGACTTTGGAGATCCTCTGGAGCCGATGGGGGTGGTCAACATCCAGCTCAGAGAGCAGGCCGAGGCGACCCTTAAAGATACCATCGCCACCATGAGCATCGATGAGATCCTCTCCGACAAGCAGCCCATCATCGAGGAGCTGACGCGGCGCCTGCGGCTGGTGGCTGAGGGGGAGGAGGGCTTGGGTCTCCGCATCGTCACGGTGCAGCTCAAGGAGGCGGTGATCAGCTCTGCGCGTGTCTGGGAGATGCTCCAGAAGCCTTTTCGAGCGCAACGGGCGCGGGAAGCTCGGCTGATCGAGCTGGAGCATCAGGGAGAGGTGCTTAAGCGGGAGAAAGCCGCTGAACAAGTCGCCGCCCGCTTGGAGATTGAGAAAGAGGCCGCCATCGCTGCGCGCCGGCGAGAGCGGGAGGGGCAAGAGTTTACCGAGGTCCAGAAAGAGCGCGAGCGCAGAGCCCTTCTTGAAGCTGAGACGGCTGCTCGATCTGAAGAGCAGCAGAGGAAGATCTTGGAGTTAGAGACCCTCTTGGAGCGACAACGCTTGGAAGGGAAGCTCTCCCTAGAGCGCCTGCGCGCTGAAGCGAGGCTGAAGGGAGAGCGGCAGCAGCTCGAGCTGGAGCGGCTCCGTAGGGAACTGGAGAATCAGATCAGCCCCAACCTGATTCAGCTCAAGCTGATGGAGCAGCTCCCCGCCATCGCCGCCGCGCTCCCCAAGGCGGAGCACCTTCACAGCCTGCGTCTAGATGGAGGTGATGGACTCAGCGATCTCCTTCAACGTCTCGCGGGGATCTTCAAGGCTCAAGAGAGCCCTGAGCCCTAAACATATTGTCGACAGAGCTTCTGCATCCCACGCCGTTCCCGCCAACCACGCAGATGGAAAGAAACCCCCATCCCCGCTACCCGACCCTGAAGATCCAAGCGCACGACCCGCCCTCGGATATGGCGCATCACGCCTCGTTTACGATCCTCAAAGCGCAGATGAAGGTCACTGCCGGTAGGAAAGGGGCTTGGAGCGCGGATATAGGCTCCCGAGGGAGAGAGGTTGAGCACTTGCCCCTCTCGACTCCGTTGATCGTCGAAGTAGCGCACGAGTAGGTTCAGATCGATCCGATCGCTGCCTCGCGCTTGCACCGCCTCCACCGAGGCCCTCACCCGCTCTAGGATCCCAGCGATGATGAGGGCTTCATGCGCCTCAAGGCGGACGATCACCCCCGTCTGAGTCTCTCCACAGCTCTCCCAACGCAGCCCCACCTGCTGTACCCGAGCGTAAAGATAATGGGTCTCGCAGAGCCAGGGCAGGATCAGCTCAAGACAGATACGCGCCCCCTTAGGCATCCCCAACTTAGAGCGCAGGAAGAAGCCCCCGCTGCCCTCAGGGAGATAGCGGTCGAGGAAGTCGCTGGCGTCTCGAAGGCGATGTGTGATGATAAGCATAAACCACCTACATGTAGGTGGGCACCTTAGCCTCACTCTTTGGAGGGCTCAACTTTAGGCCCTATTGATGTTTGGGGAGCGCGCAGAGCCGGTTCAATGGAGCTTAAGAGCCTTAAGAGGCGCTGGGGTTTCTCCAGGCTGGCGCTGAAGAGGAGGAGGCTCGAGGGGGGCGCTGGGATCAGGTAGAGCCGACCTCGGCCCTTAAGAGGGCTCCAGATCCCGGGGCGAAGATGTTCGAAGCCCAGCGCGACGAGCTGAGCGCTGGGATCAGACCAAGTACGCCAACAGAGATAATGTAGCCCGTCGCTGTAGCTCTCTTCACAGAAGGGTAAGCTGGGTCCAGGGAGCCAGCCTCGGAGCAGGGGAGCAGCTTGACTTGTTGATGACTCCAGCTCGGGCTCTCGAAGAGCGTGTTGAAGTGCCATCAAGGCTGAACAACTCCAGAGCAGCGGGATCAGGGCACCACGCCAAGAGGGAGTGGGCAAGCGCTCTAAAAATAGTGCCAAAAGGAGCCCAGAGAGCAACCCTCCAAAGTGAGCCCAATGATCCGCGAGGGGACTAAAGCTTAGAGTGACGAGAGAGAGCAGCCAAAAGAGGATCCGGGGGCGAGACCAGGGCTCTTGGAGTAGGCAAGCGCCCAAGAGCGCGAAGACTCCGCCAGAGGCACCCATGCTCCAGGCCTCTCCAAAGTGGGCTGAGAGGGTTGAGCCTCCCAGGGCACCCAGGCCAAAGATCAACAGGAGGAACTCAGCGCCCCGTTGAGCTTGAAGTAGGCTCCCAAGGCTCCAGATCCCCAACAGGTTGGCCAGGAGATGAAAGAGGCTTTGATGAAGCCAGGTGGCGCAGATCAATCGCCAAGGTTGATCAGTCGCCAAGAGGGGGATCACCGCACCTCCCAGCCAAGCGCGCTCAAGGGGATCTCCACTGAGATCCCAAAGCAAGAGGGACCAGAGGAGCAGGAGCAGGCTGAGGCTCAGAAGCATCCAGTGAGCCCCAAGCCTCTTTTGATCATTGGCGATCAAGTTTCAAGGCTGTTTGAGGAGCCCCTTGCGCTCCCCTCGCTCCATCCAGATCTGCGTTAGATTCAAGCAGACCTCTACAGATTTCTCCATATGTTGAAGGGCGATCCACTCGCGGCGACCGTGGAAGTTATGGCCTCCGGTGAAGAGGTTGGGGGTAGGCAGACCCATAAAGGAGAGTCGCGCTCCATCGGTGCCCCCTCGGATGGGGTTGCGCAGGACCTCAAGACCCGCCGCCTTGATCGCCTCCACCGCAAAGGCTGCACACTCAGGGCGACGATCGATCATCCCCTTCATATTACGATACTGCTCACGCACCTCTGCCTTCGCCCGAGCACCGGGATAGCGCGCCGCCACCTCCTGAGCCAGAGTGGAAAGGAGGCGCTCCTTCTCTTTAAGCCCCTCCTCTTCAAAGTCTCTGATGATAAAGCGGATCTCCGCCTGCTCTTCATTGCCGGTGATATTGATGGGATGCACAAAGCCCTCTCGACCTGCGGTGGTCTCTGGAGAGAGGCGATCTTTGGGGAGAGCATCTAGGAACTCAGCGGCGAGCTTGATCGCATTGATCAGCTTACCCTTGGCGTAGCCTGGGTGAATATTGATCCCCTGAAAGCGCAGCCACATCGCATCCGCGCAGAAGGTCTCATCTTCGATCTCCCCCAAGCTCTCTCCATCGACGGTATAGGCTACTTCAGCCCCAAAAGCCTCCAGATCAAAGTGATCTACGCCGCGGCCGATCTCCTCATCGGGGGTGAAGGCGATCTTAATGGGGCCATGGGGTATCTCTGAGTTGAGCAGCACCTCCAACATGCTGAAGATGATGGCGATCCCCGCCTTATCGTCAGCGCCCAGGAGGGTACTGCCATCCGAAGTGATGATATCCAATCCGAGACATTCTCCCAAAGGTGCGTCTTTTTGTGGACTGAGCACCACATTGGGACCTTTGGGGAGCTTGATTTCGTCTCCCTGATAGTTGGAGTGGATCAGCGGCTTGACCCCTTTACCAGAGACTGCAGGAGATACATCTACATGAGCGAGGAAGCCCAGAGCGGGGATCTTCCCTTTCTTTGGGCTGTCTGGAGGTAGACGCTCAGGGAGAGAGGCGTAGATATAGCCCGTTTTGCTCAGGCTCACCTCCAAGCCCATCTCTTGAAGTTGATGATAAAGTAGATTCAATAGATCCCACTGACAAGCAGAAGAGGGGCTGCTCTTGCTCCCCTCATCACTGGTTGTCTCAACAGCCACATACTCCAAAAAGCGCTTCAGCAGCATGTCTGTATCGATCTTGAACTCCATACCTTTGAGATCTCCCGATTGTCTCTTCGCCCTGAGGGGCTCATCAAGGCTGCATCCTGCACCCGATTTAGGAGCTGGACCAGAAGAAACATCTCCAGCCGAGATTCCTTTGCTGTCAGAGCCCTTAAGGATCCCTCGGAGAGTCGCCTGAAGGGATTTCAGCTCCAGGCGCTCGCAGAACCGTACGTGA
>CAYLJJ010000125.1:0-10778 GCA_964384025.1 uncultured Nannocystaceae bacterium
AGGGCGCGCTCTAAGAGCAGATAGGAGGCGTGCTTCATCCGCTTGGGGAGCCGCTTCTTAAGGCCCACGTTGAGCAGCTTTAGGGCGCGACGGCGGATCCCCTCATAGGGGCTCAAGAGCCCCGCCTCCACCGCCTCAAGGGGGGCCTTAGAGAGCAGGCTGGAGAGCGCCGTAAAGGCTGCGTCTCGCACCCGCTCCCGTTCATCTCGCAGCATCATCCGCAGGCGCTGGAGGGCGCGGGGATCTCCTAAGCGACGCAGAGCCTTAGAGGCCTCGACTCGGCTCTCCTCCTGAGGATCTCGGCTGAGCTGAAGTAGGGTGCCAAAGGCCCGTGTATCCTGGAGCAGCGCCAAGAGCCGAGCTCCCAGGATACAGCTGCTGAGGCTGCGGCTGGACATCGCCTCAAAGAGAGGTCGCCGCTCCTCTTCGCTGAGGCTCCCTTTTACCTTTTTGGCCCTGAGCAGCCGCTTGCTCTTGCCCTCCTCTTCAAAGGTCTCTAACTCATGGAGTTGGCGATGAAGATCTTTGTCCAGAGCCCTTAAACTCTGAGCCAGCCTCGGGACCGTCAGGAGAGAGAAGAGGCAGGCAGAGTGGCGCACATGCTCATCTTGATCATCCATCTGTCGCCGCAGCGCGCGCCGGACCTCTGGGCGCTCCAGCATCCCTCGCTGGTGTAACCGAAGCATCGCCTGAAAACGGAGATCGGCGAAGCGGCTCTTAAACGCCATGATATTCGCCAGGGACTCTGCCTCTCCAGAGTGCTCCTCTAGGGCCTCAAGGGCGGCGAAGCGGACCTCCTTAAGAGGATCATCCATCGCCTGGATAAGTCGAGCAAGGGCCTGCTCATCTTCGGCAGCCCGCTGCACAAGGGCTCGGATCGCCTCCACTCCAACATCGGGCTTCTGCACCTCTAGAGCGCGCTCCAAAGGACGCAGAGCTTCCGCTCCCTCTAGAGCACGGAGGCTCTTGAGCGTCGCTCGGCGCAGCCCCTCGCTGTCGGCGCCCATCAAGCGCTCTAGAGGCTCGACAGCTCGAACATCCTCGCTCTGTCCCAGCAGCTCTATCGCCTTGAGCCTGAGGCCATGATCTCCCGCCTCAGCGGCTCGGCGCACCAGGAGCCGGATGGAGGGGCCATCCCTATAGCTCGCCAGCTCTTTGAGGGCCGCCAAGCGCTGCTCAGGATCTCTCTGTTTGAGTGCCTGTTGAGCGCGAGCATAAGCGTCCCTGATGATCAGGCTACGCGGCTCCAGTTTCCCTTGAGTGTCTAGGGGAAAGAGGCGCAGGCTGGCGTCCTCAGCGGCCACGGCGAGCTGCTCGCGACCCTTAAACTCCACCAGGGCTAGATCGATGACTTGACCCACCCCATCCTTTTGAGTGTTGGGGCGCTTGCTGCTCAAGCTCCAGCTCTTCAGGCTCTTGTCAGCTGCTCCGCTATAGAAGCGCTCCTCACCCCAGACGAGCGCGGCCACCGCTCCCTTGTGGGCGCTGCTGCGGCTGGCGCGCTCCTCAGGCTCCAGCGCGCCTCGCGCGTGAGTGCTGAGCAATCGACCATCTCGCCCTGAGGAGAGGAAGCGCAGCTCGTGGGGAAGGAAGGAGAGCAGGCTGATGCTGCCCTCATGAAGCTTGGCCGACTCCCCCTCCAGATACTCCAGCTTCTCCTCACAGTCGAAGAGGATCACGCGGCCCTTGGCGCAGCCTACAGCGCAGAAGACCCCTGAGGGATCCGAAGCCAAAGCGCTGCCCTGCTCTGGAAGCTTCAACGTCTGGAGCGCAGCGCCTGTAGCGCTTAAAATCAGGAGCTGATCTTCAACCAATAGGGCGAGACGATCATCCCGCAATGAGGCCAGCGCTTGGGGAACTCCAGAGAGCTTGGGACCAAAGGGCTTAAGGGGACCTCCAGTGAGGGTGCCCTGGTAGAGATGTTCGTCGCCTCCACCCACATAGATCTGCTCTCCTCGGGCCAGTAAGCAGAGCCCTCCCTTGGGGAGAGCCCGTTCGCTCATTTCAAAGCGCTCTAGATCAAGCTGATAGAGCGCGCTCGGCTGTCCCTCAGGGTGCTGAGTTACAAAGATGAGCTGAGTCCCCACGCCCAAAAGAGCCCGGATCTCGCCTCGGTAGCCAAAGAATTTCTCTCTGCTTGGAGCCATCAGCGACTCTCCTTGAGTTGAGGATGGGCCTTGAAGATCCGTCGGATGGCGACAAGAGAGGCGGCCATCTCACTCTGCCCCTTAGCGCGAGAAAACTCTTGGAACTGAGGGAGGATCAAGCGAGCAAACTCCAGGTTTTCTAAGGCCAGATCGCGAATCAACTCCATCAACGCCAACTTGGCCTTACGCGCAGAGAGGGGTTTGAGGCGGCGCCCTCCGCTCCGCCGCTTGGGGAGCCGCGTTGGAGAAATCCCAAAGAGGGTCTGCCGCAGGAAGCTGCGCAGACCCTCTGGCGGAGCTGGAGGATTCTCTGGGCGGGGGGGGGCGCCCTGGATCTCAGGAGGCTCCAGCTCTATATGCCGCTTTCCTCTCCTCTTGAGTTGGCTCTCGGGGGCCGGAGTGGGCTTCCAATTTTGGGTAATACCCCGCTCTCGATAGAGGGACCAGAGTTGCCGTATCACAAAGCTGCGCACGTTGCGATCAGGGCTCTCTGTCAGACGGAACAGCTCCTCGGGGATCGCCAAGCGGGGGTGCAGGGCAATGAGCCGCATTCCCAAGGCTCTGGTGGGCGTGTCCAGGGACTCACAGAAGCGATACACTGCGTCTGGAGTCAGACGCTCAGGATCGAGGCGATAGCGACGATGCTCAGGCAGATCCTCCGCCGTCAACGCTAAGGCGATCAGCGCACGTACTTCAGGGTAGGGCTGCTCGCTCAACTCGACGATCGCCTCCATGGGCGGCGCCCAGCGCTTCAGCTCATAGCGGAAGAGGAGCAGGCCCAAGGCGCGGTTTCGAGGGCGGCTGTCCATCAGGAGGAGGCGACAACGCTCAAAGCTGAGGAACTCCTTAGAGATCTCCGCGCCTGGATCGACATAGCGGTCGGTTTCGTCAGGGCAGATCTCCTCATGATGGCGCCGGATATAGTGTCTTGCGAAGTGCGCCAGGGGCGCCTCCTCGGGGCCGGGTTTAGAGAGCATCTCCCAGAGCTGTTCAGAGCCTGCCTCCTGAGCCCCCAAGTTTGCCTCACGGCTCTCTCCAGCCAGCATCTGGAGGAAAGCGGTCTCGGAGATGATGCGCAGTGGGGCACCTTTGGCGACCAGCCGCTCTGCCTTTAACTGCTTGCTGCCTTTGCGACCCGAACCATAGAAGGAGGAGCCCTCATCACCGATCACCAGATAGTCCAGCTTACCGGTGACAGAGCGGCTGTTCTTGCCATTGGCTGCGGTCACCTTTCTGCTTGCTTGGCTGCGGGTCATGGTGGACATCTTGCCAGTGAAGAGGAAGCTCTTGCCCTCCAGATCAACCTCAACCTCTCTCTCTGGGGCTGATGTCTTACCTTGAGCAGTCAGCTCCTCCTTGGGGGCAAAGTCCGCTGGAATATAGGCCCGTGTCATATACTCCCGAGCGAACTCCTGATAGCGAGGCTCCGCTCGCTGAACCAGCTGCATCAACCAGTCAAAACTGATCTCCTCAGGAGAGAACTTGCGTACATCACTGAGCAGCTCCAGGGCCACCTTGGAGAGGCTTTCATCAAATTTGAGTTCTTGCCCCCACTTACGCGGGCTGGCTCTTAACTCCAAGATCAACGCTGAGCTCTCAAAGGCGATGTCATCCGCCAGGATCTTGAGGTACTCAACCCCCAGCTCACTCGCCTTGAGCCACTCCTCCTCGATCCAAACTTGTATGCGTTGTTTGCAGTTTGGGTTGAGGAGGTTGCGACGGATGAAGCCAGCTTCAATCTGAGCGCTGGGGAAGCGCCGCAGCGCGTCCAGGGCAAACTTCGCGGTGTGATGGCTGAGTTTGGGAGTGTCCAGCAACTCCATATAGAAGGAGACGCCCAGCTTCTTATCTCTGTGCAACCGGGGCAACAGCTCCATCGCGAAACGCAGGACCCGATATTCAAGAGAGCGCAGGCGCTCCTTAAACCATGCTGGGTTCAGCTCGCGGGCGCCGAAGTGTTTGCTCAGCGCCGCTGTCGCCAGCTCGTGACCATGTTGAGTGCCCAGGAGGCGGCCCCAGGCTTCCAAGCCCACCTCCTTACGGGGGTGGCGATCTTGGAGGAGATCTCGGCTCATCTTGCGCACCGCCTCGCTGCTGTTATTGGCCAGACGGATGAGAGTTGACAGAGGCATATCTCGGGCATGAGCACGAGCATAGGCCGCTGCCCAGGCGCGAGCATCTGAAGAGGGAGAGCTTAGAAGGCGCAGGACTGGGACCTGAAGATTGAGTTCTCGATAGGCTCCCTGCTCCAGCTTAGGTTGGTTATCCAGGAGCCAGATAAGGAAGTCATGGAGGATATCGCTCTCGATATGGAGCAGCCGCGCCACCCAAGCGGGTTCAACTTCACGCAGCTGAGCGCGGAAGTCAGCCTTGAGTGCCTCAACCGCGAAGCGCCTCACATGCTTGGATTGAGCCCTCTCCAACAGGCTAAAGAGTGGTCGAGGGCTGCGACGCCACAGCTCAGCATAGGCCCGATTCTTGAGCTGATCGCGTGGACAGCGCCACCAGGAGAAGCGCCTCCGGGTGTACTTGCCTGTGCCATGGTAGAATATGTGATTACAGATCCAGGTTCGGTTCCAGTTGACCTGCTCTGGATAGAAGCGCAACACCTCCGCGGCTGCATCAGCGTAGGCCACCGGCAAGCCCTCAGCCATCCGCCGCAAAGATCTCCAGGCGCGACGCAGTAGATAGCCCAAGGTCCGGCGAGAGATCTCTCCTGAGTGGCCCCTTTGGGCAAAGGCCACATCAAAGCGCGCCGCCAAAGCTCCAAAGATCTCCAGATCTTGTCGCTCTTCCGCCTCCTTAAAGATATGCTTGAGGGCGCGCCAAGGACCCCAGCGAAGAGGAATCTGGGCGATGATCTGGAGGAGCTGATCGCGAGCATAGGCGCTGCCCTCTTCCCAAAGCTCTAAGATCAGCCCGTGAAGTTTGAGACGCTCAGGTGGCGGGACCTCCGCCTCAGGCAGCTCCAGCGCCTTGATCAACGCTCGTCGCTCATCTATCTGGGCCTCTACGCTCTTCCTGCGGAAACCTGGACTGCTGAGCTCGGCCTGGACTTTAAGGAGCGTAAGGGCTCCATCACGAACAGGGCTTTTGGGAGTATCTCCTTGCCGGTCCTCAGCGATGGCGATGACCAGCCTCGCCAGATCTGGATCACGGACCTCAAAGGCCCTTTGCGCATTTTTAAGAGTGAGCACGCTCTCCACAAAGCCCCCACAGCTGACACAATCCGAGTTTTAGAGTAAATCTGAAATCAGATCAGAGGACAAGGTTCTAAGGCGAACATCTGAGCAGGTTTGTAAGGAGCTGGGTTTAGAGCTGGATCTCAAGCCAGGAGCCCTCGCTTTCGGTCGCGCGGACGTTCAAGTTGGCAGGGAGGAGGATGGTGTCATAGGCCTGGCAAGAGAGAATATGGCAGCCCCATTCAAGCTTCATCTTCTTCCTCAACATCCAGATTCGAGGTCGCCCCTCTCTGCTCAGCCCCTCCCCGCTCAGCTCAGCGATGCGAAAGTGCTCGCATTGGATCTGCCCCTGTCGTTCAAGCCCTCCCTCTTTCTCTTGGAAATCCCAGCGGTGAGCTTCAAGAGAAAGAGGTCCAAAGTCCATGCACTCAAGAGCTTCCTCGATATGGAGGCTTCGAGCGGGTTTTCGATCCCAGTCGTGGAGGCGGAAGGTGGTGTCACTGCTCGTTTGTACCTCAGCGACCAGACAGCCTGCACCCAGCGCATGACAGGTCCCCGCAGGCAGGTAGAAAAGATCCCCGCTTTTGGCTGGTTGGCGGTGAAGCAGCTCCTGCAAACGCCCCTCTTGAAGGGCCTGCCTGACACTCTCAGGGCTCTCCTGCTTTTTAAAGCCCAGATAGATCACCGCGCCGGGCTCAGCGCGCAGCACAGACCAAGCTTCACTTTTAAGGCTCAGTCCCTCTCGCTGAGCAACATAGGCAGCCTTGGGGTGAACTTGGATTGAAAGGTCCTGGGTGGCGTCGAGATATTTGATCAGCAGCGGGAAACCCCCATCAGGGCTCAGGGAGACTGGGCCCATGATCTCCTTGGGGTTATCCAAGAGCAGCTCCCTCAAGCTGCGCCCTTTTAGGAGAGCTCGAGCAACGAGAGAGCGCTCCGCTTCACCACCGCCCCCCTCAGGATCGCTCTCCTCTAAATCCGCCAGCTCCCAAGACTCCCCCAGCCTTGTTCCTAAGCTTGTCGGCGGTGTACGCCCTAGGATTTGCCGAAAGGCGTCTCCACCCCAGATCTTCTGTTTGTAGATGGGCTCAAAGAGGAGCGGATGGAGGTCATACACGGCGAGTCTCCCTTGACGCCACGGATTGAAGCACCAAGATGCCCCCTTATGATGATTGTGACAAGAAGACTGGAGTGGGACGCTCTTCACCGCATCCCAGAACATGAGGGGCGCTGTCGTGCCTTTCATGGACATCGCTATATAGCTGAGATCAGCTGTAGCGCCCCAGAGCTGGACTCTCTGGGGCGGGTGATCGATTTTGGGGTGATCAAGGAGCGCGTCGGGGGCTTCATCGATCAGCGCTGGGACCACAGCGCCCTCCTGATGAGAGGAGACCCCGACCCGGCGATACCTCTGTTGGCTCAATCCAATGCCGCGATGGGTCGCCCAGTGTATTGGATGGAGAACGCACCCACCGCTGAGAATATCGCCTTGGAGTTGAAAAAGATCGCTGAAGAGCGCTTATCAAAGAACGGAATTCAAGTAGTCAGGGTGAGGATATGGGAGACCCCCAACGTATGGGCTGAGTGGCAGCGAGAGTCTCTACTCTAAAGGCGAATTTTTTACCGCTATCAAGAAGCAGATTTCAAATTATAAATCAAGGAGAGAATCCCTGTTTTCCATCTCCTCTCCCCTGCTAAAGTCTCCCCTGACCGATTCTTGTTTGAGATGAAATAAAGGGGAAAGCAATGCAGAGACAAATTTATTGGCTCTTGGGGCTGATGCTCTTGGGGGTGGGCTGTGATGACGCAGGAGATCTTCTGGACACTCCCGACATGGGAGCAGGCAACCTCTGTCAGGGAAATCAGGACTGCGAAGGGGGGTACTGTCTGGACGGGACATGCCACGCTGAGGCCTGTTTAAACGATGGCCATTGTCCAGTTGGAGAGTGTCTCAACGGCCAATGTGTACTCCCCAGCGGCTGCACCTCAGATGATGAATGCGCTTCTGGAATCTGCCAAGATGGTGCCTGCATTACAGGCTGTCATGTTGATGGGGATTGTGAAGAGGGTGAGCGCTGTGTCGCCAACCAATGTCAAGCAGAGGAGGGCTGCCAGAGCGATGAGGAGTGTGAAGCGGGTGAGCGCTGTCAGGATGGGGCCTGCCTCCCTGTAGAGGGTTGCCAAAACGACGAGGAATGTGAAGAGGGCTCTATCTGTGAGGAGGGTGAGTGTATTGAGGTGATCTCTCCCGAGTGCGAGCAGGATGATCATTGCGATGAGAATGAGCGTTGCGAGGAGGGCTCCTGTATCCCCATCGTCGAGTGTGAATCCGATGAAGGGTGCGAGGAGGGGGAGATTTGTGATGAGGGCCTCTGTTATCCAGTGGAGTTCCCTGGCTGTGAGTCAGATCACGACTGCGATGATGATGAACGCTGTCTGCTGGGAGAGTGCCTGCCGGTGGGTGCGGAGTGTGAGGATGACTCCAATTGCGCAGATGGGGAGATCTGCCTAGAGAGCTTCTGCTACGCCGTAGAGCTGCCTGAGTGCGAGATTGATGAGGAGTGCGAAGAGGGGGCGGTCTGTACAGGTGGATATTGCCTGCCCTTCACCCCCGAATGTGAACAGGATCAGGACTGTCCAGGAGAAGATTTACTCTGCGTCGAAGGCAGTTGCATACCTGAGGGGGTTGAGTGTCTTGACGATTCAGGTTGTGCCGAAGATGAGTTCTGTGATGCGGGCGTCTGTGTCCCCGTCCTGCTCTCTGACTGTGAGAACGATGGAGACTGCGGAGAGGGAGAGCAGTGCATCGAGGCGACCTGTTTCCCCATCAGCCCTGGTTGCGAAAACGATGAAGATTGCGAAGAGGGAGAACTTTGTCTTGACGAATTCTGCGTTGCCGATCTTCTCCCTTGTGAGTTTGATGAGGAGTGTGAAGAGGGTGTCTGCGTAGATGGGCTCTGTGTAGTAGAATTGCCTGACTGTGAACAAGACAACGATTGTCCTCAGGAGTTTGAGTGCATTGATCAGTTTTGTTTCCCTATTCTTGAGTGTGAAATTGATGAAGAGTGCGAAGGAGACCTTATTTGCATAGAGAATAGCTGTGTAATTGAGGAAATTGAGTGCACTGGTGATTCTGATTGCCTTGATGGCGAAATATGCGTTGAAAACTCCTGTGTTGAGAATCTTCCTGAATGTATGATTGATACTGGTTGCGAAAATGGTTTTATTTGTGTTGATAATAATTGTGTAGAAGCGCCACCTGAGTGTGTTAATAATGGAGATTGTGCAGAAAATGAATTTTGTGACGATGGAGAGTGCATTTTGCTGCCACCTGAATGCATTATTGATACAGATTGCGGAAATGGACTTGTTTGCGTTAACGAGAACTGTGTAGATCCTCCTCCTGAGTGTATTGCAGATGTTGATTGTGGACAAGGGGTCTGTTTTGATGGTGAATGTGTAGTTGTTCCTCCTGAGTGTTTAGATGATGGAGCCTGCGATGAAGGCTTTGTTTGTGAGAATGAATTCTGTGTAGAGGCTTGCGAAGTTGATCTTGATTGCCAAGATCAGGAGATTTGCGAAGTAGGGCACTGTGTTCCAACTGAATGCGGTGTAGATTTTGACTGTGATATTGGAGAAATCTGCCTCGAAGGTCGCTGTGAAATTTTTGAGCCGGAGTGTGAATTCAATGCAGACTGTGCTGAGAATGAACTCTGTAATGCTGGAAGTTGTGAGGTGATAGTCCTTGAGTGTGAGCGAGATGAAGAGTGTGAACAGGGGCAGATTTGTGCAGATAACTTCTGTGTAGATGTACCCCCGGCCTGCGACACAGATGATGATTGTGATGAAAACCATCTCTGTATTGAGGGAGAGTGCATCTTTGTCGAGCCTGAGTGTGTTGTTGATGGAGACTGCCCTGAGGATCATATCTGCGTAGGTGGGATCTGTGAGTGGGTTGAACCTCCTGAGTGCATCGCTGATACAGATTGCCCAGAGGGTTTTGCTTGCGTTGAGGGTTTCTGTATTGAGGAACCACCGCCTCCCTGTGAGATCAATGAAGACTGCCCTGAGGGTCTCTTCTGCCTAGAGGGGATCTGCCTCGACTTTGAGTGTATGAACGACACCCACTGTCCTGAAGGCCTGCGCTGTATCGAGGGCTTCTGTGCTGAGGTGCCCCCTTGTGCGATAGATGAGGACTGCCCTGATGGCTTCTTCTGCGATGAGGTCGGTCAATGTCAACTCATCCCCATGCCCACCTCCTGTATGGAGGAGAATGTTCAGATTATCGACCATCTGGGAGTTTATGAGGGCAGCACATCTGATGGTATCGCTGAGCTGCAAGGGAGCTGTGGTGGTAATGGTCCTGAACAGGTCTTTGTCATCGGAGTCAACGAGCCTGCGACCTTCTGCTTCGACTCTGAGGGCTCCAGCTATGACACCGTGATGCACGCTCGTACAACCTGCGTGGATCCCAACTCTGAATTGCTCTGTGTAGATGATGTAGAAGGCAGCACCCGAGCCCGCATCGAACTGAACATGGTGCCTGGAGAGGTCTACTTTATCACCCTGGACTCTTATGGCGCTGCGGGTGGGGACTACCTCTTTAACGTGCGCTTTGGCCCCTGTGGCGCTCCTGCCTGTGAGATCAATGAGGACTGTCCCGAGGGCCTGCACTGCGTTGAAGGAGCTTGTGTTGAGCCGCCTCCTGCCTGTGAGATCAATGAGGACTGTCCTGAGGGCCTGCACTGCATCGGGGGCCAATGTGTAGAGCCGCCCCCCTGTGAGATCAATGAAGATTGCCCTGAGGGTCTCTTCTGCCTAGAGGGGATCTGCCTCGACTTTGAGTGTATGAACGACACCCACTGTCCTGAAGGCCTGCGCTGTATCGAGGGCTTCTGTGCTGAGGTGCCCCCTTGTGCGATAGATGAGGACTGCCCTGATGGCTTCTTCTGCGATGAGGTCGGTCAATGTCAACTCATCCCCATGCCCACCTCCTGTATGGAGGAGAATGTTCAGATTATCGACCATCTGGGAGTTTATGAGGGCAGCACATCTGATGGTATCGCTGAGTTGCGAGGGGGCTGTGGTGGTAATGGCCCTGAACAGGTCTTTGTCATTGGGGTCAACGAGCCTGCGACTTTCTGCTTCGACTCTGAGGGCTCCAGCTATGACACCGTGATGTACGCTCGTACAACCTGCATGGATCCCAACTCTGAATTGCTCTGTGTAGATGATGTAGAGGGCAGCACCCGAGCCCGCATCGAACTGAACATGGTGCCTGGAGAGGTCTACTTCATCACCCTGGACTCTTATGGCGCTGCGGGTGGGGACTACCTCTTTAACGTGCGCTTTGGCCCCTGTGGCGCTCCTGCCTGTGAGATCAATGAGGACTGTCCCGAGGGCCTGCACTGCGTTGAAGGAGCTTGTGTTGAGCCGCCTCCTGCCTGTG
>CAYLJJ010000125.1:10878-15244 GCA_964384025.1 uncultured Nannocystaceae bacterium
TGTGCGATCGATGAGGATTGCCCTGAAGGCCTCTCCTGCGTTGAAGGTCAGTGTGTTATGGTGCCGCCTCCTTGTGCGATCGATGCAGACTGCCCAGAAGGCCTGCACTGCGTTGAAGGTCAATGTATGATGCCACCTCCTTGTGCGATCGATGAGGATTGCCCTGAAGGCCTCTCCTGCGTTGAAGGTCAGTGTGTTATGGTGCCGCCTCCTTGTGCGATCGATGCAGACTGCCCTGAGAATCAGATCTGCGAGGAGGGAATCTGTGTTGAGGCGCCTCAGAATTCTTGTGCTCTGAGCATCCCCATCGATCACTTCGGGCGCTACTTTGGAGACACCAGAGGGACTTTGACTGAGCAGCGTGGGAGCTGTGCAGGCAATGGTCCAGAGCAGGTCTTCAGCCTCTCCGTAGATGAGCCCATCATGCTCTGTATCAACACCGTTCAGACAAACTTCGACACGGTGCTTTACGCCCGCACAGACTGCATGGACCCCAACAGCGAAATCGTCTGTAACGATGATGATGACCGATTCGAAACTCGTTCAGCCATCGAGATCAACGCCGAGGTGGGAGTAGAATACTCCATCTTTATGGATGGTTATAGCAGGGGTGGAGAGTTCATTATGGATGTTACCCCTGGATCTTGTGAAGTGATCTGCGGCAATAACGATATGTGCGGAGAGGGTCAGGTCTGTATCGAGAGCCAGTGCCGCCAGAGCCGTTGCGCCCACCACGAGGAGTGTCCTGAAGGGAGCCTCTGTGGTGGTGTTTGTGCCGAGGGCCAAGCCTGTGAAGAGATCCCGATCCCCTTGGATCACTTCGGGATCTACGAGGGCAGCACTATAGCCGCTCCTGATGTTTTGGACGGAGCCTGCCATGGCAACGGTCCAGAGCAGGTCTTCACCCTCAGCTCCGATATCTCGGAGCTCTACTGCCTGCACACCGCAGGCTCCAGCTATGACACTGTGCTGCATGTCCTACAAGACTGCGCTGATCCTCAGAGTCAAGTGATCTGTAATGATGACGGCAGTCCTCTTGGAACTCGCTCCTTCATCGAACTGGAGGTAGAGGCTGGGCTCCTCTACTTCATCTATATGGATGGTTACTCCGGTGGAGGGGACTACCTGTTGCACCTCCTTCCAGGAGCTTGTGAGGGGATCTGCGACAGTAATGAGGATTGTGCTGATGGGATGCTTTGCCAAAACTTCCAGTGCATTGTACCTGAATGCTTGGAGAACACGGATTGCCCCGAAGGTCTCCTCTGTGCAGAGGGAGCCTGTGTTGTTCCAGGCTGCGAAGTAAATGAGCAGTGTGCTGAGGGGCACTTCTGTATAGAGGGTTTCTGCCAGGAGATCGCCTGTGAAAGCCTCGAGGATTGTCCCGAGGGCTTTGCGTGTAACGGGGGCCTCTGCGCGATCCCTGAGTGTGTTGAGGATCTGAACTGTGGTGAGGGGATGCGCTGTTTCGAGGGCTTCTGCCAGGACTTGAGGTGTGAGGTCAACGCCGACTGTCCTGGTGGTCTAGTCTGCAACGGGGGTCTCTGTATAGAACCCCCTGTTTGGAGCTGTGAACGTCCTCATCTCATCCCTGGACCGGGGAGCTATGAGGGGGAGATCGTGGGGCAGGACTCCCTGCACCGAGGCTGCGCTGGCAATGGCCCTGAGGATGTCTATGTAATACCCCCAGCGGGGATGGCGGGGATCTTCTGCCTGGATACTTTCGGCTCCGGCTACGATACCGTGCTCTATGCTCGAGCCGCCTGTGAAGATCCCAACAGTCAGCTCATCTGTGACGATGATACAGGTGGACGACAGTCCCAGATCCAACTCAATGTTGAAATGGGGAGGCCTTACTTCGTCTTTGTTGATGCCTACAATGCTGGAGTCTCTGGGGGGTATATCCTCAACGTTAACCCAGGACCCTGTTTCTAACGTCGCGTTCCCCTTCTCGAGAAGCTTGAGGCTCGAGAGGAGGAACATAAAAGAGTTGCTTTGTGCGGGCGAAGCGCCCATGCAGACCTGCTCTTCTTGACCCTCGCCCAGAAAAGACGAGAGACTCCGTTCCTGTAGAAAGGAGCATAGAAGATGCTACGGAGTCTCTCGCTGTTTTTCATCGCCCAGTGGGGGGCTCAGGCTATGGCTGAAGCCCCCTCTCTTGTGGCCTCTCCTCTTCAGAGCAGTCAGAACATCTCAAAGAAGATCTCACGGGGATATGAAGCGCAGCTCCGAGGTCGTTTGGCCAAGCTCTGCGAGCTGCTCCCTGTACAGAAAACCAAAGCGGCTATAGAGGGGCTCAAGATCCCCTGTAAAAAGCAAACCTGCATTGAAAAGTTGGCCAACAAAACTCAGGCACGCTTCAGCTTTGGTGCGTGGATCTCCAACAATGACGATATCTATGAGGTTAAACTGCTCCTCTATGATCGTGCCCTCAAGAAGATGAAAGAGGTAAAAGAGCTTTGTGAACTTTGCGCTGCCGAGGAGGTAAAGCAGACCATCCGCAGCGCGCTCACCCGGCTGGAGCCTGAGCTGGCGGCCCCAGCGCCTCCAGCTCTCAAAAAGTCCAGCGTCTCAGTTCAAGTAGCTTCTAAGCCCAAAGGTGCTCAGGTCTTCTTGAATGGCAAGCGTCTGGGCCTGAGCCCCCTTATTTTTAAAGTAGCTCCTGGTCGCCATATCCTCAAATTAGAGAAGAAGGGTTATAAGCTTGAGGAGCGACCCATCTCAGCCATGGATAAGCCAGTCAAGCTCTCCTTTACCCTCAAAAAGCCCAAACCAAAACCAGCCTCTGCTCCCCTAAGTCAGCCTGTAGTGCAAGATGAGGATCCCATCATCCCGCCTGTGGCGGCGGCTCCTCGAAAGAGCCTCGCTCCTATGGCTTGGGGCTTGAATCTTGGTGGGGTTCTCTTAGCAAGTGTAGGTATCTGGCTCATTCAGCTGGATGGAGAGATCACCTGTGATGATGGTCGCAGTCGAACTGAATGTCCCAATGTCTATAATACTAAGAACTTGGGGGCCAGCAGCCTGGGTATTGGGGCAGGGCTCTTGGGTGCGGGGATTACAGCTCTGATTCTCGACCCAGGTTCAGGGCCTGGACCCTACTCCAGCATAGTCCCCAGTGAGGGAGGCGCCAGCTTGCGCTTCTCTATCCCCTTCTAACCTTGAAATCACTGAGGCCTGGTTCTAGAAGCCTCAGCAACCAGCGCCAATGATTTCAATAGGTTACATCAGTGAGCTTGTTGCCTCCTCAAAAAGTGTCCGGACTGTTGATATATCTAGACACAGTGATAAATCGCTGGATGATCGAGCACGAATGACTGAACCAGTCATCTGCGGTTAGATTAACTACTACGGACGCTTCTACCGCTCAGAACTTACAAAGGTCTTTCGTCTCCTAGACCGTGCCTTAGGGCGATGGGCGATGAGGAAATTTAAAAATCTGCGCCGACACCAACGGCGCGCAGAACACTGGTTAGGGCGTATTGCGCGTCGTCAGCCAGGGCTCTTTGCGCACTGGAGGTTGTTGGGGATCAGGCCTTCGGCTGGATGATGGAAGCCGTATGAGTTAAGAGGCTCACGTACGGTTCTGCGAGCGCCTGGAGCTGAAATCCCTTCAGGCGACTCTCCGCCCTGCGTCTTCTCCCCTCGATTCCTATACCACCACACACCATCGATCACGATACTCTCGTGATGGTCAGTGCTGCACCGACAACTTCTGTATGCCTGAAGAGCACCGCGCCATCCCGAACGGTTTGGAGCTTGGTGTCTGTCAGGTCGGCTGTCGTGTGGAACCCAACAACTGCCCCTTTGGCTCTCTCTGCGATCCTGAGCTGCGAGAATGTGTTGAGCAATAGAGCCTAAACACACCCCCCAAGCTGCTCTCTCCTCTGAAATCTTCCTGCGATTCTGTAACCGTCCTAGCTCCAAACTCAAAAGATTGTTTACTCTGGCGAAACTTTGGAGGTCATCTGATGAAATATCTTCTCTCTTTCCTCTTACTCCTCTTATGGAGCTGCGATGATGAAGAGAGCCCAGTATCTGGAGAAGAGGGTATCTGTAATGGAGGGGAGAGCCAGAGCTGTGATTGCTCAGGAGGTGTATCAGGGCTCCAACTCTGCAGTGAGGATGGTTCTGGTTGGGAGAGTTGTAGTTGCGGCGGAGATGGGGGGATTGCAGGTGAAGGTGGAGCTGGGGGTGAGGGAGGTGCTTCTACCTGTGATCCCCTCTTTGAGTGCGGTGAAGGGCGTTGTCTTCCTGGGAGCAAAGTCTGCGATGGGAGAGCTGACTGTGATGATGGCTCTGATGAGTTGAATTGTGGTGCTGGAGGCCAAGCGGGTGCTGGAGGCCAAGCGGGTGCTGGAGGCCAAGCGGG
>CAYLJJ010000126.1:0-14660 GCA_964384025.1 uncultured Nannocystaceae bacterium
CGAAGTGGATCCGGATACCACTCGGCTCAAGCCCAGGAGGCTTGCTGCCTGAGAATATCCGGTGCTGCGGAGTGGAGGAGGATTCTTTTCTAGCTACATCTGCCATGGCAGATGGGCACCCCTCTCTAGGTTTGCCCCTGCCCTCCCCCCTGCCTCCTTAGCTCCGAGTCTTCCGAAAGGGAGGTCTGAACGCCTACTGTTGACTTTGCATCCAGGCATTACTAAGATTGCATTGATCTGCTAATTATAGCATTTTACAACAAAAGGGGGGCTGAATATGCGCTTTCTTTATCTGTTTGCAGCAACCATGGTGATGATCTTCACAACACCCGCTTTCGCGAAGAAGGTGCCCAAGGTTGAGATCTGCCATCACCCCGATGACAACGTCCCGTTCATCATCAACGTGAGCGGCAATGCCCTCCCTGCACACGTCGCCCATGGTGATTTCGTGGTGGGTGCTGAGATCTGTGATGGTATCGACAACGACTGCGACGGAGTCATCGACGATGGCCTCGCTCCCATGCCCACCGCCTGCGGCGTCGGCGCCTGCGCTGCGACTGGCCAGCTCGCCTGTGTAGATGGCCAATGGGTCGATGACTGCACCCCCGGCCTGCCTGCCGAGGAGATTTGTGAGGACGGCATCGACCAGAACTGCAACGGCGAGGACGCTGAATGCGAGGGTTGCGCGAGCCTGAGTCATGGTGGGCATGACTACCTTATCTGTCAGGGCGCGCTGACATACGCTGAGGCAGAGCAGGCCTGCGCCGATATCGACATGTTGCTCGCCCACATCGAAGACGAAGCCGAGAACACTGCGGTCGTCGGCGCAGCGCTGGGTGCCTTCGGCTGCACGCATTTCAGGGAGACTTCATACTGGGTCTCCAACCTCAAGAGTGAGACTGGCTTTTCCTGGGACTCTGGCGCCCGCGTCTGGGCCTCTGGCGAGCCCAACGGTGACGGCAACAACGTCCACCTGATCCGATACTGTCACCAGCCTTATGGCTGGAACGACGTGCCCACCAGTTGGCGGTGGGGCTGGGTCTGTAAGTCTATCGATCAGGGCTATCCCCTGACACCCGATCGGGTCTGGGCGAACGGCGGGGTCTACCACAACGGCCAGGTCGAAAACGCCATAGTCGCAGGCTATGAGGGCACGGTGGTGCTCACCACAGATGACCACGACGTCGCCTTCGACTTCACCTTTGCCGGCCTCGTCCCAGGCCAGACCTATACGCTCTACCTGGACGGGAACGGCGGCTCTCCTGGCTCTTGGGTGGTGCTTGGCAACTTCGTCGCCGGCTCAGGCGGCGAGGGTAGCTTCGGCTATAACGCCACGCTGGGGATGGGCACCTACAATTGGGGCTTCTGGGTGAACGAGGCTGGCTGGAGTATCCTGCAGACCGAGTCAGACATAAACTTCACGCTCCCCTAACAAAACCCTCGTCGCCTATGGAAGATGGGTGATTAGAAGAGGGTGCGCCTCCGCAATAGCAGAGACTGCTACGCGACAACCTTCCCAGCCTTGAGACGCTCCTTGTTGGCGTCGATCTCGAACTCTTCACGAAACCGAAAAAGCTCCCAGGCCATCTCCAAGCGCTCCGATTGCACTTTTTCGTAAGGATTTCGCCGTCGATCCTGACACCTGTAGGCTCAAGCCCAGGAGGTTCGCCGCTTAGCTCCATCCGCCATGGCGGATGAGCACCCATTCCAGATTCGGAAGAGATGAGAGCCTCGCTTAGGCGTTCCAGGCTCTTATGAAATCAGGGCTGCTAGAGAAGTGGCCCCGAAATTCAACAGGCTCAGAAAATTACTCACGCTGCCCTCAGGGCGCACACTCCCCGAAGTTTACTCTGGTTGCTGTCGTGCTCTTCTTTTCGGAACATAATCTGCATACGCCCATCGCGCTTCGCAACCCTCGGCCCCAGCAATGTTTGAGATGGAATGCTGCTTTAGCAGCTCCCAGGAGATATTGATGCGCGCTCTTTTGACTTTGCTTCTCATGCCTGCCACCACCCTCGCGGCGGCTACTCCGGTCTGTGTCGATGTCCAGGTCAAGTCCTGGACCTTGGAGAACAAAGAGAACCCAGAGACCGTGGAGCCCCAATTTGAGAACCCCTATACTATCGATCCTGCCCAGTTCTTAGGGCGGCATGTGCGCTATGAGGTGACCCATGAGGTGGGCTTTGAGGCGGTAGACGCGGGCTGCTCAGAGCGCATCACCATCGAACTCTACCCTCTACCCACAGGCTGGACCGTCTTCGCGCGCTACTCAGGACACTCCCGAGAGGAGAAGGTGGATGAGGTTGAACTGGAGGAGTTTGTCTCCCTGGCTCAGCGCCTCAGCTGGGCGCTCCTCAGAGATATTCCTGTGAGCGATACCATCACCCGAGAGAATGTGCTCGCGGCAGACTCAGAGTCCAACCTGAGGACCATTCACGGTACCTCCCACTTCGTCTTGGGCCTGGGGAGTCAGTTCAAGGTAGGAGAGCTGCCCACCGCTGACAACGGCCCAGCCAAGGAGAAGCAGCGCTTCTTGACCCCCATCAGTATGCAGCTCGGTTATCGAGGTAAGTATGAGGCTTGGGGTCTGGATTTCTTCTTTCGGGGTGCTCTGGGTAGTAACCAGCAGTCTCCTCGGCAAAACCCTCAGGGAGGGCACGCAGATTTTGATGTCAATGGGGGGATGGGCCTTCACCTGCTACGCTATACCGACGCTCATGGGATGACCTCCTTCTATTACGGAGGGGGCGCTCAGTTTGAGATCTCCCGCTACTCCATCATCCAAGCTGAGGCGGACCGAGAAGATCAGGATCGAGAGAAGCTCTATAGCGGTGGTCTCGGCTTGGATCTTTTGATGGGCTATGAGTTTCTTAGAGCCAGCACTGCGCATATCTATCTCCAAGCAGAGCTTCAGGCCCCAATGTATCTGATGAACTCCTCTGTTGATGCTGGGGGGATCAAGACCTATCTTCCAGGCGGCCTCTTTCAGATCGGGATCGTCTTTTAACCCATGCCTCTCTTGAGCTTGTTGATCCTCCTGGGCGCAGGAGTAGTGCACCCAACCGACACCTGCGTAGAGGTGATCGCAGCTGAGGCAGATCCTCTTCGTCAACTGCTCATTGATGAGCTGGGACGGCATAGGAGTCACCAATTTGTAGAGGAGCGCTGCCTCTCCCACCTGCGCGTTGAGCTGATCTCCTTCTCAGAGCAGCGCTATTTGACAGGTCGCATCAACGCTCAGGTACCCCACCGGGACGAGATCGCGGGGAGTCACTACCCCAAGGCGGTAGACAAGCTTTTGCGGGTGCTCCACCACAATCATCCCGTACGCCTGCGAGGGCCACGGGGGGGGTGGTTGAGGAAGAAGATGCAAGCGCTTAAGAAGGGACGAAACCTCTACGCTCTGGAGTTTTTTCAGCTCCTGTCCGATCTAGAGGGGCAGTTTCAGAGCCTCCCAGGTCTGGCTTTTGGCATCCGCAGAGAGCTGGATTCCTGGCATCTAGGGGGGCGATTTGCCTACGCAGGTCGCTGGGAAAAGTCAGAGCATCTCCAGTTGCGCGGTCACCTCAGCGCTCAATTGCATCTCGTCAGGTTTCTCTCCTCCCTGAGCAGATCTTCGCTCTATTTGGGAGGCTCGCTGGGCTTAGAACATCAACGTTTTCGTGGTCCCATCCATCTTGAGGGGGAGAGCGGGAGAGAGGATTTTAGCAAAACAGGCTTAGGCGCGGGGCTTCGTCTGGGTTGGGAGGGTTTTCGCCTCAGTACGACCCGCGTGGATCTCTTCTGCCAAGCCCAACTTCCACTCTTTAAAGCCAAGGATGAGGAGGCCTGGGTCATCGATGCCTGGGCACCCAGCCTGGGCTTGGGGATGGGGCTGCTCTTCTGACAGCCTCTTCTCCTCCACCCCTCCGATGAACTAAAACTCTCTCTTCAGAAGAGATCGGAGCCCAAATATGAATGGGAAAATCGCAAGCTTGATGCAGTGGAGGCGAGTGTTTCTTAGAAACGCCCTCTTTGGCCAAATCTCCTGGATGGGCTCAACGCTCAAGCGACCAGAGCTGAGCCGCTGGGCGATGCGAAGTTGGGCGCGGAGCTGCTGTGAGACCATGGGTGTGCAGCTCAGCCTACGCGGTGGAGCGATCTTAGAGTCCAGCCCCCAGTGCATCATCGTCGCCAATCATAACAGCTTTATGGATATCGTGGTCCTGGCCTCCTTCCTCAAACAGGACTATCGCTGGTTGGCTAAGGATCTGGTCTTTAAGGTCCCCTTTATCGGAGGGCATATGCGGCGCTGCGGACATATCCCTGTAACTCGAGGTGCCGGGAAAGCGCTGAAGATCGCCGAGAATATCCATCGAGTTATCGAGGAGGGCGCCAGCGTCCTGTTCTTTCCTGAGGGCACCCGCAGCGAAGATGGGCAGCTTCAAAGTTTCCATATGGGAGCCTTCCTCTCTGCGGTTCAAGAGGGGCTTCCTGTGCTCCCCCTTATCGTCCGAGGGACCCCTCAACTCCTTAAGAAGGGGAGCTGGGAGTTTGTCGCTCCAGGAGAGGAACTCTCTTGCTCTGTAAGTGTCCTGCCGCTCATCTCTCCCCCCCAAGAGGGGGGCGATCAGAAGGCGCGCGCTCGGCTCTTAAGAGATCAGGTACACCAACTCTTTACCGAAGAGCTGGAGCGTGAGTCCGCGTGAGCTTGTTGGCCTGAGCAGCTCTTACTCTTCCCAAGAAAATGATTGGCTTTCGTCCAGAGCTTGCCGCACCGCGTCGCGCAGCTCTGGGGTGGAGAGCGGCTTTTGAAGCAAAGGAACCTGCTTCACCAGAGGATGAAGGTCCAGGAGATCGGCGCTATAGCCTGACATAAAGAGAAAAGGCAGATGGAGGCCTTGGAGGTGCAGCGCCTCCAATAACTCGGGGCCGTTCATCCTCGGCATGATCAGATCGCTGAGGATCAGTTGAGGGAGCTGGTTTTCTTGGGAGAGAAGTTCAAGCTGCTCTAAGGCATCTTGACCATCCTCAGCGTTGAAGATCTCATAGCCAGCCACCTCCAGGATATGGCTCAAGATTTTGCGGATGCTCTTCTCATCATCCACCACCAAGATCCGCTCACGCCCTCCTGGAGAGATTTGGGGTAGGGGGCTGGTGAGCTTTTTCGAGTTTCGATTGCGGTGGCGAGGGAGGGCGATGCGGAAGCTGGTTCCAACACCCATCTCGCTGAAGAGCCAGATCTGCCCTCCGTTTTGGTTGATGATTCCCTGAACCGTAGAAAGCCCCAGACCTGTCCCCCGCCCCACAGGCTTTGTTGTAAAGAAGGGATCGAAGATCTGTTCGCGGATTTCAGCGGGGATCCCAGCCCCTGAGTCGGAGATGCTGAGCATCACATAGTCTCCAGGGGCGATTCGCGCGCGACCCTCAAAGACCTCTCTCCCCAGAGAGTGATTGTTTAACTCGATGGTGATCTTACCCTTCTCGCCGCAAGCATCTCGGGCGTTGATCACTAAGTTCATCAAGACCTGCTCCAGCTGCCCCTGATCAGCGCAGATAGGCCAAAGCTTCTCCTCACTCCAGGTCCGCAATTGGAACTCTCCTGCGCCGCTCAAGGCTCGTTTAAGGAGAGGATATAGCTCTTGGATCACCTCGTTTAGCTGCAGGATTTGTGGGCTCAGGACCTGCCGTCGGCTGATGGCTAAGAGCTTACGGGTTAGCTCTGTTGCACGAGAACCCGCCGCTTGAACCTCTTGGATCAAGCCCTGAGCCTCGGCGTTTAAGCCCTCCTCCATACTCAGCATCTCGGAGGCACCATAGATCACGGTAAGCAGGTTGTTGAAGTCATGGGCGATGCCTCCCGCCAGACGCCCCAGCGCTTCCATCTTCTGGGCTTGGATAAGTTGAGCCTCAAACTCAACCTGCTGGGTCACATTTCGCCCTACGAGGACAAAAGCGGAGAGCTCTCCTTCGTGATTGCGTACCGGAGAGAGGCTGAGATCTGCGAGGAATGACTCCTCTTCTGGCAGGGCAAACTCTAGACGACCTCGCCAAGAAGAGTGAGTATCAGCGCTGGTCTTGAAGGGCTTAAAATCTCTCTGATTTTCTCCCGTCAACAGGGAGAGCAGCTGCGAGCCAAGGATCTGTTCCTTGAAACGCTTGATTTGATGAATAAAAGCGGTATTTGTATAGATAATTTCTTGCTGAGGGTTCATCAGGAGGATGAAGTCTCTGGTGTGTTCTACCGCTGCGGCTAGGTAGTCCCGCTCCTGTCGAGCCTGCACCTCTTGGCTGATATCGATGGCTACAACGCATCTCAGAGAGTCTTGTTCAGGCTCCAGATCGATAGAGAAATGGGAGGCAAGGAGATGTTTTGGCTTCCCCTCACCCTTGAGCGCGATCTGGCGACTCTGACCACTGGAGTTGAAGAGATCTGGAGGGAAGATCTCCGAGGAGAAGCCTCTCCTCTCCTGCTCAGCGCGGCAGCGCTTGAAGGCCTCGCTGGAGTTGAGGACCTTGCCCTGTTGATCCTGGATGGTGACCAGGGCAGGGGTCTGTTGAAAGAGCGCCTGAAACTGGCTCGCTAAGATCTTAATGGGACGGCTGAGGCGTTGGCTCAGGGTATAGGTGAGAGGGATGCTTATCAAAAGGAGGCCGAACGGTAGAGCAACCAGGAGTACAAGCTCTCGAAGATTTGTCCAGAGGTCCACATGCTCAAAGCGGAGGCTGATAACCCCCACCAATTTTCCCTCATCGCCCCCAAAAAAGGGAAGGCTGAGCTCATGTTCATAGCCTCTCGTCCCCAGGTTGAAGAGAGAGAGGGCCTTGGACTCAGGATATTCTGGAGAGAGCAGCGGTTGAAGATTGCTCGGAAAGGTGTGTTGAAGCTGAGTTCTGTTCAGCTCAGGATCGCTGTGAGCCAGGATCTGGCCCTCTGGGGAGAGCAGAGAGACTGAGTGAAGCGAAGCGGAGCCTCGCGGTAAGTTCTCAAAGTAGCTCTGAAGGTGCTGGTTTCCCGAGTGGCTGATCGCCTGAGAAGAGTCGCGTAAAAGTCGAGCCGTTAACTCGTAAGATTGCTGGTGCTTCTCCTGAACTCTTTGCAAATAGAGCCAACTGCTCAACGCGATCAACGCCAGTCCCAGGAAGCTCATTAAGCCTCCAAAAGTCAACGCTATGCGGTGATCGATGTGGTGTAGATTTTTAGTGTTATAGGAGGGGCTCATGATTGTTTTTTGAAGCGAGAGCTTCTCAACTCTGGCCTCTGAATATAGCTCCAAGAGGGAGAGAATAGGAGAAGTGACGAGGGTCCAAAGAGGATCTGAGATTGCATCGTTTCATTCTCCGTTTCAAGATCCAAAATCTTAGCAGCATTTAACGGAGAGAAAAGAGATTCCAGGCCCTTAGACAAAAGTGAGGAGATCCGCTAATAGAGGGGCTCATCGCTTTGAATCTAGAGTTGAGAGGAGGCTCCATGTCCATCTTTAAATCTATTCCCAAGATCTCATTCCCTGAACTTGAAGAGCAGATCCTGAAGGTCTGGCATGAACAGGATACCTTCCGCCGTTCGGTAGAGGAGCGCCCTAAAGATCGGGAGTATCTCTTCTATGATGGCCCTCCCTTTGCCACAGGGCTGCCGCACTATGGCCACCTTGTAGCTTCTACCCTCAAGGATATCGTCCCACGCTATTGGACCATGCGAGGGCGACGGGTAGAGCGACGTTTTGGCTGGGACACGCATGGCTTGCCCATCGAGATGGAGATGGAGAAGACTCTGGGGCTCTCGGGTCCCACCAGCGTCAAGAACTTTGGCGTAGCCAAGTTCAACGAAGCCTGCCGCAGCAACGTCCTACGCTATACCCAGGAGTGGGAGCGCACGGTCAGGCGCCTGGGGCGCTGGGTCGATTTTGAGAACGACTACAAGACCATGGATCTCTCCTTTATGGAGAGCCTCTGGTGGGTCTTTGGCCGCCTCTGGGAGGAGGGGCTGATCTATGAGGATTTCCGGGTGATGCCCTTCTCCTGGCGCCTCTCTACCTCCCTCTCAAACTTCGAAGCCAACCAGGACTATCGCGATGTTCAGGACCCAGCCATCACCGTAGCGATGCCCCTGGTAGATGGCCCTGAGGTCCTGCTCATCTGGACCACAACCCCCTGGACTCTGCCCTCCAACTTGGCCATCGCGGTCGGTCGAGATCTTGAGTACCTCAAGCTGCGTCGTCCAGGCGATGAGACGATCTACATCCTGGGTCGTGACGCCGCTGAGCGAACATTGGGGAAAGATCTGGAGATCTTAGAGGTTCTCAAGGGCAGCGATCTGGAGGGTCGTAGCTATCTGCCCCTCTTTGATTATTTCAAGGAGCGGGCTGAGCTGGAGGAGGGGCGTTGCTTCCAGCTCCTCCACGCTGATCATGTGACTGCTGAGGAGGGCACCGGCCTTGTTCATATGGCCCCTGACTTCGGCGAAGAGGATTTTAAGGCTTGCCGCAAGCTGGGCATTGAGCTGCTTCAGTCGGTCGATGATGAGGGCCGATTTCGTCCTATGATCCGAGATTGGGCGGGGATCAACGTCAAGGAGGCAGATCCCCAGATCGTCCGTGCGATCAAGGAGATGGGGCGGCTGATCCGTCACTCTACCGTCCAGCACAGCTATCCCTTCTGTTGGCGCAGCAGCACACCCCTGATCTACAAAGCCGTGCCCGCCCGCTTTGTAAAGGTCACCGCGCTTCGAGATCGGATGTATCAGCACAATCAGAGCATCCATTGGGTGCCTGAGAGCGTGGGCAGCAAGCGTTTTGGAAACTGGATCAAAGACGCACGAGACTGGAATATCTCTAGAAATCGCTTTTGGGGAACCCCCATCCCGATCTGGGCCTGCGTAGAGTGCAACGCTGAGATCTGTATCTCCTCCATCCAGGAGTTGGAGGAGCGTACAGGCTCTAAAGTGGATGATCTGCACCCCCACCGCATCGATCATCTGAGCTGCAGCTGTGAGCGCTGTGGAGCGGAGATGCGGCGCATCTCTGCCGTCTTTGATTGCTGGTTTGAGTCAGGGGCGATGCCCTATGCGCAGGGACACTACCCCTTTGAGGGCCGCGACAGCTTTCAGATACCCGCTGAGTTTATCGCTGAGGGCTTGGATCAAACCCGAGGCTGGTTCTACACCCTGCTGGTCCTCTCCACGGCGCTCTTTGACAAGCCTCCCTTCAAGAATGTGATCGTCAACGGCATGGTGCTGGCTGAAGATGGCAGCAAGATGAGCAAGTCCAAGCGGAACTATCCTCCGCCGGATGAGGTGATCGGGCGCTATGGAGCTGACGCCTTGCGGGCTTACCTGATCAACTCTCCCATCGTCCGCGCAGAGCCCTTGAGCTTCAGCGAAGAGGGAGTGCGGGAGGTGGTGCGGACCGTCCTCCTCCCTCTGCGCAGCGCTTGGTCTTTCTTTTTGCAATATGCCAAGATCGATGATTGGTCTCCACAAGGGGGCCTTGCTGGTCTACCCTCGCCTCTTCTGAGTGAGCGCCCCAAGCTGGATCGCTGGATCATCTCAGTGCTGCAATCTTTGGTGGCTGAGGTCAACCAGCAGATGGAGGGCTACTATCTCTATCGCGTGGTGCCGCCTACGGTGGGCTTCATCGATCAACTCACCAACTGGTATATCCGCCGCAGTCGCCGCCGTTTCTGGAGAAGCGCCGCCGATGAGACAGGGCGCCAGGATAAAGCCGCCGCCTACGCCACCCTCTATGAGGTCCTGACCACCTTCTCCAAGGTGGTGGCTCCTGTGCTGCCCTTTATCTCAGAGGCTCTCTACCAAAGCTTGGTTGTAGAGCCCGGTGTGGAGGGACCAAAGAGTGTTCACCTCTGCGACTTCCCCGAGGTCGAGGAGCAGGCGATCGACAAGGAGTTAGAGCGTGAGATCAGCCTGATTCGACAAACGGTGCGTATGGGCCGCGCCCTACGCGAGCGTCACAAACTCAAGACCCGCCAGCCCCTGCGTCAACTCACCGTGGTGCATCATGATCCCGCCATCTGTGCGGCGGTGGAGCGACACAGAGAGGAGCTGCTTGAGGAGTTGAACGTTAAGAGGGTGGTGGCTCGCAGCGATGATGCTGATCTGGCTGAGTTGAGCTTTAAGGCCAACTTCAAGCGTCTGGGTCGGCGCCTGGGTCGCAAGATGAAGGCTGCCGCCGCTGAGATCAGTGCGCTGAGGAGAGAGACCTGGGAGCAACTCCAAGAGGGTGACACCTTAGAGATTCAAGGAGTCCAGATCGAGGCTGAAGACCTGATCGTCAGCCGCCAACCCAAAGGGGATGTAGTGATCCAGGTGGAGGGTGCTCTGACCCTGGCCTTGGAAACAGAGCTGGATGAGGAGTTGCTCAAGGAGGGGCTCCTCCGTGAGGCTCTAAGCCGCCTCCAACGTGCTCGCAAAGAAGCAGGTTTGGCGGTGACCGATCAGATCCATCTAGAGTTGGGCTGCTCAAGCCCCCTCCTCCGAGGAGCTTTGGAGTCTCACCAAGAGTTCCTCTGCTCGGAGTTGCTGGCCTGTTCTCTCGAGATTAAAGTTGATATGGGAGCGGAGCCGATCTCTTTAGAGGGGCATCTGCTCTCGGTCAAACTTCAGAGGGCAACCTCCAGAGCTGATGGAAATCGACAAGCCTGACGGTTTTTATGAGCGTGTCTGCCGCGCCCTAGCTCAACGCGCTGGGGGTCTTCAACATGTTGAGACCTTGGGCTTACCCTATGGCGCGGGCAGCTTCTCTCGTTGGCAAGAAGCAGGCTTACTCAGCGCTCAGGAGCGCCGCGCTCTAGAGGCTCTAAATCCTGACGATGGGAGCTTGGAGATCCTGGAGATCTTTGGCCCCCTCAAAGAAGCCAGAGAATGGTCCTTTGAGGAGAGCGCAGCACAGACCCTCCCTGATGAGAATGCTGTTTTGGAGCTGGACTCTCTGCTGTTCTCTGGAGTGGAGGCCCGCTTTGAGTGGGGCGAGGAGTTGGAAGAGGACAACTTCTTTCGCTGCTACGAGGGCAGAGATCGGCTCTTGAGCCGCCCTGTCTCCCTCTACCAATATCGACCAGAGGGTGTGCTCTTAGCTCAGGAGTTTGTAGAGGCCCTTCGCCGTCAGGCCAGCCTCCAACATCCCAACATCCAGCCCATCTATGAGCTGGGCACCCGAGCGGATGGCCTGCCCTTTTTCGCCAGCGCTCGCCCTTTAAAACGGAACCTTGCCAACCTCCTCAAAGAGAGTGCATCGCGTCCTCAAAGCCTGCATTTTCTCTTAGAGATCTTGCTGGATGTCGCCCGAGCGCTGAGCTTTGCTCACAGTCAAGGCTTAACTCACCGGGATCTTAGACCCAACCAGATCGGCATCGGCGACTTCGGTGAGCGACGGGTTCAGGGTTGGTTTCGCAGCTTGCGTTTGGGAGAGTTTCAAGAGCCCGAGCTACAGGCTCGTCTGGAGCCGATCAATAACTGTCTGGGCTTCTTGGCCCCCGAGCGCCTTAGGGGAGGGCTGGCGGTGTGTGGAGAGGCCGCCGATGTTTGGAGTTTGGGGGCGATCCTCTACGCCATTCTCAATCACCGCCCGCCTCTGATGGGTCGCAGCAGAGAGGAGCTGTTGGCACAACTTAAGACCAAACAGCCCGCCCTCTCACCGCCTGGACCTGAGCGCCTTCAAGAGCTTTGCCTCGCCAGCCTCTGCCTTGAAGAGGAAGCGCGGAGCTTTGATGCCCGCTCTTTTGCTACCGCTTTGGAGAGCTTCTTAGAGGGGAGCCAGCTGAAGAAGAGGCGTCTAGAAGAGATGGAGCGTCGCCTCACAGAAGCGGAGCAGCGCGCTGAACGCTTCTCTCACTCCTGTGAAGAGCTCCACAGGGCCTGCTTCGCTGAGGGCCGGGCTCGTCTGCTGAAGATCAACTCCTTGGCCAGTCAAAAGGAGCAGAGAGAGGCATGGCGGCTCCAAGAGCAGGCTGAGAGAGAGTTTGGAGAAGCGGAAGAAGCCTACCTCCACGCGCTCTCTCTTCTGCCCCGCTACAACCCCAACCACCCTGGATTCCAACACCTACAACGATGCGCGTTGAGTTATGTAGAGCGGGGGCTGCTGCGACTCCCTCGGGGACATCTGAGGAGCGAATCAGGAGCGCTGGGGCTTAAAGGGCGGGGGCGATTGCCTGCCTCTCTGGATCTTCAACTCTCCAAGCCTGGGACCAGGATCGATCTTCACAACTACAAAGATGAGCAAGGGACCCTCAGCTTAGGCCCTGGGCGCTCACTGGGATTGAGCCCCCTACCGCCCCTCAGATTGCCTCCTGGCCCTCTGCTCTTGCTCCTGAAGCAAGAGGGACGCAGCTTCTCCTTAGCGCTCGATCTAAAGGCTGGAGAGCAGCTCTACTTAAAGGTGTTCCTCCCTGATGAGCAGCCCGAGGACTGTATCTTTATCCCTGCTGGTCCCTTCAAGGTGGGCCTCTTGGGTCGCATGGCTCCAGAGTCTGACGCTCTGCCTGGGGGGCGTTGTCGACTCCCAGGGTACTTTCTAAAGCGGCGTCCATTGAGCTTTGGAGAGTATAAACCCTTCCTAGATCATCTCTGCCAACGCAACCCAACAGAGGCTAAGGCGCGAGCGCCTCGGCCCTTTATCAGCAGCCCCCCTTTCTGGCATCCGATTGAGGGGCGTTACCCACTGCCCTTTACTACCCCCACCGGGCGATGTTGGAGCGCCGAACATCCTCTCTCGGGGATCAGCCCTGATGATGCACATGCCTATCTGAACTGGCGAAGCCGTCGAGATGGTCTCAAATGGCGCTTACCCACAGAGCTTGAGTGGGAGAAAGCGGCGCGAGGCGCTGAGGGTCGCATCTACCCTTGGGGAGAGCGCCCAGAGCCCAGCTTCTGCGATCATCTAAGCGCCGATGGAGGGGAGATGATGCCCGCTCCTTTGGGGGCACATCCAAGAGATCGCTCCGTCTATGGGGTGGAGTGCCTCGCGGGTGGGGTGAGAGAGTATTGTGAGGGCTATCTAAGCCCTCGAGTGGTGCTTCGAGGGGGCGCTTGGTGTTTGCCCTTTGGTGAATCTCGTGCCTTTGTACGCGAAGCCTTCCATTCTCGAACTCAGCTGATGACTTTGGGCTTTCGTATGGCCTTAGACGCCGAAGGCCCTGGGCCGATCCCAGCGGAGATCGTTGAGGAGCCAGCCGAGCAGTGTTTCCCCTTGCAGAAGCACTCCAACTCTTTAAAGCCCAGCGCTGCGGGCTTCCTCTCAGAGGAGTTAAGCCTAGCGGGACGCTCCATCTTTGATGAAACTCCAAGAGAGACGGTCGATCCCTGGGTTGAGCCTCTGGAGCTGGGGGTCCAGCGCTACCAGCTGGAAGAGGAGATCGCACGAGGCAGCATGGGGCAGGTTGTCCAAGCTTACGACCGCCTCCTCAACCGTCAGGTCGCCCTCAAAATCCTCCACGCTGAGCACCGAAACTCTCCATTGGTTCGCTACCGTTTCGCTATGGAAGCACGCATCACAGGGCGACTACAGCACCCCCTTATGCTGCCCATCTATGATCTGGGGCTTCTCAACGAGCGCCCCTTCTTTGTGATGAAGCCGGTGGAGGGGCTCAGTCTCCAGGATATCCTTCAGGCTCGAGCGGCGGGAGTCCCTCGGGTCCTGGTAGAGTATAGCCTTGATAAGCTGATCACCCTTATGCGTCGCGTCTGCTTAGGGGTGGCTTATGCCAATGAGCACCACATCATCCATCGCGACCTAAAACCAGCGAACATACTGGTGGGCTCTCAGGGGGAGGTGGTGATCGTTGATCTAGGTCTGGCTCGTCAACTTCGGCCTGATAGTTCTGAGCAGGAGGAGGTTAGAGAGGCGGTTCAATTGGGGCGTGAGGGTCGGGTGACACAGGCGGGTTCGATCATCGGGACCCCCTATTATATGCCTCCCGAGCAGGCGATGGGGCTTCAAGATGCGGTGGGGCGGAGCAGCGATGTTTATGGCCTGGGCGCCATCCTCTATCATATCCTCACTCACCGCCCCCCCTTCTCAGGCACTCAGGTTAAAGAGGTCCTGGCTAAGGTCCGCCGGGGCAATCCTCGTCCACCACGCCAGCTCCTCCCCGAGATCTCTCCTGAGTTGGAAGAGATCGTCATGCGAGCCCTCAGCATGGCTCCCGAGGATCGCCAGGAGAGCGCCTTGGAGTTGGCTGAGGCCCTGGAGTGTTGGCAGGAAGAGAACCGCCTCTCTCAGGCGGATAAGCTACGCAGCTCACTTAGGGAGCGAGAAGCTGCGAAGGCGATCCAGCGTGCAGAGCGCAGCTTGGAGAGCTTCCAGACTCTTCAGACTCGCTTTAAGCTTCTCAGGAGGGAACTACGCCAAAGCATACCTTTGGAGCGACGGCGTTTGCTCTGGCAAGCACAGCGGCAGATTGAGCGCCGAGGAGAGCGTCTAGATAATGACATCGCCTTAGCCTACCGAAGCCTCTCCAGAGGAGAGGAAAGGGCTGCCGAAGCTGCCCGCTTGCTGCCCCTCTTGCAGGCGCGGATTCTCTGGGCTGAGGCGGAGAGGCGAGAGGGAGAGCAGGCCTTCTATCGATCTTTAAGTCGCCCGCTTGGAGCATCCCCTCAGCCCGCCCCCCCCGCGGGGGGGGGGGGAGGGGGGGGGTTGGTGGGGGCCGTGGTGGGGGTGGGCGGGGGGGGG
>CAYLJJ010000127.1:0-14437 GCA_964384025.1 uncultured Nannocystaceae bacterium
GTGGCAATGCGGGCGAAGCTGGTGAAGGTGGCAATGCGGGCGAAGCTGGTGAAGGCGGCGCTGCCGGTATGGGCGGTGACGCTGGTGAAGGCGGCGCTGCCGGTATGGGCGGCGATGCTGGTGAAGGCGGCGCTGCTGGCATGGGCGGCGATGCTGGTGAAGGTGGCGTTGGTGGTGAAGGTGGAGTTGAAGAGGAGGGGTTGTTTGGAGAGGTTATTCTGGGAGAGCGTCTGGACGAGGGTGCTTTCTTCCCAGCCCCCGAAGGCTTCGCTAGCTTCCATAACTGGCACAGCTTCCCAGTCCCAGCAGCTCCTGCAGCAGAATCGGGGAGCTGCTTCCTCTACCTCGTTGATCAAGCTGGGGATCCTGGAGCAGGTCCAGCCCTGGATATGGGGGCGATCACCGTGGACGGTACCCTGATGCCTGTCACCATGAACTATAACGCCATCAGCGAAGCCTATTCACTCAACCAGATGGAGGTATTGGATATCTGGAACGGGAGTGAACTCCTCACGATCACAGCTCCTGGAGGTGCTGTGATGGGAGCTTTCTCTATGGAGGTAGAAGCTCCCTTAGATCTGGACGGTATCCAGCCCGACGGAGAGAACGGCAACTTTAGCCGTGCTGGCACCACCGTGGAGTGGGTCGCTGGGAATGGCAGTCAGATCGTCGTTGAGTTGCGCAAGGCGACAGTGAATGAGCGTGTTCGCTGTATCTCAGACGATAACGGTAGCCTGGAGATACCCGCCGAGGCTTTCGCTTGGCTCCCAGTTGGTCTAGAAGAGATCAGCATGGACATCCGCCGCCTGAATTTAGGGATGGTGGAGAGCGAAGCCCCTGTAGGAAACGTAGAAGCAACCTTCCAAACGATCCGCAGCCTCAACATCCCCCTCACAGACTGAAGCCCTTGAATGTGTGTGAGCGAATAAACTAATTGTTTCTTTCGCCAGACTCGCTATGTTTTGCTCATGATCAAGAGCATAAGTCAGCGCAAGGAAGCTGAAGCTGAGATTCAACAGCGATACGCCCGCCTCAAAGAAACCCTGAGTGAACGTGCGAGGCGATTGTTTGCAGCCAGAGAGGTTCTGAGCTTTGGCTACGGAGGTATCGCGGCTGTAGTCAGGGCTACAGGGATGTCCGTCAACACCGTGCGCAAGGGTATCGAAGAGAGCCGAGCCATCGAGGCCAAGACACTTGTAGCCCTCGATGAGGGTCGCTGTCGCCGCCCAGGAGGGGGGCGCAAGAAGGCGACCGATAAAGATCCCAGTTTGCTGCCAGCCTTCAGAGAGATTCTTGAGCCCACAGGAGGTGATCAAGAATCCCCCTTGTTATGGACAACTCGAAGTCAACGTAACTTGGTGCAGGCTTTGGCAAACCAGGGCTATAAAGTCTCAACCTGGATGGTTGCTAAATTGCTCAGAGATCAGGGTTATCGCCTACAGACCAATCGGAAACGTTTCGGGGGAACTCAACACCCTGATCGTGATGCTCAGTTTGAGCAGATCAACGATATGGTTTGGAAGCAACTTCGGGCAGGCCAACCCAGTGTCTCGGTCGATACAAAGAGAAGAGAGCTGAGCAGCTTTGACAAAGAGAGCAGCTTGGAATCCTCCCTCGAGCCGACATGGATCCAGAACCAACTCAGGGAAGAGGCATCAACCAGGAATTATGATCTGCTTGAGGCTGAAACGTGGAACAGCATAAGCATCAGCCAGGACAACAGCAAATTCATCGTGGAAGCGGTTCGCGCTTGGTGGAAAGAGATGGGCAGATCATCCTATCCAAGAGCTTCATCTTTGCTGATCGTAGCGGATGGTGGGAGCTGTGATGGGTATCGTCTGAGGCCGTGGAAGCTACAATTACAAGGGTTAGCAGATGGACTACAGATTCCTATCCGGGTATGTCATCTGCCTCTAGGTACGATCAAGTGGAACAGGATAGAACAGCAACAGTTCTCTTTCATCGCAGAAAATAAGCTGGGCAAACCGCTCGTGACTCATCAAGTCATCATCGAATTGATCGGCTCTGCAACTACTCAAGCAGGCCCAAAAATTGAGCATCGCTTTGATGAACATATCTATATTGAGGATGGAGGAGCGAGCATCTCCAACAAACAAACGGAAAAGTTCAACCTAGTCCCAGGGGCCTTTTATGGAGAGTGGAACTACACCATCCATCCAAGCTCCTCATGACCTACAGTAGAATACTCACCTCAGCGCTACACAAATTTTCAGACCTTGCTTAGCCAACTTGAACTGCATCTGACCCAACGCTGCAACCTGCGCTGTGATTATTGCTATGCTGCTGAGCGGGGGGGCCGCCCCGATCTCTCTCCAGAGGTGGCCGACGCAGCGACTGATCTCTTGTTGAGCAGCCCTGCTCCTCGTCGTCGCCTCAGCTTCTGGGGAGGAGAGCCCTTCTTAAAACCCGATCTCATCGAGCGGGTGGCTGCTCGCCTGAGAGCAGGGGAGGGGGATCGCCCCATCCACATTGGAGTCCCCAGCAACGGAACCTGTCTGCTACCAGAGTTGATCCATCGTTGGGATCTTCAGATCAGCCTCAGCCTGGACGGAGGTCCTGAGGCGGCACGCCCTCTGGCGGGAGGGGGCTCAAGTTGGCCCCTTATCCTCAAGAACCTGGAGTGCTTAGAGCAGCGCCCACCTGTCCGTATGACCATCACCCCAGCGCGAGCTGATCGCCTCGCTCAAGATCTTCAGGCGCTCCTTGGCCTGGGTTTTGAGAGCATCAGCTTTATGCCCGCTTCAGGGATAGAGTGGAGTTCGCGATCCTGGAGCCGACTGGATGAGGGTTTAGAGCAGTTGAGGGAAGAGTGGCGGGCGCGCTTTAAGAGGGGCTGCCGGGTGATTCACCCACCGATCATGCGTCGTATGGCCAGCCACTTTGTGCAACAGACCCAAGGTGGACAACGCCCTCCTCTGCCCCTCTCCTGTGGAGCGGGCAGCAGCCTCCTGGCTGTCGATGTGCAGGGAGATCTTTACCCTTGTCACCGTATCGTGGCCCAGGCCCCTCCTCCTCCGGCTCTTAGACTCGGGGATCTTTGGAGTGGTCTAGAGAGGAACAGGCTACAGACCAAACTCCAAACCCTTGATCCTCCTCGCTGTCGTGGCTGTCCCCAACGCCCAGATTGCAGCTGCTGCCCCGCTCTTAACTACAGCATGACCGGTCAGCTGGAGGGGGTGCCTGACTTCGCTTGCGCCCTGGGGCGGCGTCTGGGTGATTTGGCAGAGTCGATGCACAGAGGGCTCTCAGAGGAGCCTGATTATGCCTCCTGGATGGAGCGCTGGATAAAGCAGGACCCTGACGCTCGGCTGTTGCCTCTGAGGGCAGCGCTGGAGTCCTCCGATGAGCTGTTGGAGCGCAGCGCCTCTCTCTTAGAAGCTTGGGGCCTGGAGTTGGAATGAGAGAGCTGTTGGCAGCTGAGCTTTGGCGTAGCTTCGGAGGCTTGAGCATCTCGGCCATCCAAGAGGCGCTCATCCCGCTCATTCAGGCTCGACTCCCCGCCCCTGCTGCAGAAAGATTCCAACGTGGTTTTTTCTGGATGGGGCGCTCTGCCTCTCCTGAAGATCTCAGACGAGCTGAGAGCCTCTTCTATAGACGGCGGGCTGAGGAGCTGCTTTGCCTCAGAGCCCCTATCTCTGCGCTACACGCCTGGGCTGAGAGGGGAGCTGATCTCCATCTGGGGACTGAGAGAGGCCCCGCTGTGTTGCTGGGAGCCCACACCGGCGCGATGATCTACTCTGCCCCCCTGATCGCTCTGGCTTCAGAGAGGCCGGTCTTGATGATCAGCAACACCCCCGTTTTGGATCTAAACCTCAAGGCCCGTCTAGAGCGCTTCTCTCCCCATCTGCGCCTGTTGATCAAGAGCACAGGAGGAGAACTCAGGGCAGCAAGGTACTTGCTTAAAGCCCTAAAGGCAGGGGAACAGGTGATGCTGCGTATGGATCTCTTCAGCGGGGGCCTAAACAAGCACCCACTGAAGTTCTTAGGTCGCTTCGTGGAGCTGCCTGGGATCTGGGGCGCTGTAAAGTTAGCGCGGCTCGCAGATCTACCTCTCATTCCCCTACACAGCGCCCGGAGGGGGGAGCGTCTCTTCTTTGAGTTGGAGCCTCCTCTAGAGCCGGATGAAGCCGCTCCTCAAGCTCTGGCTGATCGTCTGAGCGCTTGGATCTTGGAAGACCCCTGCGATTGGGATCTCCTACCTGAATGTACAGCTTTCTAATCTGGCTTCGCCCACATAAGCAACGTCTGCTGGTCCTCGCGCTCCTGGTGATCGGGATTCGCTTCTTGGCCCTACCTGTCCCCCTGATCTATCGCCAGATCGTCGATGAGGCTCTCCCTGGAGGGGATAGAGAGCTGCTCACTTGGTCGATCATCATCCTGGGTGTCCTGCTGATCAGCGCTCGTTTGCTGATCTTCCTCCGTCAAACCCAGGGGGCTGGGCTGCGGCAGCGGGTCCTCCATGAGTTAAGGGTTCAGATCTATGCACACCTTCAGAAGATGGAGTTGGGCTTCTTCCGTGATCAGCCTACGGGGGGATTGCTCTCTCGCGTGATGAACGATGTAGAGCGCATTCAAGCCTTTGTCTCTGAAGAGATCTTTGAGGTCAGCGCGGCGGGGGTTCAGGTCCTGATCGTGGGCGCGCTCCTCCTCTGGCTCAACAGCCACTTGGCGCTTTTGGCTGCCCTGGTGCTGCCCACCTTGATGATCTTGGTGGCCCTCTTTCAGAAGCCCCTTTACCGGATCAGCCGCGCTATGCAGCAGCGCCAAGAGCAGCTCAGCGCTCGTATTCAAGAGGACTTGGCGGGGATTCGTCTTATCCAAGCCCTACATCGTGAGGCAGAGCAACTCCAGCGTAACTCCAAGAGCAGCGCAGCCCTACGCGATACTCTGATCCACGCCGAGACGATCGGCGCAGGGGTTAATCTCCTCACCTTTCTGCTTACGGAGATCCCTCTTAATCTCCTGGTTTGGGGTTACGGAGGCTATCTGGTGATCGATGGAGGGTTGAGCTTGGGTGGGCTGATCGCCTTTCAGCAGTATCTGATGATGCTCTACACCCCTGTCGTGCGCATCTTTCGCTTTAACATCCAGCTTCAGATGGCGCGGGCCGCCCTGGATCGCCTCCATGAGATCCTGGAGCGCTCTCCGAGGATCAGAGAGCCTTTAGGAGCAGCCATACTTCAGGTTGAAAGGGGAGCGATCTGCTTTGAGGGGGTCTCGCTTCGCTACCCTGAGAGTTCAGCTTCTGTGTTGAGAGAGATCGACCTGGAGATTCAGCCCGGAGAGATCCTGGGGATCAGCGGAAACAGTGGAGCGGGCAAGAGCACTCTGGTGCAAGCTCTCCTGCGCTTCCTCGATCCTCAGGCGGGGCAGATCTCCATTGATGGGCAGAGAATCGATGAGGTCAGCTTGGGCTCACTACGCCGCGCCGTGGGCCTGGTCGCTCAGGATACCTTTCTCTTCGGCGACAGCATCCGTGATAATCTACTTCTGGCAGCACCAGAGGCTGATGAGGCCGCTCTGATGGCTGCCCTGGAGGCTGCCGGTGCTCTTGGCTTTGTACAGGAGCATGGCTTAGATGAGGTGTTGGGCGAGCGCGGACAGGGGCTCTCTGGGGGAGAGCGACAGCGCTTGGCTCTCGCTCGTGTTTTCCTCCAAGACCCACCCATCTTGATCTTTGACGAGGCCACCTCAGCCTTAGATCCAGGGATGGAGCGTCAGATCCAGAAGGCTCTTTTGCGTATCGCGGCGGGGCGAACCACTCTGATCATCGCGCACCGCGCCTCCACCCTAGATCTTTGCCATCGCCAGATCTTCCTAGAAGAGGGCCGGCTCAAGGAGATCTCTTGTGCGGGTTGAGCAGCAGCGACGACGCAGCCTCTCGAAGCCCTGGCCCTGGTTCCTCCTGCTTTTGAGCCTCTTGCTCAGCTTAGCCTTGGGGCAACATACAGCCCTCCTGCGTCTGAACCCCCTGAGCTGGCCTTTGGCCCTCTTCGCTGGACATCTGCTCTTTTTCTGGAGCGTCCTCTTTACCCGTCTGAATCTGCGCCTTGCCCGAGGAGCCCTTCGAGCTTCTCTGAGCCTACTCTACCGCCCCTACGATCTAGAGACGATGGCTTTCTACCTCTTGGTCGCGCTCTCCGAGGAGATCCTCTTCAGGGTTTTGCCTCTCAGCCTCTGGGAGGGTTCCTGGAGCTTGCTCCTTGCGGCCTCGTTCTTTACCTTCAGCCACGCTTCTAAGCGCCTCAGCTTGCTCCCTACCTTGGATCTCTTCCTCTTCGCGCTGCTCCTGGGGCTCTGGTTTCAAGAGGGAGGGGATCTGATCTCCCTCTGCCTGATCCACTGGATCCGTAATGGGAGCCTCGCCAAGGTTTTTGTACAACGGGGTCGGGTTGGGGCTTAGTTGTAGATCTTTCAAGCCTTTGCCTTCATCGCTGTGGTCGGGTTGGCGTCGGAGATATGGCCAAGGGCTTAGCCAAAGCCTTGCTCACCCCTCGAGCCTATTTTTGCTGCTCATTGAGGGGTGGGGGATCTCGTGTTGATGTGCTGACTTGGCTGCAGATTCGCTCCTAAGCTCTCGGCCTCTTGGATAACAACTGTTATGGTGCGCAGCCCTCAGCCCTGGGAGAGGCCACCTTTACGGGGCTTCATCCTCAAAAAATGACTGAGATAAACAGAGAACTTTTGCCTGGAGCCTGAGCGCCTGGGACGAGAGGTCGAATCGATGCGCCGAATCAGCACCCTGCAACTTCAAAGGCAGGCCCAGAAGGGAGAGAAGATTGTCATGGTCACCTGCTATGACGCCACCTTCGCCAAGCTCATCGAGCGAGCGGAGGTGGACGCCATTCTCATCGGAGACAGCTTGGGGATGGTCATTCAGGGCCATGATGACACCATCCCAGTCACTCTAGATGATGTGATCTATCACAGCCGCGCTGTGGCCCGAGGCTGTCGTCGCCCTCATCTGGTAGCAGATCTGCCCTTCGGCAGCTATCAGATCTCCACCGAAGAGGCTCTGAGCAACGCCGCGCGACTCCTCAAGGAGGGTGGTGTACAGGCGGTAAAGCTGGAGGGAGGAGAACGCAGTGCTGCAGCCATCTACCGGATGACCCAGGCGGGGATCCCTGTCATGGGGCACCTGGGGCTGACTCCTCAGTCTGTTCATCAACTGGGTGGTTTTCGTGTCCAAGGCCGCTCCTCTAAGGCTGCTGAGGGCCTGCTCAAGGACGCTCTGGCTCTCCAGGAGGCGGGCAGCTATGCTCTGGTGTTGGAGGGGATCCCTGCTGCTCTAGCACAGGAGATCACAACTTAAGATCCCCAGCATCGGCATCGGCGCAGGTCCAGGCTGTGATGGCCAGGTTCTTGTACTGCATGACCTTCTGGGTTTGGATGATGAGTTTGCCCCCCGCTTCCTCAAAAAGTACGCTCACCTTCATGGAGCCGTCTTAGAGGCCCTAGATGCCTTCTCTGGAGAGGTGAGAGAGGGCATTTTCCCCGCTGATGAGCACTCCCACTGATGGAGATCTTAAGAGAGATTATTCAGGTGAGGGCTTTCTCAGAGGCTTGTCGAGCGGCAGGGCAACGCTTGGCTCTGGTCCCTACGATGGGCGCTCTACATGAGGGGCATCTTAGCCTTATCCGCCAAGCTCAGCGTCAAGCTGACGTGGTGATGCTCAGCCTCTTTGTTAACCCCAGACAGTTTGGACCGGGAGAGGATTTTGAGCGCTACCCCCGCGATGAGGAGCGAGATCTACGGCTGGCAAAAGCAGCAGGCTGCGATGCCCTCTTCCTCCCCAGCGTGGAGGAGATCTATCCATTAGGCTCAAAGACCTCAGTGAGTATTGCTGGGCTCAGCGCGCCTCTCTGTGGTGCTCAACGTCCAGGACACTTCAGCGGAGTGGTTACGGTGGTGCTCAAGCTCCTCAACATCAGTGGCTGCCAGTTGGCGATCTTTGGACAGAAAGATTACCAACAGCTTGCCCTGATTCAACAGATGGTACGGGATCTGAATTTGGAGGTTGAGATCCTTGCCGCGCCAACGGTGAGGGAGAGGGATGGCTTGGCGATGAGCAGCCGCAATCGCTACTTGAGCCCTCAAGAGCGCCTAGAGGCGCGCAGCCTTAACTTCGCTCTGGAGGCTGCGGCTCAAGCCTGGGCTGAGGGCCTACGGGATCCTCGGCTGATCGAGGCTCTGGCTGAGGCACAGCTCTCTGAGGAGGGGGTGTTGGAGTATCTAGAGCTGCGCGACGCGAGCAGCTTAGAGGCTTTGGTTGGACCTGTAGAGCGGCCCGCTGTCTTAGCTCTGGCTCTACGCTTTGGAGAGACTCGGCTGATCGACAACCGTCTCCTTGAGCCCTGATCATGCCTCAAGCTCTCAAGCGCTGCTCTCGCTGTAAGATGCATGAAGTCCTCTGCATCTGCGCTGATTTGCCCTTCCTCAAAATAAAAACACGGGTGATTGTGGTGATGCACTCCGCTGAGCAGAAGCGGGTGAGTAACTCGGGTCGCTTGGTCCCGCTCTGTTTGGAGGGGGGAGAGGTTCGTCTGAGAGGTGTTCGAGGTCAACAGCTCAAGAGTGATGATCTCTTGGAGCCTGAGCGCCGCTCGATCTTCCTCTATCCTCGCTTGGGTTCCCAGCTTTTGAGTCCCAAGGTGATCGCTCAGGACCCACGCCCTATAACCCTTATTGTGCCTGATGGGAACTGGCGCCAAGCGCGCAAGGTGGCTCTCAGAGAGCCCAGCTTCAAAGATCTCCAGCCCTACCATCTGCCTCCGGGGCCCCCTTCTCGCTATCGTCTACGCAGCAGCCCCAGTCCCGATCGCCTCTCCACCTTTGAGGCGATCAGCCGCGCCCTGATCCTCTTGGAGGGGGAGGTACTCCGTGCTCCTTTGGAGCGAGCCTTTGATCTCTTGGTAGAGCGTACCCTCTGGACACGGGGGCAGATCAGCGCTGCAGAGGTGCGAGGGGGAATCTCTGATGAGGCTCGCCATGCGGGAAACCCACTCCATCAGAGGTCATCCTGAGCGGGTCGTCAGCCCTCAGCACAGGTGCTTCTCTTGAAAAACATCTATACCCTGCTCAAATTCCTTGATCTTCTTCTCTGCTTCGAGTACTTCGAGCCCGCTCTATGCTTTTTAGCAAGAGCGCCGGGAAGAACTGGGGTCAAAAAACCAAAATTGAGAAGGTTGTATTTACGGAAATAAGCCGTAGAGCCTGAACAGATGGCCTCAGAGGAGAAGAGAGATATGTCTAAGAAGCTTTTCGTTGGTAACTTGAGCTGGGGTACTGACGATGATGGTCTGCGCACCGTCTTTGAATCCTTTGGTGAGGTTACTGAAGCCAAGGTGATCACCGATCGTGACACAGGCCGCAGCCGTGGTTTTGGTTTCGTCACTTTTGAGGACGCGGGCGCTGCAGATGTCGCCATTGATGAGATGAACGGTTCTCAACTGGAGGGCCGCAGGCTCAACGTAAACGAGGCCCAGGATCGTCGTGGCGGTGGTGGCGGTGGCCGTGGCCGTGACCGAGATCGTGGTCCTCGTTGGTAGATTCGTTGGCTTTGCCAACGAATCAGGTCACGGAGGCAAAGCCTCCGTTGCCGGATAATTCAGGCCACAGAGGCAAAGCCTCCGTTGCCGGATAATTCAGGCCACAGAGAGTTTGTCGATAATTCAGGCCACAGAGGCAAAGCCTCCGTTGCCGGATAAATCAGTCACGAAGGTTCTCTTCGAACCGAATCTAGCTTCTCAGCTCTCTGAGAGCGATCATCGGCCCTACAGGATCGATAATCCCTGTCAAATCGATCTCCCCCTCCAGATACCAGAAGTTCTCCTCTAGAGGATCACAGATCACTTGGCGTACACGCCAACAACGAGGGCCTGTAGCTTCCAAACGGGTGTGACCTGCGTGGCGCGCCTGATGGTTAAAGACCACCGTGTCAAAATCAGCATAGAAGGGGCGCAGCGCCTCAACCAGACGCCCTCCGGTCCAAAGATCCTCTTCATCTCGACGTAGACAGTTGAGGGCCTCGTCATAGTTCAGACGCGAGAGGGCTTGGAGGAAGCCATGAAGCTCGGCGCGGACTCGGGCGCGGAAAAGCTTGGGATCGTCTAGAATATCCGCTGGCCCCTCCTGCACCTCCTCCAGCTCCTTGGGCAGCGGCTTACCGTGAGCCATCGCCTCCCAGGTGTTCAGCAAGCTAGAGTCTGCTTTTTGGAGAGTGGTGCGGAGATAGGCGACCAGTTCATAAACTTCATCGGTCTTAAGAGGCTCTGGGACTCCCTGTAAGAGGCCCTTGTAGCTCTGGGTGAGATAGCGCAGGAGTACACCCTCAATGCGCTCTAAGCCATACTCCTTCACATAGCCATTAAAGGTGGCGTAGTTCTCAAACATGTGGCGAGCGATGGACTTAGGATGGATCAAGCCCTCTGTGACCCAAGGGCGAGTGGCCGCGAAAGCCTCATAGCTCTCAAAAATCATCTCCGCCTCAGGCATCGGCCAGTGGATCTCCTCTAGCTTCTCCTGGCGCTCATCATAGTCAAAGCCCTCCGCCTTTAATTCCGCGTTTCTGATCCGACGAAGGGCGCTCTGTTGCCTCAGCAGGATCAGATGGGGATCTTCCAAGATCGACTCCACCAGGGTGAGGACCTTGAGGTGGTAGCCCTTCTCCTCCATCTCCAGTTGGGCCAACGCAAAGATCAGATAGAGCGAGAGGGTGTGGTACATGGAGAAATCCCGTTGCAGTTCAGGGCTCACCTGAGCTTGGCTGCCTCCTCCCTGCTTCTCTACCTCGATCACCCCAGCGCTGCGCAGGGCCTTAAAGAGCGAGGCGGCTCTGCGCCGCAGGCGAGATTTTCGCCCAGAGCGCTCATGACTGGCTCCGATCAGCTGGATCAGGGCAGCGTAGCCTCCAGAGGGCCCCAAGAGAGCTTTCTCCCGCTGCATCATGTTGATGAGGGTGCCGTAGTCCACTTTAAAGCGAGAACGTAGGGGCTCCGCCTCTCCTTCGATCAACTTACGGTAACTCTGCTCATCCCAGTGAACATAGCCTCGCTCAGGGGGCTTCTTCTTACGCATACGCCTGAGCTTCTTGGCATCCCCCCCAGCCTTTATCTCCAGGCGACGGTTCTCGATGACATGCTCAGGGGCTTGGCAGATCACCCAACCCTGATCATCAAAGCCCTTACGCCCCGCTCGACCTGAGATCTGCTTAAAATCTCTCACGCTCAAGAGCCGCGTCTTCTGGCCATCATATTTACAGAGCTTGTTAAAGATCACGCTACGCAGGGGGACATTGATGCCTACCCCCAGGGTGTCTGTCCCAAAGATGATCTTCAGCAAACCTTCTTGAGCCAGCCCCTCGATGAGCAGACGATAGCGAGGCAAAAGCCCTGCGTGGTGGATACCAATGCCATGCTCAGCGAAGCGCCGAATATCTTTACCGTAGGGGGTGTTAAAAGCCTGCCCCTTGAGTGCCTCCTGAACATCTCCCCGCTGCTCTTTGCTGTTGATCTTGATACAGCTCAGCTTCTGGGCCAACTCAGCGCACTCCCGCTGAGTAAAGCTGACCACATAGATAGGCGCCTTCTCTTTGCGGAGCGCCTCCTGGATGCTCTCTAGAAGAGGATCCAGGCTGTAGTCAAAATAGAGAGGGACAGGGCGCTCAGAGGAGCTGACCACGGCCACCTCTCGCTCAGTCAGCTCCTCCAACTCCAGAATGATCTTATCCATCTCCCCCAAGGTCGCCGACATCAACATGAAGATGCTCTTCTTGAGGATCAGCAGGGGGATCTGCCAAGCGCTCCCTCGATCTCGATCGGAGTAGTAGTGGAACTCATCCATGATCACATAGTGAGCGCTGGCAGCCTCTCCCTCACTGAGGGCCATGGCAGAGAGCACCTCGGCGGTACAGCAGATCACAGGGGCATCGGCGTTGATCGCCGCGTCTCCGGTCATCATCCCCACGTTTTTGGCGCCCAGATGTCGGCAAAGATCAAAGAACTTTTCGTTGACCAGGGCTTTGATGGGAGAGGTGTAGATTGAGCGTCGCCCCCGCGCCATGGCTCGGAAGTGCATCGCCAAAGCGACCAGAGATTTCCCTGAGCCTGTGGGGGTGTTGAGAACCACATGGTGGTCCGCCATGATCTCTAAGATCGCCTCCTCCTGAGCGGGATAAAGCTCTAATCCCCGCTCCGTACACCAGTCGATGAAGATCTCCAGTAGGCTGTCTGGATCCAGGCTCCCGCGCTGAGGAAGACGCTCGATCAGGTTCTTGATGCTCAGGGTGTACCTCCCAGTGTTGGGGCCTTGATGAAAAGTAGGATCATTTTCTCCTTGATCTCATTATCTGTCTATTGGACTTCTCTGCGGCCCATATCTGAGAAAGGAACGCAAAGAACATGACCTACAAAGGAACCATTGGAATCCTCACGGGTGGAGGAGATGTCCCTGGCCTCAATCCCGCGATCCGAGGCGTCACTTTCCGCGCCCTACGAGAGGGCTATCGTGTCTTGGGCATTCAGCGTGGCTGGGCGGGGCTCGTGGACTATGTGCCTGGTGAGAAGAATGAGAACTGTGTAAGGACGCTGACTCCTCAGCTGGTCAACCGCGCTGCGCGCACAGGGGGTACCTTTCTACACACTTCCAGGACACGCCCCAGCAGCCTTCCTAAGCTTCTGGTCCCTGAGCACCTCAAAGAGATATACACAGAAGAAACCAACGATATCACCCCACATATTCTCAAGAACATTGAGAGGATGGGCATCGATTACCTGATCCCCATCGGTGGAGATGACACCCTGAGCTATGGTCATCGTCTCCACACCGAGGGGGTCAAGGTGGTCGCCATCCCCAAGACGATGGACAATGATGTTCCAGGGACCGACTACTGTATCGGCTTCAGCACCTGTATCACTCGAACCATCGAGCTGACCCATCAGCTTCGCACCACGGCGGGCTCTCATGAGCGCTTCTTGGTGATCGAGGTCTTTGGGCGCTATGCGGGCTTCACCGCGCTGCTACCCACCCTGGCGGGGGCGGCGGGGCGCTGCCTTATCCCTGAGCACCCCTTTCATATCGAGCAGGTCACCGATCTGATGAGCTATGATCGACGCAAAAACCCCAGCAACTACTCAGTCCTCCTGGTCTCTGAGGGAGCCTCTTTTCATGGTGATGATGGGATGCACTTTGAGGGCGAAGAGGCGGATATGTTTGGGCATCGCAAGCTGGGTGGCATTGGAGATAAGGTCGCGTTGAAACTCAAAGAACTCTCTCCCAAATATAATAACGGGCGGAGAACCAATATCCTCAGCCAGCGCTTGGGCTATCTTGTACGCTGTGGTGCCCCTGATGCCTTTGATTCTATCGTCCCGATGGCCTTTGGCAACCTGGCCCTGGATCTGATCCTTAAAGGGCAGAGCGGTCGCCTGGTCAATCTGCGCAATGGCATCTATGACAATGTACCTGTCGATGTAGTTGTAGGTCGTAAGAAGGTTGTAGATGTGCCTAAGTACTATAACACCGAGCGTCTACGACCCATCTACAAGGATTTCTATCGTCAACCTCAGCTGATCATGACCAGCGATGTTTGAGCAGAGATATTTGGTCTTAGATTCTTCTCAACGCGAAAAATTCGGGTAGTGCTGAAGATGTAGTGATTAACAATTACTCTTTAGTTGCATGTTGTAATTGTGAACAAAGTCTCATGTCGCTCCAATATGGTTCTGATTTCTTTGAAAATGACAAACTCTCGCGGACAAGTCGCGAAATCCTCTGGCACAACGTACAGCCCAAGCGTTCAATATGATTAGTTAGTCCAGACCCTTTAGCTACAGCGCGGTGTCTTTTAGACGGAATGGTTTTCTCATAGGATCCCCAAAAATCAGTATAAACAACCGCACATTGTCTATAAGTAATTGTAAAACCACGATAGTCGTTCGAGTCACCATGATGATGATTTCATCGTGGAATGACGGTTACCCATCGGCTTCAGCCGACTCCCGCGGCTGAAAGCCGCCCCTCATACTCTGGACTGAAAGTCCAGAGTGGTTCATTTTTCATGATAACATCCCCCATCTATGTGGGCTCGAACGTAGCGGTTGCTTGAAGACACAGTCAAGCAACAGTTTGGTTGATTCCCGTAAGCTGTTACAATTACTTGAATTGACCTAAATCTCTCGAGGAACTTCACTTTAATGATCTCCACCTGACCACTCAGCGCTCACCAAGAGCACCCACCTAAGCCTCTTGGTGCCTGAGCATTTTGACAAACGAGAAGAGAAATTCCGCTCGACATAGGGAGGGGCGGGATCTATTTTGAAGTTTGATGGTGGAGAGATTTTGAAACGACATACACATACTTTTTCAATAGTCCGGCCACTTCTTGAGGAGGGGCCAAATCTGAGCCATTTTTGAAAG
>CAYLJJ010000128.1:0-14024 GCA_964384025.1 uncultured Nannocystaceae bacterium
ACCGACCTCTACACCCCGTAAAGGCAAGCCCACCGTCGCCAACCAGAAGTGTAGCGGTAGACCTAAGATCAAACCCAGGGCTACTCCCACCAGAGAGAGCCAAGCAGACTCACAGAAGATCAACCAAAAGATTCGCCCAGGGCTGGTCCCCAGAGCTTTGAGCACTCCAAACTCTCGAGTTCGATCAACCAGAGACATCGTGAGGGTATTGAGGACCCCCAACCCAAGGATAAAGAAGACCACCGCGAGAGTGATCAGCAGGCTGATCTGCTGCATGCTCAACATCTTATCCATCATCGGCACCAACTCAGGCCAGGAGGCCAGGTCTAAGCCTGGGGCCTCCAAAGCCTTGAGGATCTCGGCGGGCTCTCTTTGAGGATCTAAGCGCAGGGTGATCTGGTGGGCCACATCCTTAAGGTCCAGGGCTTCCTCAAGGTGGCCCAGTGCCATGATCACGCTGCCCTTGTCCAAGATAGGATCTCCTAAGAGGTAGCTGCCCGCGACCTTCATCCTGAGATCCAGTTGCTCTCCCTCAGCGGCGGTTGCTAGGCGGATGATCACTGGACTCCCAGGCTCCAACTCCAGCTTCTCCGCGAGGCTCTCTCCCAAGAGCAGCTCCTCAGGGGCCTCAGGCCAAGCTCCGCGCTGAAGAGCATCGCGCCAGCGGCTGACTTTCAACTCAGCATCGAACTCCGCACCCACGATCTGCACCGGGGATGAGCGCCCCCCCATGGTAGCAACCCCGCTGCTCAGGAGCCGAGGGCTCAGGGCTCGAACCCCAGGCTGCGCGCTGATCTGCTTTAAGAGCGCGCTCCTCTTTTTGAGATGCTTCATCACTTCGGGCGCCTCACGGTAGCCCTCTGCGTGGATCTGAGCCTCCCCCAACCAGCTGTCTGTCAGGGTCTCGATGAGGCGACGCTTCATCCCTTCGGTGAAACCAAGGGTAAGGAGCACCAGGACAAAACCGATGCTGATCGCTGAGGCGGTCAGCCAAGTGCGCCGAGGATGTCGCCAGATGTTACGCCAAGCCAGCTTCGGGGTGAGCGTGTCCATCAGGAGGCCCTCAGCGCTTGGGAGGGGGAGAGTCGAGAGGCCCTCAGAGCAGGGAAGAAAGCCGCCAGGACCCCCGCCACGAAGATCAACCCTGGCACCATCAGGGAGATCAGTAGACTATTCTGAGCCAGCATCCGGTCGATAACGACTCCTCCAAACTCCATGGTGTACTCTCCAAGTGGGATCCCCTCCCCTGAGAGCCAGACGTTGGTCAAGCTGCCCAATAAGCTGCCCAAGCTGGTGGCGATAAAGGAGAGCCAAGCAGCCTCACTCAAAGTGAGAGCCAGGATCTGGCGAGGAGTAGTCCCCAGGGCCAACATCACTCCAAACTCTCGGGTGCGCTCAAAGACCACCATCATCATGGTGTTGGCCACCCCCAAGAGCACCACCAAGAGAACGATCACAAGAAAGATGGAGCCTCCAGCGCGATCTGAAGCGATGGAGCTGGCCAGACCTGGAAGGATCTCATCCCAGCTCCGTAACACACCCTCAGGAAGCTTCAGAGCTTTAAGCTTGGGGAGGGCGCTCAGCTCATCTACCACCATCAAGACTTGATGAACTCGCGATCCCAGCACCAGCAGATCTTGGGCGTCCTTGAGGCTGAGATAGGCCACTGCAGCGGGGATCCCTGAGTCAGAGAGGCCACTTAGCTTGAAGTTGTCATAGGCCATTGAGCCATCCGCGCCCTGAGTGATCAGGGTGATCTCAGCCCCCAGAGGAGCCTTTAAGCGCTGGGCGAGGCTTCTATCCAAGACGATCTCTCGGGGAGCCTTGAGCCAGTGTCCCTCTTTTACAGAGTTGGGAATATGGGTGACCTGCGCTTCTCGCTCAGGCTCGACCCCCAGGAGCATTCCCGCTGCGGTATGGCTGGGTGGGAGCCCCTCGCTCTGTTCATCCTTGCTCGGCTCCTGGTAAGAGAAAAAGACCCCTGCTTCTACTCGAAAAGCGTTGCCCTTCACCTCAGTCTGCATCTCAAGGGTCGTACGAATCTCCTGGGGGGCTTTTAAGCTCTTGAAGAGGCTGGGGTGCTTCAGATACTCGGGGTGCTGCGCCTGTAGATGCCCAGTCGCGCTGCGGCAGGCGAGATCGGTCATCATGTCATAGGTCCCCTGGCTGATCCCCAGAGTAAACACAGCCAGGGCGGTGCCTCCCATGATCATACTGAGGGTCAACAAGCTTCTGAGTCTGCGCCTCAATAGATTCCTCAAAGCGATCTGAAGGATCATCTTCAGCGCCCTCGTCGTAGACGATTAAGCGAGAAGAGCCCCTCATCGTGTTTTAAGCCAAACTCTAAGCTCTGGTAGATGATCACGGTCTTATGGTTTTTCTTGAGGAGCGGGGTAAGGGTCATACGGCTGGGGATCTTGCGCCCTCCTACCTCCTTGATCTCATCTAGGCTCATCCGCCGGGCCTTGCGTCCCTTCTCGTCATAATAATCATAGAACAAAGGCAACTCATTCTCTCGGGCGAGGCAGACCTGCACCCGAGACCAAGTGACCGCAGCGCTGGGCTTGGGGATGTAATCCAAACAGATCTGATCCTCTGGACTGTCCTCGGAGAGCTTGACGCTGTAGTCCTTCTCCCAGCTTGACTCGCGCATCAGATCGTCATTGCTGAGATCGCTGCCCATCCAGCTCCCCATCATCATCGAGGCGGGAACACGGATCGTCTTCTGGATGCGGGGGAGATAGTTCCACATCTCCTTCTCTCGTTTGAGGGTGGAGATCCCCTTCTCCTTTCGAGGAGAGAGGATACGCACCAAGGTGTAGTCCATTCCCCGACTCCAGCTCTCCAACTCCAAGGTACGCTGATAGTCCGGTGTGGTGATGGACATGCTCATCTTGGCGTGGCTGGAGTCGGCTCGATAGAGGCGATCCAACCTCTGGCTGAGGCGCGTCGCCAGCTCCTCTCCTGGATTGACCGCGCCGAGCAGAAACAGAGAGAACAGGATATTCATGAGCATCCTCCTTGGGCTTATCAAGAGACTGTCGATGGCGAAGCTTCTGATCTCCAACAAAAAATCATCAACCCAAATATTTAAGGATCAACTCAAGGCTCTGAGGGTGTCTCATGATCCAGGTGTGAGAGGCAGGTACGGTATGAAAAGCCTCCATGGCGTCGAGTTGAGTCTCCTGGACGCTCACCGTACCATCGTGGGGGGGCTCTAAGAAGCGACGGCCTAAGAGGGCGTTGAGGTTTCCCTCTGAGCGGGTCCCTGCAATGATCACTAGGCCAGGAGGGCTGGCGCAGTGCGCTTCGATCCAAGCGGGGTCTTGAAGCTGTCGTCCTGCGGGGCCAAAGAGAAAACCCAGACGAGGCATTACATAGCGAGCGAAGGCAGAGCCCCGGTTGGGGGGAGCCAGCATCACCACTCGACCAAGAGAGATCTCAGAGTGCAGCTTGAGCATCCGCCTGAGGAGGATTCCACCCAGGCTGTGGGTGAGGAAGTCTACAGGTCCCTCAGGCAGGCGGCGGTAGAGGGACTCTGCGAGGGTGTCGATCGAGAGGAAGGTGCTGGGGTAGCCCAAATTTTCAACCCTACGCCCCTTGCTGCGCAGCAGCCGCGCGGGCCTCTGCATAGAGAAGCGACTGCGAGCCAAGCCGTGGAGTAGGAAGAGAGGAGGTTTCATGCCCAGGAAGATAGTCCAGGGCAAGGGGCGGGCCAAGCGCTATCACATCGAAGAGAGTTTAGAAGATGCCGCGTGGCTCTGGATCGGTCAAGCCATAGGCGTGCATCGCTTGGCGAAGGAAGAAGGGGACGGAGAGATAGGCGTTCAGCTTCAGACAGGCGCGGTTGTGCTGACAGGTACAACCAGAGGAGTCCGTTTCTGTACAATTGGGATCACCAACGCTCATCCATCCTCCAGATTCTTCATCTACCTCTAAGAGCCCAACTTCAGCATCGTATTTGACCGAAGGAGTCCCATCGTCTTTATAGATAGGCAGATACCAGTCAGGAACACCATCGCCATCCAGGTCAGGACCATCATCAACATTGTAAGCTCGTGACATCAGCTCGTTGGCGTACTGAAGTATGCGTGCAGCGATCCCTTTTTGAACTCTCTTACCAAAGATAGTCTCCATACCCTCAGTATGAGCAACGTAGATTTTGCCTGCGGAGTCGTGGAACTCGATGCGATTCTCAAAGAGAGGATCAGAATCCTCGCCTCGTTCCCAGATGCGCATAGAGTTGATCCAACGCTGCTTTTCATTTTCAGGGAGGTAAAGCAGGGTCATCGCGATGATGAACTTCTGCTGTTCCCAGCCTACCTGGGGATCGATGGGAGCGGTCTTTGGGTGGCTTAGCGGGTGATAGTCGGTACCATCGTCGTTATAAGAATCGCAGATCAAGACATTGTCATCGGGGAAGCAGACACGGGGGGTCTCACCCCACCAGCTGGTCCACCCCATAGGATGAGCGGGGAATTGACGATCGTCAAGGAGGGGATTTCCAATATCATTTACGACCAAACGAGGCCCTTTGATAAAGTCATCACCGGTGAGGTTATTGGCCAACCAACGACGATATCCTTCTGGGAAGAGATCAGCCATGGAGACGGAGCGATAACGGGGATCCACAAAGTCGGAGCGGCTGGCGCTGATGAAGTTATCCACAGACTCTGCCATCAACATGGGAGCGTATATCTTGTCATAATAGGAGCCACAGTTCATGGTGAAGCTGGAGTCATACTCGCCTCGATCTTCAGCCAAAGCGTTCTCAACCAGTTTTCCACCATAGCTGAAGGAATCAAAGACATTGCTGCCAGGATCAGCGTAGCTGGTGGCGCCATTGGGGATCACCACGCTGGTCTCTTTCATGAAAAGAGCGAGACTGTCATTATCTGCTCGAAGGATACCATTGTCGTTATAGTGCAGACCTGCTTCAGGTCGGGCTAGAGTACGGGTAAAGTGATCAAAGGCGAGCCCAGCAGCTAAGATATTAGCAGCATAGTCTCGAGCCAGTACAATGCGCCATAGACTTTCAAACTCAACCCCCTCCAGCTCTGCTCCCATTCGGAAGTAGTTGGCCATCAAGCCCAGACCCTTGGCACCGTCGCGCATCTTACTGTTGTAGCGACCCAGAGTACGATTGGCTGCTGAGCGGACACTGAACCCAGAGCGTTCTCGGCGGTAATTATCCAGGATATGGTTGACCTCTTGCTGAGAGATAAAGAAATCAAAGAGTTCGTAGGGATCAGCACCGTTATCGTGACGGTAGACGCTCAGGTTGCCTGTATCAGCCCAGCCGTCAGTACCAAAACCATAGGGCACGCGCAAACGACGTGTTGAATCTAAAGCAGGGCCTCCTCGATAATAAACTTCGCGATTATTTCCATCATTATCTCTGTATTTCAGTTCCTGTTTATAGGGATCACGAAGTGAGCGCCAAGGTACATAATCAACCTCTTGCTGCTTACAACGAGTGTAATCTCCGCTGGGGTTGGTAACCAGATGGCCATCTAAGATGGGATGCCAAGCACCATCAAGGTCATCATTCCAGCTGTCAGGCCGAAAAACGCTCGGATTGCTTATCGTAACGCAAGAGTCGATGAGATTGTAGTTTTTATTAAGTTGTGAATAGTGGAATTCTGTTCCTTTAAGTCCATAACTATATCCAGTAATACCACCAAAGTTATCCATTTTCTCCAGCATGCTGAAAGCCTTGCCTGAAGAATCCTTCATATTGAAACTTTCATCTTTAAAAACAGCTACAGATTCACCATAGAACATGCGCGTTGCGGCAAAGTCATAAGCGGACAAACCCAACATATCCTGAGCGGGTTCACCTGCATAATCCATAACGGAGGAGTGCATCCACATCCAGATGAGGTTGCGACGCTCATTTTCGGTCATGGGATCAAAGTAGCGGGGACCCACGCAGCCCTGACCATCAGTTTGAAGATCGGTACACTCTTCGGTGACCTTGCCATCATTGGTGCGCAGCTGCCAGTACTGAGGGCGATAACCGAAGGAGTCGGCGGAGCTGACGAAGTTGTGCCTCAGGCCGATGGAGTGACCCATCTCATGTGCGATGACCGCGGTGTGTGCCTTTCTGGCCAGATAGAGTCGCATCGCCTCGGCGCGCTCTTGCTGAAGATCGGGAGAATCACTGGGGTTAAAGGGGCCAAACTTATTGGAGAACTTCTGCTCTAGGATATCTCCCAAGCCTGTGAGAGAGACAGGGGCAGGAGCCTCTTGCAGAATACAGGCACCACGCTCAGCCAAAGCCACCTCTTTCCACTGCTTTAGATCCCGCTGGAAACTGGGGTTGGCGCCTCGCAGGATAGAAGCGTGGTTCATTACGGAGTCGCTGAGAGGCATCCCCTGGACTCCCATCATCTGCTGCATCGCGGGGGTCATCAGTTGGGCTTCAAACTCCGAGCCATAAGCTTGCTGAGCACGGGCAGCATAGATAGGTCGCATGACAGAGGGGGCATCCCATTTTGTGCGGACCGCCTTCACCTGCTGCTTCACCTTCTGTACAACATTGCGCAGTTTGGGAGGGATCGCCCCAGGATTGGCTTGAATCGCGGCGATCTGTTCTGGGGTTGTCCGTGCCATATCCGCGGTTCGCTTGAGAACCTCCTCTTTATCCAAGGCTCCGCTGAGGCTGCCCGCTGAGGCTGCGGCGGCGGCTCCAGCCCAGTTGCGCACATACTCACCTGAGGTGATCTGCTCTGTACTCAGCTCGCCTTTGGCGTAGCGGATCATATCGATCACCTTCTGGCTGAAGAGATCGTTGACAAAGGCCCAAACATTGATGCTGGAGGAGACCACCTTACCATTGAGAGGATCATTGGCATCCACCATGATGCCCCAAGGAGAGGGGGTTTGAGGATCGGGGAGGACGTTGAGTTGGTTATAGCGCAGGTCACCGCGGCGAACATTACGGGCCTTCTTACAGGTCTCATAAAGTTCATGGAGTGAGTCCAGGCTGGCCTCATAACACATCTCAGCGGTGACCCCAGCAGGCAGGCGCTGATCGGCGGGAGCACAGGCGGCATGATCATCAGCTTGTACTGGGCTATGACAAATGATGACCATCTCACGCATCTGTGCCAGCTTGATTACAGCATCGTCATAACCACGCGCCTTACCAATGCTTTCTGCCAAAGTCTTACACTCTTCTTCGTTTTTACCTTTATCAGCATAAGCAGTTCCATAGCGACATTTATCTACTTCAGTACTGAGGTAGATTAGGTCATCTTGCATATCCTGCTGACCGAAATGCATTGGATAGCTGTTCTTACAGTTGTCACTGTTTGTATGCCTGCATTCACTATACTTGGCAGCCTGTACTGCCATACGCAGCCCGACATCCCACTGATTGGCGGCATCTGCTGAAGCCTCGTAATAGTAGGGATCGCTTCCGTTGGTATAGTACCAGACAACTGGCTTTTCCCGGCGTTTTGTATAGGGTTGTGTACATTTATGGTTCCATCGATCACATTGGGAACCGCCAACACCTAGAGCAGCGGTGACCTCTTCACATTCATCATCAGTTCCATTTCCATCGGTGTCGCGCTCAGGTCCCTCACCGAAGGGGGTGTCCTCCTCCGTATAACAGGCAATGGCGCCTGTCATATTTTCAGGATCGCTGTAGTAGTGGCTGCGCTCCCAAATGTTGTAACGAGAGATAAAGCGACGCCAACCCGTATCCAACATCCCATAACTGCCTGAGTAGGAGCGGCGTTCTACATAGAAAGCACCAAAGGCTTGGAAACGATACCCATCCCAATGAGCAGGCTCATAATCATCATCACGTACACGCTTGAAGGATTGGCGGATGGTCAGTTCTACGGGGTTACAGGAACCTGCAGGCTCAGAGCCACCCAGGAAGTCATTGGGCAAAAAGCAGGAGGGGAAGCTGTCGATGCCCCAACCAAAGGAACGAAGATCGATCTCTCCAGGCTTGGCGAAAGCTTTGTTGGTGACATCGAAGTAACCGTTATTTGTGTCAAAGAAAGGAGCATCAGGATCTGCTGGATCTGTGACCTCGTAACCCAAAGACTCATAACTGATCCCACCGTAGACGCCCAGCAGAGAGAGGGTATCAAAGTCATAGGCGTCGGTCGCCAAGCTCTCAGAAAAGTCTACCCGGAAGTGCTCACGCTCATTCCAGGGGCGATCTGAGGTGTTCTCACCGACGATATTATACTCTTCACCCGTCCCGGCGTTGTACTGTCGAGCGATATCGAAGTGGCTCTTGATACGATAGGCCACGGCGACGACGCCATTTTGAACAGGGCCTCCTAGACCTTTGCCGTCGCTGCCATCGATGCGCTCATAAGCGATGCGGCCGATGAGCAAGTCTTCGGTGATCTGCCACTTGATGCGGGAGAGCGGCTGAGCATATGTAGAGGTGAAGAGGCCATCCTGAGCGGCTCCATAGCCCACATCGATCAGGGTCCCCTGGTAATAGAACTCGGGATCATCTTGAGTCCCAACGAGATCCTCGCCTACAAAGAAAGACTTCTCCAGGGCGTAGGGTTGAACCCGATCTACGAGATCACGCTCTTCAGCGCATCCCCAGAGCACGCCCATCGCAGCGGCGAACAAGGCAAATTTCATCGATGTTCCCATATCAGCTCTCGGTTACCTTGGAGGCTAGGGCGGCTATATCCAGCCGCAAATCCAGGTAGTATTTTGTGTGTCGGTTAAAGAAGGGTGTGTAGCGATCCTGGGAGGGATCCAGTTGGGGAGTAACGGCGCTGGCGCCCAGAACAACCGCCAAGAAATCGAGGGGCTTCAGCTGTGTCTTCAGACCATATGTGAAATAATCTCGAGTATCTGAAGACTTGGTGAAGTTGGGCATCTCATCAACAGGGAGGGGCGCTAAACCATCCTCATTAAAATCGGTGGCCTCCTCATTGAGCCCGAAGAGTTGGTAACGCAGGAGCCCAAAGCTCGCTCCAAAGCTCAGCATCTCGATGGGCTTAAAGCTCACTCGGCCCGCGAGGCTCAGGGTATAGCGAGCGTTGCGCATACCGGTGTTCTTAAAACGCTCACATTGCGCTGCGGTAGAGCAGGACACCTCGGTCCCTTGAAGCTCTCCGGTGGTGTAGCGATAGAAGCCCCGAGTCGCTGAACCTGAGATCCCAAAGCCCAGGCTGAGGAGATCGGGGAAGCTCTTACTGAGATCAAAGCTGGGGCTGAGGGAGAGGATCAGGGTCTCCGCTTGGGAGAACTTGCTGCTGGGCAGACCAGCTCCCAGAGAGAGAGAGGCTCTGGCGCCGATCAGAGGCAGCTCCCAGGCGCTGTCCAGACCCAGTTCCGTATCTGTGAAGAGAGTCTCGCGGTTCTTGGTGGTATGGTCCGCGTTGGTCCACTCATGGCTTAAGCCGATCTCTCCATAGAGGGTCAGCGGCTCTATGGGTTGCCAACTCGGAGAGATCTGGTTGGTGGTGTAGACTTTGGGGTTGTAGCTCAGATCCTGGCTCTTATCCAAGGTCCCCTGAGTAACCGTGTTCTTCAGGCTCAAGTCGAGGCCCCAGTTGGGGTCCTCGCTGGCCTCTTCAGCTGCAGCTCCCCCTGACAACAGGAGCAGGAGTGGAGCAGCTCGGAGCAAGCATCTCATTCAACCCTCATCATTAATCTCGTCACCGGGGTGACTGAACCGCGAGAAGGTACGCTTCCTTCCTCTGCAGCTGTAGATTTTTTTTCCACCACGGGAATAAATCAAGGCCCCGATGAAGGGGTGTTAGGGGGCCTTTATGGAGGCTTGGCTGAAAGATGTCGAGCTTATTTTCCTCCCTGATGCTCCTCTAAACCCACTCAGCCCTCCCTGGAGTATAGATGTTCAGGGCGAAGGCGCTGCTCTTTATCAAAGGCTGCAGAGAGGCTGAAGAGGAGGGCGATCCCCACCCCCAGGCTGATCGCAGCGGCGATGAGGAAGAGGATCAGGATCTGATAGCGGGCGGCCTGTTCAGGCGGAGTCCCTCCCAAAATCTGCCCGGTCATCATCCCTGGGATACTCACCAGACCCACCACGCTCATAGTGTTGATGATCGGCAGCATAGCGGTGCGAGCGGCCTCCTGAAGGATAGGACGGCTGGCTTCGAAGGGGGTGGCTCCAAAGGCAAGGAGCCCCTCTACCTGCTCCCGGCGCTGATCGAAGCTGCTCAGGCAGCGATCAAAGCCCAGAGAGATCCCGGTCATGCTGTTGCCCAAGATCATCCCCAAGAAGGGGATCAGATAGCGGGGGTGCCACCAAGGATCAGCGGAGATCACCAAGACACAGCCCACCAGAGCGCTGAGGGCGGAGCCCAGAAAAAGAGAGATGAATGCATCCCTCCAGATCCCTCGATAGCGCTTTGAGCTGCGACGCACTGCCTCTCGGCTGGCCAAGAGGAACATCAGCAGGACAATGCTCCCGGTGAGCCCTGGATGCAGCCAACGAAAGACAGGCACCAAGAGATAACCCAAGAGCGTAAGCTGAATCAGGCTGCGTAGGCTGGCGATGAGCAAACGGCGCTCCATGTTCAGGCGCAGCCAGAGCGAGAGCCCGACGCTGATGAGCATCAGCGAGGCGGCCAAAGCCAGAGCGCTGGGGCTCAGCTCGATGAGATCAGGCATCTTCAGCTCCCAGCTTGAGCCCGTGGGGGCTGATGCGCGCATGTTGTTCTGGATCATGGCTGATCCAGAGCGCGGTCTTACCCAGTAGATCAGCCTCAACCGCCGCCTTGGTTTGAGGATCAAGGGCGCTGCTGGGCTCATCAAGCAGCAACACCTGAGGCGCTGAAGCCAGGGTCATCGCTAGGGCAAGGCGCTGCTGCTCTCCTCCTGAGAGACTCAGCCAAGGGGCCTCCCAACGCTCAGGAGGCAGGCCCCAGCGCTCTGCCAGAGGGATCGGATCTGTCCAGGGCGCGCGCTTCTTCTGTCCTGAAAGCTCTGGCAATCTCTCCAGCTGAGCTGCTGCGGTAGCTGCAAAGATCTGAGGGCGTTGAGATAGATAGCAGACCTCAGCTCGCCAACGAGGCAAGCCCCACTTCTGGGGGCTGCGCCCCCCCAAGCGGATCGTGCCATGCTGTAGAGGGCGAAGGCCCGCTAAAGTGCGTAGGAGTTGGCTCTTTCCTGAACCTGAGGGGCCGGAGATCATCAGGATCTCTCCTGGCCTCAAGTTGAAGTTGAGATCCTCAAAGAGCTGTCGCCCCCCCAGACAACAACTGAGCCCCCGTACCTCAAAGTTCATTACTGTTCAGCGTCCAGAGCTTCGAGCAGCCCCGCCAGAGCGGCGGCTCTCATATGCTGCTCTGCCGCCTCCTTCTGTCGTGCAGCCCAGAGAAGCTTACTGGCCAAAAAGAGGTTCTGGCTAAAGTGCCCAATGATGGTCCGCTCACGCCAGCGCTGGGCTGGGCCTCGAAGGGCGATCGCGAAGCTGACATCTCCCGGCTTGGGGGGCAGCAGCGCCTCAGGGACCCCAGCCCTTAGAGTTTCCAGCGCCTGGGTAGGACGACCAAGGCGCCAGAGAGCTTCTCCACGCTCGTAAGCGACGCGGGCCAAGACTCGATCAGCGGGGGAGGCCCCCTCTCCCACCTCAGCCAACAGCGTTCGGATCAGCTCCGCGCTGGAATCTGGCTCCTTACTGAGTTCTTGGCAGGCGCGCGCATCGCCCAAGAGCCAGCGACCCATACAGGCAGGGGGACCAAAGTGGATGGCGTAGGGGAGGGATTCAAAGAGGGTGGGCCGTTCTTGAACCTTGAGGAAGCGTTGGATGCGCGCTCCTCGTCCTCCTGGAGCTCTGATCTGGATGGGCTTCAGCTCAGGGTGCTGCTCATAGAGCCAACGCCAGTACCAGGAGGAGCCGGAGAGCCCCACCGAAAGGAGAACCAGATCGGGGCGGAGTCTCTCTACGCTCTGGAGATAGAAAGCGGGGAAGACCCAATGATCCGACTCCATCAGCAACACAGCTCCCTGAGGTGCGCTCTCCATCACCGCCGTCAGCAGCTGTCGAGCGCTGTGATCCCGATGACGGCGACGATTCCAGAGGCTGGGCTCAGCCAGGAGGGCGCTGCTCAAGAGGCTCAGAAGGAGGAGGCTGGCGAGGATCTCTTGCAGCCGCCCTCGCTGACTCAGCTGAGTCAGGCCGCCCAAGGCGCTCACCAGGAGGAGAGCCAGTGGGGCTCCCAAATAGCCTAAATAGTCAGGATTATCGGGATAGAAGGCGCCATTCAGGCAGATAAAGAGGAGCGCGGGCAACAGCAGCAATAGACCAAAGAATCGCCCTAAGGGGCCGCGCCTGAGCTGGCTTAAGAGCCCCAAGAAGAGGAGCGGAGCGAGCCCTCGCTCAATGGCCCAGCGCAGCCAGATCTGTAGATGCTCCAGGATCGCCATCCCTGAGGCTTGCTTCCCAGCAAAGTCGGCGTTGCTGAAGAAGCGCTGGGCTGAAGCCAGATCCTGAGGTGCTCCCCAGAGGAAGATCCCCTGGCCCTGCCGCTGCCCCACCCAGAAAACATAGAGATAGGGCAGCAGACCCAGCAGCCCGCCCAGGATAATACCTGCAAGGCGCTTTGCGCTGAGGCTGCTTCGCCAGAGGCTCAGGAGCAGGATGGGAACGAGGGCCAGGGCGGCGCCCAGAGCCACTACCGGATTGACCGCTGCTGAGAGCCCAAAGGCGAGGCCAGCGGGCAGAGCGCTCTGCTCATCATGGAGGACACCAGCCACCCGAGCGATCCCCCAGAGAACCAGGAGATTCCCCAGAGCATAGACCTCGATACGGCTGCCTGAACTCCAGAAGGCGAAGTGCAGGAGCAGCAGAGCGATGAGCGGAGCCAGCGTGATATGAAAGCGCTTGGGGCTCATCCGCTCCGCGAGGCTGGCCAGGGGAAGGAGCATCAAGGCGGTGGGTAGAGCCGAAAGCAGGTTGAGTGCTAAGAGAGGGGGCATCAGCTGAGAGAGGAGCCAGCCCAGGAGGGTATGAAGAGGCTGGCCTGTGGGATGTCCCAGGCCACCCTGAGCGGCGACTAAGGCCAGCTCACCTGTATCATAGAAACCCAGGTCTCGACTCATGCTCAGGAGGAGATAGAGGAGCAGCGCCAGGGCCGAGAGCCAAGCGACCCGAGGGGCTTGAAGCTTGAGCCCCAGCTTCATGAGCGGACCATCCCCAAGAGGCCCTTTAAGGTCCGTAGAATGGCGCGAGGGTTGAGGACCTTGGAGTGCCCCGCGACCCGCGCGCGAGCGTCGATGATGATCTCGATCACAGGCAGCCCCGCCTGGACCAGACGCTGACGGAACAACTCACTGATGATCATCGAGCGCTCCTCTCGAGGCCCATGAGCCTCCCAAGCACTGCGCTCAAAGATATAGTTGCCCCCACTCTTCTTCCACTCCCCTGTACGCAAGCGCACTAAGGTGTTGAGGGAGCGGGAGATGAGCATACGAAAGAAGGGATCATCTCGATGACGATAGACCGTGGTCACCATGCTGGCCTCCTTTCGCTGCTCGAAAAGGGCGATGACCGAGGAGGGGGCGATCTGTCCATCGGCAGGGACCCAGGTTGCATAGCGACCTCGAGCGGCCTCATAGCCTGTGCTAAGGGCCGCGCCGATCCCTCCATTATTTTGGGTCCAGACTTGGGTTCGCTCATCAGCCAGATGCTCCATCAACTGGAGGCTGCTGTCAGCGCTGCCATCATCGATCAAAAGCAGCTCAAAGTCGATCTTTGCCATATTCAGATCAGCTCTCAGTTCCTGAACGACCTGTTCGAGGCAAGCCTCCTCGTTATAGGCGATCATCACCACCGAGAGTTCAGGGGCTTTTCCCTGGGTCTTACAGACTTGCCGGACTCCGTGCTCACTCATCTTGGAAATCTCCGCAGCGCAGTAGGGGCGGGAGGCTACTCGGAGCGCTGCTCTCTGTACAGAATGAAGCCTGGGCTCTTTGAAGCAAGGTCTTCACATTAAGATCTCTTTGAGTATCAATAGTCCGGCCACTTCTTGAGGAGGGGCCAAATCTGAGCCATTTTTGAAAGG
>CAYLJJ010000129.1:0-14009 GCA_964384025.1 uncultured Nannocystaceae bacterium
CAGCCAAGCCTTCAGCGGCTCCCTCAGCCAAGCCTTCAGCGGCTCCCTCAGCCAAACCTTCAGCGGCTCCCTCAGCAGCTCCATCCAGGAGTCCATCGGCATCTACATCTAGGATGTCGATGTCAAAGATCCCAAAGGCAACAAAGGACCAATAAAAAATGATGAGGATCATAAAGGTGGTGTAGATGCCTGTTGGAAGAAGCAGACAGGCTTCAAAGAACGCGTTCATGCTTCTCCTCTGACTCAACCGATCCAATAATGGAGCAGCTTGCGCTGCACTCCCGCGCTGATCAAGGCAATTCGGAGTGAAGTAGAGGGTCTTGGGGGTATGGGCCGAGTTTCATCATCAGAGCTTGATTTCTGAGTCCTCCAAAGCGCCCCCCCAAGCGATCCCAGGGTGGCCCTGGTCCCTCCGCGCTCATCAAGCTTCCGCGCCAGAGCAAGTCCTCCTCGCCACGCCGCGCGACCACCAGATCTGCGCGGCCATCCGCGTTGAGATCTCCAGCTAGGGGCTGATCTCTTCGATACACCCCCAGCGCTCGGGTCCAGACCGGCTCTAGGCAGTCAGAAAGTTGATAACCAGACCAACGCCAGCGTAGCCCTGCTCGCCGCAGCGAGATCAGATCTGCGCGACCATCCCCGCTCCAATCTGCCAACAGGATCTTCTCCGCCTCAGGTCCAGGATCACAGAGCGGAGTCCAGGGCTCAAAAGCGGGTAAACCAAGAGCTGTGCCCAGGTGTTGGCGCCAAAGACCCCCCTCAAAGCTGATCAGATCGCAGAAGCCATCCCCGTTGAGATCTCCCAGGAGAGGGGGACGATCGCTCGGATAGCTCGCCTCTGCTTGGCTCTGGCTCCCCCAGCCATCTCCGCTGAGATCCGCTTGAATATGCCAGAGATCCCCCTCCAAATTGAGAGCGAGGCGATCATCCTGGCCATCCCCATCCAGATCTGCGGCGGCGTAGCGTTGAGCAGAGAGGGCTGGAGCGATACGATAGTGCCCCTCATCAAAGCCCTCTGCTCCCGCCTCAGCGATCATCCAACGCCCTGAGCCCTCAACATAGACCCGTTGAGAGAGATGCTGAGCCTTAGGGCCGATCAGGGCACGCTCTCGGGGGCTGAAGCTCAAGGCAAAGAGAGCACGTTCACAGCCCAAGAGCAGCTCCTCGGTCCAGATCAGCTGCCCTCCCATCCGTTGCGCTCGCCCCGGTTGGCGGCTCTTAGGGCGGCAGAATCCCTCCAAACAGATCTGCTCACCGCACTCCTCATCCTCAACGCAGATCTGCGCCTCCTCACAGCCCGTCTCTCTACAGCTCCACTCTCCACAACAGGCGCAGCGGGGGCCGATCTCTGGAGCCCTCGCCAAGCCCGCTCCTCCAGCCAAATTGCTCTCTTCCACTCCCAACAGCTTGAGTTGTCTGCTCTGTCTCCCTCCCTCCCCGATCCAGAGGGGACCGGCAGGGCTGATATATCGCTGCCAAGGAGCGGACCAGGGCCGCCGTTCCAGCTCGTTCCCTTGGAGGATGATCAGCTCGCTCCCCTCACAGCAGGAGCTTAGGGCGACCAAGCTCTCATCAGGGAGCAGCGCGGGCCAGCTGCCTCCTGCCTCCAAACGCTCCTGCTCAAGCTCCTCCAGCGAGACCCTGATCAGCCCCTCCTTATCTCTACAGAGGAGCTGGGCGCTCCCCATCAGACACTCCCCTGAGATCTCCAGAGGGCGAAGGCGCTCCCCTTGAAGCAGGGCTCTCCCTCCCTCAACCTCTAAGAGCAGCCCACCGGGACCCGCCGCCAGGACTCCCAGCGCGGGGACCTCCAAAGGCTCTCGCTCCAAGCTCATAATCTCGAGCCGCCAGAGCAGCCCCTCCCGGCTGAAGTAGAGCTGATCTTTATAGAGTCGAGCCTCTCCCTCTACTCCAGGCAGGGCGATCCAGGTCCCGCTCTCAGGGTGAAGGCGCCGATGCTCTCCCTCCTCCTCTCTCAGGAGGATCCAGCGACCATCCAGGCTCTGGCTCTCTCCAGAGAGGAGCTGAAAGCGCCCCGGCCCGCTGAGGCGAATTCGCGCTCGTCCAGTTTCTGGATCAGGGCTGAGCTGAGGGCGCCAGCGCCCATCGTTATCATGGTTGCTGAGGCTCAACTCTAAGGGCTCCAGGCCCTCCGCTTGAATCTGGATCTTGAGAAGGGCCTGACCATCCAGCGCTCCATCATCTAGGCCCTGAAAGTGTAGGGTCAGCTCAGGAGAGAGCGTTAAGGGGGCCTCTTCGAGCAGACGCAGCTCTCCTGGGGGGCTGATAAGGACCTCCACCGCTCGCTCTCCTGGAGGCTCTAAGCCCAGATGGAGCGTGAGTATCTCTCCATCCTCGCTGGGAGAGCCTTGGCGTTCCAGGAGGAGCAAGCGGGGCGAGAGATCGGGCGCAGGCAGATCCAGCTCAACATCCGGGAGCGTGCCTGAGTCCAGGTCTATCTCTGGAGCAGAGCTTGAGTCACAGGCGGAGAGGAGAGGGAACAGAAGAAGAGCGAGGCGCATTCAGAGAGCCTAAACTCAAGCGCGCTGCGCCTCCAGGCGAGGCACCACAAACTTATTAAAGATGATCAGGGCGAAGGCGGTGAGGGCGCCCAGGCTGCCGAAGATCATCCACATCAGGGCGGGGTTGTTCTGCTCTTTGGCGAGGACCTCATAGCCCCAGCCGCTGAGGATGCCGCCGAAGAGGTTCCCCAGGGCGATAGAGACAAAGTAATAACCCATAAAGAGAGCCACTTTGTCGGGGGGGGCGATGCGAGCCACATATTCCTGACTCTTAGGAGAGGCGATCATCTCTCCAAAGGCAAAGACGACGATAGCGAGGACCACGGTGAGGCCCACCAGGGCGAAGGCGCCCATGGCGATGCCGATCCCAGAGATGAGGCTGCCAACCACCAGGACCGGGAAGGGGCTCCAGCGCTGGATGATCCAGCTCACCAGGACCTGGAAGATGACGATAGCGCCTGCGTCGATGTTGATGATGTACTCAGGGTTGATCTGGCGATACTTCTCAGCCCAGCTCTGAGCGATGGTCTGAACCATCTCGGGGTTGGCCTCAACCTGGGTGGAAAGCTGAGCCAGGACGCTCTGTAGCTCCGCCATCGGGGGCCTCACTTTGTAGTTAACGATCTCAAAGAAGGCAGCACGGAGCTGCTCTGGATCGCTCGCCGCACCATACTTCCCAGCCAGCTCCGTGAGGGCCTCGCTAAGCTTATCGATGTTCACCGCCGCCAGAAACTCCACGACCCCCTCTCCAAAGATGGAGGCGTAGCCCAGGAGGTCAGAGGTATCTACAAAGTCGCGGATATATTCAGGCATGGTGATGAAGATCTGGTTAAAGCTGGCCCAGAAGCCCGCGAGGATCAGCAGGTAGACCACAAAGGGCCAGTTGCCTATCTTGGCCTTCTGTAGGAACCAACTGGCCCCCTCTCCTCCCTTAGAGAAGAGGTTCCAGACGTAGTTGATGGCGATCCAGGCGACAGAACCGCCCAGGACGATAGACCAAGAGACCCACTCTCCTCCTCCCAACATAAAGAGGATGATCACAGGGACTACGGTGAGGGCAAAGCGACCATTGCCGAGGACATATTGAGCATCCAAGAGGACCTGCGCCAAGCTGCGCTTCTCTTTGGAGTCTGCCTCGGTGGTGGGCTCCTTGTAGAAAAAGAGGGTGGGGATGAAGTTGATGCCGATCCAGATTGCAGAGGCGAGGAAGACCATATCCCAGGAGATCGCCCGCATATAGCCCGCCACCAAGGGGCCGATGAAGCCTCCGATGTTGACAATCATATAGAAGATTCCAAAACCCATCCCCCGGTTGGAGTCATCGGTGCAGCGCCCAATAGTCCCCACCACCACCGGCTTAAAGGTGGCCGCTCCCGCCGCTAAGAGGAGGAAGACAGCAAAGAAGCCGCCAAAGCTATGGACCTGCCCCAGGAGCCAATAAGCGGGGGTCATGATCGCGAAGGCCACCAAGAAGGTCTTGCGATAGCCGTAGCGATCTGCCAGCGCTCCCGTGATCACCGGGAAGAGGTAGAGGAGGAAGGGGATCACCCCCTGTAAGATCCCTCTCTCGATGCTGGAGAAGCCCAAGCCTCCCTGAGAAACAGGGCCGGTGATATAGAGAGAGCTGAGCGCAAAGAAGCCATACCAGGCCATCCGCTCGAAGATCTCCATCGTACAGGCGACATAGAATGTCCCCGGAAAGCGGCTCATTTTGGCCATCCATCTCTCCCAAAGCAGCTGAATTTTGGAGATGTCGTTACCCTGTCATGGAGCGCTGAGCAATAGAGAATCGATGATTTGGTAAGCACTGGACGACGGCATCACCGCTATGAATACTCTCGCCCAAAGATAAAGAGGTCTGCGCTATGACCCAAACACTCGCTTTAGAGTCCCAAAGCATTGCGCTGGAGCTTCATCGTGTCCTGATGGAGTTGGATCCAGCGCGTTGGCGTAATGAGACACAGGCCGCCCTCAGGAAGCGTCTACGAGGCCTAGAGAAGAGGCTCTCTAAGCTTTTAGAGCGGGCCAAGAGCGCTCGAGGAGAGGAGGCTCTCTCTAAGCGGTTGAGAGAGCTGGGGAGCCTGCTCAGGGAGATGCCCTCAACGCAGCTCTCTGGGGCGGAGATCCGTGAGCAGTGGATGCGTCACCGTGGGCGGCTCCAGGGCTCCTATACCAAGCTGGCGACCCTCCTTCATCTTCGCTCCATCAAGGTCCCCAGGCTCCGCCCGAGCAACTGGAAGCGGAGCCTCTCTCATGCAGGGGCTGGCTTCCTGATTTTAAGCCTCCTCAGTATTTTGGACCCGAAGCTTTTGATCCTCATGGCTTCTGTTCTTCTCGTTTATGCTTGGGGTATGGAGGGGATCCGCCGCATCTCCCCTGAGTTTAACGCTCGGTTGATGCGCATTTATGGACCCCTGGCCCACGCCCACGAGCATAAGGAGCTCAACTCAGCAACTTGGTACTGCTCCGCGCTGTTTTTGCTGAGCTTGCTGCAGATGCCCCTCGTCGCGGCTGTGGGGGTGATGATCTTGGGTATCGCGGATCCTATGGCGGGCCTCGTTGGGCGGCGCTATGGTCGCCACCGCTTGATTCATGGGCGCTCTCTGGAGGGCAGCCTGACCTTCTTTGGGGTGGCCGTCTTGGTGAGTCTGAGCGTTCTCCAATTCTCGGAACTCAGCCTCTCTGAAGCCCTCATCGCCAGCTTCTTCGCGGCCCTCCCTGCCACCCTGGCGGAGCTGTTCAGTAAGAGGTTAGATGATAATCTCACCGTCCCACTGGCGGCGGCGGCTGGTCTCCTGCTCTTCAAGTTCCTCCTCTGAATCGCTCCCTCTACGACTTTTCTAAAGCAGCCCTGCTCTTGATGGTCCAGCTCCCAGTAATAATACCCATGCTCAGATAATGTTTGGGTTTCCACAGTGAAGCGCGTCGTCCACAGGACCCCTTTGGAGCCTCAGCCTGCTCCCTCTGGGGCTTGATTTTTCATGGGAATCAGGTACAGGATGCGCCGATTTCATCCCTTACATTCTGTATCTCTGGAGGCTGGCGAATGAAGCTTAGAGCGTTGTGGCTTTCTCTCCTGATCCTGGCCTGCGAAGCACCTAAGGCGGAAGAGAGCAGCAAAGAGAGCAGCTCAAAGGCACTCCTCAGAGTCGAAACCTTAGAACTCAAGCCCAAGCATCTCAGGGAGTATATTCAACTCCAGGGTGAAACCTTGGCCTTTAGAGAGCTGCTCCTCTCCAGTGAGCTGCCTGGGCGGATTGAAGAGCTGTCTGTTCATCTGGGGGATCAAGTCAAGGAAGGGCAGGTGATCGCTCGCATCGACTTTCGCACCCAACGCGCACAGCTTAGACAGATCCGAGCTCAGCTGGAGCTGGCTCAGAGCAGTCACAGGCGACTTAAGGAGCTGCTCAAGGAGGAGATGGCGACTCAACAGCAGGTTGATCAGGCTTCTTCCCAGGTGACTCAAAGCCGCGCTGGCTTGGAGTTGGCTCGGATCCAGTGGAGCAAGTCGGTCATCAAGGCTCCCCTCTCCGGGCTGGTCACCCTAAAGCGCGTTGAACGGGGAGAGTATGTCATGCCTGGGGCCCCGCTCCTAAAGATCATGGATCACAGCAAGATCATGGTGATGGCTCAGGTCCCAGAGCAGCAGATCGCTGAGCTGAAGAAGGGGATGAAGGTGCACATCAAGATCGGCTCCTTGGAAAGAAGCTTTGAGGGAGAGATCAACGTACTGATCCCCTCAGGGCATCCCGAGAGCCACACCTATGAGATCAGGGTGGAGCTTGATAATCCTGAACGTGAGATCTTGGTGGGGATGGCTGCTGAGCTTAAGATCCTCAGTCAGAGCCACGAGGAAGCGGTGGTGATAGCTCAAGATCAGCTGCTCTTCAGTGGGGGGGAGCGGGTGGCTTATCTCTTTGATGGGGGGCGCGCGCGTAGACCAGTCTTAGAGCTGGGACCCCCTGAGGGGGATCGGATCCTGGTGCGCTCGGGGCTCTCTCTAGGAGAACGACTGATCATCTCCAGCCAAAGCAGCTTACGAGAGGGGCAGGAGGTTGTCTCCGCGCCATGATCGTCACCGCGACCGCGCTCCGCTTTCGCCCCTCAGTCTATGTTTTGATGCTCTTGGCGATCTTGATGGGGGGGGACGCCTATCGAAGCCTGCCCCTTGAGGCCGCCCCAGATATTCAGATCCCCCTCATCCTGGTGAGCACTCTCTACCCTGGAGTAGCCCCCGCAGATATCGAGAAGTTGCTCACCACCCCGCTGGAACGAGAGCTTAAGGATCTCAAGGATGTCAAAGAGATGGCCTCCACCAGCTCAGAGTCGATCTCCCTGATCAGCATCGAGTTTGAGTCTGGCGTCGATATGGATCAAGCCTACCAGCGGGTCAGAGACAAGGTGGACAAGGCGAGCAGTGATCTCCCCAAGGATGCTGAGGAGTCTAATCTGCTGGAGATCAACATCTCTGAGTTCCCCATCCTGCTGATCAACATCTCTGGCCCTCAAAGCCTGATGCGCCTCAAAGAGATCGCTGAGGGCATCGAAGATCGTATCGAGACGATCCCTGGTGTCTTGGAGGTGGAGCTGACAGGGGGACGGGAGCGAGAGATCCATATCGACCTCGATCCTCGACGGATGGCTTACTATAAGCTGGGGATGGGGCAGGTGATCGCCAGCATCCAACAGGAACACTTGGATATCCCTGGGGGCAAGCTCAAGTTGGCTGACTCAGAGTCCCTCCTGCGGATGTCGGGAGAGTATGAGGATGTTCAGAGGATGAGCGAGATCGTCCTTAAGGCTCCTCAGGGTTTTCCAGTCAAGCTCGCTGATGTGGGTCGCGTCCGTGATGATTTCAAGGAGCGTGAGAGCATCTCCAGGATCAACGGAGAGGAGTGCGTCACTCTCCGAGTCCAGAAGCGCTCTGGAGAGAACATCGTTCGCATCTCCGATGAGGTCAAAGCCCTCATGCGGGAGGTGGAGAGCAGCTACAAGGGTGAGATCAAGATCTCTATTCAACAGGATGAGTCTAAAGAGATCCGCAATATCGTCCGGGATCTGGAAAACAGCGTCATCACCGGTCTTATCCTGGTCTTGGCGGTGCTCTTCTTCTGGATGGGGCTGCGCAACGCCTTCTTTGTCGCCATCGCCATTCCCCTCTCTCTGCTGATCACCTTCGCAGCCCTCTCTCTGATGGGGATCACCCTCAATATGGTGGTGCTCTTCTCGCTGATCATCGCTCTGGGGATGTTGGTGGACAACTCTATCGTGGTGGTAGAGTCGATCTTTCGCCACGCCTCTGAGGGCAGCTCTCGAAGTCGGGCAGCCTACGAGGGCACCAAGGAGGTGGCCTGGCCCATCATCGCTTCCACCGCGACGACCATCGCTGCCTTTGGCCCTATGCTCTTCTGGCCTGATCTCATGGGGGAGTTTATGAGCTTTCTCCCCAAGACGGTGATCATCGCGCTTTTGGCCTCTCTCTTTGTTGCCCTGGTGATCAACCCTGTCATCGCTGCCAGCTTCCTGCGGGGCGGCGATGCGCTCTTTGACGCCAGCGGAGAGGCTCGCTCTCTGATCCTTAAGCTCTACCAGGGAAGCTTGCGTCTCAGCCTGCGCGTTCCCCTCCTCATCCTGCTCCTGGGGGGTGCCTCCTTGGCTTTGATCGTCTATACCTATGGGGAGCTGGGCGCTGGGGTGGAGTTCTTCCCCATCACCACCCCTGAGAAGGCTCAGATCCGCATCAAGGCTCCTTTGGGGACCCGTTTGGGGAAGACCGATATCCTGAGCCAAAAGGTAGAAGCGATCACCACCCAGGATGACAACACCAAGAACACCGTCGCCAACGTCGGCTTCTCTGGAGATATCTTTGGTGGCGGGAGCTCTAAGACCCACTCAGGGGTTCTGGACCTGGAGTTTAAGGATCGCCATGAGCGCAGCCACAGCACCTGGGACACCATCAAGCAGATGCGCCAGCAGCTCCTGGAGTTGACGGGAGCTGAGTATCGTATGGAGACCCAGAAGATGGGTCCTCCTACGGGCGCCCCGATCGATGTACGTATCTCTGGGGAGGATTATGAGATCCTCCGTCAGGAAGCGGAGAAGATCAAAGCGCTCATCAAGGAGATCTCAGGGGTCGTGGATATCAAGGATGACTTTGACGCGGGCCTCCCCGAGTTGAAGATCCGCGTTGATCGAGAGAAGGCCAAGCGTCGCAAGATCGGCACCGCTTTGGTGGGTAATGCCATCCGCACCGCTTTCAATGGCAGCAAAGCTGGGGTTTTAAGAGAGGGAGATAAGGAGCATGAGATCATCGTGCGCTTTGACCCCCGCTTCCGAGGCTCGGTAGAGGATCTCCTGGATATCTATGTTTCGGGTAAGGATGATCTCCAAGTCCCCCTTCGAGATGTGACTCAACTTGAGGCGGTTGGAGGGGTGGGCAGCGTCCGTCATATCGATCGCAAGCGCAGCCTTTCGATCACAGCAGATGTCTTGGAGCGCTCCTCCTCTGAGGTCTTGGCTGAGGTCCAAGAGGTACTGGGGACGCGCTATAAGCGCCCCAACGGCTACAGCCTACGCTTTGGAGGGGAGAGTGAGGAGCAGGACAAGGCAGCGGCCTTCCTCTCTCGCGCCTTCCTCATCGGCGTTTTCATCATGGCCCTGATCTTGATTACCCAGTTCAACTCCCTGCTCAAACCCCTGATCATCCTCGCCTCGGTGTTGATGTCGATGATGGGTGTCTTGGGGGGCTTACTGATCACCGGCAACAAGTTCAGCATCATCATGACCGGCATGGGGCTCATCTCTCTCGCTGGAGTGGTGGTCAACAACGCCATCGTCCTGATGGACTACATCGACCAGCTCCGAGATCAGGGCGAGGCGCTGCTCAAGGCGATCATCCAGGCGGGTTTGGTGCGCTTTAGACCGGTGATGATGACCGCGATAACCACGATCTTGGGGATGCTTCCGATGGCGTTGGGCATCAACATCGACTTCCGCAACCTCAGCTTTGACTCAGGGGGAGGCAGCACAGAGTGGTGGGGGCCGATGGCTCAGGCGATCATCTTTGGTCTGCTCTTCGCCACCATCATGACCCTGGTGATGGTTCCAGTGATGTATCTGTTGCAGGTGCAACTCTCAACCTGGGTAGATAAGCTCTTGAGAAGGGAGGCCCCGTGAGTCCTCTCCTTGGCCTCCTGTTGCTGCTCTCTGAGCCTCTCTCTTTGGAGCAGGCCGAGGCTCTGGCTCTGGAGCACCACCCCAGTCTCAAAGAGCTGGAGGAGAACATCAAGCAGGCGGATCTCTTGATCAACCGAGCTTGGGCGATTCTGCTGCCTCGCCTCAGCCTCAGCGCTCAGCTCACCCGCAACGATCAGGAGATCAGCTTTGATATGCCCGACTTTGAGGGCTTGATTCGCGCGGCGGTGGCAGAGAGCCAGGGGCTGCAGCCTCCACCGCCAGGGTCAGGGAACAGCACCATCATCCAGGAGGAGTGGGGGCAGCGCTATGGCTTCACCGCGCGTATCCCTCTCTTTAACGCTCAGGCCTTTTCTCTCCTTGAGAACGCCAAGGACAACCTCAGCGCAACGCGACTTCAGCGAGCACAGCAGGAACAGAACCTACGCTTTGCCGTGAGCGTGGCCTACTACGGCCTCTGCTCTAACCAGGAGGCGTTGGAGGTCACAGCAGCGGATCTTAAGCGGGCCCAGCTTCAGCTTAAGATGGCTCAAAAGCGTCGGGATGTGGGTGTTGGGTTGCGGATTGAGGTCTTAGAAGCGGAGTTCTCTCTGAGCCAAGCTCGGCGGGCTCAATCCGACGCCAAGGACAGCCTTCGCTTGGCTCAGATCGCCCTGAGCTATCTCATCCATAGCCCTCCGCCCTTTGAGGTTCAGAGCCCCCCAAGGCCAGAACTCCCACAGGGAGATCTCAGGGGCCTCCAAGAGGAGGCGGAGCGCGAGCGCCCAGATCTCAAAGCTTTTCGGCTCCAACAGAAGATCGTCAGCCGCGACCGAGAGCACACGCTCAGCCGCTTCCTACCCACCTTTGACCTGACCTACAACTACAGTTGGGACTCTGCCGCTGGCTTTGGAGGAGAGCAGGGGAGCTGGAGGCTCATCTTTGGGGGGGAGTGGAGCCTCTTTGAGGGGGGAGATCGTCTAGCGGTCTTGGAGAGTCAGAAATCGGAGCTCAGACAGATCGCCCAGCGCTATAGCGGCCAACTGCGCACTCTTCAGGAGCGGGTGGAGCGAGAACTCTTGGAGATTCAGAAATGGGAACGCAGCTTAAAACTGCGAGAACAGCAGGCGAAGCTGGCAGAAGAGAGCCAACATCTTGTCCAGGAACAATATAAGCGGGGCCTCGCCAAGGGTTTGGATCTCCAGGAGCTGAACCAGCGGCTTCGCCAAGCACATTTGGCGGTGATCTTAGCACGTCTTCAGAGGGATGTTAGCCTCCTCAAGCTCTATAAGACCTTAGGGCGACTGAACTGAACAGACTGTAGCTACCAGCGAAGATCTGTGGAGACTCAAGGCTCTGTTTCAGATCCACTTTGTGTGGGGGAAAATCGCGCTGGTGAGTGATCGGTCAGGCGAAGGCTTGGGGACGAACCAGCGGACAGATCGACAACGCCATGATGTGGCTGAAGGCCCTGGGTCGTTGGGAGCATTATACTGGGCACCTCCGTAAAGATCTGCCCATTGTCCCCCTGGAGGCGATCAGAGAAGCGTTGGTGAACGCTGTTTGTCACCGGGACTATGCCATCATCGGCTCTCGCGTTCTCTTGGAGGTCTTCAGTTGCTCACCTACTCTATGCAGGTGATGAACGATATGGAGGGTCGGGGGCGCGGTTGGCCCAAAATCCGGCGAGTGATGCAGAGTTTTAACGGCCTGGAGCCGGAGCTGGAAGAGGATCGAGAGCCGTTGGGTGAGAGTCACCCTGCCCCTCTTGGTGAAAGAGAAGATGGAGGAATGAAAATGGGAGCGCGACCCAAAAACAGCACCTCGCCGAGGAGCTTTGCCAAACGCAGTTGATCATAACCTTGACGCGCCTTCATTTTGTGAACACCTCTCTTGAGAGCTAAACTCTAAGCCTCACTCGGAGGAGATATGCAGAAGAGATGGCCGATAGGGCTCCTCCTACTCCTGCTTCCCTTACAGATTCAAGGAGCTGAGGGCGAGTATGATCTCAAGGACGACAGCCAAGATGAACAGATCGACACAGATGAAGATGGCTTAGATGATTGGGATGAAGATCTCAACCGGAACGGAGTGGTTGATCCAGGAGAGAGCGATCCTCTTAACCCAGATACAGATGGCGATGGCCTCTTAGATGGAGAGGAGATCAAGAGCGATCCTCTCCTCGCTGACAGTGATGGAGATGGCTTAAACGATCTTATGGAGCTGATGGCGGGCTGTGATCCCAGAGAGGCGGATACAGATGAGGATGGTCTTTTAGACGGCCAAGAGGAGAGAGACCATGATGGAGAGAGAGACCCTGAGGAGACCGATCCCTTAAACCCAGATACAGATGGAGATGGTCTTTTAGACGGTGAGGAGGAGCGAGGAGCGCAGCCAACAGATCCCTTGAATCCAGACACTGATGGGGGAGGAGAAGAGGATGGTTCAGAGCGGATTATGGGGCGCGATCCACTTAACCCGGAGGATGATCGAGGCGGGCGGGATTGGGATGGAGATGGCCTCAGTGACGCGGAAGAGTTGGAGTTGGGCTGTGATGTACGCAACCCGGACACAGACGGCGATGGGCTTGAGGATGGACAAGAGCTACAGATGGGCAGCGCTCCTCTCAATCCTGACACAGATGGAGATCTACTCAGCGATGGCCAGGAGAGGGAGCTGAACTTAGATCTCCTTCACCCAGATACAGATCGAGATGGGTTAGAGGATGGCATAGAGTTTTATGGCAGCACCAACCCAGCACGGGCAGACAGCGATGGAGACCTCTTCTTAGATGGACAAGAGGACAGAAATGGCAACGGCAGGGTCGACCCAGGTGAGACCGATCCCAATCAGGCAGACAGTGATGGAGATGGCTGGATAGATGGCAGAGACCCCTATCCTCTTGAGCCGAGCTTTAAGGAAGAGACCCCAACAGAGAGCGACAAAGGCGGAATACGGGCGTGTAGGGCTCACCTTGGCAGAGAGGAGAGCCTGCCAGTCTCACTCCTCCTGCTCTACCTGTTCAATCTAATAAGAGGGGCTCAAAGAGCCCGGTTCTTCAAAAGCTCCAGGAGATTGAGAGGCGAGGACTCCATCGGACCAGGCGGAAGGAGTTGAAGCCCCTGGAGCCTGTATTGGAGCACCCACCCGAGCAAAGCCTTGCCCAGAGGCTGAAACCTCAGCCTGCCTTTGAGCTTCAGCAGGCGCCGGGGGGGTGGGCTGTGAAGAGGCTCCTGGAGGTGTTGGACTTTCTGTAGTGGAGCTTCTGGAAGCGTCGAGAGAGGAGACGGCAGTATCAGGAGGGGAGACCAGACCCAGAGAAGAGTGAGCGACAGCCTGCCCCTCCTCCATCTGAGAGCGCACCTGTGCTGCGAGCTCATCTGCGCTGCTTGTCGCTGGATCCATCAAACCTTCGATGAGATCCTGAACATCGGAGAGCAGCTCACCGGGTCGCTCTAGGAAGGCCGAGGCCTCCTCCAAGCCCTCCTCAATGAGCGCCAGGGTGCTCTGTGTTCTCTCTTGTAAGCCATCCAAGATCTCTTGACCGGCCTGTTGGATCGAATCTCTCCATCTCTCAGCGGCAGAGGAGGCAGCCTCCTGGAGTGTTTGGCCGAGTTGAAGACCCTTTAGGCTGGAGCCTAGAGCCTTGGACTTTGAGGAGCGCATCCCCTCGTGGACCAGCTCTAGAGACTCCAGGAAGATCTCTCCCTTTTCGGAGCTGAGATCTTCGGTGGAGAACTTCGCAGGCCAAGCATTTCTTAGGGTAAAGCGCTTTAGTTCCTTGAGATCGTCACTAAGAATCAAGACATCCACATTACATCGGATCGCCTTAGGAGAGCGTCCAAGATCCTGCACACTCCTCATCCAATCCCAGAAGGTACTGTCGAGGGTGAAGCCTCGTTTGAGCGTGAGCTCCCCAAAGCTGCCCTGACCAGGGAGTTTGTGGGGGTTGAGGTTGCGTCCTCCCTCCTGTTGGGAGAGGACTTCAATCTCTGATTTGATCCCCGTGACCGCAGAGAAATGACCTACGATGAGTCCATCAATCTCCACCTTAAATCGGAAGCGGGTGGCCAATTCTGTTCGATTCATATTGCAGCTTAGCACCTCATCCATTTTTCGCGCAGGGCGATTTTCTCAAAAGAGTGCTTGACGAAAAGAGGATTCCTGATTAATTTGCGCAGCGTTGCTGATCCGGCATAGCTCAGTTGGTAGAGCAATCGGCTGTTAACCGATTTGTCGCAGGTTCAAGTCCTGCTGCCGGAGCAAACATAGTCTGAACGAGTTAGTTTGGGCTCAGGTTCACTTAAAGCCGTC
>CAYLJJ010000130.1:0-13842 GCA_964384025.1 uncultured Nannocystaceae bacterium
CCAGTTTCATAAAGACCTGCACCTGGAACCTGAGATCTACACTGGGGGTCTGGGGCTGAGCAAACAGGAGCAGGATAAGAAGAAAAAGGATAAGGATAAGGGCGGTAAAGGAGAGCAGGAGGAGAAAGGCGGTAAGGGCAGCAAAGGAGACAATGAAGGAAAGAAAAGCAAAGGTGACAAGAGCGGAGCTGATGGAGATGGAGGAGGGGGCTCCAGGCAAAACCGCCCCTCTCCCGTAGCTGTAGCTCTCTTTCACGAGGAGTTTAGCCCTCAGGGGGGGTTGCTCTACTTCCGCCAGCAGGTGCTCTCCCACTTCGATGGTCACCATCTCGTCGCTGATGAGAGCAGAGCCTTTGATCGAGATGTCCTGACTCAGTTCCCCAGAAAGGAGCCGATCGAGGCCCCACCCATCCAGGTCCCCGCTTTTCATCTGCGGGTACCCACCAGCATCTATCTACTGGTGGATCACCCCCAGCCTCTCTCACTGGGGCACTCTCTGCGCTTAACGCCGCTGCCCAACCCAGATCCACGTCGCTTTGTAGCAACCTATGGGGTCAGTTCCCAGCTCCTCTCTATGCCCTATCATCGCCTTGTGGGTCGCAGCTCTATTCCCAGCTCCTGGAGTGAGGAGCAGCGGAGCCACTACCTCAAGACTCCAGATGATCCCCGCTACCTGACCCTCTCAGAGGAGATCGTGCGTGAGATCGACCCTCGCTATATGGGAGATGATCTGATGAAAGCCCTCTATATCAAGCGCTGGTTGGAGCGTGAGGGCTTCTACACCCGCAAGGAGAAGCATCGAGATGAGCAGGACCCCACAGGAGACTTCCTCTTTGGCAACTTGCGGGGCTACTGCGTCCACTTCGCCCACGCCGCAGCTCAGCTCTTCCGTGCTCAGGGGATCGCCAGTCGGGTGGCTCTGGGTTACGCTGAGAACCTACTGCAGCACAGCGGGGGCTCCTCTCTGCTGATCATGGCGGATCGCGCTCACGCCTGGCCAGAGATCCATATCGAGGGGGTTGGTTGGCTCACCTTTGATATCTATCCAGAGCGCTCTGACGAGCCTCCACGGAGGCAGATCCATGTCTCCTTAGAGAACTTGATGGGAGAGTTGGCCCGCGATGATCAGAGCGGCGGGCGGGCTGCTGATCCTGAATTTCGCTTGGAGATCCCTTGGGCGTTGCTGGCGCGTTGGGCGGGGCGCCTGCTGCTCTCTCTGCTGTTTTTGGCCTATCTGATCAAGCTCAGCCGCCTTTTCCAACCGCTCTTGGTGACCCAGGGTCGCAAGAATGGGCGGATCTTTGCTCGTGCCCTTGATCCCTTCTCCGATGTGGGCATACCCAGGCAAAGGGGAGAGTCAAGAGAGCGCTACGCTCAGCGCCTGGAGATTCTAAGCCCCAGCTTGATGAGCCTGACTCAGCAGCACCTCAGGATCGCTTGGGGCGCAGGACCCTGCCCAGACGGGCTCAGGAACCTCCGGGCTCTAGAGCGACAGGTGAGCAGAGAGCGCCGTGCCGCGCTGCCCGCTTGGCGCCTTCTCCTGGGCTGGTTAAACCCCTTGGGTTGGTATTTTACACGTTGAACAGAGAGGCGAAGCTCGCCCTCATAGAAGCCAGAAGGAGCCCTGATGGAGATGGATAGCCAAGCCGCCGCGCCGCTCAAAGAGAGCCCTGAAGCCCCCAAGCCGATGGATCTAAGCGAGGCTGCTGAGGTCGCTGAGCGCATCCGCGCTCGCGTCCGCTATGATGTGATGGGCCGAGATGAGGTGATCGAGCTGACGCTGATCTCTCTCTTCGCGGGGGGGCATGTCCTCCTAGAAGATTATCCCGGCTCAGGTAAGACTACCCTGGCTAAGGCCCTAGGGCACTCCATCACCGATGAGCCCAGCCCAGATCAGCTGCCTGAGTTTCGGCGGATGCAATTCACCCCAGATCTGCTGCCCTCGGATATCACCGGGGTGATGATCTTCGACACCGACAGCAACCAGTTTCATTTTCGCCGGGGGCCGATCTTCGCCTATATCGTCCTGGTGGATGAGATCAACCGCACCACCCCCAAGGTGCAAGCTGCTCTGCTGGAGTCGATGGCGGAGCAGCAGGTGACCGTAGATAATGTCACCCACCCTCTGGACGAGCTCTTCTTTGTGATCGCCACTCAAAACCCTCTGGATTCGGTGGGCACCTATCCCTTGCCCCTGGCGCAGCTGGATCGATTCCTCTTTAAGATCAAGATGGAGCATGTGGAGCGGGCGGCGGAGCTGGAGGTGCTCTCCGCTTGGGGCAAGCCTCGTCCACGCCCCGATTTTCTGCCCAAGGTGAGCCGAAGCGAGATCGTTGAGGCTCGCCAGCTTTTACGAACGCAGGTGCAGGTCTCCTCTGCTATCCATGAGTGCCTCGTCGATCTGGCTCGCACTCTCCGCGAGGACAAACGCTGTCGCCAAGGGGTTTCAACCCGCTCTTTGGTACAGGCGATCCCTGCGCTTCAAACGCGGGCGATGTTACGGAGACGGGACTATGTCAGCTCAGAGGATATTGAAGCCTTAATGGTCCCTCTCTTTCGCCACCGGCTCTCTTTGGTGGCAGGGATTGAGGATCCCAGGGCGCTGATCTTCGAGTGCCTGAGAGGGCCGATGGAGCGCCTCTGTCGGAGCAGCCTACGGTGATTTTCCTGCTCTCTCTCTCCCTGCTCTCTCCAGGGCTCCGAGGTGATGCAGCTGAGCTTGAGGCTCTAGCCAGCTTGGACGCTGGGAAGCTGATCCGCGCTCGCGAGCAGGCTCAAAAGCTGCTCTCCAAAGAGGACTCCTTTATCGCTCATTTTGTGATGGCCAAGGTGCATCACCAGGGAGAGGGCAACAACGCACGAGCGCGCTTCCTCCTTGAACAACTCAAAGCGCGCCTGCTTAGAGAGCATCCGCTCCCGCTCCGAGATCCTGAGGTGCGACGCTGGTATAAGCGCATTCTCCTGGCTCAGGAGTGGGTCTTAGCGGATATGGACCTGCGGGAGGAGGAGCTGGAGATCATTGATGAGCATGACGAGCACTTCCAACCCAGCCGAGATCCCTATCGCATCTGGGCTCTGGTTAAGCTGAGGCGCTACAAGGAGGCCCGCCTCCTTGGAGAGCGTCTGATCCTCTCAGACAATCGGGCTGTTCGACTGAAGGCCTATAATGGTCTTCTGGCTCTAGAGGATGAAGCGCGCAACCGCAAGGCGAGCTGGGAGTGGGCGCTTAAGGCGACAGAGGCGACGCGGCGCAAATCCTGTGTGGTCCTCAGCAATACCGCCCTGGCTGCTCGCCGAGCCTTCCGTCTAAAAGAGGCTCTCCGCTTTGATCAAGAGGCGCTCAAAGCTAAGGATCATGACTGCCCCACCTCCCCCTACTCTCAGATCACGACAGTGCAGCTCATCATGGGGCGCTTTCAACAGAGCCTCTCCGCCCTCAAGCTTCTCCAGGAGCAGCCCAGGGAGGGGCGGCTTCGCGTACAAAATGAGATGCAGATCAAAGGGCGTGCGGTAGAGCTGCTCTACGCCCTGGGGCAGTTTAAGGAGGCCCTCATCCGAGTTGAGGAGATCATCGACAACCCGGATCGACAGGGCACCACCAGCGTCTCTGCGGAGAACTTCGCTCTGGCCAACGCCCTGCTCCATCAGACGGTGATCAGCGGGGGCCTAGAGCGGATGCGAGAACGGGTCGCAGCACGAAAAATCTGGGAGCGCTTTGAGCTGATGGAGGAGTTAAAAGAGTCGCGGCTCTCTCGCTGGGAGAAGCGTCGAATGGCCCTGCGTTTGGCGGCCCAGCCTCGCCTTCTTCGAGATATGATCCGCCCCTACTTCACCGACGTGATGCCCTGGTATGCAGGAGAGATGATCCTCCTCTTTGGAGCAGGCTTGATGAGTGCAGCGATCGAGGACGCACGAGCCCATGAGCCGGACTTCGCTCCGCTTCCGGGTGCTTATCTCGATGCCCTAGAAGCTGAGCTGGCTTGGCGACAAGGGGAGCATGAGGAAGCTCTGCAGCTCTCTAAGGCTGCGCTTCAGAACCTACCCAAGGATGATCGCCTTCTCCGCCTGAGAGTCCAGGGCTTTCGCAATGATATCAAAGCCGCAGGGCCTCGGGGCTGGCATGAGATCATGCACTCCTGGCCCAGCTTGGTTCGGATCTTGGGCTTAAGCATCCCCGCATGGGTAAAGCATGATGGCGATGAGTTGGCCGCCCGTGTTGCCAGCCGTCTCCTCTCCTCACCTCGTCTTCACCCAGGAGAAGCAGAGGCTGCCTTTCAGATCTTCATCTCTCGTAAAGAGAAGCAACTCTCACTCTGTTTGAGCGCTCCCGATGGCTTTCAGTATCAGTGCGCCCAGAGCGAATCGGAAGAGATCCCTGCCATCTTAGAGACTTTCCACGACAAGATCTTCTCACCCAAGCTGGAGCTGACCCAGAAGGAGATCAACAGCCTGGATGGTGCCCCTATACGTCTGGACGCAGATCACGCTGTCCGTGAGATTTTGGGAGAAGACCCTTGACCGCCCTCCTCCTTCTACTCTTGAGCCCAACACCCATCATCATCGATCCTGAGCCCCCTCTGCTGCCTGAGCAGGTGATTGAAGAGGCCCGAGACTGCCGCAACCAAAGGGGGCGTTGGCAGCGAGGGGAGCTGGAGGGTTGCCGCCTCAAGGGAAAGCGGGTGGGGCTCTGGAGGAAATGGGAAAAGGGCAAGCTCAACTCAGCTCAGCTCTTTGACGAACAGGGCAGAGGAGAGGGACCCTACTGGGAGCTACACCCCAATGGCCGAGTCAAGCTTCTCGGCAACTTCCATGAGGGCAGCAAAGTGGGCCTTTGGCAAGGATGGTGGCCGGGAGGTCAGCCCCGCTTTAACGAATTGGCTCCAGGCGGTTCATCTGACAGCCCTGCTCACTTCTGGCACCAGAACTGCCACCGTTTGGCAGTGGGGGCCTTTCGCAGGGGCAAGAAGCAGGGTCTTTGGAAATTTTGGAGTAACAAAGGCGCGCTCGTCGAGGAGGGTCACTATCAGGGGGGGCTCAAGGAGGGGATCTGGACCCAGCATCAGGGCATACCTATCCGTCGGGGTCCAATGAGAGGGGGCAAGGAGCATGGGACCTGGAGCGAATGGTTCAGCAACGGTCAACTTTGGCAGGAAGTGGAGTTTAAAGAAGGGCAACGACAGGGAGAAGCCCCACTCGCCTGCAAAGCCTTGGAAGGTCAGTGGGTCTTAGATCATCAGGAGCGGATTCAGGGCTGCGCGCTGATGCTGGGGCGTCGAGTCGGGCTCTGGAGGGGTTACTATCCCAAGGGGAGCCTTCAGTGGAGTTCAGAGTATAAAGAAGGCGTTCAAGATGGCTTCCATCAAGAGTTTCACCCTGGGGGAGAGGTACTGGTTCAAGGACAGTATCGCGGAGGAGTTCCTGAGGGTGTCCATCGTTATAGAGATCCAAAGGGGAAGCTTTATGGCGTCTCAAGTATTTTTCAGGGAGAGGGGAACTGGAAATCCTGGTATGCGGACGGGAAACTAAAAGAGCAGGGGAAATATAGAGGGAAAAAACGCTCTGGAACATGGAATAGTTATTATAAGAGCGGAAACGTCAAAGATGAGATTTACTATGAAGAAGGAGTTCGTTATGGTCCTACCAGCTCTTGGTTTGAGGGAGGGGAGATCAAACATACAGGAAAATACGACAAAAATGTCCGTTTTGGAAAATGGATCGCCTATTATATGAATGGTCGTATTGCCTGGGAAGGCAATTATGACTTAATGGGTCGTATAGGTCCTTGGAAGATGTCTTGGTGGGAATCTTTCCCTAAGGCTCAAGGGAAGTTCAAAGAAGACAAACGAGGGGAAAGTTGGCAGGAATGGCATAAAAATGGCAAGTTGTCTGGAGAAGGCAGCTATAAAGAGGGTAAACGACATGGGATCTGGAAGGAGTGGTGGTACAGCGGGGAGCCTTGGCGCAGCGTAGAATATAAAGAGGGTCTTGCTCAAGATCCTGCAGAGATGAACTGTCGAAAGCGTCAGGGTGAGTGGGTACAGGACTACGAAGCACGGCGGGTGGGTTGTCGGATCTGCCGCCCAGGTCCTGAAGGAGCGGTGGAGCGGTTGGAGTTGGGAGTTTGGCGTTGGTGGCACCCCAATGGCCAGTTGGAGCGCAAAGGGAGGCTTAGGCAGGGGGTTCGAGAGGGGCCTTGGGAGCGCTTTTATGACAACGGCAAGCTGATGATGTCAGGGCGCTATCAAGAGGGGCTGCGTGAGGGGGAGTGGGAGGGACGCTCTAGAGAGGGCGCTCTGCGTTTTAAGGGAAACTATAAAAGGGGCAAAGAGGAGGGGCTTTGGCGCAGCTACCATCCTAACGAACAGCTCCGATCTCAGGGAGACTATCTAAACAATCAGCGGGAGGGAGAGTGGGTCTGGTGGTACCCCAACGGAAAGAAGCGAGAACAGGGGATCTATCAAAAGGGAAAAGCTCATGGAATCTGGCGCGCTTGGTATTCAGACGCTCAACAGCGCAGAGAGGGGGCCTATCTGGAGGGCGCCCGCAGCGGCCTCTGGCATTGGTGGCGATCAGATGGCAGCGACTGGCGAGAGGAACGCTTTAAACCCTGATCCTTTGCCCGCTATTTCGAGGCGTTGTCCCGCGAGGATAGAGCAGGCCCAGGCTTGTTGTCGCTGGCGGAGCGTTGTTGGCTGGGCTCAGCTATCAGCCCGATCTCTTCAAAATCCCAAAGAGCAGGTGCTGAGATCTTATGGTAGACGACTAAAGCTTTAGCTCCTCTTCCCTATACCCTGATCTTGAGGGCTCAAGGACTGGACCCTGGAGCGCTTGATCTATATTGATCAGCGCCCAGGCACCGTTCATCTATTCAGCCTGGCCCTGCTGAAAAGAGATCTATGAAGTCACGCTCACCAGAGCTCTGGGAGGCTCTCCTCTCTCTCATCGCCTCGGCCCTGCTCATCTCTCTTGGTCTGATCGGCTCCAAGGGGGAGTTGCCTGTCCCCATCCTCCTGCTCTTGGCCCTGATCCCCCCCACTCTTATGGGGCTACGCCTGGGGCTGCCTTGGGCAGAGTTGGAGGAGGGGATGGTGAAGGGAATGTCCTTGGCTCTTAAAGCGATGGCGATCCTGATGGTGGTGGGGGTGACCATCGCTGCTTGGGCAGCCTCAGGCACGATCGCGATCTTGATCGACTATGGGCTGGCGGTGCTCAGCCCTGCGGGCTTTTTGCCTCTGAGTTTGATCATCTGTGCGCTGATCTCTCTGGCGATCGGCAGCTCCTGGGCTACGGCGGCCACAGCAGGGGTTGCACTTATGGGGGTGGGAACAGCCCTGGGTATCCCCCCTGGGATGAGCGCTGGGGCGGTGCTCTCCGGCTCCTACTTTGGAGATAAGATGTCGCCGCTCTCAGATACCACCAACCTGGCCGCAGGCATCGTCGAGGTGCCCCTCTTTGAGCATATCCGCGCCATGATCTACACAACCCTGCCCGCGACTCTTTTGGCGCTCTTGGGCTTTGGGATCATGGGCGCTCTAGAGAGCAGCAGCGGGGGCTTTGATGCTTCTCGCGTCGAGGCCCTCGGCTTGGCGCTCAACCAGCACCAGACCCTGAGCTTCTGGCTCTTGCTACCGCCCCTCTTGGTGATCGGCTTGGCTCTGCTTCGCTTCCCTGCTCTGCCCGCACTGCTCCTGGGCAGCCTCGCGGGGGTGATTCTGGCGCTCCTCTTTCAAGGTGCTGATTTTCAGAGCCTGCTGGCCTCTCTCTACAGCGGCTTTAAAGCTCAGAGTAGTGATGCAGCGGTCAATAAGCTCCTCTCCCGAGGTGGGATCGCGAGTATGCACGACACCATCTCCCTGATCTTGGTGGCAACAGCCCTGGGTGGAGTCTTGGAGCGCACAGGGGTGGTTGCTGTGCTCCTGAAGGCTCTCTTAAAGCGCGTCCGCTCCACCGCAGGGCTGATCAGCGCTACGGTCTTCTCAGGGATAGGGGTCAACTTCCTGATGGCGGATCAATACCTCTCCATCGTTCTGCCAGGGCGCATGTATCGAGAGGCTTACCAACGTAAGGGGATCAAGGGTGCTGTCCTCTCTCGTACCTTAGAGGATGCAGGTACAGTGACCTCAGCTCTCTGCCCCTGGAACTCTGGGGGAGCCTATATGGCCGCGACCCTGGGTGTCAGCACCCTGGCCTATCTCCCCTATGCCTTCTTCAATCTATTGATGCCCCTCATCGCCCTCAGCTATGCCTGGTTGGGGCTCTTTATCTGGCGAGAGCGCCTTGAAGATGGGCCTGAAAACCAGCCCTAAACTACATCTCAAGAGAGGGGGCTGTTATCTTCTGCACAGCCAACCCTGAGGAATCCGATGATCAAGCTCAGCCTCCTGCTCTGCCTGCCCACCTTGGCTCTGGGGGAGATCGCTGGGGGTGGCGTAATTGGCTATGGCAGCTTGATTCCTCCGGGCGCTGAGGCTGCCTTTGAAGAGGGGCTTAGGGCAGAGCAGCCTCTCTCTCCCGCTGAACCGCGCTTGGATCTCACTGGGGCTCGACGCCTCCTCAAGCAGGGAGAGGCGGCCTATATGCGGGCTCAACTTCGTAAAGCAGAGGGGTTTCTTGTGCGAGCGGTGCAATCCGCCCTACGTGAACCCAAGCAGCTGAAAGAGAGCCAAGAGGTGGTAGATACCATCCTTCTCTTAGCTCAGGTGCAGCTCAGCCGTCATCGCAAGAGCGCCGCTGACAAAACTCTGCTTTTGGGCCTGAGAAATCTCCCCGCTTTTCCCAAAGGAGGGCAGCCTGCGCCCAGCGTAGAGCAGCGGCTCCGACGCCTAAAGCGACGCAAAGATCTCAAGCTGAGCGCTCAGCTGAGCATAGAAAGTCAACCAGAGGGGCTGCCTCTATGGATCAACGGCGTTCGATTTGGGCGTACACCTCAGAGCCTCTCTGAGCTCCCCCACAGCAGCCTGGGGGTCGCTGTTGAGGGGCCTTATGGCCGCGTTTGGAGGGAGATCTCTCTAGAAACAGGATCTGCCACGCTCTCCTTTGATCTCGATCTGCGTCGCTACAAAGCACAGGCTCAGGAGGCGATTCAGCGTGGGGATCAGGCGGGAACTTTCTTCGCGTTAGCAGCCTTGGAGAGCGCGACAAATCGAGAGGAGAGCTGTTGGGCTTTGGTCAAAGATCAACAGGTGATGGTCCTGCGGATTTCGGGACAGAGGCGTCAGCTCCTGGGGGCTCGCAGTCAGAGGAGCCCAAGAGATCTCCAAGCTTGGCATATCCTGGGGAAGCTCTGTAGCGCCCCTGGGTTACTCTCTCAAGAGCAGATGAGGGCCTGGCTCTGGCCTCCAGCCTCCAAGCCGTTTCAGGAGAGTGATCGCTCTTCATCTGGCTTTGGTAGAGCGGGTTTTGGCTGGAGCGCGCTGGCTTTGGGGGCGGTAGCTGGAGGAGCTGGAGGCTATTTCGCTTGGCAGGCCTTCTCTGCCGCTGAGGAATATAACCAGGGAGGAGCGCCCGCTGATGAGAGCCGGGCGCGCTCACAAGCCCAACAGGGAGATATCGCTTTGGTTATCTCGGCGACTCTCCTGGGCGCTGGGTTTTACCTCCTCTTTGGCGGAGAGTGAGGAGGCTCTTTCCCCAATTTGGAAGCTGTGTCGTTGATCCTGCCCTGCCCTTATGTTAGTGCTTCACACCATCCCGAAGATCGATGAGTGAGCGCATGGTGAGCCTCCCTGAGTCCAGACGCAGAGATAAGCGTCATGAGCGACACAGACCTGGGAGGAAGGGCCGCCGCCGCTCCAAAACGATCGCCACCAAGCGTCTAAGCAAGGAGGAGCAGGCCCGCGCTGAGGAGCTGCGCTCTTTTAAGTATCAACGTCCTGATCATCGAGACCAGTGCGTCGATGGAGTTCGCCCTTGCCCCTATGTAGCCTGCAAACATCACCTCTATCTAGATGTGAACCCGGAGACCGGCTCCATCAAACTGAACTTCCCCGATCTGGAGGTCTGGGAGATGGAAGCGACCTGTGCCTTGGATGTCGCTGAGCGAGGGGGGATCACCCTGGAGGAGGTGGGGGAGATCCTTAACCTTACCCGAGAACGTATCCGTCAAGTAGAGGTGAAGGGCCTCCAGAAACTGAGAGAGACCGCCTCAGGTTTGGGCCTCCAAGAGTTCCTCTCCTTCTTGGAGGGCAACCTCTCTGTTGATTGAGTCCTGAGAAGGGGATTGACAAGGGCTCCTAAGCGTTTTCAACTGTCAGTGATGAACCTCTTTGTCTGCATCCTAAAAGACTATCGCCGTGTGGAGGAGGTCCTCCTGGCTCTCTTGGAGTTGGGGATCTCTGGAGCAACCCTCCTGGAGGGTCGCGGAATGGGCCAGATCTTGGGAGGAGAGATGCCTCTCTTCGCGGGGATGCGAGGGCTCTTCCCAGGCTCGGCTCAGGACTCGCAGCTGATCTTGGCGGTGATTTCTCAGGAGATGACCCCGGAGTGTTTCTCTGTGGTGGAGCATATAGCGGGTCCTCTGGACTCCTCAGGAGCTGGGATCGCCTTTAGCCTACCTCTCGACCGAGTCATGGGATTGAACTCTCCAATAAATTAAGGGCTTGAAGCCCCTCGACTCATCGCATAATAAGTTCTCTTCTGTTCCCAGGCTTTGCGCTTATCTGACTGTGAGGTGTTTGTGCGTCGCGGCTACTTTATCCTGATGGCTCTGGCCGTCGCTGGTCTCTATGTCGCTGACCAGCTCGTGATCGTCTTTATCAGAGGGCAAATGGGCGTTGGAGACCAGGGGCTCTGTGTGGCCCACCCTGGATTCTCCTGCGCCGAAGTTGCCCGCAGCGTCTACAGCCAGATCGCGGGGGTCCCCAACGCTGTTTTGGCTCAGGGTTTCTACTTAACCCTCCTCATCTCCGCTTTGGCTCTGCGCTTTGGCAAGATCAAGAATCTCCACGATGCTCTCTTTGCATCAGGGCTTCTCGCCCTACTCTATGCCCTCTTCTTGGGAACCATCAGTCATCTTGTGATCAAGAAGCTTTGCCCCTACTGCATGATGCTCTACGGGGTCAACTTAGGGCTCTTTATCACCCTCTCTTTTTTCCATCCAAAGGGTTTCAAGCGCGCATTTGGGAGGCTCCTTCGGGTCTTTAGCGCTCAGGGGACTTGGTTCATGGCTGCCCTGATGCTTTTGGGCTCTGGAGGCAGCTATGGCCTCTATCGTCTGCGCTTTAACCGCAGCGAAGCCCAGATGAAAGAGCACCACAGACAGATGGCAGAGAGGATGAAACCCACTCATTTTAAACTAGAGACAGGTGATGCCCCTTTCCGTGGCTCTCAAGAAGCCCTGGTTGAGGTGGTTGAGTTCTCTGACTTTCAATGCCCCTACTGCAGTCGTCTGGCCAAAAGCTTTAAGGAGATTCAGGCTGAGGAGCCTGGGCTCTTCCGTTACACCTTTAAGCAGCTCCCCATGAGCTTTCATAAACATGCTCGCGGAGCAGCAAAGGCTCATCTCTGCGCGGGGCGTCAGGGTAAGTTTTGGGAGATGCACGACCTCCTCTTCCAGAACCAAAAAAAGCTCAACCCCAAACAGCTTGAGGGTTACGCCCTGAGCTTGGGGGTCGATATGGAGTCCTTTATACATTGCCTCAAGGATCCCCAGATTGAGGAGCAGATCCAGAGAGAGGAGGCGGAGGCCAAAGCCCTTGGAGCTACTGGAACCCCCACCTACTTTGTCAACGGTTGGCGTCAGCTGGGCGCGACCTCCAAAGATAAGCTGATCGGCATCCTCAGGAAGGCACGGCGGGATCGTCGCAAAGAGAAAAAAGCGACCCCCTGATCGGAAGGTTGGAGAGCTTCACCTCATGATCTGAGCCTGGGCGCGCAGCTGAGCCATCCAACGTGCCTGCTCTCTCTCAGAGATGGGCTCTTTCTGAAGCTCAAGCTTCAGCTGTGGGCTTAGAGCCTCAAAGCTGCTGTCTAGGGCACGCTCCAACTTGAGGATGTGCCAACCCTGCCCGCTGCGCAGGAGACGCAACTCTCCCTCCTTCATCTGCTCCAGCGCCTCTTTTAGAGGGCTTGGGATCTTCTCTAAGCGCCCTCCTCGCTCTGCGCTCTCTCGATCCTCTGAGCTTTGCAGCGCCAGGATAGAGAACTCCTCCCCCTCTTGAAGTTGCAACATCAGGATCTCAGCACGCTCCCGAGTTTTCTGCTCTCTGAGGGCCTCCTGGGCGCTCAGATCTACAGGGAAAGGGATCAGGAAATGTCGCAACAGTTTCCTATCCTGGCGAGGTAAAAAGCGTCGAACGCTGAGCTGGATCAGCGCTGCTCCGGTGGGCAAGTCGACGAGCTGAGGTGTTTTTAGAGGGAGAGATTCTAGGAGAGGGTCAAGATCTGGACCTAAGCGCCCTGGAGAGAAGCGCCCCAAAGCTCCCCCCTGAGCGCGGCTCAAAGGATCCTTGGAGTGAGCGCGAGCCAGGATCTCAAACTCCTCTCCCCTCTTCAACCGCTTCTGGAGCTGCTCTCCCTGAGAGCGAGCCTTGGAGCCCTCAAGCAGGATCCAGCGACCCTCATACTCTGCACCTCTGCGGAGACGTTCCACCTTGAGCAGATGAAAGCCCGCCGAGCTGCGAATTAGGGCACCGATCTCACCCAAAGAGAGCTGCTCTATCGCCTCCTCAAAGCTCTGGCCAAAGCGCCCTGAGCCAGAGATGAGCGACTCAGCGTCCTGCCATGAGCGACCCCTCAATAGCTGATGGCGAAGGGCTTCTGCTTGGCGTCGTGCGGCGCGGATCTGCTCAACCCTCTCTTTGAGAGGAGGCAACTCCTTGGGAAAACGGATCAAGATCTGGCGTACCTCTCTTAAATGCCCTCCGCTATAGCGTTCTTTAAAAAGGTGTTTAAGGCGATCTGCGCGACCTGAAGCGCGGATGAGGGCCTCTTTTAGGAGTTGGTGGCGGGCCTGGGGATGCTGCCCAGCGCGCCAGCTCTCCAGGTTAATATCGCAGCGCTGGAGCTGCTTCAGGAAGGCTGCCTCTCCTCCGGCAGCTCTCATCGCCTCAGCCTCACGCTTCAGGAGGGCCGCCTTGAGCTGTTCAGGGCTGAGCTTCAACTCCGCCTCTTGAGCAGCCTTCTCGACTAAGAGACGATCCAGCCAAGCGTTGAGGAACTCCGGCCCCTGCTCCAGCTCCAGTTGCCTTAGAAAATCAGCCCGGCTCAACTCCCGGCCGTTGAGCTTTAGCCAGGGCTCTTCGGCTGGTCTAGGGATCTCAGCTTGGGAGTCAGAAGGAGAGCGACAGCTCAGGAGGAGAAACAGTAGGAGCAACACACGCATCGTCGAATGTTCAGCTTCCTGCATCCTGGTGTCAATCTTCGGTGTGCTCAAAAAAAGCAGGTGAAAAGAAAGATCATCTTTGACATCAAGGAGGAGCTTCCCTATAGTGCGCTTCACCCTATTTGGGGCAGTAGCTCAGCTGGGAGAGCACTTGACTGGCAGTCAAGAGGTCAGGGGTTCGAGCCCCCTCTGCTCCACTCTAAAGCCGACCAGAAGGTCGGCTTTTTTTTTTGCTCATCCCTTAGCAACGCAGGAGAAGATCGCGACAAGGGCTTCTCTCTACGATAAAACCAGATGTTTTCTACGGAGAGAGAGATGAAACTCAAGAGACTGCTTCTGCTGGCGACCATGACCCTGCTCTGGATCGCTTGCGATGATGATGATGACTCTCAAAATTACTACTTTGATCAAGGTGTTGCTGGTCAAGGAGGTGCTGGTCAGGCGGGCGGCGGTGGTGAAGAACCTCAACTCGAGGAGTGTGGGGTAATGGAACCCCTGGAGGAGGGGAGCTGTGAGATTCAAGC
>CAYLJJ010000131.1:0-13786 GCA_964384025.1 uncultured Nannocystaceae bacterium
ATAGAGCATAAACCTTCGAATATCTCCTTGGATCTGAAGCTCATGTGAACCATCGATGATGATGGCGTCCAGCTCAGCACCAACGCCCTGATCTGGAGGAGGAGCATAGACATCCTCGCGGGGAGTGATCAGCGACCCTCGATCCCGGAAACCCTCATCGACGACATCTGTTGTCACCGCGTCTGAACAGGCCCAAAGCCCAAGCCCAGTGAGGAGGAGTGTGGTATATGGCCTGAGCTTCATCTCTCTCTCCAATAGAGGAATTCTCTTGACTACTTACGCCGCCAATTTTGGTTGAAGGAGCGGTTCAGGTCAAAGGATTCTAAGGAGAGGAGAGGAGAGGAGCATTCAACCAGGGAGATGTTTTAGGACCCGCTCCAGGCGAGAAAGCACATCTTGGGTTTGCTCTAGGGTGCCCACAGAGAAGCGCACATAGCCTGAGAGCTGTGGCATCTGAGAGCGATCGCGTACATAGACCCCTTCTTCATGGAGCAGATGCACCACCCAGGGGGCTTGCTCAAAACGGATCATCACATAGTTGCCGGGGGTGCTGTGAAGAGGAAGACCGTGGGAAGCACACCAGCTCGCCATCAGCTCTTTGGCGCGAGCCACCTCATCCAGATAGCTCCGCAGGTAGACCTGATCTTTCAGAGCGGCGATGGCTCCGATCTGGGCAAGGACGTTGACACTCTTGGGGTTAAAGACTCGTTTGAGATCCTCAATGATATCAGGAGAGGCTAGAGCATAGCCGACACGCAGCCCCGCCATCCCGTAGGCCTTTGAGAAGGTCCGGGTGATCACCAAGTTGGAGTGGGTAGAGAGCAGCCCGATGGAGGTCACGCCTGCAAACTCGGAGTAAGCTTCATCCAAAACAAAGAGGGACTCAGGAGAAGCGGCCAGGAGATGGGCCACCTCGGCAGGGGTATAGCTGACTCCTGTGGGGTTGTTGGGGTTGACCAGATAGATCAGCCTTGGGCGGTGATGATGCAAAGCCCTCAAGAGCCCCTCAATATCCTTCTCAAAGGGATCTGGAGCATAGTGGTGGATGATCTCCGCTCCCCGAGTCTGCGCAAAGACCAGAAAATGCTGGTAGCTGGGAGAGGCGACCAGGACTCGATCTCCAGGATCTAAGTAGGTGGTGCAGATGGTGTTAAGGGCATCGTCGCTGCCGTTGGTGACCAGGAAGCTCTCTTGGGGAACCCCATAAAAATGGTTTAAAGCTGCCGCTAAGTTCATGCTGTTGAGCACTGGGTACCAGTTCAGATGATTGCTGCTCTCCAGGAAGGCCATGATCGCCTCCTGAACTTTTGGAGAGGGGGGAACAGTGGCCTCGTTCCAATCGAGCTTATGGGGGAGCTGCTCTGGGCGTGCACGGATGGTGTCCAGAGAAGAGACCGCCTGATAGGGGTGCACCCCTCGAACATTACGAGCGACCTGGAGCTGAGAGCGCCTCTTGGAGATGGGAGCGAGGCTCAAATGGGACTGGGGCATGGTGTTCTCCAAGCGTCTCGTATAGGGTAGCTAGAAGCAAAGCTGGCAGGCCCCCAGCAAATAGTGGGCCGATGTGTTCATGGCCAACTTTAGACGCTCTCAACGCTACCCCTTCCAGCTCCAGGTCAGGATCCAAGTTCCAGGGCTAGAACCTCAGCCCGCGATCACGGAGGATCTCAGCCTTCACGGTCTCTTTATCCGCAGTGATATCCCCCTTGAGCCAAATCAGCTCCTCCGCTTCAGCCTCCAGGAACCAGAGGGAAGAGCGTTCTTGGATCTGTTGGGGATTATCGCTCGCTGTATTCCTCCAGGTCAGGGAGCCCTCCCTGGTTTGGGGGTCGCTCTCTTTGGAAACTCAAAGGGAGCGCTTCAGCGCTGGGGAAAGCTTCTCTCGAAGGTCCAAGCCTGGTCTCAAGCGGGGTTTAGAGCACCCCCCGATCAAAAGCAGCCTGAGCGTCCAGACAGTGTCCAGAGATCTTTTGTCCGGCGCCCTGCGCCCTTTAAGGTCACCCTGCGCCCCAGCACCATGGAGACCCTCCTGCGCTTCTCCCTTAAGGAGATCAGCGAGGGAGGTTGCTTTGTGATCAGCGATCAACTCCTGCCTGTGGGCAGCGCGATACAGCTCTGCCTGATCCACCCCCTGAGCGGAGAGCACTATGAAATCTCAGGCTTGGTAGTGCGCAGCGTAGACGCCCTGGATCCTCAACAGAAAGGCATCGGGATCCGCTTTCGCGGAGGCAGCATATCTCAGGATACATGGCACTCTTTCTTAAGTCGCCACGCTCCGCTTCCCCTGGGCTGCGACCTTCTGTCTAAAGAACTCAAACGGCGTGACCGAACTTCTCTTCTTGGGGCAGAAGATACCTTGACAGACGAACACCCGCCTCAAACCCTCTATGAGGAGTGAGGCTTCCCCGAGCCCCTAGAATTTATGGAGCCAAGAGATGAATCCAGCAGAGAGGATCGAACAGTTTCGTAAAATGGCTCAGGCGAATCCAGAGGATGACCTGGCTCATTTCGCTTTGGGTCAACTCCTCTGTGATGAAGCCCGCTGGGCTGAGGCGGTCAATGTGCTCCGCCATGTTGTTAAGATCAGCTCAAGCTACTCTAGGGCCTATCTCCTCTTAGGGCTTGCTCGCTCCAAGAGCGGTGATGAACCTGGCGCGATTCAAGCCTGGCAACAGGGCTATGCCCAGGCGATGGCCTTGGGAGATTTGATGCCCGCCAGCGAGATGAAGGGATTTTTAGGCTCTGTTGGCGCAGCGCCAGATCCTGGGCTGGTCGTTGCACCTCCTGAGGCAGCCCCCGAGGATGATCGCGAGCCTGAAGAGGGAGAGATCCGCTGTCTGCGCTCAGGTCGAATCGGCGCAAAGATGGAGTTCAACCCCTTTGGCGATGAGATCGGCGCCTTTATCGAAGCTCAAATCTCCAAGGAGAGCTGGGAGGAGTGGATGGAACTCTCCATCAAGCTGATCAATGAGTTTAGATTGGACCTCGGAGATCCCCAGTCTCAGCGCGTCTATGACGAGCATATGCGAGAGTTCTTAAAACTCCCCGAAGAGCTTTTTAACGGGTGACAACCACAGCAGCAGCACGAAGCAGGCGTTCCTTGAGGAAATATGCTTTGTGGTACTCCTCAACCACCTTGCCGCTCTCCTCTCCCTCTATTTCGACCTGATGCACCGCCTCCTGATAGTGAGGATCAAAGCGCTGCATCAGGGCTGAGCGCTGTTCTACCTCCATCCCCTCAAGAGCACTCTTAAAAAGCTTAAAGACTCGCTGAGCGCCCTCCAGCATCAACTCTCCATGTCGCTCTTGAGCTTGAGCAGAAAGATCAGCGTTCAAGAGGTGCTCAAAGGCGTCCAGAGCAGGGAGGAGCGCCTTGATGCTCTGCTCCTGGGCCCTGAGCGCAGCCTCCTCGACTTTGCGATCTACACGAAGCTTAAAGCGCTTGAAGCGCTCATCCTTCTTGGCAAGTCGAGCTTTCAGGCGCAGCTTCTCAGCCTCCAATCTTTGAGCCTTCTCCTGCTCCTCCTTGAGTAGGGTCTCAAGCTCTTGGCGAGCTTTGAAGAGAGAGAGGGTCAGGGCCTGATTTAGAGCGCTCTGTTCAGGCTCCTCTTTGGAGGAGGAGCTTTGATCAGGCTCCTCTTCGGAGGAGGAGCTTTGCTCAGGCTGAACACCCTGCTCCGCACGCTCTACTGCGGCCTCAGCTTCAGCAAAGAGATCTTCAAACGTGGTCATCGAAGCTCCTCTCAGGGCAGCGTACTGCCTTCTAGGCCCTCTAAGAGAGTAAGCATGACGACAGCGGACTCTAAGGAGAGCGTTGATTGGATAAGATCGCCCTCAGCACCCAACAAGTTATGAGCGCTGGGGTGTAGCTGAACCTTGAGCCCTGGGCGCTCATAGATCAGGCTCTCTTCAAGCCTGAGGCTGTGAGTCTCTCCAGCGAAGCGCCCCTCAACGCGGCGATCAGCGCGGAGATAACGGAAAGCTTGCTCCTCTTCATTCAGGAAGGCAGCTTCATCATAATAGATGCGTGGTTTGTCCATATAGGGCCGCCCAGCGCTGGGGCAGAAGGTCCCACAGTTGCCGCACTCGTTGCAGTGATCCGCCAGCACTGCCACCTGAGGAGCCTGACTGAGGTCCAGGAAGATCCCCTCCCCCTCTCGCCAGTCTCCATCAACATATCTCAGTGAGGGGAAGCTGAGCAGCCGAGGCTTGAGGCTATAGGTGAAGAGGGCGCGGTTGGGGCAGACCAATGTGCAGATGCTACAGAGCTGATCACAGTCTAAGCAGCGCGCGGCTTCAGCTTGAGCCTCCTCCTGGGAGAGGCTCAGGATCACCTCTTTAAAATGCTGCCGATCTTCGATAGAGCGTTGAGGAGGCGGACCTCTAAAGCGGCGCTGAGCTTGACGACTCAGCAACTCCTGGATCGGAATCTGCGGAGTCCTATTGGCGTTCAGCCAAGTAGCCAGCCCCTCCTCTCGGCTTCGAATATGCTTGGCGATGCGTTTGCCATCTGCGCTGGCCTTCACCGCTGAACTGGGTCCAGCTCCAGCGGTATCTCCTCCAGCGAAGATTCCAGGGAGAGAGGTCTCTAAGCTCTCAGGCTGCACCTTGATCGTCCCTCGAGGGCTCAGCTCTGGGGCGATCTCTCCAAAGAAATCCAATATGCTGGCCTGACTTACAGCCAGCAGCAAGCTATCCAACTTAAAGCGCAGCTCCTCTCCCTCTAGAGGCAGAGGACGGCGGCGGCCATCCGTCCCGCGTGGTCCCAGGGTCATCTTCTGGCAGATGAGGGCTTTGAGTGCTCCTCCCTCTCGCTCTAGGCGCTTGGGCTGTGCCAACTCATAGACAGGGATCCCCTCCTCCAAGAGGCCCTCGATCTCTTCAGGATCAGCGGGCATCTGTTTGATGCTGCGGCGGTAGATGAGCATCGGCTCGGAGATCCCCAAACGGTAGAGGCTGCGAGCGGCGTCCATCGCCACATCTCCAGCGCCCACCACCGCGACCCGCTGCCCCAAATCAGGGGCTTGTCCATCGCGGAGTTGTCGTAAAAAGGAGATGGCGTCGATGACCCCTTCTCCCTCCTCACCGGGAATATTTAGGGACCTGCCTACCTGAGCCCCTGTGGCGATGATGATATATTTAAAACCCTGCGCTCTCAGATCGGAGAGCTGGAAGTCTCGTCCAGCCTTCCGACCGTAGCGCAGCTCTACCTTCAACTTCTCAAGGATGCTGAGGTCCTGCTCCAGCACCCTTCGAGGTAGGCGATACTCTGGGATGGTACCTGAGACCATCCCCCCTGGCTTCTCAAACTGCTCAAAGATCACACAATCATAGCCCACTGGAGCCAGCTCTCGAGCGACGCTGAAGCCACAGGGACCCGCGCCGATGATGGCGACCTTGATCCCTCGGCTGCGTGTCCTATTTGGGGTCAGTTGTTCCTTCTCTTGATCCATGATGAAGCGCTTGATCTCTCGGATAGCGAGGGGATCATCAAAATGGGTCCGCACACAGCGATCCTGACACTCTCGATCACAGATACGGCTCAGGATGCTGGGGATGGGGTTCTCCCTCCTCACAATCCTCAGAGCCTCTTCAAAACGCCCCTCTCGAACAGCGCGCATATACTCAGGGACCGCCTGATTTACAGGGCAGACCTCAGTACAGGGAGCCTGGATGCAGTCAAACAAGCCTAAGGGGCGGGTGCTCTTGCTGTTGGTGGTGTGGAAGCGCTCCTTTTGAAGCAGTGGTTCGTTTGGGAGGCTGTCCGCATAAGCCGCCAGATTGAGAGAGGCGCAGATCCGCTCCACTTGCATCACCCTGCGATTCACCTGAAAGAGCCCGGTCTCTTGAGCCCAGCGGCGAATCAAAGCGGCGGGCTTGAGGATCCCCGCTTTAAGCTGCTCAGCCAGGAGAAGACAGGGAGCCTCCTCCATATCGGCGGCTTCCGCCATCTGGGGTGGGAAGGCAGCCAGAAATCCCTCCATCTGCGCGGCGCTTTGGATGATATAGCTCTGGGTGCTGGGGGCTGTTTTATAGGCCGCGTCGATCTCCTCAAAATATTGAAGAGTGCGGGCATAGCCTCCCGGCTTAAGCAGATCTGAGCAGACCGTGATACTGCGCACCCCGCTCTTCAGTAAAGAGGCTACCCGGAAAGCGTCCACCCCTCCCGCAAAGGAGATCGGCAAGTTTCCCTGAAACTCTGCATCCAGGGTCGCGGCTAGGCGAACAGTGATGGCGTGGAGAGGGCGCCCCGAGAGATACATCATCTCCTCTTCAAAGTGATCTCTGTGGTTACGCACCTCCAGGGTGTTGCTCAGTTTGACTCCGAAGTCCAGATCCCGCTGCTGAGCCAGGATCTGCAGCCGTCGAAGCATGGGAAGGGCGTCTATATATTTGAGATCATGCCCAAAGGCCTCGTCAGGGACCTCTACATCCTCAAAGCCCAGCGTTTGGTTCAGTAGGCCACGCACCTGCTCAGGTCCCAGGAGGGTGGGGTTGAGCTTGACGGTGGTATGAAAGCCCTCCTCCAACAGGTAACGGCAGATGCTCTCAATCTCATCAGGAGGACAACCATGCATTGTGGAGAGGGTGATGTTATTGGACATCAGGTCTGGAATCTCCAGCCCTTCGAGCTCTGGAAAGAGCGGCCGCAGCACCTCAATACAGGATTGCTTATCTTTGGATATGTCCCTGATTTTATTTAGGAACCACTGTAGGTTCTCTTTAAGCATCCCCTCCAAGTTATAGCCTACGCTGGCGTTAAAGATCACACCTGGGGTCTCGCCCGCGAACCCGAAGCGCTTATGTAGAGCGTGGATCAAGATCCAAGCGTGCAAATACTCTCGGTAGGACTCCTCAACCTTCAGCTCTTGAGACCACTCGACGTTATAGCCCTCATCCTCCATATCGATACAGGGCTTGGAGATCTTCAACTCATCCAGAGTTTGGACGGTCTTGAGTTCTATAAAGCGACAGCCCGTGAGCCAAGCGGTGATGATATTCTGGCTCAGCTGAGAATGGGGACCTGCGGCGACCCCTAGAGGGGTCTGTAGCTGCTGCCCAAAGAGCTGCTGCTCATAGGGCGCCCTTGAGCGAGGCTTGAAGAAGAGCAGCTCAGGAAGCCCAAAGAGCTGCCCCTGTTCAAGCTCTCTGGTGATCAACTGAGCGAGCTGCAGTAAGGGGAGTGGGCTGAATCGATCAGACATGGAGTCCTCCAGATGAATCCCTGGATTATTGAAAGATGATCTTTACTTTCCAAAGGAATTTCGCCACTTCTCCAGCCAAAAGATCTCTTTGGAGATGAGATGAGTGGTCCTCTTCCCCCCTTTGTTTGTTCGATCCCTCCCCAACAGGATGAGGCGATCTGCCTCTTTGACGCCGATGGCACCCTCTGGGTGGATGATGTCGCCGACGACTTCACACTGTGGATGATCTCGAAAGGTCATATCTCTGGAGAGGAGTGGATGCGCTATATGCTCATCTATAAAGATGACGCGCCAGCAGGCTGTCGCTTTCTCCTCAGCCTCTATAAAGGACTCTCCAGAGAGCACCTGATGGCACGGGTAGAGGAGTTTTGGAGCCTACACGCCCAACGGGAGTGGGTTGAGCCGGTGATCGCCAGTATCAACTTTCTGGTGGAGCGGGGTTATCCGATCTGGGTGGTCACTGGCTCCCCTACCGAGTTTATGCTCCCTCTCCTTAAGCTTCTCCCTGTAGAGCGGGTCTTGGGGATGGACTTTGAGTTTGATGATCAGGGGCTGATCACGGGACGCCACAGCGGCATCTCCTGCGCGGGGGTAGGCAAAGCGGAGAAGGTGAACTCTCTGCTTCAAGGCCGTCCTGTTCGCTTCGCCTGCGGCAACGGCAGCCTCGATGGCCCCATGATGAAACTGGCTGAGCAGGCTTGGGCGGTCTACCCCAACTTGGAGTTTCTCCACTATGCTCAGGACCAAGGCTGGTTTGTCCTGCCACGCCCGGCGGATTTTAAGGAAGAGGCTAAGTTTCTGCTCTGAGTCCTCAGCCCCGCTGCACTTCCGCTGCGCTGCTCAGGCGCCACTTAAAGCGGATCACCTGTTGGCTGTGCGGGGGCAACTCCCAGCGCTCCCGACAGAAGCCATCAACATCTACCTTAGGAGCCCCTGAGGTCTCTGCGTGGATCAGCTCCACTCTCACCTGTTCCAGTTCAGAAACTGGGATACGCTCGATCACCTCAACCTCATGAGGCTCAGCGCTCAGGTTGGAGAAGTAGAGCATCACCTCAGTATCCTGATCTGTCCAACCTGTGATCGGGTTTGTCTCTCTCTCCACCTTCTGCTCACGAACCACCCGTAGAGATTCTAGAGGGCCAAAGCCCAGGGTGATCGCTCCTCCCTGAGGGACAAAGAGCAGGCGGCTCCAGCCCACCGCTCCGCTCTCTCTGATCAGCTCAACAGGGCCCGCCAGCAGAGGAGCCGGACCCAAGTTCTGAGACTTCAACTTCAGCAAGACCTGAGGGCTCCACTCTCCCAAGAGGATCTTGCTGATCTGAGCAGGAGCCTCAAAGCGAAAGAGAGGCAAAAAGGCTGGGCGACCATTGGAGGGAATGCTGTGGTGCCCCTCCGCTTCTAAGAGACGAATCTCTCCTCCATCATCCACGCCTGGAAGATCGACCGCGCTCATCCTGGGCTGAGAAGCTCGCTGGATCTCGACCTCTCGTGCCTCGATGATCAGCAGATCCCGTTTGCGCTGAGCTTCCAGAAGATCAGGACTCAATAGAGGTGGTTCATTGCCCAGAGAGCAGCGAGCGGTAGAGAAGAATAGGCGCACATTCTCCCAATCCTCTCCTGTGTTCTGCCAGATGGCTGCTTGAGCCGTCAGCTGAAGCTGCTCTCCCTTAAGCCGAGCTTGATGGATGGGGCGCCAGAGGGCGTTGGGCACCACATACTCGATCTGAAGCTCCAGCTCCCCCGCCTCCTCCATCAACAGATCCAGCTCTATAGAGGCGATGATCTTCAGATCGGGGCGATCCGCGAGGCCTCGCCGTTGGAGATGATCAGCCAGCTCGATCTGCAACTCTTCTCGCCGAAAATGAAGCTCCAGGCGCTGCTCTCTGAGGGCCTGTGAGCGAGCGCTCAGAGCGCTGAACTCCTGACGCCAACGCTCCACATCGTGGAGGCCCCAAGCGATCTCCTCAGGCAACTCCTGAGCGCTCTGGTGCAACATCTCTCGAATCAGGTTCAGGCGCTCCTCAGCGCGCTGTATGCCACGCGCTTTGTTGTTGTCCTCAACACTCAACCTCCTGATCTCTTCTTCTAAGGCCTCCACTGCCTCAGGCCGCTCATAGCTGCGGATGCGCAGGGCTCGACGGAGGCGTAGGTCGCTGACCCGCCCAGGACCAGAGAGCTGTTCGGCGCGAATGGAGAGGCTGTAAGCCAAGGGAGAGATTGGAGAGAGTGAGAGCAGCTGCCGTCCAGCACCCAGCTCGATTTTCGTCCTTCGGCGGACCTGGGCTCGATCTTCCAGGAGGGTTACCTGCTCTATAGCTGCTTCGATGGACTGGCGCTCATCAAGGACTGTTGAAGCTTTATGCTCCTTCATCCTTAAGCCTCCCTTCGATTGCCGCCCAACAGCTCATTGTTGGCGTAGATACGGATACAGTAGCGAGCCTCCAATTGAACCTGCTCTCCAGGCTCGACCTGAACGAACCAGCGTCGTCCTCCCACCACAGGGTTTCGCTCGCTCTGATCATAAAGCTCCCAGGGGGGATCAATATAGGTCTCCTCCACCACCACCTCAGCTTCAGGAGCGGGCTGAGGGAGCCGCTCGCGGATCTCACACTCTGCGCTCCTGGGTAGGTGGTTGCTCAAGCTGATCTCGATGCGGTGTCGCAGTTCACTCATCGCCACGACTCGCTCTCCGCTGCGGGCCTCTTCAAAGCGGGTATTGCGAGCACAGTGGATCGCCTGCTCCACACCCAAACCCAACTCAAACTTCCCGTGGGGGACCACGGTAGGTAGCTGGGTGCTGAGCACATACTCTCCATCTACATAGAGATCAGCCGGTCCAGGCAAGAGAGGGCTCGCGGAGGGGTTCTGAAGCTGAGCAATGCGGTAGACATTGGGCTCCTCTCTGGGGACCACGACATAACGCAGATGGCAGGGTGCCTGACGGTTCCCCAGGTTCAGAGTATGGAAGCGTGCATCTGAGAGCACATCGACCGGATCCTCAGCGTTGTAGGCATAATCGAAGCGCCCCGTAACCTGAGCGACGTCAAGAGTGCCGTTGGGGAGGGGCTGGTTCAAGATCCCCAGCGCCACCTTGATCGCCTGAGCCCGCGCTTGTTGAGCGAAGTTTAGAGCTTCACTCCCTAAATCTGCCCCCGGTTGTATGCGTTCTAGACGACCTCTCCGCTGAGCCTCTGAGGCGGGGGGCAGATAGAGCTGGGAGAAGGGAGGGATCCCCTGAGCTTGAGGAGAGGCCCCACCGCCTCCTGGCTGAGGAGAGCCTCCAATCCCTCCAAAGCTGGGCCCTGCGACGGGAGGAGGGCGAGGAGGCGCCGCCATAGGGCGGGGAGGAGGTGCCATAGCCTGGTGAGCAGCGTAGCGCCGTCTGGGTGCTGAGGCCTCTTTGCTGATCTGCTCCATCTTCCCGGTCTCTTCTGACTCAGCCAGTTGAGCGCTGGGTCCGGCTTTGGGCAGAGAAGCGAGGGGAGTCTGCAAAGAACGCAGCTCGAGCGGGGGGGTATAGGGCGCTACAAAGGCGTCCGCTTGAGGTGCTGCGGTCTTCAGACGCTGAGCTTCAACATCAAACTCCTCAAAGAGTCGTGCAGCTCCTTTGGGCGCCGGTCGAAAGCCTCGGCCAGGGGGAGGCTGTGGTTGACGCTTGCCGATACGCAGGGCGCTGGGCTCGGGCAGCTCACAATAACTCAGGGGATCCGAGGTTGAGAGTCTGAGCTGCACCCCTCGCCAATCTTCGCCTGTCCTCTGAGCCACCACCGCTCGCAGAATCAGCTCCGCTTCCCCCTCCTCAGACCTAAGGCGCAGCTGATACTGAGGAGCCCAACGCGCCCCAGGAACAAAGTAGGAGAACTCTAAGCTCGCCTCTGTAGGCGCTCCTCGAGAGAAGAGGCGGAGATAAACCACTTTGCTCAGGCGTTGAGCGCTCAAGCTTTTGGCGCTGCTGGCTTGAGCCTGCTCTTGAACAAGCGCGGCGTTCTCTCGCTGAAACCTCTTCAACTCCTCCTCGCGCTCCTCTAGCTCTTTAAGCCTCAACTCGATCATCTCATCGGAAAAGCGCTCAAAAGCAACTCGAGCGCTCAGGGGAGAGGGGCTGGGAGGACCCTCCTCTCGGCTTGGGCGAGGGGAGATAGGGATTCCTTGAAAGAGTTGGATCTCCTCCAGAAGTTGATCCCTGCGCTCCTCACAACGCTTCATCTGCCGCCTCAGCTCCCGGAGAGCGGTCTCCTTGGGGGGCTCCTTCTGCTCACTCAGTGGGCGTAGGAAAAACTCAGCTCGGCGCTCTCCGGTGATCAAGCTGCCCCCCTCACAGTGGAGGACCTGGACCTTCAGTGAGTCTTCCTGCATACAGAGGGGGAGACCGGGGATCTCCAGATTCTCAGGAAAGCTCTCCTCCAGATGCAGCTTGAAGCGGCGATAGATGGTGGCGCCATGGTGGTGGACCGTGACGGAGTGGATGGGGGCTTCTGAGATGCGCATCTCTCCTCCCTCTGTGCTGAGTAGGACTTCAAGATGGCATCAGCCTTCTCCTGTGACCACCTCCTTGAGAAATATGGGCTCATCTGGCAATAGCAGGGTGAGATGAATCTATAAAAGAGAGCCTCCTGGATGAGAAGAATCATAAACCTTGGCCTGCTGTGTCTGGCCGCCCTGTTCTCGCTGAGCCCAGCCTCAGCACAGGATCTTCAAAACTTCAAGCCCGCTGTCGGGACTTGGAACTACTTCAGCGTAGAGGGGGCTCGTCTGGCGGAGGAGGGGGTCTTTGTCCCCTCCCTCTACCTCAATTATGGCCAAAACCCTTTGGCCTGGAGGGATCAGGATGATCAGTTCCTTGAGGCAGTGATCTCCAAGCTTAGCACTCTCAATATCCTGGCTGCCTATGGGATCTCAGAGAGGATTGAGTTGGGCCTGGATCTACCTCTTAATCTCTCCATTGGGGGAGATGGCCTTGAAGCTCTGGGGGGTGAAGAGGGCTTCTCTTTGGGCGATCCGAGGCTGCTCCCCAAGCTGCGCCTCTTGGGAGGAGAGGGAGAGCGCTTTGGCTTAAGCTTCTCTCTGCCCATCAGCCTACCATTGGGAGATCCTAAGAAGTTCAGCAGCGATGATGGTTTGGTTCTTCAGCCTCGTTTGGCAGGAGAGGTTCACCTGGGTGCTCTCAGCTTAGCTTTGAACTTGGGCTATCGCTATCGCGCTGAGAATCTTAAGTTAGAGAACCTGGAGATCGGAGATGAGATCAGCTACGGAGCAGGCGCGGCGCTGGCCCTGATGGGAGAGGACCTCCAGCTCCTGGCGGAGATCTACGGTGCCATCCCCGTGGAGGCTGATGAGGATAAGGGCACCTTCCCCCTGGAGGGGCTGTTGGGAGCGCGACTCTTTACAGATTGGTGCGGTGCCTTCAGCTTGGGTGCAGGTATGGGCCTGATCCCCGACTATGGAGCCCCCGATCTCAGGCTCTTAGGGAGCTTCTCCTGGATCTGTATGCATCGAGATCGGGACAGTGATGGCCTAGAGGATAAGCTGGATAAATGCCCCGAGCAGGCTGAAGACAAGGATGGTTTCAAGGATAAGGATGGCTGTCCAGACAAGGACAACGACAACGATGGGGTCCTTGATGGGGATGATAGGTGTCCTGACCTCCCCGAAGATCAGGATGGCTTTGAGGATAAAGATGGCTGCTCTGATCCAGACAACGATCAAGATGGAATCTTAGATATCTCTGACGACTGCCCTGATAAGGCTGAGGATCTGGATACATTTGAAGATACCGATGGTTGCCCAGATACGGACAATGATCAAGACGCCGTGCTTGATGAGAATGATAAGTGCCCCAACAGCAGTGAAGATGCCGATGGCTTTGAGGATGAAGATGGTTGCCCCGATAAAGATAATGACAAAGATGGGATCTTTGACTCCAAAGACAAATGCCCAAATAAGCCTGAGGTGATCAACGGTATTGAAGATGAAGATGGTTGCCCAGACGAGGGAGAGAGCAAAATCAACTTCACTGCGAAGAAGATCGAGATCTTAGATAAGGTTTACTTCGCAAGCTCCAAGGCCAAGATCCAGAAGCGCAGCTATGCGGTGCTTGATCAGGTCGCTGCGGTGCTCAAAAACCGCCCCCAGCTTAAGGGCCTGCGCATCGAAGGGCATACAGATCTCAGAGGAGATCCTGATAAAAATCTAAAGCTCTCTCAAGCGCGCGCCGAGGCGGTGAAGAGCTATCTGGTTAAGCGCGGAGTCAAAGCCACGCGGTTGGAAGCCAAGGGCTATGGTGGTGAGCGCCCCTTGGCTCCAGGAAAGGGCAAGAAGGACTCCGCTAAGAACCGTCGCGTTGAGTTTGTGATCCTCGACTGAAGATCTTCGATGCCCTGGAACAGAGATGATCCATCGAAAGCTCTGACCCCGCCTCAGAGAGCTCCCAGCACTCGAGATATGATCCGCTTTGCGCAGATCGATCTTGAACCAAACACGCTCCCTGTTGGTCAGCTCGCTTCGATGATCCCAGTGAGGGCCTCTGAGAGCCTGTTGTGAACCTGGCATAGCTTGAGCCCTGAGGAGGGATTCCGGCATCA
>CAYLJJ010000132.1:0-13587 GCA_964384025.1 uncultured Nannocystaceae bacterium
TCAGTTTCGTCCTAAGTCTGCTTAATCTAACGCCTATGCTGAGAGTTACACCCTGATGAACAGTGTGGTGATGGCCTTGACAATGATGGCAATGGCTTCATCGACTGTGACGATCATGGCTGTACAAATAACGCTGCGGTGAGGGTCTGTGGCCCTCAAGAGAACAGCAATGCGCTCTGCTCTGATGGTCGAGATAACGATGAAAACAACTTCACTGACTGCGATGACTTTGGATGCAGCCGTAACCCCAACGTCACCGTCTGTAACTGATCCCCGCACCCATTCTTCACTCCTTTAATTCATCCCCCTTGACCCCGAGCAAGCTGAGTGTTTGAAGTGTGGGACTCTTAGATTTAATGGAGCCACCATGTGGAGATCTCTCCTCCTCTCCACCCTCCTCTTCGCTTGCGCTGAGGAGGCGCCCACCCCCAATAGCCATCCATCCCGGAGGAGCTGTGGCTCTCTGGCGGAGCGCGCTCCGCTCTTTGTTGAGCGCTCTCAGAACCTCCCCGCATTTCGTAAACTCATCAGTGAAGATCTAGAGAGAGAGCAGGGTAATGCAGCTCTAGATGGACTCCTGCGCATCCTGCGCGCCATCAGCCCAGAAGATCTCAGCGCCCTATTGGATCTCATGGAGTTGCAAGGTTTGGAGGTGGGCTTGGAGGTGGCTGAGGAGATCCTTCACTTTATTGGAGGCGATCCACAGGATCCCAGCAGCTTCCAAGAGGAGCTGCTCCTGGAGACTCAGCGGGTCTTGGCGGTTTGTGATGGTGAGGCCCTCTTTGAAGCGGTCTATCAACTCCTAGAAGCCCCTGAGCTGGCCTCTCTCTTGGAGAATGTCGCCGCCCTGGCCGCCTCCCAAGAGCTGCCCATCGATCCAGCCGAAGCGTTCGATGCTTCAAGCATCAGCCTGCTCTTGCGCAATATCATGTTGGGGATCTCTAGCCCTGACTTCGATTTTGAGTTGCATGTCGTTCATCCCATGGCCGAGATGGGGCTGCCCATCGATGAACCTCCCGCCTCAGCGCTGGTTCAAGACCTCTCCATCCTCTTGGCTCCAGAGCGTGGTCTGCTCTCAGCCAGCGCTGATCTCTTCTGCTGTACTCTCTACGCGGTGCCCCGCTGTGATGAACTGAGCCCAGGGATGGAGCCTGTAGAGGACAGTCCCACCTTCTCTCGCTTTATCTTTGAGATCTTTATCCACTCTGAGGGGGCTAAGGGGGGCTTGAATACGCTCGGGGCGATGATGGCTGATCCCAAGGTGAGGCGAGCGATGGAGCCATTGCGGCTGATTTTAAAAGAGTACGCTGAGGATATCGATCAAAGGCGCGCAGCGGTGGGGATGCTTCATACTCTCCTAGAACCTGAAATTCTCCGCGGGCTGATCCCAGAGATCCTCTCGCTCCTGGATCGCGCCATCTTAGATGAACTGACCGCGCTTCTCCGAGCGCTCACGGAGGGTTGCCATTGAGGACCTCAGCTGGCTTAGCCCTCTTCTCTCTGTTCCTGACTCTCCCTGCCCAGGGGAACCCTCTAGAGATCTATGGGTTTCATGCCCGAGGTCAAGCGATGGGGGCTCAGGTAGCGGTTGCTGAAGATGACTCTGCTCTCTTTTACAACCCAGGAGCTTTGGTGCGGGCTAAGCGACTCTTTGTGAGCGCAGGCTTCACCAGCACTCAGCCCCACTTGGAGATCCAACGAGACTACGACAAGCCAGAGCAGCGTGAGATCAGCAACCAGATGCCTCCAGATTTTCATGGCTTTCATATGGGGGCGCTCTTCCCTCTGGGTGGCGTCTTTGGGAATCGTTTGGCGGTGGGCTTCTCGGGTTATCTGCCCACCCACAACCTCACCCGAGGTCAGAGCTTAGACGCGCGACAGCCCCAGTTCTACCGCTATCAGAGCCTCCCTGATCACTATGTTGCCCTGTTCAGTTTGGCGGGAGAGCCGATCAAGGGCCTCGGTCTGGGGCTGGGGCTTCAAAGCTTGGGAGATCTCAGAGGTGACGTAGCGATGTCTCTACACGCGGCAGACAGCCATATCGAGCAGGGCTCGGTAGAGGTCAACTTTGAGCCCACCGTAGCGCTCACCGCAGGGATCTGGTGGCGGCCCTTGGAGGGTCTTGATCTGGGCTTCTCTTGGAGAGGTCCACTTCAGAGTGAGTTTGAGCTGCCCACCCAGGTCTTGGTAGATGATCTCCTAGAGATGAACATCATGCTCAAAGGCACAGTGCTTTACACTCCTCACATCTTTAGCCTCGGCGGTGCCTGGAATTTTAAGGCCCTGAATCTGCTCATCTCCAGTGAGCTTAGTTATGCTCTCTGGTCACAAGCTCCCGATCCCTCTCCCCACTTCAGCTTTGATATTGAGGGAGCGTTGGCTGAGGATTTGGGCTTTGATGAACGGATGGATGTTGGCAGTGGGGCTCCAATTGAGTTGGCCTTCCGAGATATCTTCCTTTGGAAGCTGGGTTTCGAGCAGCACCTCCTCGATCGCCTACACCTACGCACGAGCTATAGCTACCGTCCCTCTCCAGCACCTGTACCCACTCGGAGCTTTAACTACATCGACTCAGATGCTCATATCTTAGGCTTGGGTTTTGGCTTGATCTTCCCTGATCCTCTGGAGATCCGCCGCAACCCCGTGCGCCTGGATCTGAGTTATCAGGCCAGCTTTATGGAGGAGATGCAAGTGGTCAAGGCGGAGGGAGAGCAAGATTTGGTGGGTGGTTACACCACCGGCGGTCGCGTAGACGCTTTTGCGATTACCTTTGTCCACGAACTCTAAGGAGCCTTTCTCAAAAGGAGGATGACTCCGAGACGTTGACTTCCCCCTCAACCACGTCGAATATGCGCCAGAATCAGCCTTGGATAGAGTATGAGCTTTCAGGATGAGATCCAGCGCAGGCGTACCTTCGCCATCATCAGCCACCCCGATGCGGGTAAGACCACGATCACAGAGAAGCTGCTGCTCTTTGGGGGCGCTATTCAGATGGCGGGGGCGGTCAAGGCGCGGCGGGCGGGGCGTCACGCCGCCAGCGATTTCCTCAAAGTGGAGCAGGAGCGTGGGATCTCAGTCAGTACTGCGGTGATGACCTTTGGCTACGCTGAATGCATCGTTAATCTCCTGGACACTCCTGGCCATGAGGATTTCAGCGAGGACACCTACCGAGTGCTCACCGCTGTGGACAGCGCCCTGATGGTCTTGGATAACGCCAAGGGGGTTGAGCAGCGCACCCAAGCTCTTATGGAGGTCTGTCGGCTGCGAGACACTCCCGTGATCACTTTTTCTAACAAACTGGACCGTGAGGGCCTGGATCCCTTTGAGTTGATGGAGGATATCGAGGAGAAGCTCAACATCAGCTGCGCTCCTCTGACCTGGCCCATCGGCATGGGCAAGAGCTTTGAGGGGATCTATGACATCCCCAACAAGCAGGTGGTCTTCTACCAATCTACCCAGAAAGGACGTAAAAATGAGCGCTTTATCCTGGACGATCTGGAGGATGAGCGCCTGGATGATCTCCTGGGTTCCTCTTTGGCGGAGAAGCTCAGAGAGGACGTTGAGCTGCTGGACGCGCTGGAACCCTTTGATCTAGAGGCTTTCCTCGCGGGTATTCAGACCCCTGTCTTCTTTGGCAGCGCGATCAATAATTTTGGAGTCAAGGAGCTGCTGGACCGCTTTGTTCAGATCGCCCCAGCTCCTCAACCTCGGGAGACACGTGGTCGCACTGTCTCCCCTGATGAGGAGAAGCTCAGTGGCTTTGTCTTTAAGATCCAGGCGAACTTAGACAAAGCCCACCATGATCGTATGGCCTTCCTGCGCATCACCTCAGGGAGGTATCGCCGCAAGATGAAGCTCAAGCATGTGCGCCAAGGCAAGATGATCTCGGTGCACAACGCCACCACTTTTATGGCTCGGGATCGAGTGATCACCGAGGAGGCTTTCCCTGGAGATATCATCGGCCTGCACAACCATGGGGGGATCCGCATCGGAGATAGCTTCACCGAAGGGGAGGAGCTGATCTTCAGCGGAATCCCCTCCTTTGCCCCTGAGCTGTTTCGTCGGGCGCGGCTCCTAGATCCTCTCAAGGCCAAGGCCCTCCTCAAGGGTCTGGAGCAACTCTCTGAGGAGGGGGCCGCCCAGCTCTTTCGTCCGCTGGAGGGCAGCGACTACATCTTGGGGGCGATGGGCAGCCTACAGTTTGATGTAATCGCCTCTCGTCTAGAAGCAGAGTATCGGGTCCGCGCTCGTTTTGAGGCGGTCCCACTGGGGGCTGCTCGCTGGGTTCGAGGCTCCGATGAGGAGCTACAACGCTTTGAGAAAGAGAACCGCTATCGCCTCTATCGAGATCTCTCAGGGAGCTTGGCCTATATCGTTCAAAGCGAGTGGGCGGTCAACTATGCCGCCGAGCAGTACCCTAAGCTGCGCTTTCATAAGACCGTAGAGATTGGATAATCCAGTAGAACATACATAACGTTGAAGAGGAGATATCTAAAAGCTCCTGTACCAGATACTTGAGGCTGGATAATCCATTGAAATGGAGTGAAAAGGGAGACTGTTGAAGATCATTCTGGAGGAGTAATCATTAAAGCTTTCCAGGTTGAGAAGCGCAGAAGTCTGCTTCTCTTGTGGACCTGTAAATTCAACGTCCGTGGATATGGTGTTTTTTGAGCAGCTCCCGTAGATGATAGCGAGTCAGCCCCGCCGCTTTAGCGCTCTGTGATATGTTACCGCCCTGTTGATCCATCAACCTTTCAAGATAAATAGATTCAAAGACGCTGAGGAGTTGTTGCTTTGCCTCTTTGAAGCTGACATCGATATCCACATCAAAGAGCAGTTCTCCTTGATCTAAAGAGGGGCCTTGGCGTGGCGATGAGCTGGGCATCTGAAGCGTATTACCAAAGATAAAGTCCTGGCGAAGCAGAAGAGGACCATCTGCGAGGCTGGTCACTCGCTCCATCAGGTTTTTTAGCTCTCGGATGTTTCCAGGCCAGTCTCGCTCCTTAAGTAGCTGAAAGGCCTCTGGACTGATCTCCAATGGAGGGTATCCCATCTTAAGCCTCTGTTGATTGCCCAGCTTGAGGAAATGTTCAGCCAGAAGGGCGATATCATCGCGCCTCTCCACCAGGAGCGGCAGGCGGAATTGCATCACGCTGAGGCGGAAGTAGAGATCCTCTCTGAAGCGCCCCTCAGTGACCATCTGCCGTAGATCTCGATTGGTGGCTGCGATCACGCGTACATCGACCTTGATACTGTGATCTGAACCCACGCGCTTCAACTCACGGTTCTCTAAGACCCGCAGTAGCTTAGGTTGAAGGCTTAGATCCAGCTCTCCAATCTCATCAAGGAAGATGGTCCCTCCATCTGCTTGCTCAAAGACCCCCTTATGTTGAGCGATGGCGCCAGTGAAGGAGCCCTTCTCATGGCCAAAGATGGTACTCTCGATGAGATCTCGGGGGATAGCTGAGCAGTCCAGGACCACCATAGGGCGCTTAGCGCGGGCGCTGTGGTTATGAATCGCTTTGGCGACGATCTCTTTGCCTGTACCTGTCTCTCCCTCAATAAGGACAGTCAGCTCACTGGGGGCTACCCGCTCTAGGTTAGCAAAAAGCTCCCGCATCGGCACCGAGGCCCCGATCACCTCATCAAAACGCTCTCGCTCGCTGAGGGGGATGGTGACGATCTCCTGACTGGGCTGAAATTTGAGGATTGTGTTGCCCGCGCGAAAGACCGTGCCGGGGCGGAGATAGATCTCTTTGATGCGAACATCACCGTAAAAGGTGCCGTTGGTGCTGCCCAGATCTCGGAGCATATAACCGTTGCCTACCGCGATGATCTCAAAGTGGCGGCTGCTTACAGATTTGTCCGCCAGGGTCAGATCACAGACAGAGCTGCGACCCACGGTGACTCGCTGCTGAGCGACACTCAGCTCCTGATGTTGATCTGGACCCTCTAAGACCACCAACCTGCTCTTGCGTAGCCTCTTCTCCTTAGGGCGGTTCCCAACAAAGATGGTCTTGAGCGCGACATCATCAGGAATGATTTCTTGAAAAGGCATTCTGCTCCAGACTGCGATTTTCGACAATATAGCTCTCTTCCCTCAATCCGGGTAGGGTCCTTCAGGGCAATCGCAAAGTCGCTGAAACTTGGTTGACAGATCAAACCCGCTCTTCAAGAGCAGGTAAGCCTCCCGCATCTAATTCCTTAATTATTTTTGGTAGTGCTGAAGATGTAGTGATTAACAATTACTCTTTAGTTGCATGTTGTAATTATGAACAAAATCCCATATCGCTCCAATGTGGTTCTCTAACTTCTTTGGAAATGACAAATTCTTGCGGACAAGTCACAAAATCCTCTGGCGCAACGTACAGTTCAAGCATTCGATATGATTAGTTAGTCTAGACCTTTTAGCTACGACGCAGTGTCTTTTAGACGGAACAGTTTTCTCATAGGACTCCCAAAAACCAATATAAACAACCACATATTATCTATATATAGATGGTAATGGTTTCCAAGAGGCCTTTGCTCCTTTTCTGCTGCGAGGATCTAATGTGAAAAAACGATTTCTTTGCTGTTTGTATCGAGAGCTAACCATACCCGCGATTTGTTTTTCTTATTCCCGACAAATGACCAAATTTTATCGCATTTAATTGTTAATCGTTCGATTTTTTTACTGTAACGCTGATTCCCCGTAAAACATTGCCGTATCTTTCATTTGCATATATCTGTATCGTTCTAGTTGATACGCCAGTTGCGCGAGAAATGCCAGCCAATGATATTCTTTCGAGAAACAGCAATCCTATGATTTCCTTCTTCTCTTCAGGGACGGGCGTGTTTGTCGGATTTTCAACAAATTATCTACCACATCTACTGTATTTGTATCTTTGTTTGCCGTTATGTGTAGAACCGCCCTTGGCTATATTGTCAGATTCACAATGCGGGCAATTCATGGCAATTATTCAATTTTCGCATAAAATACACAATAATATATCCGATATGGACCTATCATGCACATAAATCAAGCACAAACAACCTGTGCTATTCAAAGCCGAAATCACTACATCTTCAGCACTACCAAGAAATTTTGGTGATATAGGGGATAGGATTGAGAAGTTGGCAGAATTTTACTTCCTAGACAGGACAAGAAAAAGTAAGACCTAGGAAGAAAAAGTCTAAAAATATGTGTTTATTCTATAAACGCTAAAAATGACTGTTTTTCTCTAAACACCTTGTCCATTACCAAAAAAACTATTCAAAGCCAAAATTTTTATACTCTACATAAGTTCATCCAAGGAAGGGCAGACCATCAAATTCAGCAGACTCAATGCGAGGGTAATGCTTCTCGCATGAAGGAAGTTCTGAGCGCGCGATACCGGATATGAAGAGATTCGCAGAGGGTCAGTGCTTCGGAATCCCTAGAGAGAGCGCCTCTGTAGCTTTCTCCGAAATCATCGTACCTTCACCGTTGGGCCGGTCTGCTTGCTACCATAGGTTCTAAGATTGAGTTGAACTGTGGTACAGCGATGAACGTGGATAGAAGATGGTTTTTTAGAAGAAGTTTATGGAGTATTGAGCTTACGAGTCTAGGGAGAAGTTCTGGTTGGGTGGAGGCTGAAGCGGACTTGACCAGCTTGGTAATGTTCAAAGGGGAGCCCTCTTCAGAGGATCAGGGCATCATCTATGAGGGGCTAGAGCAACCCATAGATGAGGAGCTTGTGCCTTCTCCCCCAGGATCTGTCTCCATCGTTGCTGGTACCCTCTGAAGTTATAGAAACCCTGATCCTATCCCATGTAGGCTTGCTCCCCTTGCTCTGAGCCGCTCTGCACTTGCCTCTATCGATGGCATTCTCCCGTGCCTCTCCTCAACTTGCTTAGAGTGCATTCACCTAAAGCTCTCTCTTCTGGATACCGTAACTCTCCTCTAAATTGAAACGGAGGGCACCTTGGAGCAAGGGACCTCCGTTTCACACGTTCTTTCCAGAACTCAGCCAGGGGACTTTGAAGATGAATCTTCAATATCAGTTCAAGATTTTCTTTACCTGCGTGGTTCTGCTCCTGGGAGCAACCGTTTTGATGAGTTCTCTTCTTCGAGGACGCTTTAAGCGGGTGGACGAGGCTCAGGCGCGGCGCTATCAGTCTTATCTCATCGCCGATGAGCTAAAACAGAGTTCAGACGATCTCACTCGGTTAGCACGGACTTTCGGAGCCACAGCAGATCTAAAGCATGAGACCGCCTATATGCATATTCTGGCCTGGCGTGGTGGGAAGGCACCTCGACCCGCAGGCTTCACCATCAAGCCCGGCGAGACCATCAATCAACTGGAGATCATGAAGGAGCTCGGTTTTACAAAAGAGGAGTTTCAGCTCCTCAACGAAGCTACCGCCAACTCCAACGGCTTGGTGAGCACAGAGGTCAAGGCTATGAACGCCATCAAGGGCTTCGAACCTGATGGTAAAACTCCTTTTAAAGGTTCCAGCTTTCAAGGAAAGGAGGAGTCAGCGCAGGAGATGGCGGTTCGCACCCTCTTCGATGCCCAGTATCATAAGGATAAGGCCAGCATCATGGGGCCTATAGATCGCTTCTTCAAAGCCCTGGATATGCGTACCATGAAGGAGGTTCAGAGAGTGAAGGGTGACGCGGATCTCTATTTTTATATATCTCTTCTCATGTTAGTCTTCACTATCATCATTCTCATTGTTCTGATGTTTTATACAAACCGCGCTACTTTTAGACCACTTTCCGGTTTTATAGAGCAGCTTCAAGAGGTTGCCAGCGGAGATATGACCATCACCTTGGATGACCTCTCGGATAATGAAATAGGCCAGATGGCTACAGGCTTCAATGAAGTGACTCAGAGCCTGCGGAGGGCGATGTGCTCCCTCCACGAGAAATCTGAATCCATCGACCGCTGCGCTCAGGGTGTGGCTCAAGCCTCCAAAACGATCCGCCAACACGCCGAGTCCACAGCCAATAACGTGGGACAGGTCAGCTCCGTAAGCCTGGAGCTGAGCGATAACGCAACCACCATCGCCAACGCTGTCCAGGAGCTGAGCGCCAGCATTGCTCATATCTCCAATGACACTCACAGCGCCGTGGGCGTGGGGGAGCAGGCGGGAGAGCTCACCCAGAAGGCCCAGGAGGCGATGGAAAACCTGGAGAGCCGCGCAGAAGAGATCGGCAATATTCTAGGGATGATCTCCACCATCGCCGAGCAGACTAACCTCCTGGCCCTAAACGCTACAATCGAAGCTGCTCGTGCGGGTGAGTCGGGTAAGGGCTTCGCCATAGTAGCGGGCGAGGTGAAGGAGCTGGCTCATCAAACCCGTAATGCTACGGAGGAGATAAACACCATCATCGGAGCCATCAACGAAGCTGCGATCTCAGCCGGGAAGATCATCCTAGAAGTCAATAAGACCATGCAACAGGTACGAGAGCTGCAAATCTCTATCGCCAATGCGGTTGAGGAGCAGAACGCTGTTACGGAGGAGATAGGGGAGAATATCACCCATACAGCAGGCAGCACAGAGGCGATCTCTCAGGAGTTGAACCGAGTCCAAGAGGGTGCCTCTCAGACCCTGGCCTGCGTCGAGCAGTCTGAAGAGGTCTCTCTCGAGCTCCTCTCAATGGCAGAAGAGCTGCGGAGCCTAGTAGCTCGTTTCAAGATCTAAGCCCTCATCTCAAAAAATCCATAGAACCGGACTTGCACAAGATTCAAGCTGTACAACGGTGATGGTGAAGCAGCGCTGGCGTAGTCGCTGGAGATGGTGAAAAGTTGGCTATTGAAATGCTAGATATCTGATATTAAACAGGATAATCAGGACCAGAACGAGTGAGATTTTCTCGGGGCTCATAACGAGGAGTTCATGCAGGCGGTCTCTAAGGCTACTTGGTGGCCTGTGGAAGCAAACCCACACCCAAACCAGCAAGCGATGAATGCTTTGCTTATGGATGCTCTTCCGCCATGGGAGAGGTAGCTTGGAAAAGGGCTTTGCGAAGGGGATTAGGAGAGGTTGCCCAGTTCTGGTAGGACAAAGGGTATCGAATCCAAGCAGGTTCTAAGCGAAGTCCCCGTGACCGCCCGGCGGCTGGAGACGACCCTCGATATGCATCTCTCTGTGGGGCTCACGGACGCCTATCTGGCCTCGACGATGGCGAAGGTCACATCGGCCTTCGATACACGGTTTGGAGTGAAATCATGGACAACTTCTCCCTGCATGGGCGCGTCGCCTTGATCACTGGTGGCAACAGCGGACTCGGCCTGGGCATAGCCCAGGCCTTGCGCGACGCGGGGGCACGCGTGGCCATCTGCGGTCGTGATTTTGGAAAGCTGACGTCCGCTCGAGAGGCGTTGGGCCCCGAGTGTAGCCAGCATCAGGTCGCCCTCGACGACGATACAACCCTGCCAGCGCTCATCAAGGCGGTCGTCGAGGTTCACGGTGGGCTCGACATCCTCATCAACAACGCGGGCATGAGCATTCGTGGCGCGCCCCAGGACCTGCTGCCTGAAGACTACGAGCGGGTGTTGTCGGTGAACACCACGGCGGGCCTGCGGCTGAGCCAGCTGGCATACCCCCATCTGTGCCAACGAGGCGGGGGCAAGATCCTCTTCGTTGGCTCCATGTTCAGTAAACTCGGCAACCCTCTCTCTCTACCATACGCGGTCAGCAAGGGCGCGGTGGTGCAGCTGACCCGCAGTCTGGCCATCGCCTGGGCGAAAGACAACATCCAGGTCAACGCCATCCTCCCTGGATGGTTCGACACCGAGCTGACTCGCAGAACCCGCCAGCATATGCCTGGCCTCGAGCAGCAGGTCACCAACCGTACTCCGGCCGGTCGATGGGGGCAGCCCGAGGATCTTGCGGGCGCGGCGGTCTTCCTCTGCAGCGAAGCGTCCAGCTTCGTCACCGGCGCTTGCCTCACCGTGGATGGTGGCTTTTCGATCTCCATGTAGTGGTACTCAACGCTCCAGTTCCAGTTTTCGGAGCCGTCGAGAGGATCATCTAATTCTCATAATGTAGAGCATCATGAGCGAGACCATCTTCCAGGCCTTACGAAGCTCAGCTTGAGTGGTATGAACCCAGGGCGCGGGGCTTCATTTAGATCCCTTAGGCTTGGCGTGTGGGTTTTGGCCGAGAAATTCTTTGGGGATCATTACCTTGCCTGGGTGGGGTGCGGGATGATCCTCAAGAGCTTGAACTTGCTTAACCGCCTTTAGCGGTTCCGACGGCTTTGCCGCCAATGCCTCTACTCCAACTCGATTGAGTCTCCTGACTCCAGAGCATTTTGAGCGGCGAGGTTTATCTTCGGAACGCTAACGGTGGAGGGGTTTTGGAACATCAAGCGCACACGCATACTTTCTGGGGGTCATTTAAAATTCCTATTCTCTAGAACGCGCCCTCCCTCGCATCAAGATTTTCATAGGGCACCAGGATGTGTGAGCTGAACGGTTTTTTCGACACTCATGCCCTCGTTTGAGCGGATATGTTTTTCGATTAAAATCCCCCTATGTGTCTTGAATTTATGGTTTTTTTTGCTCAAAATGACATCAGTGAGGCTTTTGGCAGCCCTGCCAGAAAATGCTTATTCCTTTCTGGCGATTTGAGATATTCTAATTATGGGATGTTTTTTTGTTTATGTCGGCTGTAAATTTTGTATTCTGTTGTCATCACAAATGTTCAACATTAACCGTAGGGGAAATCCGCTGATGAAGAAGACTCTTTCGCGCCTTTTAGCTGGCGCCTGTACCCTCGCCATCGCATTTCCCGCCTCCGCGCAGGCGCCCGTGGTCGACGGCTTTGTTCGAGATCCCGTCACCGGCGTCGTCGAAGCATCCTATGTGGTGGATGGCATCACCTACACCCAGGACTCGGCCACTGGTCAGTTCGCCGGGCTCCTCTACGAGTCCGCACCAGGCGACGGGGTTCTCTACTTCGCCTTCGAGCAGAGTTCCCTGATCAACGACAACTCCTACGGGGCGGCCTCCTATGGTTGGGCTCACGCCACTGGGAAGGGAATCCACAAGCTCTCCGACCTCACGCAGTCCGACCACGCCAAGGTCGCGCTCTACGACTGCGGCGGGGCGAACCTGATCATGGAATTCTACCTGGACTACGCGACGAAACATAACAAGTACGGCCCCCAATTGGTCTCCACCTGCACCAGCAGCCTGGGCGGCGACGGCGCGTGGCTCGCCGGCAACGAGGCCGACTTCCTCGGCTGCAGTACCGCGCTTGAATGGAACCACAACCACGCCATGCCACAGTGGCCAGACAAGGACAACAACAGCCCGCTCCGCCTCGACGGCAGCGGCGCCCAGGTCCCTGGCGATTCTGCAGATGCGCTCGCCTACGCCGCTGGCACGCACGCTGATCCCAGCGCCCCCTGGATCTACGAGATCGCGTACGAGTGGGCCGTTGCCGAGGCCGCCTTCGGGGCGAACGGCTACTGCGGCGATATCGTAATCAACGAGGTGCACAACTCCCCGTTCAAGACCAGCAACCCTGTGCCCGTGCCCGTGCTGATCGGTAACAAGGTCTCCGATCCCCCCAGTAGCTCCGCAGTACTCAACAGCGACGTCATCACTTACACCCTGAACTTCACCAACACCGGCAGCGTGGCCCTGACCAACGTCGTGATCACCGATACGGTCGACCCCAACCTCATGGATGTGATCCCCGGCAACGACGGCACCTGCTCCGGCAACCCCTGCGGTGCCAGCAACATCCTGACCTGGAATGTGGGCAGCTTGGCCCTCGGCGAGAGCGTGAGCGTGAGCTTCACGGCAGTGGTTGAGTTTGCCGCTACGCCGACGAGAGCTGGCATCATCACCATCTACAACGGCGGCCGCCTGACCGCCGACGAACTCCCCGTGTCCTTCAACACCAACGTGACCGAGCACCCCTGCCAGGACATGGATAACGACACGGTCTGCGACGATCTCGACAACTGCCCCATGGACATGAACACGGACCAGATCGACAGTGACGGCGATGGCTTCGGCGCGGCTTGCGACTGCATCGACACCGACCCGGATGCCTACCCAGGCGGCGACGACTCCAACTGCGACGGCATCGACCAGGACTGCGATGGCGTGGTCGACGACGACTATGTGCCCACCAACACCACCTGCGGCGTGGGCGGCTGTGAGGCGGCCGGTCAGATGATCTGCGAGAACGGTCAGCTCGTGGATATCTGCACACCCGGTGACCCGAGTCCCGACATCTGTGATGGGCTGGACAACGACTGCGATCCCGGCACGGCGGACGGCTCTGACGAGACCACCCTTGGCGATGCCTGCGACGGCTCCGATGCCGACCTCTGCGAGGACGACTTCCTGATCTGCGAGGGCGGCTCCCTGGTCTGCACCGCCAACGACAACAACGACGACAACGCCGAGATCTGCGACGGGCTGGACAATGACTGTGATCCCAGCACGGTGGACGGCTCTGACGAGGCCACGCTCGGCGATGCCTGCGACGGCAGCGACTCCGACCTCTGCGAGGATGACGAACTCCTCTGCGTGGACGGCGCGCTGGCCTGCACCGACGGTGACGATGATCTCGACATCTGCGACGGTCAGGACAATG
>CAYLJJ010000133.1:0-5369 GCA_964384025.1 uncultured Nannocystaceae bacterium
TCAGTTTCGTCCTAAGTCTGCTTAATCTAACGCCTATGCTGAGAGTTACACCCGGGGAAACCTTGAATTGGCTCCGTCTCCAGTGCCGTTGACGGGTCAATCCCCGCTCATGCGGGGGAAACTCCCTCCGAGACAAGGGCTTCCTGAACGCCACAGGTCAATCCCCGCTCATGCGGGGGAAACGTCGTCTGTTTTGATAAGATGTACTACTGAATCGGTCAATCCCCGCTCATGCGGGGGAAACGTTGAGAGCCCCCGCCAAGTGCCCATAGGTGCCGGTCAATCCCCGCTCATGCGGGGGAAACGGCCCCTCTCCACTATCCGCACCATCAATCCAAGGTCAACCCCCGCTCATGCGGGGGAAACGCGCTCCGGCTTCCAGACCGACTCAGGCTCCCGGGTCAATCCCCGCTCATGCGGGGGAAACGGGGATTGACAGAACCGATAAGCCAGCCGGACAGGTCAATCCCCGCTCATGCGGGGGAAACTAGAGCAAAATCCGATCAATTTCGATCACTTAGGGTCAATCCCCGCTCATGCGGGGGAAACACCACCTGAGTCTTCATCCAAATGACCTCACATGGTCAATCCCCGCTCATGCGGGGGAAACAAAGACGATTATAATCTCAGCACTCCAGACGATGGTCAATCCCCGCTCATGCGGGGGAAACGAGAGGAACGAAAATCCAACCTGCCTCGACTTGGGTCAATCCCCGCTCATGCGGGGGAAACCCAAACCGCTAAGTCCTCTAGGCAGCCCCAGGCGGTCAATCCCCGCTCATGCGGGGGAAACGTTCATGCGCCTCCCCGGCTCAGAAAAAACAGAGGTCAATCCCCGCTCATGCGGGGGAAACAGATCACTGGAGGCTTGCCGGAAAGGCGGCAGAGGTCAATCCCCGCTCATGCGGGGGAAACGCGCTCCGCGCATCTCAGCGATAGACTCTCTCGGGTCAATCCCCGCTCATGCGGGGGAAACTATTTGTCAAACCAAACTGGGGATTTTTCTGGCGGTCAATCCCCGCTCATGCGGGGGAAACTCGGGATCGGGGAGCGAACCATCAGGAGACAGAGGTCAATCCCCGCTCATGCGGGGGAAACCGGAGGCTCCGAAGACGAAAACGACAAAAAGGAGGTCAATCCCCGCTCATGCGGGGGAAACTCTAGAAGAGGCGGGTGAATTTTGGTCCTTTGAGGTCAATCCCCGCTCATGCGGGGGAAACTCTTTGATCTTCACCGTCCGCTTCGACGTGAAGGGTCAATCCCCGCTCATGCGGGGGAAACATCGCGGTGCGAGGGATGGCGATCTGGCTCTGCGGTCAATCCCCGCTCATGCGGGGGAAACATCAGACTTTGAGGGGCCCACATGCCTATCAAGGGTCAATCCCCGCTCATGCGGGGGAAACGGATCTGGAGCGCCTGAACATTGGGCGTAGGTAGGTCAATCCCCGCTCATGCGGGGGAAACGCTGCGATGCTCTCTGATCACTACGGGGAGAAGGGTCAATCCCCGCTCATGCGGGGGAAACCTTCCTTACAAAAATCCCAGACGACGCAGCTAGGGTCAATCCCCGCTCATGCGGGGGAAACAGAGGCGCCCATCGACGTTGAGCACGCTGAGGCGGTCAATCCCCGCTCATGCGGGGGAAACTGGACTGCCTCCCAACACGAGACATGCATCCACGGTCAATCCCCGCTCATGCGGGGGAAACCCCGTGACGGTGGCATCTTGGCGGTTCCAGGCGGGTCAATCCCCGCTCATGCGGGGGAAACTTCTCCTGCGATGCGCAGGGGGATGTGATCGAGGGTCAATCCCCGCTCATGCGGGGGAAACAAATTTCTAGGGTCGGCAAGGTCTTCAGACAATGGTCAATCCCCGCTCATGCGGGGGAAACATGACCTGATTGACGGATACCAGCCCAAAAAGCGGTCAATCCCCGCTCATGCGGGGGAAACGATAGCTGTGGCCCCATACTCAACCCCCAGTTTGGTCAATCCCCGCTCATGCGGGGGAAACCAAAAGCCTTCGATGACGGGCTTGTGGCGGAGCGGTCAATCCCCGCTCATGCGGGGGAAACGATTACCGAAGAGAAACAAAACGACCAAAATATGGTCAATCCCCGCTCATGCGGGGGAAACGTTTTGTTTCTCTTCGGTAATCACCGCTTTCAGGGTCAATCCCCGCTCATGCGGGGGAAACGGCGATAAGAGAGATCCGCGCAGAGATGCCCGCGGTCAATCCCCGCTCATGCGGGGGAAACTGAGCCCTTAGTGCTCTTTGATCAAAATAGTGAGGTCAATCCCCGCTCATGCGGGGGAAACAGCATTTGCGGGGGCAGATTTTGAAGCATCCGCGGTCAATCCCCGCTCATGCGGGGGAAACCACCCCTGAGTAATAGCTTATTGGCACATCTATGGTCAATCCCCGCTCATGCGGGGGAAACGACAGATCCTCTGGCCCGAGACCTTCTAGATATGGTCAATCCCCGCTCATGCGGGGGAAACGACGGGATGCCCATCCTCCAAAATACGCATAATGGTCAATCCCCGCTCATGCGGGGGAAACCTGCCACCAGGGATGGGGATCATCGTCCCCGCGGGTCAATCCCCGCTCATGCGGGGGAAACGACTCAAGTCGAATCCTTCCCCCAGCAGTCGGAGGTCAATCCCCGCTCATGCGGGGGAAACAACATCTTGATCGCCTCTCTGGTGCTCATCTCTGGTCAATCCCCGCTCATGCGGGGGAAACGAATCTCTTCTTTTTCATGAGATGCGTCTAGTGGGTCAATCCCCGCTCATGCGGGGGAAACCGCTGATAGCTCTCCGCTGCGTCGGCGCGGAGCGGTCAATCCCCGCTCATGCGGGGGAAACAGATGATCACAGATTCAGTGGTGGGCTCAGCGCGGTCAATCCCCGCTCATGCGGGGGAAACTCGCCTGCATCTCCAAAAGCGTCGGTGCTTATAGGTCAATCCCCGCTCATGCGGGGGAAACAGGCAGGTCAGGGGCTTCCCCATCGTCAGGGGCGGTCAATCCCCGCTCATGCGGGGGAAACTCGTCGAATACGAGAACGGTGATCCGACTCAAAGGTCAATCCCCGCTCATGCGGGGGAAACGCCGCTAAGGCCTCCTTCTCTAGGCCCTCCAGCGGTCAATCCCCGCTCATGCGGGGGAAACAGCCCCATTGACGATCTTCACATTGTGGAAGAGGGTCAATCCCCGCTCATGCGGGGGAAACGACTTGGGGTATCGGTAGATGGCGAAGTCTTTAGGTCAATCCCCGCTCATGCGGGGGAAACGGGGCCTGGGCGCCTGTCGATTTATTGAGAGAGGGTCAATCCCCGCTCATGCGGGGGAAACAAGATATCCCTTTCACCACATATCCATATAAGCGGTCAATCCCCGCTCATGCGGGGGAAACAGCGATAGATCCCCTGCGTGGCCTTCCACGCGGGGTCAATCCCCGCTCATGCGGGGGAAACTGACAGTGGGTGGGAAGACTGGGTGCTTCGCGTGGTCAATCCCCGCTCATGCGGGGGAAACAGAGTATTAGGCGTTTAAAAAAGCCTGGAATACGGTCAATCCCCGCTCATGCGGGGGAAACGCTTGAGCGGACGGTGAGACTCTCTGATGAGGCGGTCAATCCCCGCTCATGCGGGGGAAACCGAGGTTACGGAACAGTCTCTGGAACCCGATGGGGTCAATCCCCGCTCATGCGGGGGAAACTCGCTCAAGCACTCAATGGCGAACTCCATGCAGGGTCAATCCCCGCTCATGCGGGGGAAACCGAGCGCTGCCATTCTAGAAGCAAAATCAATGGGGTCAATCCCCGCTCATGCGGGGGAAACGTCCTTGACCTCTTTGGAAGACTTGAACTCCGCGGTCAATCCCCGCTCATGCGGGGGAAACAGAGAAGCCCTGGTTTTTCCAGGGCTTTTTTTGGGGTCAATCCCCGCTCATGCGGGGGAAACGACCTGCTGTCGGGGCGCTCGTTCTCATTGTATGGTCAATCCCCGCTCATGCGGGGGAAACAGAGCTGGAGGAAATCGAACATCCCCGTAAGGGGGTCAATCCCCGCTCATGCGGGGGAAACGAAAAATTACCGCGTTCGCTTTCTTACTCATTCGGTCAATCCCCGCTCATGCGGGGGAAACTCTCGAGAGAGTTGGGCTGCCTCAGCCGAGGCAGGTCAATCCCCGCTCATGCGGGGGAAACCCCGATATGGGAGACAGCCAGCTGTGGGGCGAGGGTCAATCCCCGCTCATGCGGGGGAAACGTGGCCGTCTCGGCCTTGATCTGCTTGATATGCGGTCAATCCCCGCTCATGCGGGGGAAACGACCGCGGTGTCCTTGGGGAGCAGCAGGTGCAGGGTCAATCCCCGCTCATGCGGGGGAAACGCTCATGGAGCGCGTCCAGCCTTGTGGGCAAGGGGTCAATCCCCGCTCATGCGGGGGAAACTGAATCCCAGGAGAAGAGGCCATCCTCCAGGGAGGTCAATCCCCGCTCATGCGGGGGAAACATCTCTCTCTCCCTTCAGAGGTCATCTCGCCAGGGTCAATCCCCGCTCATGCGGGGGAAACAGGGAGACGTCGGGTGCCCATCTGCCATGGCAGGGTCAATCCCCGCTCATGCGGGGGAAACCTGTAAGACTGCTCTTGCTGGAGTGTGCTCGGAGGTCAATCCCCGCTCATGCGGGGGAAACTCAGCTATGCGCTCCTGACAAACCTCACTCACGGGTCAATCCCCGCTCATGCGGGGGAAACGATGATGCCCCTCGCCTCAAGGCAGGACCTCGGGGTCAATCCCCGCTCATGCGGGGGAAACGGAAGGAAATCGATGATCCACTCCATTCCAGAGGGTCAATCCCCGCTCATGCGGGGGAAACAGAGTTGTTGAGTCTTCGTGTAGTTGAGAATGGGGTCAATCCCCGCTCATGCGGGGGAAACATAATATTTATGCGACTTATGAACGTCTGGATAGGTCAATCCCCGCTCATGCGGGGGAAACGTGACGACAGCGACGTGATGACCTCTGATGAGGGGTCAATCCCCGCTCATGCGGGGGAAACCCGCATCAGCCACACAGCGATTTCCTCGCTCCAGGTCAATCCCCGCTCATGCGGGGGAAACTTTTCCACCATCATCTATCCAAAGAGACTGGTGGGTCAATCCCCGCTCATGCGGGGGAAACTAAAGCATGGCAGACTATGCTCAACAAGCATGGGGTCAATCCCCGCTCATGCGGGGGAAACCCCAAAACTGCCGCTTCTGTATAAAGGTGGCAGGGTCAATCCCCGCTCATGCGGGGGAAACGATGAGTTTGACGAGGACAAGATCTTTGTCGGCGGTCAATCCCCGCTCATGCGGGGGAAAC
>CAYLJJ010000133.1:5469-13337 GCA_964384025.1 uncultured Nannocystaceae bacterium
GGTCAATCCCCGCTCATGCGGGGGAAACACTGTCATGAACGTGACAGGGCTGTCGTGATAAGTCAACCCTTTTTGCAGATCATTTTTCAAAGAGCGCTCCATCTTCGTCAAGAATTTGACCAAATCGCTCTGGAAGCTCTCTACGAAGCAGGTGAAGCCCATGATGTTCATGAAGATCTACACCAGGAGCACCGATGATGAGGAGCCCTTGGCCACCCGGTTCCTTGCTATCAGGCCAAGTCAAGAGAAGACCAATGTTGTTATAGTTGCTGGACCAATCACAAAGAGTGTTCCATACTCGATTGCGAACTGCAACTGTCATTTTGGGAGAAGTGTATATTCCAGGTGCAACTTCCAGCATACAAGAGGATAAAAATCCTCTGAATCTAGGTGGAGCGTTATTCGTAACGAGTACTGTCATCGGCATAAAAAGCTACTCTTGGTTTGTCTGTAGAAGCTCTTTGATGACATCAATCATCTTAGGGATTAGCCTTTGCTTTCTAAATGCTATACCAGCCTCCTTTCTACAAATCGATTCAAGGCTCATTGCCTTGATTTTAAAGAACTTGTTGACTGCACCAAATGATATTGGAATTGTGAATTCATCTCTGAATAGATCGGCTATATCAATTGCAAATGATTGGCCAGGATCTTCATGTATAAATCCGAGCTGTGGAATCGCCCCTGAGATTGAAACCGCAATCATTGCTGCATGTTCAACTGCGGTCGCGATATGGTTAATCGCTTCATTTGGCTCATCAGCCATTGTTGGATCAGCGCGGTTATATCGACGGCCGTGCCAAGAAATTCCATATTGTTGAGCGATTATCTGATACATTTTTTTCGCTCTTGCGCCCTCTATACCCCTTAATGCGTTAAGGTCACGAGCCAGAGGCTCTTCACCAAAGCGTATTTCATACATTTTGAGGGCGACTTCTAATCGTTTCTTTGGATTTGTCCACAGTTTGGCGTGTTCACGAGCAAGTTTGGATCGATTTGGCCCGCTTGGCATGCTTGCGTAAAGCCGAATGCCGTTTTCACCCATGATGATAATACCTACACCATGCCGTGCAGTAATCCTGAGCGCATCATGGGTGATCGATGTTCCGGGCTGGAGCATGAGAGTAGAAATTTGCTGAAATGGGATGTCATAGAGCCCCGCAGGAAGATCAGGGGAGCCCGAAGTCGCAAACTTGAGCGTACCAGAGCTTACATAGAGGCGACCGTAGCCCAGCGCGATGAGACCGTGACGATCCCCCTGAGCGATCTTCGCACCCTCTAGACCCAGGCGACCTTTTAACATGGACGCAACTGTAACATGCCAAAGCCAAAGGCACGGTGACGGCCCACGCCGCGCCCAAGGAGTTGGGTGAAGCGGTCAGGATCTTCTATGAGGAGGCGGCCCACGATGAGGGCGTCAGGGCGTATAAGCGTTCGGGCTTTGCGGTGATGGTCTTGGCCTTGGCGAAAGACCCTCAAGAGGCGGAAGCCCTCCAGGTGAGCCTCGATGAGGCTGACACCTTTCCCAAAGAATAGGGCTCGAAGCCATTGAGTGTAGACCGCTTCACGTTCAGGTTGAACAGCTTCTACATCCACAGCGCGCAAGAAGGCGTCACGTTCGCCTCGGTGTTCTTTGTTGCGACAACGCACTACAGGACAGGCGCGCAGCTCAAAGCCAAGGCATTGACCAGAGATGAAGGTGGGCATGGGCTTGCTGAGGAGGCAGTCAGGGAGCATAGCTCTCCAAAGCGCGGGGCTCTGAGTCAGCTCGGCGCGCTGTTTTAGCGCCTCTGCATCATGCTGGGAGTAAGCCAGAACCTCCACAAAACCGCGCTTCTCACGCGCCCTAAAGGGAGCAGGAGCGGCGCCGACGAAGAGCCCTTCGAGAGCGCGGTGGAGGATATAGCCGCCGTCCTCGCGTGGCTCTGCGTCCACAGCGGTGACGAGGCGCTGAGCGTTAAAGCGCATCTGGATGAGCTGTAACTTAGGCATTGATGCGCTCCTGCGGTGGGGGAGTGATCTGCTCCATACCTATCCAAGCCTCACCCAGATGTATCTGAGTGCGCCAGTCTCGAAGATCGTGGATGGGAGTAAGGGCTCGGGTGAGATGTGGGCTCCACATGGAGAGGGGGAGATCCCCTGGGCAGAGCCTCGGGGTCTCTCTCAGCGCAGCTTCAAGGCTGCTCGCCTCAGTAATGCCATAGGCGATGGGCGCAGAGGGGATACAGGGCTTTCGACCAATAAAGAGAGGCCTCGCGGGCTCATTGAGCGCCTGGAGCAGCGCGTCGAGATCGGGGGCCTCATCAGCGGGCTCCAACATGAGCGCCACGAGTTGAATTCGATCAGCCCAGTAGTCACGCTGTCGGATGTGGGTGTTTGTCTTGTTGCCACCGCCACGACCCTCAGGACGATCCCAGGTGGTCCAGCCTCTGAGCATAAAATCCTGGCCCAGATCAACGGTCTGATAGTCCTGGAGCGGGTGACCCGGCTGATCACAGCGCGAGGCGACGCGGAGACGCGCTTGGAGGCAATTGAGTCGCGCATGCTCCCCATGAGTCCAGCCAAGGGCATTGGCGAGGAGGCCCGTCAGCATCGAACGACCTGGGAAAGCTCGGGTAACCCCTCGGCTGTCAACAGCGGTGCCACCGAAGCTCATCAGCGGGGCTTGGAGCCTGAGAAGCAGGAGGCGCATCAGCCCACCTCGCTCCGAAGCCACTCCACCAACTCCGTGAGGGGGATGGCCTCGCCTGTGAGCGCGGTGAGGCCCTCGTTGAGCTCAATGGCAGACAGCCGCCGTGTGGTGGTCCGCCCGTACATCCCGTCGAGAGCCCCAAGGTGTCGCGCCAGGGCATCGTAGGCGTTGCCCACCACATCGCGAACATCGATGCTCTTGAGGAAGGCGTTGGCGAGAGTTCGTGGCTGAGCTGAGCCCACCTCGGCCATGAGCAGATGCGCGGCGGCGTAGGGTGCTGTAGAGCCAAGCTTGGCGCCTGGACTCACGGTGGCCATGAGATGCACGAAGCGCTTGATAACCTCTGCGGTCAGCTTCTCATCCCCGTTGAGGTTGTCGCGCAGCAGCTGGGTGTCAATCACTACATAATTGTAGAAGAAGCCTGTGGTGAGTTCGGCGGTGTTGATGTGCCCTGAGCCAAGCTTGCCATCGGCTTGTTCAAGATCATCCACCACGGAGAAGTAGTCCGTCTCAAAGTTGCCCTGGTGTACGGTCATGGAGTGAGCTACATGGATCGCTGCGTCGCAACGGGCCAGGATGTCACTGGTGACCATCCGCCCAAAGAGCGCTGCATCAAGCCCCATACCCACCGCGAGAGCTCGAAGGTTCTTCTTGGCGTCCTTCTTCAGCCAAGCCTTCGTCAGCTTCTCAGCCTCCTTAGGGTTCTCGGTCTCTTCTATGATCTCTCTAACTCGGCCCTTCAAAAACTCCAGCTCGGGGAGCCCCATCACCGTAACTTGGCTGGTCTTAAACTGCGCTGCGCTCTCAGCTTCCGCCTCTCCAGATTTTTTCTTTTTCTTCGCCTTGGGACTCTCGCCCAGCAGCTCAGACATCATCGCGCCGACGATCGCTTTAACCTGAGCTTGATCCAGCCCTTCGCTCAAAAGTGGGTCGATGAGCGCACGTTGGAAGGTCTCACGAGAGCGAATCGACAAGCCGGGATTGAGGACCTTGAGGCTATACGGGCCGTCTGCTTGACGCCAGTGCCGCTTGAGGGACTGAGATGATACTCGGATCCGAGCGGAGTCTCCAAACTGGATCCGCTTGGCGAAGCCTGCATCATCTCGGTTGAGCAGGGAGGCAGGGTAGGAGATCAGGCTGTGGAGTTGGATGAAACGGTTACTCATCACTTCTTATCCTTTTGAGCCAAGTATTCTTGCTGAAAATAGTCCTTCGCGATGCGATGGCGGAGCTTGGGATCGGGGGAAAACAGGAGCATGGCGAGCCCGCCCCAGTTGATCGGCTGCGCTTTGGCGCTGAGGTAACGCGCGGCCTGCCTAATTTGGCCCTGGAGCGTCTCTTGGCGAGCCTCAAGCAGACGTACGAGGCGCTGCTCTGAGTAGCCCGCCTTTTGAAGCGCGCGCCCTACAGGGATCTCTCGGTCATGAAGCCTGTGGTGCGCCATCCCGCTGAGCAGAACCATCCAGTTCTGCTCGCTCTGCGTCGAGCTGGGCGCGTCCCCTGTGTGAATCTCACGGTGGAATACACGCCAGAACCCGATATTCGCAGGTTCGCTGGGATTGAGACGCCTCAATCCAGCCAGATCGGCCTTGCTGAAGAGGCCGGTGTTGCCTCTGTTAATCTGCTCCGCCAGTCGGCAGGCAGTTCTATAAACGCTCATGCTGTTTTTGCCTCCTTTAACTCTGGAAAGTTCTTATAAAGCAGCGCGTTAAAGATTCGTTCTCCTGTGGCTAAGGCTCGGTATTTTCGAGATGATGGGAGCGGGACTTGGACTTGTGCTTGCTCAAAGACCTCGCTCATCAAGGTCTTTAGCGTCTCTTGCCAGCTCCTCCTAGATTGAGGCGCGTCAAGGGTCTCAAAGAGGAGAGGAAAAAAGCGCTGATCCACTAAGTTATCGAGGATAGAGAGCCAGCTTTCTGCGCGGTTGTCTTTGCGATTGAGTTTGTTGAGTTCAGCGGCTTGCAGTGTGGTGAGGATCGCGGGTTTGAGTACCTTAAGGCGCGCGGTCTCAGCATCTTTGATCCAGTCTCGCGTGCGCGCCGCAAGCTTGAGGCGCTCATCAGCGCCTCGGAGTCGTCGCTTCAGCTTGGAGCTGAGCTCTATGATGCGTTGATGGAAGCCTTCGGTCTTGCCCTGACCTCTCGTGATGCCCTCAAGCCAAAGATAGCTGATCTTTTCATCGCTTACGGGCTCTTGAGCCAAGGATGGGGCGTAGCCATCACGAAACAGAAGCTTGGAGATCAGCTTGTAGTTAAAGCCAGAGGCAGAGAGCGTAAGTGACTTTCCATCTTTACCCTCAAGTGTAGGGGTCCAAGGATCGCCTACCACACCCCTGAGGTCTTTTGATGCGATCCGCGCTGCCGTGGTAGGGCAGCCCATCGCGAAGATCGCGCCAGAGGGCTCAAGGTAGAGACGACGAAGCCTGCCAATCTCAATCGCGTCCGTATCCACAACCTCAATGGAGAGGCTGTCGGCCCCACTCCAAGGTTTAAGCCAAAGCAGCTTGAGCTTCTCCTCCTCGGCCCAGCCCTCATCTTGGCGACGATTGAGCAGCGCATGGGTGTCCTTCTGCCAGCGAGTATTCCACGAGAGTTTAGGCACCAAAGCTACATAGGGCCGACTGCCGAGGCCGCCATTCATGCGCATCACGCCGTAGTTACCGCGACCCGAGAAGCCTCCGCTGGTTTGAAGTGTGAGGAGGGCCAGGAGCCAGTCCTCTGCCCCAGCGCTTTGAAAGCGCGCGGACTTCAGCTCATGATTCTTGGGCACCACGAGGATGTCGAGATCTTGCGGGGTCTCAAAGTGCGCCTTGTAAGGTTGGAGAGCAGGCGGCTGTAAAAAGGCAGACCGTGTCTTATCCTCAACGATGAGGCTCCAGGGCTCCCGTGCACCATCAGTCAGCTTAAGGAGCATCGCCTCCCAATCTTTTGCTGGATGATAGATCTCCTCCTCTTCCGCCTCGTCCAGCGCCAGCGCGGCGAGCTGTACGAACAGCGCAAAGAGGCTGTGTTTCTGATGGGCCTGGACCCGGCTAAACAGGATCTCTTTGTCTTGGCCCAAGGCTTCGAGGACTTGAGGCAGGCTGTTCTTTTGAGTCTCTTGGCCTATATCAACCGTAAATAACCCATCGGACAGTAAATCAAACATCATCCCCTCCTTGTTCATCCTCTTGAGACCAAGCTCTCAGCCCAAAGCGGTCATAGAAAAACTCAATGCCGAAGAAAAATCTGAGCCCACCCTTCTCTGCGCGAACCCTCTCGGCCAAATCCCCTTCAACCTCAAGCTCAGAGAGCAAGTAATGTGGTATTCGAAGTGCCTTGATCTCAGCGCCCAACGGCCCCATCACTCGCGGCTCAAGCTTCACCATGCGATCCAACTCACCGAGGCGTGATCCGATCCGCTTGTCTCTGGGGAAGGGCTCATCTCCAAAGTCAGCAGCGCTCCAATCTAAGCGATGCAGCTCTGCGGTCTTGCGCGCTGCATAGTCCACACCCTCTTGCTCGTTTTGATGCTTGGACCACGCCTCGCTCAGCTCTGAGAGCCCCTTGAGCACCTCAGGGTGTGTGCTGTCCTCTACGAGAACGCGCGCGTCCCTCGGGATAGACACGCCCGGCGTTGACTCCATCGCCCGCCAAGTCGCCTCGATGATCCGCATATCTGGATAGACCGGCCCGAGCCCGTAAGTAGAGCGACCTCGTCGCGACTTGAAGAAGGCGCTTAGATTTCGCTCAGATGGAGTCAGGACGATGACCCGAGCGGACTCAAAGCCCACGGGACGTGTTCGCGTGTGTCGGTGAAGCCGCCCCACGCGCTGAAGCAGCACGTCCATCGGGCATAAGTCCGTGATCAGTAGATCCGCGTCGATGTCCAAGCTCTGCTCCACAGTCTGCGTCGCCACCACGATCACCCCACGCTGCGGTCCATGAGGGTTGAGCGCCGCTTCCACCGCGCGATCTAGGCGCCTTCGGTCTGAGGGGGCGTATCGAGAGTGGTGGCAGACGCTCATGCCGCCGCAGTGAAGCGTGAGATCACCGCCTCCGAGAGCTTCAACCGCTCGCTGCACCTCAATGCAGCCTCGCACGGTGTTGCGGATCACCAAAATCCGGCCTCCGCGCTGAGCTTCAGCAAGTGCAGCTTTCGCGATCTTCCCTGAATCAGGCATCCAGGGCTGAGTCTCAAATTGTACCGGCTTCTCCTGGCCTGTTGAGCTGGGCTTTCCTTCTCCAAAGTCAGCCCCGGATCGATAGCTCAGCAGCGGATATGCCGTCGCGCGAGCAGCTCCATGGCTGAGCCGATCTCTTCGCTTAGGCCGCTTGAGATCTGCGTGGATAAGCTCAAGTCGTCGAGCAGATCCCAGCGTAGCTGAGAGCAGCAATGCATGCCCTCCAGCCTGAAGCTGTCGTGCCAAAATCCCCTTTAGAATTCTGTTCATATAGGTATCTGAGGCATGCACCTCATCCACCACAAGCAGGCTCCTCAGCAGCGGCGTCCCGCGAAGATGTGCATGCTTAACCTTTATGCCTGCTGAGAGCGCCTGATCCACCGTTCCCACCGCGATGGAGGCCCCCAAGAAGCGCTTGCTCTGCTCGCTGGCCCAGCCCCGCAGCCGATCTCCGGGCCGATCCCAGCGCACCTGGTAGCTGGGCAAGGCCTGGCCCTCAAAATCATCGACTCGGTGGTAACCAGGCACCGCCAAAACCACCGGCGGCGCTGCTGAACCCAGCGCTCGCTGAACCGCCGCATAGACGCGCCCATGAAGCTGTGTCGCTGCGGCCCGCGTGGGGAGCGCGAAGTAGAGCCCATCCACCTCACCTGCGGCGAATAAGCGCAGAAAGCGTCCCAGCGCTGCCTCCGTCTTACCTGAGCCCGTCGCAGCTTCTAGGATCGCGAGGCTTGGAGCTTGTGTCGGCAGACTCCAGAGCGCTGATTGAGCGGGTCGAGGGCTAAACTCACTGATGTCTGCGAAGGTGATCGCCTCTAGATTGGGCCGAACCGGGCTGGGGGCGAGGCCGATTTGCGCCAAAGCATACGCTGCGCGGTCTAAGCTCTTTTCAAAATAAGCTGGGGGGTTTAGAACTGGCTTGGATAAAAGTGGAAAGAAGCGTTCGTCAGATCCCAGCCAGTCTGCCAAGGTGATCAGACCATTAACCGCATGGGCAAAAGCTGAATTTTGAGG
>CAYLJJ010000134.1:0-13144 GCA_964384025.1 uncultured Nannocystaceae bacterium
TTCAGCCCCACCTGCCCACCCTCATAAACCACGGGGTCATAGCGACCTGAGGATGGCCGGAGTATTGGGATAAAGATACTTGAACTTATGTTGAGCAATAGAGAGATTCTGTGGTTCACCGAGGTCCTCCATACCCCCAAAATCGGCCTTAAACCTTGCTTGTCAACGCATCTATTGGGAGGCCTAACCCTCGAAACATGCTGAGTACGGCATCAAATATACTGCCATAAAAAACGGGAATACTACAGCAAATTTCCCATATTATGAGCCTAATAACATAGCGAAAAGTAATTTCGTTTTCAGAAACATTTGATTTGACTAAACAGGACTTTTTTGTTGTTTTTTGACTTTTCTCAGTGTATGATTATTTATTTATTAAACAAATAGGGCATTGTGTATGGGGCTAAATGGAGATAGTGAAATTCTCATTGCAAAAATACCAATTTGCCAAGATGATCCTGACGGAAAATTTGTTTTGATGTCAGATCCATTTCAGATTATATCTGAACGCGGAGATTTTTTCTCTACTCAGTTTAACTCAGTCCATAAAGACATTGGATGGTTTAAATCTGATGACATAATGTTTTGTAAATGGATCGATATTGATCCTTGTCCATGTGATGATGATTGTGATTGTGCTCCGAAAGAAGATTTTCGAGTACTTCGTAAGCTAACTGCTATAGATATATCTTATATGTCACGTATGCCGCGATGGATACAAGGTGAAGAGGTTCCGGTTTGCTGTGGGTCTTTAATGCTTTTTGTTGGACAGATCGATGATGAGCAGCTCTGCTCCGAACGACCACAAGATGCTCAAATATGGTGGCATGATATTGCATCTTTCTATGTATTTACCTGTCCTTTTTGCCTGGGTGTCAAGGCGGTTGGGCAACAATATTAGAAATGGTTACGATAGACCTGGTGGGCATGTATTCAGTGAGGCTAGAGGCGTCAAGGAATGCCTGGATATCTACCCACATTCAGAGTCACACTGACACCATGATCCCTGACCTCGGCAGGTGTTACGGCAGCGCTGGCACTCGCTAAGACCTCCCCCACCGCCTCCCGAACCACCGCTTCCAGCCGTAGGGACACGCTGGCAGCGATCGTCAAACTCTCGGGTGATACAGACCCGTGTGCCGTTGCCCTCTCCCAAAATTGGATATTCCGAGAGGAGACGCGAGAGGCAACAATAGCCGTTCTCCGCTCCATAGATGGCGTTACAGTCGGCGTCATTGTCACAGTTATAATCGCAGGTGGGATGATAGATATGCTCCCCATTGAAGATGTGATCATAACAGGTGGAGAGGGCTCCAGAGCGGTGAGAGCAGCAATCTTGAGTATCCTGGCACTCGCTGGGGCTCCAGTCACAGGCCTCTCCATAGCCATCCACCGTCTCATAGACCCGAGGGCGGCAGCTTGAGTCCTCGGAGCAGTGTGGGGGGGCATCTTCGCAAACAAGGCAGTGACGCTGCTCTGCCCAACGTTCTCCAAACTCTCCTGGGCAGGCCTGGGGTTGGCAGGGCACCAGACATTGGGTCTCCGAGGCAAGTCGACCATTCTTGTTGCTACAGATCAGCCCCACCGCTTCACACTCTGCGGCTGATACGCAAGACCTCTTCAAGCCGCCCGCAGCCCAACTCTCGGAACAGCGCTGCACCTCCCCTGCCCAGTTGGTCTTGACCGTGGGTTCTGCTTGAAAATCTCGGCTACAGGGCTGCTCAATCAAGCTGAGTTCCTCTACGCCTCCATCAAGCCCTCCTGAACCGCCACCTCCAATACAAGCTGTTGTGAGGGCTACGCTTAGAACAAAGGTGGAAGACTTCATTTAGGATCCCCCGTTTTCATAGAGAGCTGCTGTTCAGGCTCCACAGAAAGCATAGAGCCTCTAAGATGCTCCAACAAATTCTAGCTTGGGCACAGTTCAGGCATCACCTTGCAGCGCGAAAACGCGCTCGTCTGCGAGCGGTACTCTCGACACTATACAGCTCAGCAACCAGAGCATGAAAGCGCCGTTGAAGCGTTCCAGGGCTTATCAAGCGTGGCCGAAAAGTTCGATAAAGGGCCTGGGTCAAATACTCTTGATTTTCCGGATCTCGGCGATCACTTTCTTGATGGGCTTAAAATCAAATTTGACTGGACGGAGGAGGAGAAATAACCCTGTGTTTTTTTAGAGTTTCAACAAGGTTCTCTTTGGTGAATATCTTCATAGGCTCTCAATAGCCTCCAGCAATCTGTCCGTCGAGCAGGAAAAAGGAGAAGAGGTTCAGGCCTTGAATCCACACACCTGAGCACTGGAGTCTCTTGAGTTCCAGAGCCTAAAATCAGAAGCAGCTCCCATAATGACTCCTCATTTGCATGAGCTGAGCCTTGGTTGGCTGTTCCTGTTCTTTCATGCTTGGCCCCACTCCCCTTGATCAGGAGAGAGGGATCGGCTAAAAGACGGCGCCGTTCTCTGAGCGCCTTGCTGTCCTGGCGCTGAATGTACTGAGGAATTATTGAGATGAAGACGCGCTCCACACCCGTGGCTGAAGCCATCGCCGACTCCAAGTGGTGGGTGGTGGATCTGGAAGGCCAGACCCTGGGCCGGGCGGCGACACGCATCGCTCACGTTCTGCGTGGCAAGCATAAGCCAACCTTCACCCCCCACATCAACGATGGTGACTTTGTCGTCGTTATCAACGCTGAGAAGGTTCACCTCTCAGGCCGCAAGCTAGAGCAGAAGATCTACTATCACCACACCGGCTATGTCGGTGGAGTGAAGCAGATCAACGCTGAGAAGCTGCTCGCAACGAAGCCTGAGGAGGTCCTGCGCCACGCTGTCAAGGGGATGCTGCCTCGTGGCCCCTTAGGTCGGGCTCAGCTCCGCAAGCTTAAGATCTTCACAGGCCCTAAGCATGCCCATGCTGCTCAGGCCCCTGAGGTTCTTAACCTTTCGACCCTCCTGTCTCACTCTGCTTGAGACCTTGTTTTTGACTTTTTCTGCGCGCGCTTCTTTTGGACAACCGCCCGAGAGGGTTCAAATCGACTTGGATCGGGCGCGCACAGCATCTGGAGAGAGATATGTTCCAACAACCTGAGCAGTGGATCGCGACTGGACGCCGAAAGTCCTCGACCGCTCGAATCTACCTTCGCCTGGGGACCGGTCAGATCACGGTCAACGGTCGAACCTTCAACGATTACTTCCCTCGGCCCACAGGTCGAGAGCAGATCGTCGAGCCTCTCCGTGTCACGGAGACCGAGGATCAGTTTGATATCGTGGTCAATGTTCGCGGCGGCGGGATGACCGGTCAGGCCGGGGCGGTGCGTCATGGCATCACCCGCGCCCTTATGTATTATGAGCCTGATTTTAGGCCCATACTTAAGAAGGCGGGCTTCATCACCCGCGATGCTCGTGAAGTGGAGCGTAAGAAGTACGGACAGCCTGGAGCACGTAAGCGCTTCCAGTTCAGCAAGCGTTAATCGAACCCCTTCAAGGCTTGGGTTCCTTTTCGTTCTCCACTTCCAAAAAGGACAAACCAAGCCTCAAGGACAACACGAATGTGTGGTCCCATCCTCTTTCTGCTCTTTACGCTGCCCGCCCTGGAGCTGATACTGCTCTTTCAACTGGGAGCACAGATCGGCTTCTTTCCGACGGTGATCCTGATCACCCTAACTGCTGGGTTGGGGGCTCAAGCTGCGCGGGGTCAGGGACGAGAGGTCCTCCTGCGCCTACGCGATGGGGTCCTGCCTGCGCGCCTTGAGATCCTAGATGGTCCCCTGCTGCTCCTCGCGGCTCTGCTCCTGATTTTCCCAGGCTTTATCAGCGATTTTCTGGGAGCACTCCTCTTGATCCCCCCGCTGCGTCGTCTCTTCGCAGGTTATCTGATCGAGCGCTTTGGAAGCGGTCCTGGAGGGCCTGGAGTGATCGTGATCAGGCGACCTCAGCTCTGAAGCCACTCTAAAGAGCGATCAACAAAATTCCAAAAAAGCCAAAGGAACCCCATGAAAGTTCATGGTCACCTTCAGGGTCTTAAGCCCAGCCAGAGAGAGCGCCTCTCCAAGCTCTACAACCGTAAGGTCCCCAGGCAGCAGATCATCAGCCCCTCTCTCGCTCAGAGCCTCTGTGAGATCTCTGCTGAGATCAGCCGCCAAGTGGGCGTGACTCTGGACCGCCGGGGGCGAGTCCGCCATGTCATCGTAGGAGATGCCAACCAGCTCTTTATCCCCGATTTGGGGCGCAGTCGTGGAGGGCGCAGCCGCTTCCGTGGCGTTCGCCTGATCCACACCCACCTACGCAATGAGCCCCTCAGTGAGGAGGACTTCACCGATCTTGTGCGTCTACGCCTCGACCTCATGGTCGCCATCGGGCTGCGTGATGGTCGTCCAGGGAAGCTCTATCACAGCCATGTTCAACCCGATACCCGTGGGCAGCCCTACTCCGAACCGGTAGAGAGCAGCCTCGCTACAGAGCAGCTCGACTTCTTCAACTTTATTGAGGCTCTTGAGGAGGAGTTCAGCCGCCGCACTGTAGGGGCGTTGGAGACTGAGGGGCAACTGCGCGCCTTAGCGATCCATGTGAGCCTCAGCAACCGTCTCGATCCTCAGGCCAGCTTAAGAGAGTTGGCTGAGTTGGGGCGCACCGCTGAGGTGATCATCGTTGATGCTGTGGTTCAGCACCGCAAAAAGTATGATTCCAGATATGTGATGGGCTCAGGCAAGCTCCACGAGGTGTTGGCCTTGAGCCTACAGCTTGATTGCGATCTGCTGATCTTTGATCAGGATCTGAGCCCCAATCAGCTGCGCTCTATCGCCGATCTCACCGATCTCAACGTCATCGATCGCAGCCAGCTCATCCTGGATATCTTTGCTCGCCGTGCACACACTCGTGAGGGGAAATTGGCGGTGGAGCTGGCTCAGCTTAAATATCGTCTGCCTCGCTTGGCTCAGCGGGGAGGTACTGCCCTCTCTCGCTTGATGGGAGGGATCGGCGGTCGCGGGCCGGGAGAGAGCAAGCTGGAGATCGATCGACGCCGGGCACGAGACCGCATCCATCAGCTGGAGCGGCAGCTGGATAAGACAGAGATGCAGCGCCAAAACCGCAGGAAGCGGCGACAGCGGCGAGGCGTTCCTATCGTCGCTGTGCTGGGCTACACCAACGCAGGCAAGAGCACGCTCTTTAACGCCCTGACGCAGAGCGATGTCCTCACCGAGGATAAGCTTTTTGCCACCCTGGATGTCAGCTCACGCCGTATGCGTTTCCCCAAAGATCGAGAGCTGGTGATCACCGATACTGTAGGCTTTATCCGCAATCTGCCCAAGGATCTGGTGCAGGCATTTCAAGCTACCCTAGAGGAGTTGCATGAGGCTAATCTCCTGCTGCATATCGTGGATATCTCCGATCCCCGCATGGAGGAGCAGATCCTCTCTGTCGAACAGATTCTGAGAGAGATGGATCTTCAAGACCGCGCGCGTATAATGGTTTTCAATAAGTGCGATCTGCTGGAACCTGAGATGGTTGAAAACCTCTGTGGCCTTCATGAAGCCTTTGGGGTCTCTGCTCTTAAACGTTCCAGTACCCGCGCACTTATGTTGGCGCTGGAGGCCCGGCTCTGGAGAGAGAGTCGTCAAGTCCACACAGAGATGAAAGGAGGAGAGGAACCCTATGCTTAGAGTCAAGAGAATGAGAACCCTCTTTAAAACAGATTCATGCTCTATTCAGTGGAGCTTTCAAATATAGCCTCATCGACGAGAAGTTGGATGAGGTTCAAGGATAAAATTGTCTAAGAACGCCTCTTTTCAACGCAAAGCTTTACAACTCTCTCGACAGGTTCAGGAGACCTTGGAGTTGGCGCTTAGCGCCGCTTCAGATCCTCAACTTCAAGAGGTCCAAATCATCTCGGTCGAGCCTATCTCTGGAGCCAGTCACCTACGGGTCCTGGTCTCTGGAGCTGAGGCAGAGAGTCTAAACGGCGCTAAGGGCTGGCTTCGTAGCCAAGTCGCCTCCGCCATCAATCGCAGAAAGACCCCCTTTTTAGAGTGGGTGTTGCTCTAGCAGCCAGGACAGGAGTCTCAGAGCAGCAAAGCTCCCGTCCTCGCCCTGACCTCTTCAGCCGTATGGCCCTCAGCCACCTCCACCAACTTGAAGCCCTCTGGTGTAATGTCCAGGGTAGCGATGTCGGTGATCACCCGATCTACACAGCTCAAGCCCGTAACTGGTAGCTTACAGCGCTCCAGCAGCTTGGGGCTGCCATCCCTGGCGTTGTGCCCCATCAGGACGATAAGGCGGCGGGCGCCAGAGACTAGATCCATCGCCCCACCCATACCATTGACCCGCTTACCGGGGATCATCCAGTTGGCCAGATCTCCCTGAGCGCTGACCTCCATCCCTCCCAGGATGGCGAGATCGATATGACCCCCTCGCACCATGGCGAAGCTGGTGGCGCTGTCAAAGAAGCTGCCCCCCTCAACCACGGTGACGGTCTGCTTCCCCGCGTTGATGATTTTGGGATCCTCTTCGCCTTCGTAGGGGAAGGGACCCATCCCCAAGAGGCCATTCTCACTGTGAAGCCAGATACGAACCCCCGGAGGGAGGTGATTGGCGATAAGGGTGGGGATCCCGATGCCCAGGTTTACAACGTCGTCGTTCTGGATCTCCAGGGCGGCGACCGCGGCCATCTCTTCTCGTGTGCGTGCCATCCCCTTTCTTACCATAGGCGCAGCTCAACTCGGCAGGAGTTCGCTTGTGGGGGGAGAGCCTCTTGGCTATCCTCCGCCGCTATGAGTTTCAGCCCTGCCCTCTCTCAATGAACCGCAGTGACTTCTATTTTAAGTTGCCTCCTGAGCTGATCGCTCAACATCCCAGCCCCAGCCGCGAGGGCAGCCGCCTACTGCGCCTGGGGTTTGAACCTGAGATCGTGCCCTTCCCCAACCTTTTAGATTGCTTTCAAGGGGATGAACTCCTGGTGCTCAATGACACTCGTGTGGTGCCCGCGCGAGTGCAGGGACATAAGGAGACCGGGGGGGCTGTGGAGCTGTTCTTTGTGGAGCCTCTGGGGCCAGGACGAGTAGCTGCGCTCCTGCGGGGGAAGCGTCTGCGCTCAGGGACCCCTCTGCTGCTCCCTGAGGTGGAGGCGAAGGTGGGCGCGCGTCTACAGGATGGAACCACCGAGGTCTTTTTGCCGGTGGAGGATCTCTGGGCTTGGTTGGAGCGGGTGGGGGAGATCCCCCTGCCCCCCTATATCCAGCGAGCACCCGAAGAGGCGGATCGAGAGCGCTATCAGACCACCTTCGCTGAGCGCCCTGGGGCGGTGGCGGCGCCCACTGCAGGGCTGCACTTTAAGCCCTCGCTCCTCGCTGACCTAGAGGCCAAGGGGGTGGAGATCAGGCGCCTTACTCTCCATGTGGGTCCAGGCACCTTTCGCCCGGTGCGCGCTGAAGATCCTCGAGATCATGTGATGCACTCAGAGCGCTACAGTCTACCGCCTGAGACCCAGGCGGCTCTAAAATCGGGGCGCCCTGTGGTGGCGGTGGGTACCACGGTGGTGCGTGCCCTTGAGAGCTACGCTCTGGACCCTTCAGCAAAGCGCACTGAGATCTTCATCCTGCCCGGCTTTGAGTTCCAGGTGGTGGATGGCCTCCTGACTAACTTTCATCTGCCTGAAAGTACCCTGCTGATGCTGGTCTGTGCCTTCGCAGGACAGGAGGCCAGCCTCGCTGCCTATCAGCGAGCTATAGCCGCCAAGATGCGCTTCTTCAGCTATGGAGACGCCATGCTTTTAAAGAGAGAGGGGGGGAGATGGAGTTGAACTTTCGCCTGGAACGACGCTGCTCGGAGACTCAGGCGCGCCTGGGGCGTTTTCATAGCCACCACGGAGAGGTAGAGACCCCCGTTTTTATGCCTGTGGGGACCGTGGGCTCGGTAAAGGGCTTAGCTCCTGATGATTTAGAAGATCTGGGTGCTCGCATCATCTTGGGGAACACCTATCACTTGGCCCTGCGTCCGGGGATGGAGGTGATGGAGGCGATGGGCGGCCTGCATAATCTGTCAGGCTGGCGGCGCTCCCTCTTGACCGACTCTGGAGGCTTTCAGGTTCTCTCTCTGGCCAATATCCGCCGCCTGGATGAGGAGGGAGTGCGCTTTCGTAACCACATCAATGGCGCGGAACTGTTCCTGACCCCAGAGAGGGCGGTCTCGATTCAGGAGAGCATCGGCAGCGACATCATCATGTGTCTGGATCATCTAGCAGCCTCTACTGCCCCCCGCCGAGAGCATGAGTTGGCGATGGCGCGCACGACGCGCTGGGCTCTGCGCTGCCTTGAGGCTCGAACCCGAACTCAGAGCGCCCTCTTTGCCATCGTCCAAGGAGGGATCGACCATGATCTGCGACGCCGCCATGCAGGAGAGCTGTCTGAGCACCCCTTTGACGGCTTCGCCATCGGCGGGCTGAGTGTAGGAGAGTCGATCCCTGAGATGTACGCAGCCCTGGAGATCACCGCTCCGCAGCTGCCTGTAGAGAAGCCTCGCTATCTCATGGGAGTGGGGACCCCCCAAGATCTGGTGGAGGGGGTCGCTCGGGGTGTTGATATGTTTGATTGCGTGATGCCCACCCGCAACGCCCGTAAAGGTGGGCTTTTTATTAGAGGAGGGCTGGAACGCATCAACCTGAGGAACGCTCGCTTTAAGACCGATCCAGGGCCGATCGATCCTGACTGTGACTGCTACTGCTGCCAACGCTTCTCGCGGGCCTACCTACGACATCTCTTGGTCGCTAAGGAGCTGCTGGTCTATCGCCTCCTCTCTATCCACAACTTGCGGATCTATCTGCGGCTCATGGAGCGGATCCGCGAGGCCCTTCGAGGAGGGCGCTTCTTCGAGTTTCTTAGGGCGTGGCGGGCCGGAGCCTTGATCCCCCCAGGGTGATCTGATACTTCCAGCCGTTAAATTTACGGGCTGGAGACAGCCTACACTTCCTGAACCAGATATCGTCGCGCTCCAAAGCGACGCGGAACAAAACCCAAGTGAACGAGATCATCCACTTTGTAGTGGGGCAAAGCTCGGGAGGGCAGCCTCAAGCCAACTGTATCCAGGGCGCTCTCCCTCTCCTGGTCATGTTTGCCATCTTCTATTTTATCCTCATTCGACCCCAACAGAAGCGGCAAAGGGAGCACCGTGAGATGCTGGGTCGCTTAAAGAAGGGGGATAAGGTGGTCACCGGTGGTGGCCTCATCGGGAATATCTTCGCGCTGACAGATCAGGAGCTGACCTTGGAGATCTCTGATCGCGTCAAGGTCAAGGTGATGCGTCATCAGATCTCTCTCTATCCGTCGGAGTCATCCGACACCGCAAAGAAGGAAAAGTAGATGGACCGTCAGTGGACATGGCGATTTGGGGGAGGCATCGCGCTTGTCATTCTCTCCATCCTGATGTTGATCCCGACCCTCACAGGGGTGGTTGAAGATGAGGGAGAGGCGCTCCCTGAGTGGTTCACTCAGATCTTCAGCCAGCGTCTGACCCTAGGGCTGGATCTTCAGGGAGGGATTCACCTCCAATATAAGGTCGATGTAGAGGAGGCTCTGCGACGCAAGTCCAGCCAAGTCGCTGGGACCTTGGAGTATGAGTTTGAACAGGAGAAGGAGGCCAAGCTTAAGGCCACCGCTCGTAAGGGAACCCATATCGATGAGGTGACCACGATCGATATGGTGTTTGATTCCGAAGCAGACGCCGAGAAGTTCGACGAAGAGTTCAAAGAGAAGCACGCTCGCAACTTTATCATCATGAGTCGGGACGAAAAAAAGGTCGTCCTACAAATGAAGGATGTTGCAATTGATGAGTTCCGCGCCAGCGCTTTAGAGCAGGCGATTGAGACCATCGAGCGTCGCATCAACGAGTTTGGTGTTGCCGAGAGCAGCATCTCCCGCCGTGGAGACAGCGAACTGGTCGTTCAGCTCCCTGGTGTTAAAGAGAAGGACTTTGCTCAGGCCAAGGAGAAGTTGGCTCAAACAGGTCAACTTCACTTTCAAATTGTCGACCGAGATGGCGCTCCTGAGTTCTTCAAGAAGGTGGCAGAACGCAGTCCCGATCCAGACAACTGGCCAGAGAATCTGGATCCCAAGCTGAAGATCCACAAGGTCTATGCCTCTGGTGCTACCGTACGCAGCACCAGTCGTCAGATCCTCGAGCATATGATTGAGGGATTGCTCCCTGATGATCATCTCGTCGGCTACGAGGAGGTTTTTGTCAAGCCCTCCAGCCCCAGCCTTGATCCCATCACCAATATGAGCAAAGAGCAGGAGAAAATGCTCCGTAAGATCAAGGAGTTCCAGCCTGACGCTCCTATGGTGAAAGCCTATGAGCTTCACTATCTCTTCCGTCAACATGGAATGAGCGGTGAGAATGTCGAGGATGCCAGCGTAGGGTTTGATCAGTTTAACCGTCCTGTGGTGCATATGCGCTTCAATCAGGTAGATGCTGATAACTTCTTTGAGATGACCAAGAAGTTCACCAAGGAGCTGATGGCGATTCAGATCGATGAGATCGTCTACAGCGCGCCACGCATCAAGGAGCCCATCGGAGGCGGTCGAGTTCAGATCGAGCTGGGCTCTGTAGGCGCTCAGGCTCAAAAAGAGGCCAGCGCTCTGGTAGCGGTCCTCAAGTCAGGAGCCCTTCAGGCCCCTCTACGCAAGCTCTATGATAGCCAAGTTGGCCCCACCTTGGGCTCTGACTCTGTACGCGCCGGTAAGCTCTCTATCGCCATTGGCTTCATCCTGGTGGTGTTCTTTATGCTGATCTACTACCAAAGCGCGGGGGTCATCGCCAACGTCGCCCTGCTCCTCAACTTGCTCTTTATGATGGCGGGCCTGACTGCCTTTGGAGCGACCCTGACCCTGCCAGGCATCGCTGGAATCGTCCTGACTGTAGGTATGGCGGTAGACGCCAACGTGCTGATCTTTGAGCGTATTCGCGAGGAGCTGCGCACTGGCGTTGGGGTTCGTAAGGCGATCGACGCGGGCTACGAAAAAGCTTTCTCAGCCATCTTTGATGCCAACATCACCACAGGTATCGCAGCGGTGGTGCTCTATCAGTTTGGCTCTGGACCCATTCGAGGCTTCGCCGTGACTCTGGGCATTGGCATCATCTGCTCCATGTACACCGCCCTGGTCATCACCCGTCTGTTATTCAGTTATCTCTACGGTCGCGGCACAGAGCCCGCCAAGATGAGCATATAGGAGGCCGTTGTGGAGTTCGTCAAGCCGGGTCTACGCATCGACTTCATCAGCAAGTCCAAGCTTTGGGTCAAGATCTCTATCGCCACCGTGATCATCTCATGGGGCCTCGTGATCAAGCCTGGGCTGAACTTTGGTATCGACTTCGCGGGGGGCACTGAAGCCCTGTTGAGCTTTAACTCCCCTGTGGATGTGGGAGACTTAAGGAAGTTTATAGGAAGTCTTGGATTGGATGCGCCTGAGGTGGTCACCTATGGCCTCACTGATGAGGGGCGTTACTTTATCCGCAGCCGCACCCAGAGCCTCTTTAGCCCCCCTGAGAAGCGTAAACTCAAAGAGGCGGTTGGGAAGGTCGGCCCGATCGAGCGTTACGACGATACGGATGAGACGGGAGAGAGCATCCGGGTTCAGTTTAAGAGCCCTCCAGAGGAGGCCAAGCTGAGGCAGGCTCTTGATGAGGGAGGCTTCCCCAATGGGAACTTTATCCGCCAGAGCGAAGGCAACAACCCGGTGATCATCCTGCACATCCCTGGAGTTCGAGATCGCATCAGTAAGCGTGTTGGAGAGGAGTACGGTTGGGATCTCAAAGATCCAGAGATCAAGGAGATAGCGGCCCGCTATGGTGTCCCCAAGGAGGGGCAGTTCCGCAACATCGACCGTTTAGAGTCCGTGGGCTCCGCTGTCGGTGAGCAGATGAGAAATCAGGGGATCTTGGCGGTGATCTATGCCTTGGCGATGATCCTATTCTACATCAGCTTCCGCTTCGATCTGCGCTATAGCCCAGGTGCTGTCCTTGCCCTCTTCCACGACATCAGCATCACCGTGGGGATCTTCAGCCTTGTCGGTCTGGAGTTTAACCTGCCGATTATCGCCGCCCTCCTTGCTATCGTAGGTTACTCTCTCAACGATACCATCGTGGTCTATGACCGTATCCGCGAGTCTTTGGAGTTGGGCATCGGTAAGGGGTTGATAGATACAGTCAACATCAGCATCAGCGACTGTCTCTCCCGGACGATCCTCACCTCAGTGACCACTTTCCTGGCGGTGTTGGCCATCTATATCTTCGGAGGGGGGATCATCCAGAACTTCGCCTTCGCCATGATCATCGGTGTCATCGTAGGGACCTACTCCTCCATCTTCATCGCCAGCCCTGCCGTCCTCTTCATGGACTCCTACTTGGCTAAGAGGCGCAACAACGCAGCCTGAGGCCTAGATCTATGGCTGAGCCTCCTCCCTGGCGAGCCCCCTCTCTTCCCCGAGCAAAGGTCAGGGCCTTCGCCCGCGCTCTCAGGATCAAAGAGCTGTTGGCGGAGATCCTCCTCAACCGAGGGATCTCTGAACCAGATCAAGCTCGCTGCTTTTTAGAGGCGCGGCTCTGTGAGCTGCCTGATCCCCAGCTTTTGGCGGATATCGATCCCGCCTGTGAGCGCATCTTGGCTGCAGTAGATGCTGGAGAGAGGATCTGCATCTATGGAGATTATGATGTAGATGGACTCACCAGTACCGCTCTGCTCTGGGGCTTCCTCAAGGAACAGTTGGATTTAGAGGCGATGACCTATATCCCTCGACGCCTCAGCGAGGGCTACAGCCTCAATCTACAGGCCCTGGATAAGATCATCGCCTCAGGCGTCAAGCTGCTTATCACCGTGGACAATGGCTCCTCAGCTTTGGAGGAGATCGCCTACGCTCAGGAGAGAGGCCTTGAGGTGATCATCATCGATCACCATCCTGCGAGTTTCCCTGAACCCAGGGTCAAAGCCCACCTCAACCCGATTCGCCCCAGTTGTTGCTTTCCCTACAAAGATATGGCGGCGGTGGGGGTAAGCTTCCTCTTGACTCTCCGCCTGAGAGATCATCTGAGATGTCGAGGACAACTCAGAGATTTTCAGGTGCGATCCATTGGGGAGAGTTGAGGGAGCTGAGATGAATTGACACTTTT
>CAYLJJ010000135.1:0-12601 GCA_964384025.1 uncultured Nannocystaceae bacterium
CAGAGTGATAAATTGGGGAGGGTCTTGGCCCTGTTTACAGAATAGTTTTTAGAAGTCCTGGCCGCGTAGATTACAGCGAGCGCCCGGACTTATTGAGAAGTTACTGATCTTAGGAGTTGAAGCGCCTTCTTTATCGGCACCTTGTCGGGTTAATTCATATCGAAGAACGCCCCAACACCAGAGAGTCCATTCCCCAGGGCCGAACAACGATCAGCCACCTCAGAAACTCGCCCAGCGAGATGTTTCCTGAAGAGCCGTCTCCACATCTTCTGCTTTTTGGCTTTGAGCAGCCCAGGCTCGCTCCTCTTCTCCAAGCCTGGGTTAAGGATGATGAGCTTGGGGATGGGATCATGAGCCTCTGGGTCCTCCCAATCAGGAAAACCTCCCGCTACAATCCAGGTCTCGGTGCACTGTTTCGCCAAGAACTTCAATTGACGACCTTCTGAGATTCGGGGCTCCTCCGGCGGCCAAAGTTTGAGATCAAGGCAGCGAGTGAGCGTCTCGATGGGCTCATCGCTGGCCGGGATCTCCAACGCGACGGCGATCTTATCGGCTGCGTCTGTATCCAGGTGAAAGAGCATGAGATCACAGGGTGGCGGACCCCCTTTAAAGATCGGTGCGGAGAGCCACTCACGATGACGTTGCTCTGGGGGATGACGCTCACACCACCCTAAGACCTGCGCCCAACCTCCACCCTTGCCGCTGGTCTGATCCGGCGTGGGTTGCAGCCTGCGAATTTCGATATCCTGAGGCGCGAAGCGTTCCTTGAGAATCTCCTCAATGATGACGTGATCTGTCGTGCCCTCCGCGATCAGCCCAATGATGATCTTTTCAGCCAAGGGCACCAGGGATTCGGCCATCCAGCCACAACTCTGAGAGGCGACGCCCCTGATTTTGCAAAATCCAGGCTTCACGAGTCGTCCCATCAGGAGGCTGGATCCGCTGGAAGGTGGTGTGCCCTTTCTCATCGCGCGAGACCACGAAGAGGCGATGCTCAGGGTTAAAGAGATCTAAGGCGTCTATGGCGGTGGGGTTGTGGCTGGTGAGGAAAATCTGCTTAGGGAGCCATTCAATCTCCTGGGCCACAGGATCATCGAGGACCTCAGCCATCACTTCTACAGCTTTGCGTACCAATCCAGGATTAAGCGTACCATCCACATTGTCCAACGCAAAAATCGGGGGTGTTTCTGGGTGACCCATAAGTGCTGCGATGAAAGCGAGGTAGAGTGAGCCTTCGCTGGCATCATAAGGAGAGAGGTACTCTCTTCCTTTACGGAGATATTTATCTCTAATGTAGAGCATGTTCTTATCAGTTATGACTTGGCTTGATATGACTTCATGATCAAATGGTCCCACTCTAAAAAGATCTGTCCACCCGGCTCTAAACGGCAAGCGAGCTATCTTAGAGTATATTTCCTTTACCGCATTTTTTTTGTCAAATGTATTAGCAAGCCTAATTACGTTTAAGAGGACCTTAGCAAGATTTTCTCCAAACAGACCAAGCGGCTTAGTTGATAGTATTGGGGAAGCTGTGCCTCTTAAGATCGCTGTTTGCGGAGAAAAAATAGCAAATCTGCCAAGCCCGGTGATCTCTTCTTTGGTTCTAAAGTCAAGATCGATCCAAGGACTACATGAATCCCAAAAGCTTCTTAATTCCTTAACTGGAATTTTATTGGGAGCTCCGTGAGTCTTCTTATAAATCCGCGCTCCTTTTGGATGGAGCCCCATTAATTTTTTACTGCACAAAAACAATCGTTCTGATCTGATTTTTAGTTGGTCGTTGTTATCAGATGAGCTTATCGAGAAGTCATATGTGAAATTCTGAGCCCTTATCTCGAAGTTCGCTTTAATTTTGAAACTTTGAGGATATCTCGAATACTTAAAACTTGATTTGTAAAGATGTGCTCTTGAGAGCCTCACTCCCCTAGACATTAGAGCATCATAGTCAATGCCACGATATAACATCGCACTAACAAACCCCAAGGCCTCCAATAAATTGGATTTTCCTGAACCGTTCGCTCCAATGAACAGATTTAGGCGCCCGAAGTCCAATCCCGCGTCATAAATTGAGCGAAAACGTCGTATGTGCAATTCACGAAACATAGACCATGACTAGCACCCAAATCCAAAAAAGGCCAGAGGGACTTTCCGGTGCGGTGCTCGGTGGTCCCGTTCGTTCGGTTTGGGTACCAGCGATGTTCTACACCGACCGATCTTCAACTCTTCTCAAGTAAGATGCACCAAAACTGCTGAAAGTGGTTGGGCATGTCTGGTAGAGAACCATGAGCAGCAATATGCTCACGGTGCTCTAAGACCTATCTTAATTTTGTTGTTGACATGCAATCTTCCATGTGTCTAGAGGAACAACAAATGCTTCAAAGAGAAAAGATGATGCGAATACCAACCTTTATTTTCTTTTTATCGATCATCTCTGCTCCCCTCTCTCTCTCAGCGCGGCGAGGCTGTACTCCACAACAGACCAAGCTGGCTCGAAAGGCGCTGAGGGGAGCCGCCCACTATATCAAGCCGATCTCCGGCTCGATCAACCAAGTCTTGGCGCCGGTGTTTCAGGTGGCTGAACCTGCTCTTCAGATCGCGGGTGTTGCCAGCGCTCAGAGTGGTTTGGGGAGCGCGGTCAGGGAGGTCAACTCTGTTATTGGGGAGATCAAAAAATACACGCATGATACCGACGCGCTGTTGAAACAGATCCTCCATTTTAGCGGGGGCAGTCAAGAGGCGAGGCAGCTGATCCAGCGTTTAAAGAGCCAGAGCCTCAGCTTTCAAAAGGGGGTTGTCTCCAAGCTTCGCTCCGCTTGCCGACCCCTTGTGCGTAAGGCGGGCAAGGCTGCCGGCCAGCTGGCCTCAAAAGCGGTGGGTAAAAAGAATCAGGCTGTGGGAATCGCCTTAGGAATGCTTGGTACGGCGCTCAGCTCCAACGTCGCTCAACGCGCGGTTGATAAGGCGGCGAAGATGATCAATCGCCGCCTCTCCAGGGTCAGAAAGACAGGGGTCAATTATCTGGAGTGTATGGCATCTCCAGTCACCAACCATCAGGGTATATCTCAGCAGAAGCTCGCGAGGAGAACTCGTGCTAAGAGAAACAGCTCTAAACGCAGCAGTTATGGTCGCTCCCGAGGAAAGAGCCAGAAAAAGAAGCGCGCTCGAAAGAGAAAGAGAAGGAAAAAAAGCAGCAAGCGCGCTCGGGCAGGTTCATCCAAGATGGGTAAGGTTCTAATAAGGTCGCGCAGCTCTGGAGCAAATGTCCTTGTTGATGGAAAATTTAGGGGACGAACTCCAATGAGAGCTTTGATGTTAAAGCCTGGAATTCATCGGATCAGAATCTCCAAGAAAGGCAAAGTGTTCACAAAGAAGATTAAGGTGAGCCCAGGAAGAACACAGCAAATCAAATTTAAGCTCTAATTATATTGAAAATAGTTATCCCATATGAAATCTAGCCTCTTACAAGCATCATCTAAACTAAGAACTCTGTATGTCGGATCCTCTCCCTCTCCAACAAAACATAGCCCTAACTCTTTTAATTTCCTAAGAGCATCATCGACCTCAAAGTCGATTAAGGTTCCATACTTCTGTTCAAACCATGACTCTACACGATCATCAAGCTCATTCTCTCGATATCCCTGATCTGAAATCAACAGAAAGTAGTAACCCAGCAGTGCCTCCTTACACTCCTCCTCTTCGGCAGCATCAATGATGTGGTGGAAAACCCCTGCATTGTTATCCAGATTCTTAAAATAGAGGCTGTCGGCCAACTTCTTCATAAACTCAATCTTGCGAGTTCGATACTTGACCCATTGCCTAAACAGATAGCCACCAATCACAGAGAGCGCTGATAGGCCCGCCAGCATCTCCCCGACCTTATCACCCAAGTTGATCTCAGCGCCGCCAAAGAGAGATTGAACAAAGAGCCAGAGCACGCTGATCAGAGCCAAGAGCCCCGCGCCGGTCTTAAGGATAATCCCAACCCCTCCCGCCAGGGCAGGGCCACCCATCATCAGCTTATCCTTAGGTTTCATACGGGTCTCGATGTTGGGAAAGAGCATCTCCAGATCTGCTTTGGGGATCTCCTTAAAAAGCTTGATGAGCATCGCTCCTGGCTCAAACATCAGCTCTTTGCGTTTCATCTTCTGGAAATAGTCTGCGTCTTTGAACTTGAGTAAGAGTACCACCCGTTCATATCCAGGGACTTCAAGTTCACGCTTAAAAAAGAGAAGGCGCTTCTGGTTGAGCTTGAGTTGCTGCTCTCCGCGAGAGAAGAGGAGCAAGCTATCAAAATCCTCTAGATCAACGAAAAGCTTGATCTTAAAAATCGACTCTTCCTGCATCGATCTGAGCAGCTCTTTTCTGGGAATCTCCTCAAAATTGGCGTCGTTGAGGACCTCCTTAAACTGCTCCACCAACTTCAACTCAGCCCTTAGAATCTCCTCCTTTGATAACTCTCTCGTCGTCTTTGTATCTTTATCTGGGTTGAAGCTATAATAATTTTCTTTGAGAGACTCTACTTTCCCATGAAACTCAAAGTGATAAAGACTCTCCAGGATCTTGGAGAAAATACGAAAGCTCTCCTGCTCCTCCTTACTGAAGCAACCCTCTGTGCAGATCAGATCAACGATCTCCGACTTTCTAAAAGGGATAAAGCGTTCACGATCCTCATAGCTGGCCATAAACTCTCTTGCTCACTCCTCTGTCTTAAAGATCAGGGGGTAGCTGACTTTGGTCAGCGTTCCCGTCTCGGGGAAACGCATCTCGCGGGCTGCTTTGAGGATGCACTCTGTCACCTTGGGTTCCAAGCTGCTCCCTGCTGCTTCTGCTTTGCTCAGTTCACCTTTGGCTGCGATCTCCAGCTTGAGGCTAAGCTTGCCATGAAGGGCTGGATTGGTCATCAAACCCTGTTCATAACAGAAGCGAAAATGGGAGAGCTGTTTGCGAATAACTCTCTGAATCTGCTGTTTGCTGAGGCTGGATCTGGTCGTAGGGGGCTTGAGGCTGATCTTGGAGGATTGCTTCTCCTCCTTCTCAGGGGAATCAGGGCTCTCCTCCCTCTCAAGAAAATCCGGGTTATCCTTTAGCTCAAGAGGCTTGGGGATCTGCTCCAGCTTAAGAGGCTTGGGGATCTGCTTCAGCCCAAGAGGTTTCTCCACCTTGGAAGCTTTTGGAGTGGGCATCGCCTTCAGCTTATCCCGCTGGGCGCAGACTTGGGCTGCTCGATGCGCCACGCACTCCTGCTCCAGCAGCTTCAGCGCACCCTGAAGATCATCAAAACCTTGGAGGACCTCAGCGAACTTCAACACCAAGAATCCACGCAGGGCCATAGCGCTACGCTGCTCTGAAGACTCAATGCACTTGATGTTCAGTTGATTCAGACCCTGCATCATCAAGGGGCTGCGCTGCTCAGGAGGTGCGGAATCCAGGAGTTCAAAAAGCTTGAGGAGATCCAGCGCGGCGATACGCAGACAGCGCCCACCACCGCTTTCATTGGGGAGCCCCTCGCTCAAGCTCTCAAAGTTCAAGGGAGCCCAAGGTGTCAAGATCCCTCTCTCGCCCCCGATCTTCAGCTCATTGATCAGAGCAGCGCCGCTGAGATGAGCCCTCCAACTGAGATCCTTGAGGCCCCTAAAGAGCAAGCCCAGAGCGGGGGGAAGCTTGGTCTTGAGCATCGCACCGTTGACTTGAAGCTTGAAAGGCTCAGAGAGGCTCGCCTGAAACTCAAAGAGGGGCTCTGGATCAACACCCAGACCCCAAAGGTGAAGCTCATGATCCCCATGAGGGAGGACCCTCTGGATCAGCTGCTCTCCCTGCCGGGCGGCTTGCGCCTCGATAAGGGCTTGAAGGATATCTGTTTGACTGCCTTTGGGCAGCTTGAGAGCCACAGCCAACTTGAGATGGGGATGAACAGCCACCAAGCTCCAAGCCATAGCCCCCGGAATAGGCAAGCTCCGCCCCTGGCGTACCGCCTCCTGCTTTAACCAGCGTAGGAGCCCCAGGGGAGCGCGGAAGAGGGTATGCTGAAGACACCAGACTCCACATTCAGAGAAGGAGCGAGTCAGCTCCTGGAGTTCAACTCCAGGTCTCAGCCAAGCGGGGCTCGGCCCCTTATCCAGGAGCAGCGAGAGATCAAGTTGAGCGCTTCCCCAGGCCAGAGCCTCCTCCTGAGCCTTCACCCCCAGGCTGGGGAGGGTTCGCTGAAGAGCTTCTTGGAAGAGGGGCGCTGAGGCCGCGTTGAGGCTGCTGACCTGCCGCAGTTGGAACCCCGCTTCTCCTCCTTTGAGAAGGAAGCTGTGATCCTCAAAATCTGGCGCGGAGTCGTCCATCACGATGACCGCGCGCAACAGGATAGAGATCATTCGAGCGCTCATCATCGCGCGCATCTCGGGGGAAACATGTCTCAGGGCCCACCGCCCTTGAAGTGCTCCGGTGACGAGCCCCATCTGAGAGATCTTATCGCCGCGTAGATGAGCGGCGAGGCTATAATCTCCAGAGAGTAGAGCCAGGGCGGCGGGGCTTTGAAGCTTGGGGACCTGAGCGCTGGGCAGAACCCAGGGCTCAGCCTTTATAGAGGGGAAGTTCTCTACCAAGATCCGCAGCCGTCCCTCTTCAGGGATCAGCACCAAGCGATATTCATCTCTCATCGACCAAGCCTTAAGCTCTGGTCGCCCTTTAACAGAGATCGGTTTTGCGCCCCTCCCCAGGATAGGCACCAAGCGATCGTTCAGCTTGAGCGGCTTTGAGGTAGGGATCAGAGCGACAGAGAGGAACCCTGAGAAGAGTTCTGGATTCATCAGGGCGTTGAACTGCTCCTCCAGGCTCTGAGAGTTGGGTGCGCCCAGACCGATGAGTAGAGGTCGTTTAAGATCGAGCAGATCCCAAACATCCTTGAGTTTAAGCTGTTCCAAGAGCTCTTGCGGCTTTGGGATCCCGTCAAGGAGGGGACCAGCCAGCCTCTTTAAGCCGGAGTAGAGCTGCTCTCTCTCATCCAGATGAACCACTAGAGTGAGCAGAGGCTCCATCTCCAGGGCCTTGAGTTGCACTTCTAGGGTTGGATCAGCTTGAGGGAGCGGGGCAACTTCCATAGGGGGGAGCGCGCCAAGGAGGAGCAGAAGGAGAAGGGAACTTGGCATAAAGGAGACTCCGAAGATCATCCTTTGAGAGGATGCCACCTCTCGATCTGTGAAGGAAGACTCCAGAGTTCTCTCTCCCCATCTCTTTGAGGCAGCAGAGAGGGGAGAGATCATGCCTCTTCTACTCAGGAAGATCCTCATCATCGTAGGGCTCATCAACCACACGGATGGTTGAGGGGATCTCTACTCTCCGCTTGCCCCCCTCTTCAAACTCCTCCTCCTCGGTTGGAGCGGGGAGGGCACGGATTCGGGGCGCGGGCTGAGCCCTGACTCGACGGCGAGGTCCGCTGGGATCTGGACCCAGAGAGCTGGGGAGGGCAGCGGTGCCGATCGCGGGGACTTGAAGGCTGGGGCCCTTGGGGAGATCTTTGGGTAGCCTGGGGATGGCCAGCTCCTCTCTAAAGAAGTTGTCCGCGTCCACCTCTCCCTGAGCTCTGGAGATCTCTTGAGGCACTGTCCCTGCGAGGAAATATTCCTTCTTTGCGTTCTTGCTCCCTGGAGGCGCGAGCAGCCCTGTGCGGGGATCGATAGAGCGGCGCCAAACCCCCATAGGAGCCTTAGGCCAACTCTGCCCCTTTCTCTCCTGATCTTTGAGATAGGCCCCCACGATGGGCAGAGCGCTGCGCCCCCCCGCTTCTTTACCTCCCAGGGGCTTGGGATCATCAAAGCCTACCCAGGCGACTGCGACCACATCGGGGAGGAGGCCCACGAACCAAGCATCCTTGGCCTGATTGCTGGTGCCGGTCTTACCAACTACTGGACGAGGGAAGTTTTTCAACCGCCGCCCGCTGCCCTCTGTGATCACCGAGCGCATCACATCTCGCAGTAGCCAGTTCATCTCAGGTTCAAGAGTCTGCTTGGGCTCCGCCTCGATCTTTACGCGCAGGGAATCGGGCAGGGGTGCTGAAAGGCCCTTGATCTTGCTGATCATCTGAGGGGGCCTGCTCAGACCCCCGGCAGCGATGGTGGCGTAGGCGTTGCCCAGCATCAGAGGGCTCAGCTCACTGGAGCCCAGGGCGACGGTGAGGTTGTCAGCCAGCTCTGCGCTGATGCCTGCGCGCTGAGCAAAGTGATGAACCTTCTGTATCCCGACCTCATGACAGAGCTTAACCGAGACGCTGTTGACTGAATGAGCCAGAGCGGTCCTGAGGCTGATGGGGCCTCGAAACTTACGGCTGTAGTTCTTGGGCTTCCACCACTCCCCCTTACGCAAGCGCCAGACTTCGGGAGCATCCAACATCAGGGTAGCGGGGCTGAACTTACGGCTCTCTAGGGCGGCCCCCCAGACAAAGGGCTTAAAGGCGCTGCCGGGCTGACGCTTTGCCTGGATGGCGCGGTTGAAGGGATAATCGCGTTGATCCCAGCCACCCACCAGGGCCTTGATCTCATGACTTTGAGGATCGATTACCACCAGGGCCGCCTGAGGCAGATCTGCCAAAACCGCATTCATCGGCTTGGGATGCTTGGGGCCATCTCCACGAATCTTTAGATTGTAGATCTCTCCTACTTCAGGCAGGTCAGGGAAGCGCTCAAAGGCTGCTCTGCGAACGCGGGCCTCCCCCACTCCCAGTTGAAAGAGAGCGTAGCGCTCTCCTAAGTTCTTAAGGCGGGCGGGGACTGAATCTCCAGGTACAGGAGGGGCTCTCTTAAGAGCCTTCTTTCGTTTCTTGAGCCAAGCCTTCAACCCCTTTTTGCTCACTTTCCCCTTGGGTTTATGAAAGCCTCGACGCTTATCCAGGGCCTTGAGACCTCCACGGAGGGCCTTAAGGGCGGCGCGCTGACGGCGGGGATCTAAGGTTGTATAGATCTCAAGCCCTCCTTCGAGGAAGCGCTCCTCTCCCAAGCTCTTGATCAGCTCACGGCGCACCGCCTCCACAAAATAGCCCGCCTCTGGGAGCCCCTCCTTGGGGTGCTCGATTGGCCCAACGCGCTGCTCCTCAGCCTTTACTTGTTTGGCCGCATCGATATATCCATTCTTGAGCATCTGTTTTAGGACATAAGAGCGCCGCCTACGAGCAGCCTCGGGGTGCTTCTCTGGAGAGTGTCGCTCTGGAGACTGAATCACTCCTGCTAAGAGCGCAGCCTCGTGCAGCTCCAACTCTTTTGGTTTCTTTAAGAAATAGAAGCGGCTGGCCTCATGAAGCCCATAGCGACCGTGCCCCCAGTAGATGGTGTTGAGATAGATGTTGAGGATCTCATCTTTGCTCAACTGCCTCTCCAAGCGTCGCGCGAGGATAAACTCTTTGATCTTTCGGCTTAAGCTTTTCTCATGGCTGAGGAGGATATTTTTTACTGTCTGCTGGGTGATCGTGCTCCCGCTGCCGGTCAATCTTCCCGCCTTGAGGCTATTATAGAGCGCTCTCATCATCCCGAAGTAATCGAGCCCCTCATGTTTATAAAAATCTGCGTCCTCAGCGGAGAGCACCGCATTTTTGACGAGTTGAGGGATCTCCTCCTCTGGGATCACCCAGCGTCGTTGGGTATAGATCTCACTCAGCAAGCTTCCATCCGCTGCATAAATACGAGAGAGTTGAGGGGGGCGAAACTCTCTAAGGCTCTCAAAATTGGGGAGATCCTTTGAATAATAGAGATAGCCCAAGCTGAGGGTGAGCACCGCTAAGCTGGCCAAGAGCAGGCTCAACTTGAGCACCCATTTAAGGAGGGATTTAAGAGGAGAAGAGCTCCTCTTACGCCAAGCTGCTCTCCCTTTTCTCCTTCTCTTTTTGCTCAAGATCCTTGTCCCTTCTGATCCTTTGTGAGAGTCCATCTACATGGAACGAACCGCAGAAACGATGCAATTTCTTCTCCGTCATGGAGAGCAGAGCGCGGAGGTACAGGGGCGTATCCTCATTGATGAGGAAGAGGAGACACTGCTCCTTCAGGTAAGTATGTCTCTAGGGAACCACCCTCGACTGCTCTTAGAGGTGGGGCCGGTGGACGATCGCCAACGGCTCTGGCGGCTCTTTCAGAGCCTCTGCGAATACCGAGGTTTGGAGTTTCTACGGTGGCGACTACGCGATGAGCGGGAGTGGCGCGATCCTCCAACACCTTCGCTCACTTCAGCGTAAGGCGAAAGCGCAGTTCATAGGAGAGCGGCAAGCTTTGGCCATCTGAGGTCTGAAGGCCCTGCTCAACCTGGAGGCTATAGAGATCGGGCAGCAGCGCTCCTTGGACCTCTGGATCCAACTCAACCCGCAGCGTATAGGTCTCATCATCATAGGAGACATTGCCTAGATCCTCCCTCAAGATACGGATTCCCCCCTCAGAGTCAGAGAGACGAAGGTGCCGGGCTTGCGCTCGAGCCAACTCTGCAGGGCCAAGATCTTCTGTAAAGGTCAGCGCCAACTCTCCTAAGTCGGAGCGCGCCAGAGTGGCACCGTTGGCGGGATAGGTGTTGAAGATCATCAGGGGGAGCTGAGTGATCTCCAGTTGAGGAGCCGGAGCGCAGCCACTGAGGAGCAGGAGAGAGATAGAAAAAAGATGGTTCATCAGAAGAGAATACGCGAATCCTGAGTTAGGAACTGAGTTTATGATGGAGCAAAAAATCGATGTTTGGGCGAACGAGGGTTCCATCAGAGAGTTGGAAGCCTCCCGAGGACGGCAACCCTGGATCATCAAAAGAGAAGGCACCAGCCTCCCTCTACAAAGGCCCCTGTGGCGCTCACCCCGGCCAAGGGCTCTGCGCGGTAAAAGAGCTGCTGCCAACCCATCCCCAAGTTGAGCGCGCCCCTCTTGAGGACCCAGGCCCGTCGTAGGCGGGCCCTTAACATCGGAACCCAGCGCTGCTCACGCTGCTCCTCTAGGATCGGACCCGCCAGGACGGCGCTGCGAAGGTCGCTGTGCTGCCACGCGAAGCCTCCCAACAACTCCAAACTCCATCCCCGCTCCGGTTGAGCTTCGCTGTGAAGGCTTAGGCCCAAGAGAAGAGGGAGGAGCCAGAGGCTGTAATCTGCTCTTAAACTCAGCGCGCCGCCGGGCAAGTTGAGCTTCTTGGTCAAGCCGTTTAGGCTGCTGTGCTCCGCCCCGAACTCCAAGAGGAGCCAAAGGGGCGTTCGAAGTCGCCACCCCCCTGTAAAAGCCAAGTGCAGGTTGAGACCATCATGGATCTGCTGTGGGAGCAGGAGCCCCATGCTCCCTTGGAGACTCCACTCTGACTGCTCCAAGAGGCTGAACCCTGAGGTTTCTGATTGAACCGGGGCGCTTTGAGCTGGAGCGCTTTGAGTTGGGATGCTTTGAGCCGCCTCTGTGAGCAGGAGCAAGAGCGCGAATATCCCCATCTTGGACTCCATCCATTGAGCCTCGAGCATGCCTCGGATCGAGGAGTTGAGCCAACAAAGATCTATAGAAATCAGGGGAATGATCTAAGTGTAGGTTTGGCTGAGCCTAGATTCTTTAGAGAGCGCACAGAGATCCTGCTTGTGTTGAGGACAAAACCCAATGATAGGATCCCTTCAGTAAATTTTGTGAGTGTTTTGATGAAGATCAATTGTCCCAAATGTGGCGCAAACTACAACATCGATGAGGCCCGTATCCCGGCGACGGGTCTCCAGATCAAGTGCCCCAAATGTTTAAACAGCTTTGTAGCCCATAAGGGTGGAGGCACACAGGCGGTCTCCTCAGCGATCACCTCAAGCTCACAGTTGCGTATGCCCGCTCCACCTTCAGTTCCCGGTTTGGGAGGTCTGGGGCATCTCCCTCCCCCAACTCGCTCGCAAGCGCCTGTCGAGGTCGAATTGGATTTCTCAGTCGATCTGGTGGATGAGATTGAAGATCTAGAAGATGCAGATAGCCCCACTATCGCTCAGACAGGTATGATCTATCTCCTTATGGAGGGAGGGCGGCGCCTGGGGCCCCTGGATATTGCAGGCCTCAGTCATCTGATCCAACAGGGACGTTTAAAGGGAGATGAGCAGGTTTCTTTAGATCAATCACACTGGGTCCCGATTCAAAGCTATCCAGGCCTGGGGGAACTCTTTCAAAACCTTACCCCCCCCTCTCTTCCCCCCTCAATGCCTCCGCAATCTACCCCCTCCAGTTCCGAAGAGTTCGCGTTTGGCTTTTCGGAGGCAGGAGCTGAGAGCACCGGGCCGGTGGATGACTTTGATTTTAGCTTCGGAGAGCCCTCAGAGCTGACAACAAATCCAGATCAGATGGATGATATCTTTCAGGATATTCCTCCAGATCAACGCCCAGTGGTGGGGGGGTTTTCCTTTGAGTCCAGCTCAAACAAAAGGATGGCGCTTTTAGAGCCTGATGCTCCTCTCCCTATCCCCAAAGCAGAGCTGCCTGTCCCCAAAGTAGAGTTGCCTGTTCCCAAGGTAGAGCTGCCCATTCCCAAAGCAGAGCTGCCCAATCCTCGAGCAGATCTCCCCACAGAGCAGGCTCAGCTCCCAGGGGTGGGCGGCGGAGTCGCAGTAGGTGGTGGCGTCGCAGTAGGTGGTGGCGTCGCAGTAGGTGGTGGTGTC
>CAYLJJ010000136.1:0-12559 GCA_964384025.1 uncultured Nannocystaceae bacterium
AGGGGGGAGAGGCTTGGACCACTCTACTGGGGGGAGCGCGGGGTGATCTGGGTAGATCTCAGGGTGGGCGCGTTGCAGCAGCAGGCTGTACCAGTCGAGAGGCTGTTCAACCACCAAGCTGATCTGTCGCAGCCGCGCCGCAGCTGGGTTCCGAGGCTCAAGGGCTTGAGCAGCCCAGTAAGCCGCGCGGCGATCTCCCCCTTGAGCCAGGAGGTCCAAAAGAGAAAAGGCCTCTTTTGCCCCAGCGAGATAGCTACACCAAGCACGATACCAGCGCGCCGCGCGCTTCCATTTGGGATCGTTTAAGCCTTTGAAGGCTGCGCTGGCCTCCTTATAGCGTCCCTCTTCATAGAGCAGAAAAGCGGAGAAGAAACGGGCATCAGCCAGAAAGAGGCCCTTGGGCCAAGCTTCGGCATACTCCTTAAAGGCGAGGCGAGCCTTAACCCCCTCTCCCGCCCTCCCGAGCGCACGGGCTCTTAGATAACTGGCTTCCTCTTGATGCGTTCCCTTCTGCTTCATCACCTCCTCAAAGGCGCGAACCGAGAGCGAGAAATTGAGGCGGATGCGCTCCAGATGCAGCTTACCCAAACGAAACTTCAGCTCCAGATCTTGCTCTCCTCCCATCAAAGCGTTGAGGAGCTGCTCAGCTTGACGATACTCTCGCGCCGCTTCAAAAGCCTCCGCGCGACGCAGCTCCTCCTTAAAGCTTAGCTTGAGATCCAGGGCTGCTGCGCGACCCTGAGGGCTCTGAGGGTGCTCAATGGCCAAACGTCGCCTAAGCGCCTCAGCTTGCTCCTTTGAGTCGCAGAGGAGCCAAGCTTGTCTCATCTGCTCCAGGCGCTCAGGAGCGGGGATCCAGAGAGGATCAGGATCGGCGACGCGAAGATATTGGAGGGCTTGTTTGCAATCCCTCTTGAGAGCTGCGCGCCCTGCGATCCAAGCTGCTCGTGCTGCCCAGCGAGGATCCTTTACCCGCTCAGCGCTCCTCTGAGCAGCCGCCTCTCGCCCTCCGGCGAGTTGAGCTTCAGCCAGCAACAAGCGCAGGGGGTCTTCGATCCCGCTCTTGCTCTTGAGCACCTCCTTGAGGATCGCCTGACTCCCCACCGGATCCTCTTGAAAGCTGCGCAACGCCTGGGCTGGGGTAGGAGGACTCAGGAGGAGGAGGAGGAGGAGAGACATTGAGGCTCCTTGCCTACTTACTGCGGCCTTGGATCTTCAGCGATAGAGCGCGCGCAGCTTCTCCAAGATCTCCTGAAGATCGGAAGGGAGCGGGGCGCTAAAGCGCATCTGTTCATCACTGCGGGGGTGCTTAAAGCCCAGGGTTTCTGCGTGGAGGGCCTGCCTCTTGAGACCAAACTCTGGTCCCAGGCGCCGTAAAATCAGGGGACGCTCAACCTGTCGCCTGCGACCATAGAGGGGATCACCCAAGAGGGGATGCCCCGCCTCGCTCATATGCACACGGATTTGATGGGTGCGCCCTGTCTCTAGGCGGAGGGAGAGGAGCGCACAGGGGGGCAGGGATTCCAGGCGCTCCCAGTGCGTCACAGCCTGCTTCCCTCGTTGCACCTCTCCGCTGAACTTGCGGCGATTTCGGCTGTGGCGACCATAGAGGGTCTTATAGCTGCCCGATTCAGCCAAGCCATGATCCCAGACCAGGGCGAGGTAACGACGCTCACAACTGTGCTCCGCGAACTGTCGCGCCAAGTGCAGGTGAGCGAACTCCGTACGCGCCACCACCAAGAGCCCAGAAGTGCCCGCGTCCAGACGGTGAACGATGCCTGGACGCTCAGGGAGCCCCAGGGGGGAGAGAGGGCCATGCTCATAGAGCAAGCCGTTTACCAAGGTTCCATCTGGATGCCCTGCGCCGGGGTGTACGATGATCCCAGCGGGCTTCTCCACTACCAGAAGATCTTCATCGAGATAGAGGCAGCGAAAAGGGACCGGTTGGGGCTGAAGGCGCTGCTCTACAGGGGGAGGCTCATTCAGCTCCACCTGCTGTCCCGCCTTAAGGCGCAGAGAGGAGCGGGCTTGGCGCCCATCGACCTGCACTCGCCCGCCACGGATCCAGATCGCAAAGCGACTCCGGCTGTGCTCTGAGAGGCTCTCTGAGAGGAAACGGTCCAGACGCAACCCAGCCGCTTCTTCTGGGACTGTGAGCAGCCTTGAAGCCACTACCAGATTGAAGTGGGCAGGTGCGCGCTGGACTTGATCATGATGTCCACCAGAGCCCGCTCAAGGAAGTTGTATTTAAGGCGGATGGTGGGCTCCACTCGAGCCTCAAAGAGCTTACGACCCTCAGCGATCTCCTCCTCTAAGCGCTCAAAGAGGTCATCCTTACGGAGCCCTTCAGCGATCTTCTTTTTATTATAGAGCAGGATGTCCGAGGCGATGGTGCGCGCCAGACGGTGAGCGGCGTCGGCTTTCTTGATAATGGCCATGGAGACCTCTCTTAATGCTGAGCAGTGACACTAATCCAGGGTCCTCAGGTCGTCAATCCTCAGTGTGCTCTTGGAGCCACTTGGATCAGGCTGGACAGAGCCAGGGCAGATCGTTATCTTCCGGCGGTTTCATTTGCGGAGGCTTATATGGGTTGGTTTGGCAGCGAAGCAAAACGCCAGAATGTGCTCTTGACCAAGGAGCGAGATGACTTAAAAACTGAGCTGGAGACGCTGAAAAAAGAGCTGGTCCAGCTCAAAGAGAAGCTCAAGGAGCGAGAAGCCTCTCTAGAAGAGGCGCGTGCTGCCAAAAAGAAGATCGACAAGAAGGCGGGGAAGGCTCAAGTCTCTGAGCGCAAGGCCCAAGCTCAGCAGAGTCGTCAGAAGGCTCTGGAGGATGATCTGGAGGCTGTGCGAGCGGAGATGCTCACAGCCAAGCGCCAGCTGGAGAGCGAGCGCGCTAAGCACTTCGAATTAAAGAAGCGCATGGAGCAGCGAGAGCAGGAGCTTGCTGAGGCGCAGGAGGGTCTAAAAGCGCAATCAAGGCAGAAGAGGCAGAGTCAGGCCCCGCAGCCTCAGCGTTCACGTCTGAGCGCCGATGAGCGCGTTGAGCGTCTACAACAGCAGCTCAAGGAAGCTCGAGACGCCCGAGATGGTCTCAAGGATCGTCTCTCCAAGTCTGAGCGCAACGCCTCCAGCGCCGATTCTCGGCTCCGGGGAGAGGTCAGCAAGGCTGAGCGGGTCTTACGAGAGCTGCGCCACAACCTCCGCAGTGAACGTCGCGCCTATCGCATCCTTCAACAGCAGTATGAAGCTCAGCTTGATCGAGTGAAGGGCTTGGAGCAGCGCTTTGAAGCTCAGCTGAACGTCGCTCAGAAGGAGCAGGTCGCTCCAGTGCCTCAGTCAGAAGATGCGGAAACTACCCCCAAAGCGATCGCTGAAATCCTCCCTGACGCGCCTCCCACCCAGCCTTGAAGTGCTCATTCCTCCGAGACCTGCCCCAGGAGTAGGCGCTTAAGATACAGAGGGCGCCGATCCCCAACTGGAGGTCCAGCGCTTCGTCTCAGCGCCAGAAAATCTCGGTCGCCTCATCTGAATTCCACGACCCATCTCGATACATCCGGTAACCTGATTCCATATAGGAGTGCTTTCAGACCAGAGTCCAGCCCCCTCCATCTGTATCCATATCGCAGTAGGCCAGAAAGGCATTTCCGCTGCCTCCCCCATTGGGGTCGATGTGACAGAGCCCACTGCCATGGCTCAAGCCCGCTGACAAGATCTCAGAGCAGTTCTTCAAGAGGGTATCCACTTGAACAGGGCAGAGAGCTTAGCAACCAACACCATTAAAGAGTTATAGCTCTCCATTGTTGCTGTCCAGATAGATCATCCCCTGCACCGGCTCGTCGGGGGGCTCTCCAGGGGCAGGAGGGCCGCCAGGAGCTGCTCCCCTGCGCTAAAAATCGACCATCGAGGCGATCGGCGTCTAAGCCAGAGCCCTCAGGGCTCATCTAAATCTCACTCCTTCCAGATTCTCGGGGCTGAAAACTCCAATCGAGCCGATGGCGGGCCGGGGCTGCTTGCGCTCCGCTCAGCCAAGCGGAAAAGATCATCACTGTTGTGTCACCACCGGCAGACGAAACTTATCTCTAAAAAGGAGCCGGTTCTTTATAAAAGTTTTCGCGGAAGAGGGCAGAACGCAAACAACAGGGTATAAGCTCGATTATGAGATCGGACCACGCCCTGACGACAATCGCAATCCAAACGTTCCTGGTGGTGTTACTCCCTGCTTGTGATAATGGCAAGGAAAGCAACACAGATGATGTTGGAGGCTCCTCTCTTGATGTTGTGTTGGAGGATGTTCAGCTCAGAGATGGAGGAACGGGCTCCTCTCTTGATGTTGTGTTGGAGGATGTTCAACTCAGAGATGGAGGAACAACCGAGGATATCATAGAGGATCTTGGCTCTGAGGGGGGCTCCAGCCCGGACTTTGAAGTCTTAGCGCCTCTTCTGCCCGCGAGCAGGACCTCAAGCGAACACTTTGCTACCGCCATGACCTGTAATAACTGCCACAGCAACCACCCCGATGCTACCGCGCTTCGTGATGAAGCGCAGCGCCCCATCGCTCCCTATGATCTTTGGCAAGCCTCGATGATGGCCAACGCGGCTCGTGATCCCTACTGGCGTGCGCAGGTCTCGGTAGAGGTACAGCAGACACCCGCCGCTGCTGCTGCGATCGAGGCCAAGTGTACTCGCTGTCATGCCCCCTTGGCTCACTCCGAGGAGCCTCTCCTTGCTGAAGATCTTGAGATGTCAATGGAGGTCCTCAATCAGCGCAGCACCCGAGGCGCCATCGGACGTGATGGCGTCTCTTGTACGGTTTGCCATCTGATCCAAGCTGAAGGCTTGGGCTCGCCCAGCTCCTTTGGCGGCGGCTTTGAGCTGGCTCGTGATCATCAGCTCAACGCCCCCCACGACGCGGAGATGTTTGTCGCGCCTATGGTCGGTGCCACCGGTTTTAGAACTCGCTATGCCCCCCACATGAATGAGTCAAAGCTCTGCGCAACCTGCCATACCCTCTCAACCAACACCCTCGACGCTGAGGGTCAGGCCACCGGGGATCTCTTCCATGAGCAAACCCCCTATCTGGAATGGAAGAACTCCATCTTCAGCCAGGAGGGGGCGGCGGGCAGGAGCTGTCAGGGCTGCCATATGCCCCGCGTGAGTGTGGATGGAGAGGAGCTGAGCACCGCTGTAGCGCGCAGCCCGATGGGCCGTGACTTTGCCATCGATCCACGCAGCCCCTACGGACGCCATCTCTTTGTAGGGGGCAACACCCTGCTGCCTGCGCTGCTCAGAGAGAACACCGCACAGCTCAAGCCCCTAGCCAGTGAGGCTGCCTTTGATGCTCTCATCGAGCGGACCAAGGAGCAGCTTCAGGAGCAGACCGCTTCTTTGAGCTTCAGCGAGCCCAGGTGGGAAGAGGACCTCCTACGTTTTGAAGTCCAGATTGAGAACCGCACAGGTCATAAGCTGCCCACAGGCTATCCAAGCCGACGCCTCTGGCTTCAGCTTCAGATCAGCGATGCTGAGGGCACAACCCTCTTTGAATCGGGTGGCTTTAACGCAGAGGGGCAGATCCTCAACGGAGAGGGCCAGCCACTGCTCTCAGAGCGAGCGGGAGGCCCAAGCCTCCCCCACAAAGATCTGATCGCCTCCGCTGATGAGGTTGCGATCTGGGAGACGATCTGCCTTGATTCTGAGGGGAGGACCACCTTTGTTCTTCTCCGCGCGGCCTCCTACCTCAAGGACAATCGACTCCTCCCGCTTGGTTGGCGAGATGACTTTGGGGATCTTGAGATGATCCGTCCCATCGGCGTTGGAGATGATGGTGACTTTGTCGGGGGCGCAGATCAGGTTCACTTTGAGATTCAGATACAACCCAGAGAGGCTCTAACCATCACCGCTCGGCTGCTCTATCAGAGCCTCAGCGCGCGTTATACTGCTGAACTGTTTGAGTTTCAGACTCCAGAGGTGGCTTCATTTAAGAGGCTGATGGAGGGCGCAGATCTTCGCCCAGTCGTAGTAGCTGAGATCTCTACACAGCTGCCCTGACAGCAGAGCTTAGACTTTAGGGCCACCCTTGCCCTTACGGGGGGGCCAGCGCATCTCGATCGGCTTAGCGCAGCGTCCAGGCTGGCTGCAATCTTTGCGGCTGGGTGCTTGAGGAGGCGGCGTTAAACCCTCCAGGCTCATATTGCGCAGGACCTTAAAGGGCTGGGCAAAGCTCTGAGCAGATTGAAGCATCTTGAGAGAGTTAAAGGTCGCCTTGGGGGTCACCTCTCCCAGCCAACGCTTAAAACGGGCAGGAGCCTCAGTCGGAGGGACTGGAGAGATACGACGCTTGACCGGGACAGGCAGCTTTCCACGATGCTGACTGTAATACTCCTTCACCTCAAAGATGAAGTTATCGATCGTCTCTTGATCTACAGGATCTCCGCTGAGGGGCATATTGAGGACCACGAGGCCCAGATCCTCGCTCACATGGCAGTACTGCGCCTCGGCGACTTTGGCAGGCATACACTCATGAGGACCAACATTGACCACGCCATGGATCCGATCATGCTCAAATTCATGGATAGGCCCTCCCAGGGTGAGCACCGCCTCTCCCTCTAGATCTTCGCTTAAGTAAGGCTCTGCGGCCTCGATCGCCTCTTTGACCCGCAACCTTGGACCCCAACCCAGGCGCTTGGAGAACAGCTCATAGAACCGATCTGCTACGGCCATCTGAATCGCTCCAGTGAGGTGGATAGAGATGGGATTATCCCCATCCTTGAGCCGGCGGTTGGCGACCCGCATCTTCTGGAGGTGATTGGTGTACTCCAACCACTCATTAAAGGGAGCCATCATCACCTTAATGTTCGCCTCTTCCAACTTATGAACCAAGAAGTCATTGGCGAAGGGGTCAAGCCGACAGTAGATCTCTCCTACGATAGAGACGACAGGCAACTCACGGCTGGAGTCTTTGATCAGAGCGAAGCGCTGCGCAGCCTCTCTGAGTAGAGCCTTAACGCCAAAAGCTTTCCCTGGAATCTCTGTCAAGGCGCGCATCAGACTGCCCCCCTTCAAGCTCTCCATAAGCTGGACAAGGCGCAGGTAATACTCGTCAAAGATTACTTGGGCGGCTCCAGGCTTCTTCTCTACCGGGCGCACATCGTGGAGCGCCATCAACAAGAGATCGGCAGCCACAAAGCCCAGCCAACTGCGCAGCTCTAGATCGGCGGGTAGCCCGGCGAAGTAGTCGGAATCGGGAGGTGAGACGATCGTGATGCGATCTTTGAGGCCCAGGTGCTCAAAGACAATCTTATGGAGGAGGTTATAGACTCCAAAGCGGCAGGGACCATCGGCGGTGGGCATAAAGAAGGCGAAGCGCTCATCGGGATCCTGCTCGATGCGCTGGAGAATGGAGCCCAAGGTGATCGACATCGGCACACACTCTTTGCCCGAGGTGTACTTGCGGCCCCTCCGCAGAGTCTCACGATCCGGCAGCGGCAAGACCTCAGCGCGCAGGCCATCGGCACGCAGGATCGCCGCTAGGACCGGGCTGCCCACGCCCATGGGGGGGATCGAGATGATCTCCTCTCGCCAATGAGCGTCCATCAGCTTGATCTTGTCGTTCTCGATCGCCTTGAAGTTGCTGACTGATAGGGCCGCGCGCGCCGCTGGGCTGAGGCTGCGATCTTCCTCCACGCAGTAGAGGAAGGCTTCGATGCGGGTCTTGGTCCCAGCGTCCCCCGAGTGCCCATCTGTCTCGATCACCGCCAGGGGCTTACCCTGCATAATGTAAGAAAAGAAGTGCAGGTTGAAGCTGTCTGGCCCGCAAGAGTAGTTGCTGGCGAAGATGGCGTAGGTCCCCTCCTCTCGGCGGATCTGATGCGCAGCTCTGAGGTTGAGCTGGCTATAACCCCAATAGACATCACGGAAGATGGGAGCGCGCTCATTGACCCGATAGCAATCTACAGGGATGGCGATGGCACCCTGCTCACGGAGGAGGTTGGGGATATTGGAGTTTAGGACTGTATTGTAGATGGTATAGGCACGCCCCAAGACCACGACCGAGGTGAGGTCGCGCTCCTGGGCAAAGGCCAGAGCCTTGTCGCCGATCAGCAGGCAGTTGCGTTGGAAGTCCTCCTGGATCTGCATCGCCTTGAGGTAAGCCAACTCCCAGCCCAGCTTGCAGCCCAGAGAGTCAGCCAGAGCTTGGCAGCTCTCCCCAAAGCGCTTTGAGGCCATATCTCCCAGACCCATGTCGATGCGAGGAGCCAAGACTCGGGTGCGTGAAGAGAGCTTGAGTTGGGGGCTGACGAGATCAGGGCTGGCCTGCACCATAGGGCAGGTGGTGCTGACCTCCTCATCGGCGCTGCGCGGCAGCTCCCGCAGCATAGGGAGCAGCAGGAAATCGGGCTCCACCTCCGCCAAAGCTGAGGCGACCCCATGGAAGAGCTGTAGGGGCGCGCAGAAGGGTACGTTGGCGACCTCAATGCCCCGCTTAAGGAGGCCCTGTCCAGCGTTATGGAGGATATGTAGATCAAAACCCAGCCCATGGATGAAATGCGCAAAGAAGGGGATCATCCCCTTGAGAGTAAACTCATCGCTCATCGCCACCAGAGGGCGCCCCTGCCGCTGGCAGAGGGGATCAAGGAGCTGCTTTACCAGGCTGTCTCGCTCCCGGAAAGGATCGGGCGCCAAGTTGGGCAGCTTGCGGGTCTGAGTGCCTGCGTCATAGAGGGAGCAGTTGCCTCCCCAAACAAAGCGCTGAGGTTGACCATCCACCTCTACCCGCAGGCGGTCGATCTTACAGAGGTTTCCGGGTGCTCCACAGCCCTTGGTCGATTTGCAGGTGAAGCTGTCTTTGCGCTTCAGCTCAGCTGCCAAGAAGCGCCCAAGATCAAGGGGCTCCTCAGCGACGGTGGCCAAGCGCCTCACGGCCAGAAGTGAGATCCCCAGAGCGCCGATGGTACCTGGGTTGGGGGGGATCACCACCTCGCTGCCTGTCTGCCGTACCACCGCCGACGCCAGAGCATCAGAGGCGAAGGGCATCCCCTGGCAAAATATGCGTCGCCCTACAGAGCGATTGCCCTTCACTCGGTTGAGATAATTTTGGATGATGGCGTCGTAGATCCCGGCCACGATGGTGGGCTGCTGCACTCCGCAGGAGACCGCCTCATCGATCACCTCCGCCATAAAAACACTGCAGTGCTGCCCCAGAGAGATCCCTTGTTCAGCGCTGAGGGCGATCTCATTCATATGGATCACATCCCGCACCTCACGGAACTTCTGCCCCTGCTCCGAGATAAAGGAGCCGGTGCCCGCGCTGCAAGCCTCATTCATCGCCGCGTCACTGATGCGCCCTGCCTCTAGGCGGATATATTTGGCGTCTTGGCCGCCGATCTCAAAGATGGTGTCGACTTGATCATCAAAGAAGAGCGCGCCCTCAGCGTGAGCAGCGATCTCGTTGAGGATAAAGACCCGCTTGGGACCAAAACAGGTGGAGATAAGAGAGCCGACGATCTCTCGCCCAGAGCCGGTGGCGCCTACAGCCATCACTCGATGTCGTCCCTCCGTCTCCTTTAGGAAGAGGCGTGTGAGATTGTGCGCGGCCTGTACGGGGTTCCCCTGGGTGTTGACATAGCCCTCCCAGAGCGGCTCACGACTCTCCTGATGGATGGCGACCGCCTTGGAGCCCGTAGAGCCCATATCAAAACCCAAGACTACAGGAGCTGGAGGTGGATCGAGGGGCAGGCTCTGCTTGGGCATCCGCTTGACACGAGCTTGAGCCGTCGCCAGCCCCGGGAGATACTCAAAATGTTCTCTCTCTTGGGAGGCAAAGAGCCCCTCGCTTGGAAGCTCAAAGCGACGCTCCCAGGCGATCCGTGCGGCCCCCAGAGCCTCCAGATACTGAGTCTCATAGGGATCACTCTCCACCAGCTCCATCCCTTGAGTGCTCAGGAACTTGCGGAAGTTGGAGCGGATGCGTGAGGCCTTGCTGACGCCGCCGATGAGCAGGGTCTGAGCAGGGGACTGTCCGGGCTTAAGCAGCACCTGCACGTTCTCACAGACAGCGTCGTAGAGCCCCGCCAAGATACGGGGTTGGCTCTCCCCTTTGTTGGCCAAGTGAGTCATATCGGTCTTAAGGATCACCGGACAGCGCCCAGAGAGGGGGGCGGGGTTCTTCACCTCAGCGCAGAGCGCGCTGGCCTCTTCTACGCTCATATCGAAGCGCTCTACGAGCTGCTCAAGGAAGTTCCCGGTGCCTTGAGAGCAGCGAGAGTTTTCGCGGAAAATCTCAGGGCCCTGATCGCGCCGCTCCAAAACCGAGAAGCCATGGCCACCGATGGAGACGAGGCTGAAGCGCTCCAGCTGAGGGTAGAGATGTCGAACCCCCGCTGACATCGCTCCCTTGCTGGGGACACGCTCTAGGTTCAGCAGCCGGGCGCCGCGCCCTGTGGCTGCAGCGTAGAGGATCTGAGACCAGTCTAGATCTGCAAAAAGCTTCCTGAGGGCAGCTTCGGGATCTTTATGATGGGTAAGACTTTGGCGCTCGACTCTCCCAAGGCGGCCATCTTTCAAGTTGAGACGGACGAGCTTGATGGTCTCCGCCCCAAGATCGATCCCTAAGATCCACTGCTGCATGAGAACCTCTAAGTTGAGTTTGATGCCTGGATTGTGTTGCTGTCCTTAAAAAAGTCAAGAGCAACCCAGGGGCTTGCTTCTGTATCTCTCTGGGCTGTGATTTCAACAAAACATCTGTCTGCGAAAGAGAGTTCGCGCCTTGACTTAGGGAGAGAGACAGGCAAGAACTCAGATCCAACAGAGAGAGAGGAAGGCTGATGAACCTTCTCCTGATGATCGCCCTGATGGCTCCTCCCAGCGCCTCGAAGATGGAGGGACAGATTCTCCTGGATCGTTGGCTCCAAGCTCAAAATGGAGGAGACTTTGCTGCATACTCTGAACTCTATGCCCAGAAATTTTTGGGTATCAAGCGCGCGGGGGCACGCACCAAGCGCTATCAACGCAAAGGCTGGCTCAAAGATCGCGGCAAAATGTTCAAGGGCAAGCTCAAGGTCAAAGCCAAAGATGTTGAGATTCGGCAAGGAGCGGGCCTTGTGATCCTCTCTTTCATCCAAACTTGGCAGTCTCGTCGCTTTAAGGACGTGGGTCCTAAGCAGCTTGTCTTGGTGAGAGAGGGTGAAAATCTACGCATCGCTAAGGAGGAGATGCTGCACTCTAAGGTCAGCGGCGAAGAGGGCTTTGATCCTCGCCGCCTCGCCTTCCTCAAAAAGGGGGATCAGCTGATGGTCTTGGTACAGCAGGGCCTTAAGCTGCCCTGCGCCGCGCCCCCCAAGCTGATCTCTCACGGAGTCTCTATGCGCTGTCCTCTAAACCCCAGAGATCTCAGCACCTCACAGCGGCGATGGATCGGCAAAAAGCTCAAGCTCTATGGCCCAGGAGGAGAGATCTGCGAGGCCCAGGCTGGAGCCCCTCAGCTCTGGATGGAGTTTATCCCCCACTTTGGTCAGGTTCAGGTTTGGGAGGGCTCTGAATTTACTGGTGCAGAGAAGCCCAGTACTCCTGCTGAAATATTAGAGGACGCTCAGAGCATGGCCAGCGATGAGGATTACTCTCTGGCCTTCAGCTTGAAGCTCAAGGGAAAGTGCAAAGGCGCTCTCTGGGCTCGAGACGCCGCGCTCCCAAAGCCCAAGCTCCTTAAAAAAGAGAAGAAACTCTCCTGGAGAGCTTTTCGTAAACTCAAGGCTTGGAAGAAGATTCAGAGGGATTATAAACGACAGGATATCAGGCAAGGTGCGCCCTCAAACTGGGACGAATATGACGCACAACGTCTGGGGAAGCGATATACAGGAGGCTCCAAGGAGCTGCTCTTTTTCTCCAGCATCGCAGGCTCAGGTTGTGGAGGCTATTTTGGAGAGTTGACGGGAATTTGGCAGAAGGGTCCCAAAGACAAGCTTCTCTGGAAGGGAGAGCGTGGTTTTCTACCTGAGGCGGTAATGGAAGTAGATGGCTTCCTGCTCTTCTTAGAGAGGGGTCGACTCATCGGCCTGGATGGAACTCGCTTCTTTGAGGAGTCGATGATCCCCAACAGCTATGACTGCCCCTGTTAGAGGGCTGTAAGCAACAAAATAACATGTTGTAGTTACAGCAGATTGTTGCTCATGTCGCTCTAAAACGGAGATAGATAGATCTCGCTTCTGTGCTCTATCAACTTGAAAGCTTCAGATCCCCAAAGAAGTGATCATCGCTCCTCCTCATATTTTATGTTGAGAAACCCAAGGATCGCCGCTCGAAGCCTGCTCTGCTCTCCAACCTGACCATAGCGATGAGCGGCGCAGCGAAGGATCAATCCAGCAGCCTCCTCTTCTCCCCGAGCGCGCAGCTCCTGAGCATAAAAGCTGAGAGCCATCGATCTGGGTCGAGGAAAGCCCTGCCCTTTTAGCCGAACCTCCAGTTGGGCCAGGGATTCAAACTCTGAGCCGCGCTCCTCTCGCTTAAGGCGCCCTGCCTCACTGCGGCCCCGATACCAGAGCCAGAAGCCCAATAAGCCAAGGATG
>CAYLJJ010000137.1:0-6084 GCA_964384025.1 uncultured Nannocystaceae bacterium
CACGAGGAGCACAAGGAGCACGAGGAGCACGAGGAGCACGAGGAGCACAAGGAGCACGAGGAGCATAAGGAGAACAGCGTTTATCTCTCTCCATCCGCTTTGGCTCGCAGCAATATTCATGTCGCGTCGGTGGTGATGGCTGCCCTGGAGACTGTCCTTGAAGTCCCCGCAGAGGTGCAACTCAACCCTGATCGAGTCGCGCATATCAGCCCCTTACTCGAAGGTCAGCTCCTGAGTGTGGAGGTGGCGCTTGGTGCTGAGGTGAAGAAGGATGAGCCCTTGGCTCAACTACGCAGCGTCGCCCTTGGACAGGCGCGAGCTGATCTCAACCGAACAACAGCTCTGCGTGATGTCGCTCGCCAGAACCTCAAACGGCAAGAGCAGCTTCGTGAGGAGGGCATCAACTCAAAGCGCAGCCTTTTAGAGGCGCAGTTCGCTTTTGATGAGGCCAAGGCTGAAAGAGGCGCGGCCCTCTCACGGCTGCGCGTGTTTGGTGTGCGTGGTGGCTCCGGCCCAGATATGACGCTGAGCAGCCCCCTCGCAGGTCTGATCACCGAGCGCCACGCGACACGAGGAGAGAATGTCTCTCCAGAAGATACACTCTTTGTTGTCGCAGATCTCTCGCAGGTTTGGGTGATTGGGCGGGTCTATGAGCAGCAAATTAATCAACTTCAAGCATCGATGCAGGCAACACTGAGCCTCAACGCCTACCCTGGTCACAGTTGGATCGGAAAAGTCGATTTTATCGCTGCTTCTCTTGATGAAGAGACACGCAGTCTCTCCATTCGTGTGAAGCTCGATAACCCCGAGGGACTGTTGCACCCTGGCCTCTTTGGCTTATTGAGGCTCTCATCCAGCGCAGTGAACGATCCAGTGATCCTCCTCCCAGAGAGCGCTGTACAGAGGATGGAGAACCGTTCGGTGGCCTTTGTGCCTGGTGATAAGGCGGGTGAGTTTGAGTTGCGGGTGCTCACCCTGGGTAAAGAAAGCCAGGGACAAATTGAGGTGCTTAAGGGCCTCCAACCTGGAGACTCCGTGGTTGTTCGCGGTGGCTTTGTTCTTAAATCAGAGCTGATGCGTGGGCAGCTCGGCCACGGCCACGCGCATTGATGGTCGATCTGTTTCCCCACGAGCCCTGAGGAGCAATATGGAATCTTCTATCGCCTTCTGCATACGACACCGTGCGTTGGTCATCTTCGCTGTGCTCCTCTTTGGCGCCTTTGGGCTCCGAGCTGTACAACTGCTGCCCATCGACGCGGTGCCTGATGTCACCAATGTTCAAGTCCAGATCCTGAGCAATGTACCCGCTCTAGGCGCGGTGGAGATCGAGCAGTATATCACCGTGCCGGTTGAGACGGTGATGAGTGGGCTGCCCCATGTCGAGGAGGTACGCAGCCTCTCTCGCTTTGGGCTCTCAGCGGTGACCGTCGTTTTTGAGGAGGGCACCGATATCTATTTCGCTCGTCAGCTTGTCGCTGAGCGACTGGCCAAGGCGCGTGAGGTGATCCCCGAGAGCTATGGATCGCCTGAGATGGGGCCGATCTCAACGGGTCTTGGCGAGATCTATCAGTTTGAGGTGCGAGGCGAGCCGATGTGTTCTCCAAGCGGCCCAGACACAGAGGAGTGCTATACGCTCATGGAGCTGCGCACACTCCTGGACTGGTATATCGCCTTTCAACTGCGTCCTATCCCAGGGGTCGTTGAGGTCAACCCCTTTGGCGGCGAGCTGAAGACCTATGAGGTGCAGGTTGATCCGGCGAGGCTCAACGCCCTTGGGTTGAGCCTACATGAGATCTTCGAAGCCCTCACAGCCAACAACGCCAACGAGGGAGGAGGCTATATCGTCCGCGGTGGTGAGCAGCGGGTGATCCGGGGCGAGGGTCTGATCGAGAGCCTTGACGATGTACGTGATGTGCGCGTGGCGACTCGTAAAGATGGCACACCGATCTTTGTACGAGACATCGGCACCACCGCCTTCGCGCCGATGGTTCGACAGGGAGCAGTGACTCGTGATGGTCGCGGGGAGGTTGTGACCGCTTCAGTGATGATGTTGATGGGGGCCAACTCAGCTGAGGTCGCTGAAGCGGTCCATGAGCGCCTTGAGGAGCTGTCTGCAGGTCTACCCGCAGGAGTGAAGATCGAGAGCTATTATGATCGTGCTGATCTCATCGGACGCACGATCCAAACCGTGGCGATCAACCTTATCGAGGGCGGTGTCTTAGTGATCGTCGTCCTGCTCTTGATGCTTGGCAACCTGCGCGGTGGGTTGCTCGTCGCCAGCGTCATCCCGTTGTCGTTGCTTATGACTTTTATCGCGATGCGCTATTTTGGGGTCTCAGGCAACTTGATGAGCCTAGGCGCGCTGGACTTTGGGCTGATCATCGATGGAGCGATCGTAGTGATCGAGAACATCGTGCGAGTGCTCTCTCAATCCGCCGCGCAGGGCCAACAGGTCAAAGGCGCTGTTCGTAAAGCCACCAGACAGGTGATCCGACCGGTGCTCTTTGGTACGGCGATCATCATGATCGTTTACCTCCCGATCCTCTCTTTGCAGGGGATCGAGGGGAAGATGTTTCGACCGATGGCGATCGCAGTGCTGGCGGCTCTGGGAGCCGCGCTGCTGCTTGCCATCACCCTGATCCCTGCAGCTTCAACCTGGCTCTATAAAAACGGCCTCTCTGAGAAAGAGCCCCTACTTATCCGCGCGCTACGTGCCCTCTATGAGCCCTTATTGGGCCTCGCGCTTCGCTTTCGAGGGCTGGTTATCCTGGCAGCACTCCTCCTCCTTGGAGCGGGGAGCTTCTTGGCCTTAAATATGGGCGCTGAGTTTATCCCCACTCTTGATGAGGGGGCCATCGCGATGCAGGCTGTGCGTCCCCCCTCGGTCTCTCTAGAGGAGTCGATTCAGGCGACAACGCGCATTGAGCAGGCGCTTAAGGAAAGCTTTCCAGATGAGATCGAGACGATCATCTCTCGAACAGGGCGCGCAGAGATCGCGACAGATCCGATGGGAGTGGAGATCTCAGATATCTACCTCATGCTCAAACCTTCAGAGCGCTGGAAGCGCGCCAAAGATAAGGCGGAGCTGGTTGAGAAGATCGAAGCGACCCTAGAGAGAGAGGTCCCCGGCCAGAACTACTCCTTTTCACAACCCATCGAGCTGCGCACCAATGAGCTGATCAGCGGCGTGCGCTCCGACGTGGCCGTCAACCTCTATGGTCCCGATTTTGAGGCCCTTGAGGAGGTAGGAGAGGAGGTGATGCGGGTGCTGCGCTCTATCAAGGGAGCGGCTGATATTAACGCCGATCAGGTCGCGGGGTTGCCCTCATTGCGTATCATCGTGGATCGAAGGAGAGCGGCACGCTATGGCATTAACGCCGCTGAGGTGCTCGACGCGGTGGCCACTATGGGAGGGCGCTCAGTGGGTACCATCTTTGAGGGCCAGCGGCGGTTTACGATGCAGGTGAGGTTGCAGAGAGAGAAACGCAGAGATCCTGAGGCGATCCGCAGTCTGCTGATCTCAGCTCCCGATGGACATCGTGTACCCCTCGGTCAAGTGGCACAGGTCCTCCTTGCTGAAGGCCCTGCGGTGGTGAGCCGTGAGAATGCTCAGCGGCGAAGAACCATTCAGGTCAACGTACGCGGCCGTGATCTCGCAGGCTTTGTGGCTGAAGCACAGCGGCGCGTTCGACAGGAGGTCAAGCGACCCCCAGGCTATTTCATCACCTGGGGGGGGCAATTTGAGAATCTCAAAGCTGCTAACGCACGCTTGGCTGTGGCGGTGCCCGCCGCGCTCCTGCTGATCTTCCTGTTGCTCTACACCACCTTTGGCTCAGCGCGCCCGGCGATGATCATCTATCTCAACATCCCAATGGCCGCCGTGGGAGGCATACTTGCGCTCTGGATTCGAGGGATGCCGCTCTCAATCTCAGCGGCAGTTGGCTTTATCGCGCTCTCAGGGATCGCCGTACTCAACGGCGTCGTCATGGTTTCATATATCCGTGATCTACAGCGTGAGGGCCTAAACCTGATGGAGGCGACTGAGCGCGGAGCACGGCTCCGGCTGCGTGCGGTGTTAATGACCGCCCTGACCGACGGCATCGGCTTCTTGCCGATGGCGATCTCCATAAGCGCAGGAGCTGAGGTCCAGCAGCCGCTCGCTACAGTGGTCATTGGGGGTCTTATCACAGCCACGCTCTTGACGCTCTTTGTATTGCCTGTGGTCTACAGTGTCTTAGGAGGCTCAATCATCGAAGAGAATTGAGCTGCGATCCGCTCAGAGAGCAGAGATGGTTACACTCTGCCACAACAGAGGAGCATCTGAGGCGATTCGTCGGTCTTTCCCTGATCGGAAGTCTAGAAGAAGCTGAACCCCAGAAAGAAGCCTCCAAGAAAGAGCCCAGGGATAGAGGCGAAGCTCACAGGCGCTAGGATGAGACCGCCGCTGATCGCACCGGCTGCGCTTAAGATCTCAATCCAGGGAGGAACCATCTCCATCATCTTTCTCCGCTTACTTTTACTGAAGGAGGGATAGTATCACTCCACCTCAAGGAAGAGGGCTTTTAGATAATCTGTTTCAGGTGCGCTCAGCAGACTGGGGTGGTCAACGCCCGCTGAGCGACGCTCCTGAACACGCACCCAACGTCGAGCATCAACCGCGGCTTCTAGAAGAACCCGCTCAAAATCAGCTCTCTGCATATGAGCACTACAGCTAAAGGTCACCAGACGCCCCCCTGGACGAAGCAGCTTGAGGGCCCGCAGGTTGATCTCTTTATAGGCGCGGCGTCCTGCCTTGAGAGCTTTACGAGAAGGAGCAAAGGCGGGGGGATCTAAGATGATCCCATCAAACCTTCGCCTCTCACGCTCAAACTCTCGCAACAGATCAAAGACGTTGGCCCGCTGCGCCTTAAGCGAGAGGCTGTTGCGCTCAGCGTTGCGCCTCAGGCGCTCAAGAGCGGGTTCGCTGCTGTCGACCGCCAAGACCCTGCGATCCTCTCGTGCCAAGCGAAGGGAGAATCCCCCTTCGTAACAGAAGGCGTCTAAGCACTCCCCCGAGAGGAAGCGCGCCGTCGCCTCCTGATTCTCCCGTTGATCTAAGAAGCCGCCGGTCTTCTGGCCCTCCATCAGATCAAAGCGCCAAGAGAGACCATCAGCCTCTAGAAAGATCTGAGGATCTTCACCTTTGAGGAGACGCTTCTCCTGGGGCAAGCCCTCCATGCGGCTGACCTTGCCGTCGTTGCGTAGGACCACGACACGGGGAGAGAAGAGCGCCTCAAGACGCTCCAGGGTGATCTGTTCACGTCGAGCAGCTGCTTGGGTGAGGAGCTGAAGGCTAAGGCCATCTCCATAGCGATCCAGGATCAGACCCGGTAGGCCATCAGCGTCGCCATTCACCAAACGACACAGCGTGCGCCCCCCTCGGCGCCGACAGGAGCGCTCCAGTTGATCCAACCAAGCTGCATCGCTGGGTTCCTTGAAAGGACAGCGACGGAGGCTGAGCAGAGAGCTGTCAGAGTAGACTGCGACTCCCAGAGGTCGCTTAACACCAAAGGAGACCAGATCACCTCCCTTGAGTTCCTCGGGCAGCTGCTCAAGGTGGCTCTTGAAGATCCAAGGGTGCCCAGTGCGGAAGCGACGGAGACCTGAAGCGTTAAGGCGCAACATCGCTCAACGTACCCGGCTCAGATCGCTGGCCTTGACGTTGACCTCCAAGGTTCCTATGCGGACTCGGAAGTACTCCCCCTTCTGACTGCGAACCTCCCCCTGCTTGCCCGCCAACAATCCTCGCTCCAAGCGAACCTGTTCGCCCACCTTGAGAGGGCGCTCTGGGGTCTTCTTTGTGGGAGTAAGCATCGCTCGGCGCTCTTTGGCGGTGAGCATGGCAGGTTGGGGACGGGTTCGGACGTTGGACTTAGGTCGAGAAGATCGAGGCGCTTTGGGCTTCTTACTCCTGGGCGTAGGAGTCGTAGGTTCCCTCTTCTTGGCAACCGGAGCGGTGGGCTTCTCAGTTGAGGTGACCAGAGCGGTGGGCTCCTCGCTGGGAGCAACCAGAGCTGTAGGCTCCTCGCTGGGAGCAACCAGAGC
>CAYLJJ010000137.1:6184-12512 GCA_964384025.1 uncultured Nannocystaceae bacterium
GCTCCTCGCTGGGAGCAACCAGAGCTGTAGGCTCCTCGCTGGGAGCAACCAGAGCTGTAGGCTCCTCGCTGGGAGCGACTGGGGCCGTAGACTCCTTTGCCTTGCTCTCAGCCTTGGCTTGAGCAGCAGCCTCAGCCTTGGCCTTTGCCTCAGCTGCGCGGGCTTCAGCGATCGCCTTACGACGAAGCCACTGCTTATGCTTCCAAGCGCGCTCGTCCTCTACCTTGGAGTGGGTGCGTGCTCGGGCCTCCTCTTCACGCTCTCGGCGTTGAGCCTGGACTTGAGCTTGAGCTTCTACACGGACCCGCTGCTTCTCCTGACGTGCGCTCTCCAGATGCTCCAAGTGCTCCAGAACGCCAATCTGATCATTCTCGGGAGACCAAGCCAGGGCGCTATAAAGGGGAGCGAGGGCCTTAAAAATCTCTCCAACGCGGGCTCTCAAGCCCTCTCCCTGAGAGATCGCCTGATCACGTGGGATCTCCAGCCCCAACCAGAGCCACTCCTGCTCCCCTCTCAAGCTTTGCTGAGCCAAGTTTTTGAGCCTGGGCAGGCTGATCAGCTCCTCCCCCTGGAGACGAAGCTCCTCAGGGAGAGCTCCTATAAGCGCCAACAGTGCTTCAGAATCCTGCTCAAAGAGCTTGAGCATATTTTCCAGATCGGCTCGTGCTTGGGTATGAAACCAGAGACCCAGGCTCAAGCCCTGTTGCCATAGGCGGAGCCCTAAGAAGAGATTGCGATGGTGCTCAGCGGGCTTACGAAGCTGGGCGCTCAGACCCAAGCCCTGATCGAGGATCGGTTGAAGCTGCTGACGTGGCACTCGCTCTCGCAGAAAGAACAACCATTGTTCTTGAACTGAGCGTGCATTTTGAATATTGGGGATCTCGCTGGAGGCTTCCAAGACCAACCCAGGAGGAGAGGGTTCTCCCATCAGATCGATGAGGCGCTCCTTGATCCGCATACGGTTTAGGTTATGCACATTGCTGGACCAGCAAGCGGGGCGATAGACCTCGAAATCTTGGTCTGAGAAGCCATCAAAGTGACGGTCAAGCAGGGGGGACACAGCAACCTCCAAGAGAATCGAGGGGTTATAACCAGCGACCCCCAGAGACGCAACTCCTGAGTTCTCCCTTGAACATCCAGGCCCTAAAGGGGCGGAGAGGATGATCAGATGCATATGGCAGATGCCCTACTTTCTCCCAGCATAGCTCTGCCTCTCTGGGGCTTGACAGCGGGCAGCACGCTCTGGGCTGTACGGCGCTTAGAAGCCAAGCCCGACGAGCGACGAATCCCGCTTATGGGAGTGATGGCGGCCTTTCTCTTCAGCGTCCAGATGATCAATTTCAGCCTGCCAGGTACAGGCTCCAGTGCCCACCTGAGCGGGGGCTTGCTCTTAGCGATCCTGCTGGGGCCTCATGCGGGCTTTATCGTCATGCTCTCCATTCTGTTACTCCAAGCCCTGCTCTTCGCCGATGGAGGCCTGCTGGCCTTTGGTGCCAATGCCTTTAACCTGGGCTTTATCCCCTGCTATCTGGCCCTACCCCTGATCTACCGACCTCTAGAGCGGAGGTTCTCGGTTGGAGCCGCGATCCCCGCTGCTCTCTTCGCCCTGAGCCTTGGGGCCTTGGGGATCGTCTTAGAGACCAGGCTCTCGGGGATCTCCAGCCTCAAATTGGGCAGCTTTATGGCCTTGATGCTGCCTCTGCATCTTGTCATCGGTCTGGTTGAGGGCCTGCTCACAGCAGCAGCCCTTCGGGGTGTTCAGGAGCTGCGCCCCGATCTTCTTCAGGCCCCCAAAGAGCGCTCTTTGAGTCTACGCAGACCCCTGCTGCTCCTTGGGCTCCTCAGCGCGTTGATTGGAGGGGGGCTGGCGCTCTACGCCTCTAGAGCCCCCGACGCCTTAGAGTGGTCCCTTGAGACGTTGGGCTTTGAGGAGGAGCCGCTCTCGCCTGTTCAAGAGCGTTTGACCCTGATGCCAGACTACGAAATCCAAGCTGGAGAGCGGAGCAGTTGGGCGGGGCTCTTGGGTGGAGGGCTCCTGATGGGGGGCTTTTTGGGCCTTGGTTGTATTTTTCGCGGCCGATTTAGATCTTGAGCTGGAGCGGGGCGTAAGCGGCGAGGAATTTTTTAGGGGGTCCCATGCGCAGCCTGCTCCTCATCCTGCTTTTCCCCGCCGCCCTGCTCGCTCAGACCAGCAAACCCACCGAGATCATCTTTGACCCCGAGGATGTTCACGGGGGGGTTCAGAATCCAGAGACAGAGGAGATCAGCGTTCGTATAAGGAAGCCTCTTGGTAGCTTAATCGAGATCCGTCAGGACTTTAAGGTTGAGCTCCTTCAAAGCGCTGAAGAGATCTAAGCTTTTTTAGAGCGCCGCTGAAGTATCAGCGAGAGCGCAAAGAGCAGAGAGAGCAACAGCGGAGTTGCTCGATCACCCACACCCACCACACAACCGTCAGATGAGGAGCTGTCCTCCTCGGGTTCTTCGAGGAGCTCATCTGAGCGCCCTATATCATCAACAGTCTCTCCAGAGTCCTCTCGTGGAACTTCCCCCTGATCCTGTTCAGGCAGCAGCTCATCTGTCTGAGGGAGATCCCGAGAGCTGTCGCTGTCTTGGGTGGGCAGATCGGGGCTGATCAGATCGGAGAGCGTGTTTGAGTCCAGCCTTAGATCAACGAGGGCCTCATCTGGGAGGAGCGCTGTGTCGAGAGGAGCAAAGTCTAGAGGCGCCGTATCGAGACGGGTGAGATCTGGAGGTGCTGTATCAAAGAACGCAAAGTCTGAAGGTGCTGCATCGAGGAGGACCTGGTCTGGGAGCGCAGCATCAAGAGGAGGAAGATCTGGAGGCGCTGCGTCAAGAGGAGGAAGATCTGGAGGCGCTGCGTCAAGAGGAGGAAGATCTGGAGGCGCTGCGTCAAGGGGAGCTAGATCGAGAGGGATCTGATCTGGAAGCGCAAGATCGGGAAGCCCCGCATCAAAGATACCAAGATCTGGGAGCCCCATATCTGGCTCAAGGAAGGTAGGTCGTCCACTGCCTGGCTGATCAGCGACGTTGGGATCGCTGTCATCCCTGAGCATCTCCTGACCATCTCCACGCCCATCCCCATCACTATCTGGCTGCAGAGGATCGCTTCCCAGACGAGCCTCGATCTCATCAGGTAGAGCGTCTCCATCCAGATCATCTGGGCGAATAAAGCAGAGGTTGATCGAACCCCGCTCGCCCATATAGGGACCGGCGCTGTCAACGAAGCCTCCAACAAAGAGGCCAAAGGGATCCTGTTGAGCCGAGAGGCGCTGGTAGGTGTGGCGCTGTTGGGAGCTTTGGGCGATAACTTCGTGGTTTGGACCAAGCTGAAAACCTGAGATGCCTTCATAGAGCCTCAGAGAGTAGTGAGCCCCAAAGAGGGCAGAGAGGCTAAATTCACGGATAAAGAGCTGGATCCTTCCTTGAGAGTCCAGGCTTGCAGCGTGGCTGCCTCCTACAGGCTCTTCGATGAAGCGTTGAGTCTGCATCGCCTCTGGATTGGGGCCTCGACTGATGAAGATCCCCAAATCAGAGTCTAAACCGATCTCTGTGTCCTGATACCGCTGAGGCACCGCACCATGAAGGACCACCAACTCTCCATCCTGAAAGAGCAGTTGAGGGTGCAGGCCTGAGCGCTGTCCGCTCTCTATCGTTGCGCTACGCCAACGCTCTCCTTCGCTCCAGGTGAGGCGCAATTGATCACCCTGATAGGCTTCTGCTCCCCCCTGGGTCGCTTGGCGGAGGCGGTGCGCAATATAGAGCTCTCCTTGAATGACCACCGGGTTGAGATCAACCCCCACTTCAAAGCTTGGCAGAGCATCCAACACCTCAGCAGCTCCCCAAGCGCCTGCGCGCCACTCCAGCATCTGGAGGCTATCTTCTGCCATAAAGAGCAGGAGCAGACGCTCGCCCCAGCGACTGAAGGCGCAGAAGCGTCCAGCCTGTGCTCCCTCATAGACCGTTTCTACATTCCACTCCCCTCCGTTGCGCTGCCCTACCTTCAGTCCAGGCAGATAGGGGTTTCGATAGCAGACCCAGGGCTCCTCATCCACCAGGATGATACCGGTGTCCACGATAGGCTCCTGAGAACGATGAATGCGCCCTGAGACCACCTCCACAAGCTCGCTGCCATCAAGATCAAGGCGGATATAGTTCAGCGATGCTCCCAAACCTTTCACATGGCTGATGTGATAACGTCCCTCCTCATCGATGAGAAAGGAGAGTCCAATACCCAGGTTGTTCTCCTCAAAGCAGAAGCGCTCGCGGGCCTCCAGACCCGTTACTGAGAGGAGAGAGAGGAGTAGAGGGAGGAACCAAGGTAATTTCAAAGCCACTTTCTCCAGAGTTGGTCAAGAGAGTTTCACATATCTATCGTTGAGCGAGAAGCCCTCAGGGTGTTGAATATAAGACTTGAGAACCAAAGCGCTGTTGCTGGACATCTCTCCCCTGACTTGAACTGGATTGGACCTAGGATGCGTTGGCTGAAACGCTGGAGTCGAAACCTTTGGGGCCTCTTTCCCCTCACGCTTCCGGGCAGCTTGCTCTTGGCTCTCAGCCTCTACCTCTACTGGATCTATGGTCAAGAGCAGGCGGATTTCTTCCTCTTGGCCGCCAGCCTCTTTCTTCTGGCTGTCCTGGCTTTGAGCAGCTTGACGCTCCTGATCGCCCTCAGCCGCCTGCTCCTCTATCTGCGGCGTCGCCCTCCTGAGTTGGAGCGGGGCGCTGAAGTGGGGATCTCTATAGAGACCGGAGCAGAGTTCCCCTCTTTTGAGTCCTGGCCACTCATCCAGCTTCGGTTGAGCTGGGATGAGCCCCGTCAGGTGGAGCTAAGCTTGGAGGGGGGGCGAGAGCGGGTCATCTGTAAAGAGCGAGGGCGCTGGACTCTGATACGCCGCCGCCTCTCTTTGGAGGATATCTTTGGTCTCTGTGCGTTCTCCTTCCCTCGCTCTCAGGAGGTGAACTTGAGGGTGGCCCCTGCGAGTCAGGAGATGAGCATGCAGGTCTCTCTACGCCACAGCTCAGGTGAGGGCTATTCTCACCCAGCAGGAGAGCTGGTGGGAGAGCGCGTTGAGATGCGCCGCTACGCTGCTGGAGATCCCCTGCGCTTTCTCCTCTGGAAGACCTATGCACGCAGCCGCAAGCTCTTGGTGCGCAGCCCAGAGCGGGCGATCTCCCCTCAGCCCAGCACGGTGGCCTTCTTTATCGCGGGGGCTGAGGATGAGCCCTCCGCCTCTACTGCCCGCGCCTTCCTCGATCAGGGCCTCTTGGGAGAGGATTATCTCTTCAGCGCCGATGGTGGAGAGGCGCTGGCTCAGGAGCGAGAAGCTGCTGTGGATCAGATCATCGACTCTGTGAAGCATAGAGCGCGGGGAGGAGAGGAGTTGGGGCGCTTGCTCAGTGAAGTTGACCCAGGACAGCTTCAAAATTGTGTGTTCTTTCTGCCCTCTAAGCCGGGCGTGTGGATGAACCGCCTCCTGCGTTTCGCGGGCAGTCTGCCTGTACCTCCCACTCTAGTACTCACCGTAGATGGCCGCCTAGAGCAGGATGAACGAGGTCGCTTAGGGCGCTGGCTCTTTCAGCCCCCAGAGCGTGATCCAAGCATGGCACGGCTCCCTAAGCTCTATGATGAGCTGCGCAGGATCGGTGGCCCTGTGCGGATCATCCATCGCTCCAGCGGACGCCTGATGGAGGCCGCTGATGTTGAGGCCCTTCGCGCTCTATGAAGAGACTCCTCCCCTTGATCTACGCGGGTGCGCTTCTCGCCCTCGCTCCGTTGGCGACCCCCTGGGGTCTGGGCGCTGCTCTCCTAGCTCTACCGCTGGCCTTCTGGTGGGCGCCTCGCTGTAGAGTCCTCAGGCTGCCTGTTCGCCTGCTCCTGCCTGGGCTGATCTTCGCTCTGGCCCTCCTTGAAGCCCCCCTTCGAGATCTGTCCCTGGGGCTCCCTTACCGTCTGCAGATCATCTTGGGGGATATGCTCTTCTTTGGGGTGGCCACCTTAGGAGCGGTTTTGGGCCTGAGGTTGTTGGCGGAATTGGGGCGCCTGGGCTCGCTCTTGGAGATGGCTGCCCTCTTGGGGACCCTGAGTTATCCCCTCCTCAACCACCGGGGACTTCAACTTCACCGTCCCCGTTTTCTCAGCGACTGGGCGCTCTCCAGAGGCTTAGATCCCCAGCTGCTTTTGCAGCTCCTGGGTCTGGCTGCGGGGGGCCTGACCCTCCTCCTCCTCCTGCGTAGGCCCAAAACCCGTAAGCTGCTGATCAGCCTCCTCTTGCTGCTCTTTTTGGCTTTGGGGATCTACCAGTTTCAT
>CAYLJJ010000138.1:0-12409 GCA_964384025.1 uncultured Nannocystaceae bacterium
TGCTCCTCAACCAAAGGCTGCGCGCCAAGCTCGATAAGCTCTACAAGCTCAAGCGGCGGCGAGGGGAGAGCATCGATGACGACGCGCCCCTCTTCATCAGCCGCAACGGCAACCGACTCTCGGCGCGCCAACTCCGCCACGCCTTCAAGGTTTGGCAAGGACGAGCAGGTATTGAACGCCTCTTTAACTTTCATGCCCTGAGACATACTGCCTGCACCAATATCTATCGACAGAGCAAAGATATCCGGCTCGCTCAGCGTTTTGCCCGACATAAATCCATCCTGACCACTGCGATCTATACACATCCAACTGAAGAAGATCTGATGCAGTCTGTTGAGAGGCTCAACTGCTGAAGCCGCTGATGCCTGCCCGCTGAAATTTGCCTCGCCCATCGCTGATGTCATTTTCGATCCTTTCCGTGGGTAGTTTTGGGATTTTTAGCCCGTTCGGAATGCACACCAGGAACCCTCTCTAAAACCGCCTACTTCTGTGGAGTTTTGACCCTCCCCCCCCTTTTGGCTCCATCCTTGGGAAAGCGGCAGTACGGGCCGAGCTTCTCCGCGCTTATGGGGCGCCTGAGCGCGCGGCTTCGCGTGGTTTCGTGGAGGCGAACGGCCGCTTTTGAGGGTTTGTGGCCATTGAGGGGGCGTTCAAACCCCTTCAAATCATTGTAAATTATCCTCCGTGCTCTCCAGAATCCGAGTTCTCATCTTCCGTCTTCGCGTCCTGGCCCTCTCCCGCCGCAGGGCGCCTATTTGCTGTGTGCAATTCCTGAGATGTCGAGTGTGAAGAATCTGTTGAGGGGGTTGATGGGGCCATAACCTCATCTGCAGGAGAAGAGATCTCCCCTCGAACCACGGCTCCAGTCCGTTGCGCCCTCAAAGTCTGCTTATGCCGCGTCTGGATTTCTTCCAATGAGAGGGTCGTATGGATCTCTTGGCGTGTATCTGCCCCACCATTGATGAAGTTCTTGAGCCGTATCATCATGTTAAAGTCAGAAGGACTGTCAAAACGAACACGTCCCTCCTCTAACGACTCCTCAAACCCGCGGAGGTAGGTGTCGATGATCCTTAGCTCATCCTCTTTGCGCAGCGCCATCGCCGTCGAGCGTGCTTCGAGTACATCGCGCTCAACCTTGGCGTACAGCCGCTCCATCGCCTGTTTTCGACGCCGCGCGCAGTTGTGCGTCTTGGAGTAATGCGAGATCATCGCCCGCGTGACGCCAAACATATCGGCGACCTCTTTATGCGTCGGGTGATGCACATCAGCGGGCTTGCCGTCTGCGCCCATGACGACCTCGCCATGCACCAGGAGCCGATCCACCTCCACACGAGGGAAGGCGGGGCCGTCGATGTTCTTCGGGCGCCCACGTCCCCGCTTCTTTGGCTTGGTCATCGCCGCCTCCCCTCCCACCACTCGCTGATAAACTCCAAGAAGTCATCCAAGAGCAGGGTCACTGTAGCCTCAGCTCGATCATCACGAACAACAGCGATGGGGATCCGACCTTTGGGCGCGCCCCCTGCCGCTTGCCTGAGCGCGGCGCGCATATTGGGCTTCTTGCCACGCTTTGACTCAATCCAGAAGACAGGGCACTCCACATCAGGCGCCTCCTTGCCGCTGCGGTATTGAAGGCCACGATGGATCTCCGCTCCAGGCATCGCCTTACGGAAACGATGGACGAGGCGACGCTCATACGCGATGCCCTTCCTGCGAGAGTGTAGCCCGCCCATCACTTAACCTCCTTCGCTGAGAAACGATGTGAGTGTGTGTGTTCGGCGATGGCTTCCAGCTCTGCCTTAAGCATGAGTATCTTTTGCTTTCCAAGGCTCCTGTTGCCATCTCTGACAAGCTCATCCAGAGCCTTCTTGTTGATGGTCACGACGTGAGGGATGACCTCTCGAACGCTCATCCCGAGGGCAGATGAGAGCGCGCGGAGAGTCGGGATGGGGGGATATCGCTTGGTGGAGGCGGTGATCATCTTGTAGCGCATGTTGCCGAGGAGCAGCAGATCTTGCTCCTTCAGGCGCAGCTTGAGGCGCTCTTCTAGTTCCCGCTTGCGAGCGGTGAGGATCTTGGTGACCAAGGCCAACTCCTCGCGCTCACGAGCGACCTTCAGCAGATCATCGAGATCCTCACAGATCATCCCCCGCTTGTTCTTGAGGGCGTCGGCATAGGCGGGGCAGTCAGCGCGGTGATCGCACCACACACAGTTGGTGTTGAGGCGTGGAGGGAAGTGAGTCGCCTCTTCGGTCATGCTGCCCAACGCCTCGACATAGCGCTTCGTGGCGTCGAGCTGCTCTGGGGTGCGCTCAGTGGTCATGCGGATTCCATGACGGAGCATATCGAAGGTCAACCGCACCCTCTTCGCCCAGGGCCAGAGCTGCTGCGCGGCGAGGTGATAGATCGACATCTGGAGGCTGTGATCGACCTCATCACGGCTAAAGAGCATCCGGTTGGTCTTGTAGTCGATGATCTCAATCGTCTCAGCGTCCACTCGATCCACCCGGTCGATGAAGCCCAGCACCTTGAAAGGCCCGATCATCAACTCAAAGCGGGCCTCAACAGCGAGCAGGTCTCGATGCTCAAGGGAGCCTTGGCGCAGAATGAAGGCTCGCAGGATCTCTAAGCCCTCCCCGAAGACCTTGAGGCTCATGAGCTCGTTTTCGATTGACGCCTGACGCCACAGCTCAACGGCGCGCTCTTCAGAGAGCGGACCCTCACGCTCCTCGCTTATGTGCTCCTTGACCAAGCGCTCCAACACCGCATGGACAGCCTTGCCAAAGCGCAACGGCAGGCTCGGCGCTGCGCGCTGCTTCTTGTCGATGTAGGAAAGCTTGAAGGAGAGCGGGCACTGCTCAAAGCGAGACAGGCGTGAGTAGGAGAGGTGTGCGTTCTTGAAGCGGCGATGTTGCACCTTCGGCCTCCAGATCTACTGCGCATGCAGACCCCTTCAAGCGCGGCGAAGAGGCCCTACATAATGAATAGAGCTGGAATGGCCCTTCAGTGAGACGCTGCCGCTGAACTTTTTTTGATTTTCTTTGCCGACCTCAAACGAAGTCACCGTCGCGCCAGGGAAGGCGGCGGAGATCGCCGCGATCGTAGCCGCGTCACGCAGGCTGAGTTCCTTGCGCTCTCTGCGGCCTGTGTACTCAGGGACCAGCCAGATCTCGCCAGCGTCGCAGGCGATGCAGACCTCGGCGTCCAGAGCCTTGAAGGAGGTGATCTCCTCTCTGAGCGCTGAGAGCTGCGCGGCCATGGGCGCTGAGGAACCCTCGACTCGAGCGCTGTCCCTCGAAGGCTGGGCGGGGTGAGGCTGAATCTTTCTCGGCTTTGGAGAACGAGGCCTTGGCGGCTTGGGCTCCTGGCGATGGCCGAAGAGATCCACGTTAAGGGCCCCAGGAGCGCCCACAGACGCCTCCTCGCCTTCGGTTGGTGGGTGGGTAGCCATCCGGTCAAGGATGCGACCAGACGTGACCTGAGGGGCCTCAGCGTCGATTCTGCTCAACGGAGCCTCGCAGGATATCGCATCAGAAGGCCCTGAGACGCCCATAGGCGCGTCTTCTCCTCCAGTTGGAGGGTTGGTAGCCCTCTGCCCCAAGGATCGTTCAGAGGGGCGCTGTGGGCCTCGCTGAGCGTTTCGCTTGAGCCACTCAACGCACATGAGCCTGCTTGGTAGGTCGCAAGCACCGCTGTTGTGATAGTGCTGACAGCGCTTGGAGCCTGCGGTATGGGGCAGATACTCGGAGCAGCTGAACTCAGCCTCAGGCTCAATCATCGTTCGCCTCCTTGGACGAATCGGCCCGGTTATTCACAGACTCCTCTTCATCAGCGAACAGGCCCCGCGAAGCCAAGTCGAGTATGACGCGAGCGAGCAGGGTGGTGGCGCGTTGGCGACGCTGAGCGGGGGTAGGGGCGTTAGCTTGGTGACGGCTCATGAACAGCTCCTGGCGGGGGTTGCATATAGATAGAGCTGAATCCGCGCAGAAATGAGACGCAGCGCGCGAACCGGCGCAGTAAGTTTTAGGCGAGGGGGGGTGGTCATCAGGCTGGGGCCGTGACCAAAAGTACCTACATAAATAAGTATCAGTAGGTACTTCTTGTCACGGGCAACCTCGCAGTCTTGCCCTCAGGCGATGGGGGTGTTTGGTCATCAGGTCACGGGCAGTTTCACCGTCTCGCTTGAAGGCGATGGAGGGGAGGTGATGATCATCAGATCGAGAGCTTCCGCAGCATGTGAACTGACGCAGCAAGGTAGGCGATGGAGGTGAGGATCGTCAGGTCAGGGCCGTGACAAGAAGTACCTACATAAGTAATATCAGTAGGTACTTCTTGTCACGGGCAGCTTCACCGCCTCGCGCAACAAACCAGCGATCTTCTCAGACATAGATATCTGACCTGACCGGCATCGGCTGAGATATGAACGACTACATTTTACGGCTTTGGCAGCAGCGCTGATGCTTCCAAAAAACACAACGATGTCATTCAACTCCTCGACACCCATCGCGGATTTTGACGGCGGCCTGCCCTGAGGTATGCGCCTGACATCAACAGCGTCGTTCGTCCAGCCTGAGCCTCCAGGCGGCACGATCCCGATATGCAGGGCTCGCCCAGGGCGTGTTCGATGGACTGTGCGGAGTCGCCCATGGGCCTGCTCAAGTTCAGCCCGACAGAGACCATAGCTGCGCTTGTCGTTGTCTTGAGGCAGGCCGAGGAAGTCCATGTCGTTGCGCACTTGCCCGATGTTGGGCCAGGCGTCACCGAGGGTGACGAGGGCATCAGCGTCGGCCATATGATTGAGCCCACGCACCGCGCCGTAGTGACCGAGGATGAACTCACCTCCCCAGCCTGAGAGGAGGGGCAACAGCGCGGCGCGCAGGGCATCTAGCGCGGCTTCAGGCTGCTTGCTGTCTCTCCATGCGGCCAACGCGGCGACATCGTTGGGGTGAAGGATGACATCAAGGGCGAGGCGAATGGGCCTGATGGTGATTAAGCCCACCTTCTTCGCTCGTGGATCCTCCTTAATCCAGTCGATGAGGTGGCGCATGGCGCTGATGAGCCCTGTCTCTGCCTGCAGCTTGTTCTCAGGGAGCCAGCGCTTACGGTTCGCGCTCTTGAAGACCAGGACGGTTCGTTTAATGGGAGCGCCATCCCCAGCGGTGAAGGTGTGTATGTGGGGCGTGTAGCCGATGGCCTTCTCATAGATGGCGGCGTTGAGCTCGACGTTGGCGTCAAGGATGACCACAGCTCCGTAGCGCTTGAGGGCGGCGTTGAGGGTGCGACGAGTGGAAGTGATGAGCAGGACATCTTTGTTCTTGCGATGCTCAACGACGCCGACCACAGGAAGCTTCTCCTCCTTGAGCGCTTGATGAATGGTCCTCAGCACCTTGGAGGCGTCGCCGATCATCTTGGCGAGGCTGAAGCTCTGTCGAGCCTTTGCGAGCTCTGTCATCTTGATGGGCGGCGCGGTGCTGCGCTCATCTTGAAGAGGCGCGTGCTCAGCACACTCAACGAGATCCCCTTCGATCTGCGCGGCGATCTGAGCGTCCATGAGGACGGCTTGCTCTACTTGGTCGGCGAAGCGGCGTAGCCCATCAGCGAGCGGTGTCGCCTCATCCTCTTCAAAAGGCGACTCGATCCAAGCACGCGCGGCTTGAAGAGCGGGGAGCAGCGCCTTGGTGTATTCCTTCTCGAAGTAGGACAGGGCGCCCTCTGTATCGCTGAGGTCCTTGAGGCCGATCTCTGTGGTCTGAAGGAGATAGGGTGGCTCATCAATAGCGAGCAACCCTGTGCTCCCTGCGGCGGCGTCTAGAGCGCTGATCAGCGCATGAGGCCCTACTGTCACGCGCGCATCTTCAGGCCCCTCAACGCCGCTGCAGGCGGTGCAGGTGAACAGGTGTGGGCATGGTCTGCTCCAGCGCCCCTCACAGAGATCACGCTTCATGGACTGGCCACCCGCGACGAGCAGCGACGCGTTCTTATGGAAGTGGCAGACAGGCGTGCCGTCATCGTTGAGCACGGAGAGGGGGCCAAAGAGGCGCTTGACGCTGACGCCCTTGGCTTCCAGGTCACGTTGGATCTGAATGGCGAGCGTGGTCTTATCAACGGAGATGGCGGTCTTAGAACCCAGGGGAGCGCGCTTCCCGGTCGCCTTGCCTGAGGCGTAGGGCTTGTTGGCGCGCTCAACCGCGATGGCGATCAAGGCCCTCGTCTTCCCAAGACCACACTCTGCGCCGATGAGCGTTAAGCTGTCGGGGGCCTTGCGGATCGCCTCCTCTATCGCGGCGGTCGTCTCCTCAACAGAGCGGCAGGTCTCAGGCGCGGAGAGCTTGGTCAAGGCCCGCAGCTGCGTCTCCATCCCCCTCGAGGTCACATCATCAATCGCCGCGGCGACCTCTGGCCACTCGCGCCTGAGCTGCGTGAAGCCTGTGGCGGGTTGACCTGAGAGCCTGCGCTTAACAGTGCTGCGGGCGCCGTCTTCGCGATCCTCTGTTCGTGTGTCAGCGCCTGTCGCTAATGAGATCGCGCGGCACAGGGTGGGGATATGCTCAGGCGGCACTTGACGAGAGAGGAGGGCGCCCGCGATGGCCATAAAGAGCGTGTGCCACTCGGTCTGGACCTTCAGCACGGCCTCAGCGATCACCTCTACCTTGTCACGCCAGAACTCAGGCGCCTCCTTGCTCCAGTCAATGGGAGGGATGCGCTTGGGCGTTGATGTACAGCTCTTGGCTTGGCTGGGCTTGGAGGTCTTCCCCAACTCCAAAAGCTCCCACTCTGACTCAGGCGGGAGAGGCAGCAGCTCGATGGGCCGCATCTTCTCCAGATTCATCCACGATGAGCGATAGCGCGCCCCATCTCGCCTGACATGGGGGAGGCGAAAGTGCCGCGTCCAGTCGCGGCAGGGCCAATCCACACGCAGCCCAGCCTGCTCAAGCTCAAGGAACCAGCGCCGGATATAGGGCTCGACCTCTTGAACAGGGATGGGCTTAGCGAGGGGCTGCACGACACGAGCGCCGTGCGCTGTGTGATAGACGCCCGCCGTCTTTAGGATCTCCATGCCCTGATACATGTAGATCGCCTCAGCCGCCGTCTCATCGGTCCAGAGCACATGCCCTGGGTTATCAACATCACAGAAGAGCACATCGACCTCGACCGGGCGCGGGAACTGAGGCAGGCCAGGCTTGTTGATGCGGGGCTGATATCTTGCCTCCTTGACGACGTAGGTTACGAGGTGGGCGTCGGTGAGATATTTGCGGTTGAGCGCCTCACGGACCTCAGTAACGCGATAGCTCTCAGGCGCATCGTGCCTGTCGTAGTCAAAGCCTCGGGTGCGTTTATCCGCCACCACCGCCACGAGGCTCATGGCCGCCCTCTCTTGCCGCGAAGGGCCCTGTCGATCTCAGTCCAGGAGAGCTGTTTCCCCGAACGTATCGCTCCGCGCATGGAGGCGTTGAGGGCCTCCTGATTGAGCTTGAGCGCGGGTGTCGCTGCTCGCGGTTGAACAGGCAGCCGCGGCGGGGCCTCACCGAACTTCTCTTTGTAGCGGTAGTAGATCCAGCCGGGCTTATAGCCACGCTCCAAGGCGATTTTGTGCAGCTTCTCAAGCTCAAAACGCTTCAAGTCCTCATGACTCACCTCGATCAAGGTGCCATCACGCTCATCGGGCATCTCATCAGGCTCACCGGAGAGAGCCTCGCCGCACTCAGGGCACATGCGCTTAGAGAGGGCCAAGACCGCGAAGCAGGAGGGGCAGGTGCGGACAGGCGCGGAGGAGTTGGTGCTGCGCTTCTTGCGCGTCTTCAAGGAGAACTGGCGGTCGTCTTGAGGTAGCCCGTGTTGAAGCACGCAGCCACCGTGATCGAGGATGATCGCCTGCTGACCATTCCAGGGGCGCAGGATCCGCCCTGCTTGCTGAAGATAGAGCCCCGTGGAGCGCGTGGGTCTGGCGAGGATGGCGCACTTAACAGATGGTTGGTCCCAGCCCTCAGCCAACACACCACAATTAACTAACACTGTGATCGCGCCTAATTCTAAGCGCGCGAGCATCGCCGCCCGCTCATCGCTGGGCGTCTCGCCATCCAGATGCTCAGCGGCCACCCCTGCCTGCTTGAACTGCTCTGTGATATGCTGCGAGTGCGCCACTGACACCGCGAAGGCCACCGTCCGCATCCCCTTGGCGTGGCGCATCCAGTGATCCACCAGGTTGCCCACCAAGGCTTTGTCATCGACCGCATCTGCCAAAGTCTTCTGATCGTAGTCACCGCGCTTAGTGCGCACGCCTGAGAGGTCAGGCAGCGCGTCTGGTGGCGCTGTGAAGACTCTGGGCTCTACCAAGAACCCCTGGGCAATAAGCTCTTTGGGGGAGGAGACCTGGATAAGCTCATCATAGGCGTCGCTGAGCCCAGCGCCGTTGGCGCGGTATGGAGTCGCCGTCAGTCCAAGATGCAGGGCCTTAGGATAGTGGGCCGCTATATCCCGATAAGACTTCGAAATTGATCTATGACATTCATCAACGAACACAATATCAGCATGAGGTTTGGGGCGATTGCGCAGGGTCGCCACGCTCGCCACCTGCACCCGCGCCCCAGGGCGCCGACGTTTGTCTGTGCCCATGACCACGCCGAGCTGATCTTCGGGGATGCCGAACTGAAGCAGGCGATTATAGGCTTGGCTGATCAGCTCTCGGCGGTGCGCCATGAACAGCACGCGTTGATCACGCTCGACAGCTTTGACGATGAGATGTGCTGCAATCGTGGTCTTTCCAGATCCAGTCGGAGCCACGATCACCAGCCGCTTCACGCCCGCAGCAACACGCGCGTGGACCTTGGCGATCGCCTGCTCCTGATATGGACGTAGACGCACCTCTCCTGTTCGGCCCAGGTGGCCGTTCAAATCACTCATGAGTTACTCCTATGTGACCGCAGGAGCGGAAGGAGATGAGCCCCAGCGGTCAGCGTGTGGCTGAGGCTCTAGGCGGTGACGCTCTGAGCTGGTTTGGCGTATTTGCGCGCGTAAATCTCCAAGGTCCCAAGGACACGCCAAGCGACATCCATATCCGCGACGACAAGATCTCGCGCTCGCTGAACCTTGAACTGCTTGAGGAACATGTTGATCTGCTCGCGAGGCAGGAGCCTCAGGCGGGCGATAAGCTCAACGGCGGTCTCTTCATCAATCGGTGTCACCTCATCCTCATCTTCTTCACCCGCAAGGGCCGAGAGATCATGAAGCTTCAGAGAAGCGATGGCACGGTGTTCGGCGGGGCTGATCTTCCGCTCGGGGGTCAGAGTGTGAACAGCCCTTGGGTCGCCCGCCTCTCCATGCCGCTTGACCTCAAAGATCCAAGCGTTCAGGTCGTACTCTTTGCGGATCTTGCAGAGCGCGTGAAGCCAGCGAATGCCGCCCTCCATGATCCTCATGGTGTCTGCGCCAGGGAGGTATATGTTGATCATCAAGCGAGGCGAGGCTCGCATGCCGATGTGGTAGCGAGGATCATAGGCTTCGTAGTGGTTCCCCACCCAAACCACCTCCCGCGAGAATGGCTCGCCACAGAAGGCGAGGAGCGCGGCGTCTCCATCGTTGACGAGCCGGGCGAATTTGTTCTCTGAACCGGCGTGACTCTGCCCATGCTCTGTGGGCTGCTCTCTCTTGGTCGTCATCTCGTTCTTGCTCCTCAGCAATCCGAATTTTGGTTGAGGCCTTCACAAGAGATAGAGCCGAATTTGGGCTCCAGTGAGACGCAGATCCGAACTTTTTTGTGAGCGACGTTGTTTTTAAATGGAGCCTTGCCTCGCAGCGCTCATCGTGTTGCTGAGAGACGTTGTCGACGGAGAGTCCCTCCCACATCAGCGCTCCGCATGTGTTCCCTATCTATCGAGAATGCTTGCACAACGGCTGTTGTTCGTCGGATTAAAGTCTGGCCCACATTTCGGCAAACAGCGCTTAAACAGCACCAGCGCGGCCTAAAAGCAGCTGCCCTAAACACCACTTAGAGGCAAGGCTGCACCACCCGCCCGATCTCAGATAGGCGCGACGCCCCATAAGCCCTGACCGATTGATTACCCAGAGAGCAAAAATAATGAGGGCAAGAGCCCTGAGGAGAACGTCATGATCACCATTGTCCTTAAGAGCGCCAAAGAGCCCTCCTGCCCCACCTCCGAGGAGAGATTCCTCAACAACTCCCCCCCCGCAAATATCGCTAAGTTGACCCGCTGAGCCAAAACATAAGAGCCCAGAGGGAAACATAATGAACATCAACTCTTTACGAGTGTCTCTACCCCATAACGGCGGTGCTCTGTCCGTTGGTAATGGAATTAGAAGCGTTCTTAATGATCTGATCACATCAAAGCACAACGACACCAACACTATAATAACAACCGAAGACAACTCATGAAACTAGATTTAATTCAGGACGCGCTGAAAGAGACGACAAGGAAGCCTGCAACCATGGAAGCCTTTAAGTTGATGCGGAATCGGCGCAGATCCCTGCACCGATTCTCTTCACCCAAGGATATGATGGAGTTCCTCAACTCCCGTGAGATTGAAAACAGCAAAGCTCGCAGCGCGGTGACCGCGACGCTCATCGCCGCCGCTCAAAGGCGCGACAACAGCATCGCCCTCACCTTGCTCACCCTCGCCTTCTTTCCTGGGCTCTTAAATCTGCGCAGGCGCCTACAGCCCATGCACGGGCTCACTGAAGATGACATCAACGCGCTGCTGTTGGAGAGCTTCTTTCAACGCATCATCAACTTTAACCTCAAGAAGCTGGGCCGCCGCGCTGTGCTCAACCTCATCTTTGGGACTCGCAAGATCGTCTGGGAGGTGATCAACGGAGAGCAGCGCTATCAAAAGAACAAACACCTTATGTCCAAGCTAGAGAGCAGGCTGGTCCCCTCTCCAGAGCTGCTGTTCATCGTTTTAGAGGCTGAGCAGAGAAAGGAGGAGCTGTTTCAGCGCCTGATCTCCACCGAATCAGAGAAGAACATCCTTTTGCTCTTTCAGACCTATGGTCAGGATGTCTCTCTCATTGATTGGCTCCGTGGTGAGCAACCCAACCTGGAACACAAAGAGTTTATCCGAGAGTACGCACGCATCCGTCGCCTTCGCGTGCGCGTTATCGCTCGGATGAAGATGCGCGCCACGCTGATCTCTTCACCCGACTGTGCTCCCGCTCAGCTCGACTTAGATCTGAACCTGAAGCCCTGAGCTACTGCGGCCATAAAAATCATCTTTCTTCGCCAAACAGCGTCTCATCAAGCCCTTAATCCAGCTCTATTCTAATGGAGTCTTTGATTGAATATCGCGAACGGAGTCATTCCATGAATGCAGAAAAGCGCATCCAAGCAGCATTCCATGAGCTGACCATAAGCCTGCTCAGCCTCTTTGATATCTACAACGCCTCTCCAGACCTCATTGAACACGCGGCGGATGAGATCGAGAGCATCCTGCGCCATCACCTGAAGGCCCCACGCTCAAAGAAGAAGAGCAAAGGGAAGCTCGCTTTAGAGCGACTCCTTGATGAACTCGAAGCCCATAACTTGACCTTTGACCGCTCAACCACCCACTAAAAGAGAGGAAGCATGACCAACACAACAAACGCATGGGACCGCGCCACCAAGCTCGCTGATAAGCACAGCAACCAGGGCGGCATCTTCATCCGCTTAACCAACAACCACGATAAGATCATCGGCGCCTTTTGTGGTGAGCCCTATAGCCGCGAGGTCGTCTGGGTTGGCGAGAAATATGAGACCTACGACTCCATGATCCACACAGGCAAGCGGCCCAGCCTGCGGATCATGATCAACTTCTACGTCCCCGCCGAAGGCAGCATGAAGGTGATGGAGGGCAGCACGGTTTGGTTCAAGGACCTGCTCAAGGTCCGTGACAAGTATGGCCTAGATAAATGGCTCTTTGAGATCGAGCGTCACGGTGAGCCTCGTGATCCCAAGACGAAGTACACCATCCTCCCCGAAGAGAAGATCGACGCGACCACGCACACTCGCATCAACGATACGCAGCTCCACGATCTCGCCGCTCTGGTAGAAGATGCTCAGGAGGAGAAGAGCGAGCCTTCGACAGGTGAAGCCTCTGCTCAGGTAGATCTGCACATCGCCAAAGAGATCATGGAGCGCCTCAAAGAGCTCCCACGCTCTGACGCAGAGAGCTTCATGAGCAAGCTCGGCCTGCGTCGCTTGCGCGACCTCGCCGCTGATGATGTAGCCACCGCGCGCGAACTTCTCAGCCAGCTCGAAGCCCAACAGCAACACACAGGGGATGTAGATCCTTTTGCCCTCTAAAGGCTGAGCAGCGCTATCAAGCGCGGGTGTTTCAGCCATCCACATGAAAACACTCCTCTTTCTCGGTTGACTGACTTGCTATGACCCCAAAGCGAAGCCTGTATGAACGCACCGAGCAG
>CAYLJJ010000139.1:0-12334 GCA_964384025.1 uncultured Nannocystaceae bacterium
CCTGCTTGGCCATCCTCTCTACGCCCTCCGCCGCGCCCCCCCAAGCCGCCCACCCCACAGGGGCTCTCTCCCCCCAGACCAGGAGCTCCTCCACAGTCACCACCGCTACCCCCAGCGAGACCAGAGGCCCCCGACTCTCCCACTTGACCCGTCGCGCCCGCGCCCGCAGCACCCACCTGAATCTCCAGATCTCTGAGACGCAGCCCTGGAGCGTTAAGCGCCAACAGACCATAGACAGAGCCCCCCAAAGCTGCATCTCCACAGTGAATTTTAAGCTGCTCCAGGCGGGTCTCTGCGTTTAGATTTTCGGCGCGCAGCCCGATCAGGTCGGGCTCCCCCTGCCCCTCGATCAGGGTCTCAACCGAGCCCCGTGCCCAAGCCTCAGCAGCGTCATAGCCCCCAAAGAGGTGTAAACCCTCCTGGAGAGACCAACCCCCAGGGTAGCTGCCCCCCGCTAAAGCCAAGCCCTGAAGCCCCTCACGGCCTTGAGCTGCTTGAAGCGCCATTGAGATCTCGGAGAAGGGATGCTCAGGGCTGCCGTCGGCGCCCTCGCTTTCGGCGCCTGTGGCTACAAAGATCAAGCGGTCTCGTGCTCCATCCAGGCCATCACAGTCTCGATCCACAAACTCAGGATCTGGCCAGTCTTGCGCCTCAGGGTGAATCTCTTCATCTTCGTCGTTACAATCCCCTGAGCGTGCTGTGTAGCCTGCCCGCTCTTCACAGAGCGGAGCCTGATGTTCATCCCCAAAGCCATCGCCATCCTCATCGGGCCAGCGAGGGTTAAGATCCTCATCCGCTTGACCATCACAATCATCATCTAGATTGTTACAGCGCTCCTCTTCTGGGAGCTGCTGCCCCTCACAGGCTCCAAAGCTGCCCATCTCGCAGCGCTGTGTCCCCTCTCGACAAGGGCCTTGACCTAAGCTGCCCTCACGGCCCTCATAGCAGCCCCGCAGCAGCTCCTCATCGATCTCCCCATCGCAGTCGTCATCCAGAGCGTTACAAGACTCCTGAGCCCCTGGGTAACGCTCAGGCTCCTCCGGCCCACAATCCTGCTCATTCTCGCTCCCATCTCCATCGATATCAGGATCACAGAGATCTCCCAAGCCGTCCATATCGAGATCCAGCATCCCCGCTTGAGGGACGCGAGGGCAGTTGTCCTCTAGATCGGAGATCCCATCTCCATCATCGTCCTCATCCACGCAATCAGCGAGCTGATCGTTGTCCAGATCGAAGAACTCCTCATCGACGCTGCCATCGCAATCATCATCTAAGCCGTTACACTCTTCAGGGATGGGATCAACCGGGGCACTGCAGCCGCTCCACTCCCCCTCAAAGCAGCTCTTTTGGGCAGGTAGACAGCGGCCCACGTGATCTACAGGTCGAGGGGCCGCGCAGGGCTCATAGAGCTCCTCATCCCGCTCTCCATCACAGTCATCATCCTCTCCATTGCAGATCTCTTCTTGAGGGGTGACCTGCTCCCAACACTCACCCCAGGCGCCCTCAACGCAGCTCTGATGTCCAGCATGGCAGAGGCCCCGCCAGGAGCTGCCAGCAGGGCCTTCATAGCAGGGGCGCTCAAGCTCCTCATCCACCAAGAGATCACAGTCATTGTCCAAGCCATCACAGATCTCCTCAGAGCAGATCGGCGGTGGCGCATCAAGGTTCTCATCCAGCGCGAGATCTAAGGGCAGATCTGCGCCCTGATCTTCAGGGATCTCCAGATCGGAGCCTAAACCCTGATCGAGGGGGTTTGAGTCCAGGGTGGGAGGGCTGAGATCGTCTAGGATCGGCGTACTGTCAGGTTCAGCGTCAAGCCAACCTGGGTCGGTGGCAGAAGCCCCTCCGCCATCATCACAAGCCCAAAAGCTCAGGAGGAGCCAGAGGAGTACAGCAGAGGGAGGGTTGAGCAAGATCTTCATATTTTGAGAGCCTTTCTTCTTAGAGAGAACTTTGACACATTCCCAAGAGAGAACTCGATCTCTCAGCCGTTTTTTGGAGGCGCTGTGCAGGAACCCATCCTTGAGCTGCTCTTTCGAGACTCTCCGCTCAGTCAGCAGCGCTTGGTAGCCCGAGGCCTGATCCCGATCCCCAAGCTCTCACCCCCTCAACTCCCCGATTTAATCCGCGCGGCGGCTCGCCGTAATTGGGAAGCACGCACTCAGGCCGAGTATGTCGGTGTTATGGTAATGCGGCGACTCCACGGTCTGCTGGTGGATCTCAATGCTCCCCTGGATCTCCAAAGCTGCGCTCTGACGATGCTCCTGGAGGAGCAACAACATGTCCGGCTCTGTGCAGCGGCGGCACGCTCTTTGGGCAGTGAGGGAATCTTGAGTTTCCCTCTGAGTCGCCTTCAACAGCCCCGCCTTAAACGCCCCGAAGAGGATCTCTTAGAGATGATCGCGGGCACCCTGGCGACCGGAGAGACAACCGCCCTCGCCCTGGTTAATCACAGCCTCCACAGTCTGCCGCCCAGCGGTTATCGCAAGATCCTGCTCTATATCGCCCGAGATGAGGTCCTTCACGCCCGGTTGGGCTGCTATCTATTGCGCTCGATTCGCCGCGGAGAGACCGCAGGCTGGCTCCCTGATCCTGGCCTTGAGGCGATCCGCGCTGTCGCAGAACGTTGGCGGGCTGAGATGCGGCGCCGAGATGTAGTGGAGGATGAGGAGCGACGCCTCTTTAAAGACCCTGAGGCGGCTCGTCTACTCCCTAAGTTGGGGATCCCTGACTCTGCAACCTTCTATATCGCTTACCAAACCGCCCTAGATGAAGCGGTCCCACGCGCTTTTCAGCGCGCTGGTGTCCCTCTGGAGGAGAGATGAAACGCCTCGCCATCATCGGAAACAGCCTGCTGTTCTCCAGCATCGGCTGTATCGCCAATCCTGAGGTCTCTATAGATCTCGACTGTGATGGTCCCTGTGAGGATCTCCGTATCGATGTTTCAGAGGAGAACAATAGGGCCGATTCCAGCCCCAGGAGGGATCTTCAACTTGATGCTCAGCTTGATCTCCAGCACAAACCCTGGCAACCCGGAGAGTGCAGCCCCAGCCTCGGTGAGGCTTGTCTCCTTGAGCAAGGAGATTGCTGCGATGAAAATCTAGAGCCAATCGCTCGCTGTGCATCTCCAGGGGATGGGACGGGGGTGTGGATTGACCCCTCCACAATGTCAGAAGCTTGGTGTGAGTGTCATGAATGGGAAGAGCGTTGGGAGATCGCCTGCGCGGTCCCTGGCTTTGTGGGCATCGATCGAAGCGGCCAAACTCCACGGCCTGGGATCCGCCTCGCTTGCGCCTAACGGTTGAAGCATCTTCGGTAGGAGAGCTGGCTCTCACAGGCTCCGAGACCTTCGACCAGCCCAAAGTTTAGAGGAGGAGGTTCACGCCAAATACAAGCACCTTTGGCGAGGCGGCGGCCCGGCAAAAAACAGACTTCCTGAGCAAAAATGCGATGATTTAAGCATTTTGCTGCGAAAAACGGAGGCGGGTGTTCCAGATTTTAGAGCAGGCTAAGAGGACTCAACCTCAGCGCTCTCCTTGTCAAAGTTGCGGGGCTCACCGATGAAAACGATGGTGTTGGTTCGACACTTCTTGAGGATATCGCCATAGTTGGCTTCGGTGTCATAGGCGTCATAATCGACCACCGCGAGGTTCCCATCCATGATCAGGAGATCATTCTTGCGGGTGCAGGCTTTACAGCCGGTGCAGCCCACATCACAGACCTCTTTTACCTCCTTGCCCATATCTTGACTTGAGCAGCGCACCGCCAACAGATCTTCTATCTTAAAAGGCAGCATGCTGATGATCTCTTTGGGGCAGGCTTTGACGCAGGCTTTACAGCTTGTACAGAGATCATTGACCACCGCCACCCCATCGATCACATGGATGGCGTCATCGTCACAAACCTCTACACAATCTCCCAAGCCCAGACAGCCATAGACACAGCCTTGGAAATGAGAAACCAGGGAGGCTGAAGCGCAAGTCTGCTCGCCATGATACTTGTGGCGACCATGACGCTGCGCGGTGGTGGCGCCACAGTGGACCACCGCCTTGAGGCGGATCACCTCGCCCGCCTTTACACCCATGATCTCAGCCATCGCGCTGATACAACCTGCGCCCCCTGGTCCACAGAGGGTCAGCTCCTCTCCCTCAGCGACCGCCTCAGCGTACTCTCCACAGCCGACATAGCCGCAGCCGCCGCAGTTGGCGCCAGGGAGGACCTCATTGAGAGCCTCGATCTTGGGATCAACCTCTACATGGAAAGCTTGGTTGGCCCAGCCAAGGATATAGCCCATAGCTACGGCCAGGAGAGAGAGCACGGTGCTCGCGAGGAGAACAGTAACGAGTGTCTGCATGGGACCTCCCTTAATTGAGCAGCAGGCGCCGGAGGGTCTCTCCGAGGCCCTTGTCCATGCCAGTAAAGCCCATAAAGGCCATCGCCATGATGCCCGCCACCAACAGGGTGATGCCGGGACCGCGCAGCGGCCCAGGTACATCCGCTAGATCCAGCTCTTCGCGGATCCCCGCCATCAGGACGATGGCGATGGTGAAACCCAGTCCCCCGCCGATGGCCAGGGTCAGGGCCTGATGGAGCCCCCAAAGCTGGCTGGGATCTTGGAGATACTTCATAATCTCCAAACAGGCGAAGAGGATGGCGCAGTTGGTGGTGATCAGGGGTAGAAAGACGCCAAAGCTCTTATAGAGTGGGGGGTGGAACTTACGCACATACATCTCGACGAACTGCACCGAGGAGGCGATAACGAAGATGTAGATGATATAGCTCAAAATCCCCAAGTCCACCGTCCCTTCCCCCCCAAGCATCCCCCAAATCCAGGTAGGCAGAGGAGCTTCTGGACGCAGGATGAAGTAGGTGAAGTTCCAGCTCAGGAAGGCAGCGATGCTGATCACAAAGGTGACCGCGAGGCCCATCCCAAAAGCCATATCGACTTTGCGAGAGACCCCCAAGAAGGGGCAGATCCCCACAAAGTAGTGGAGGACAAAGTTATTGATCAGGGCGGCGCTGAGGCCGAGGAGAAAGAGTTGAAGTGCAGTCTCCATGATCAGCCCTCCTGCGCGCTCTTGCGCTGTTGATACCACTCAAAGGCGCCCAGCAGGACCCCCAGGGTGAGGAAGGCCCCAGGGGGCAGGACCAGGATGCCCCAACGAGGCCAAACCGTCGTCGAGAAGATCTCTACACCAAAGAGGCTACCGGAGCCCAAAAGCTCTCGCACCACGGCGATGCTGGAGAGGGCGATGGCGAAGCCCAGGGACATCCCCACGGCGTCCGCGAAGGCCACCTTGACGCTCTGCTTGCTGGCGCAGATCTCACAGCGGGAGATGATCAGGCAGTTGACGATGATCAGTGGGATATAGGGTCCCAGCTCTTTGCTCATCTCATAGAGGTAAGCCGCCAGCACCTTATCAGCGACGGTCACAAAGGTCGCGATGGTCAAAGTAAAGACCAAGATGCGTAGGTGGGCCTGGAGGAGATTGCGGATCAGGCTGGTGACCACGTTGGCCATGATCAGTACAAAGGCGGTCGCCGCTGCCATGGTGAGCGCCGGCTTAAGGCCATTGGTCACCGCCAAGACCGGGCACATCCCCAGGAGCTGTCGATAGACGGGGTTCTCAGGCAGGATCCCGTTCAGGAACCGCTCGCCTGCGGTGGGTCCAGTGTCCGCCATCAGTGTCGCTCCTTTGCTGGAATCTCAAGGCTCTGAAAGAGACCATCCTCGATCTTCTTAACTGGTGTCCTTTTCTTTAGAGCAGACTCTTTGGCAGCACGCCGAGCAGCGCGCTTGAGCGCACGCTCTTGGGCCGCTGCTCGGCGCGCCGCCAGCTTCTCATCGGCCAGCTCCTTTAGGGCTGCCTTGACCGCGCTGGGAACCGCTTCTTTGAGCGCCTCCTGAACGCTGGCCTCGATCATCGCCTTTAGGGCTGCCTCTGAGGGGGCTGCTGGACGCTCTGGCTGCTGTACGACAGCGCCTGAAGCGGACCGCTTCGCCTTGAGAGCGCGCAGCTGAGCGGCTCGCTTACGCAGTTCACTTGACCGCCTGATGATCGCCGCTCTCTTGGCAGCTTGCGCTTTACTTAGGGGGGGCTCAACATGTTCAGGCTCTAGAGCGCTCTTGGGGGTGGGCTGCTTCGCCTTGAGGGCGCGCTGCTCTGCAGCTTGCCGAATAATCGCTGCTCTCTTAGCTGCTTGTGCCTTGCTGAGAGCGCGTCTCTGAGCAGCAGTTTGCTTCGGCTTGGGAGCGATCTTAAGCCCAGATGCTTTCTGTTTGAGGCTCACCGAGCCCTTGGACTCCTCTCTCAGCTTGGATCCAAACTGAGCGATCGCCTTGTTGACGATGCCGCTGACCGCCTCAGAGGAGATGGTCGCCCCTGTGAGCGCCTCGATCTGCCCTGGACCCGCCTTTAAGCCAGCTTTGATCACGGTCAGGGGCTGGTCGAGCGCTTGCATCTTAAAGCGATCCCGGAACCAAGCTTCGGTGATGAAGTTCCCCAGTCCAGGGGTCTCCTTCTGGCTCAACACAAAGAGTCCCAAGATGGTGTTGAGTTGAGTGTCTGTCCCGATGAGGATCTCGATCTTATCGGCGAAGCCCTGACCCGCGGCGGGCAAGACCCAACCGATATGCTGCTTTTGCTTGCTGAGGACCTTATAAATTTTGTGTTTGCGGCCCTTCAGCTCGACGAAATGCTCCTGTACTTGAGCAGGATCAGCGCCCTTCACCAGCTTGGGGATCTGCCGATAGGTCTCTTGCCGCTTGTTCTCCTGAATACGCTCTCCCAGCCCCATCTGAACCGCCGCGAGGCCAGCGCCATAGAGCAGAGCCAGGAGGATTACGAGCCAAGCTTGGAAGATATAGTTGTGCTTCTTTGAACTCATCTCTACTCCTCAAGCGGACTTTCGAACCGGGACCGGACCACCCACGGGCACCGGGACAGTCCATCGGTTGATCAGAGGCACCGCAGAGTTCATCAACAGCACCGCGAACATCACCCCCTCGGGGTAGCCGCTGAAGGTCCTGATGAGCACCACAAGGGCACCCACCCCCGCTCCAAAGATCATCTTGCCTCTGGGCGTTAGGGGGCTGGTGACCGGATCTGTGGCGATAAAGAAGGCCCCAAAGAGCAACGCGCCACCCATCACCTGCTCAACGACCCCGAAAGGGGTGAAGCCCAGAAGCTGAAAGAGGCCACCCAAGAGAACCGTCCCGCCGATCACCCCCGCTGGGATCTCCCAGGAGCCGGAGCGTCGAATGATCAGGTAGGCTCCACCGATAAAGCAGGCCAGGGCGCTGGTCTCTCCCAGCGAGCCGTTGGTGTAACCGCCGATCAGACCCTCAAGCTCGGTGGCCTGCTCAAAGAGCTGCTGCATCTTCTCGGGGTAGCCCTCAGCGAGCGCCTTGGCCATCCCCTTGACCACAGTGAGAGGGGTCGCCCCACTCACCACGTCGGGTTGTCCTAAGGGATAGTCGCCCTTGATATAACCGCCCGCGCCCATCTCCTTGGCGAAGCTCAACATCACAAAGGCGCGGCCTACCATCGCAGGGTTAAAGATATTAAAGCCCAGACCTCCAAAGGCGAGCTTGCCCAGACCGATCGCCATAAAGGCGGCGATAATAGAGATATACCAGGGCAGCCCTGAGGGCAGGGTCAGGGCCAGGATCAGCCCCGTTACCGTAGCGGAGAGATCCCAGAGAGGAGCACTCTGCCCCCGAAGTTTGCTTAAAGCCGCCTCTGTGGCTAGAGCACCTCCAATGCAGAGGACGATCTGAAAGAGCGCCTGCCATTGAAACACCCAAACCGCCACCAGGGTCGCAGGGATCAGAGCGATGAGCACATCTCGCATCATCCTCTGGGTGGTCCAGCCCTCAGCCACGACATGAGGGCTGGGGCCGACCATCAAGGGAGGATCGGGGGGCAGCTTAGGCGCCTTGGCTCGGCTGGGCTTCTTTCGCGCAGCCTTCTTTCGCGCAGCCTTCTTAACCGCTGGTTTCTTGACCGCTGCTTCTTTGACCGCTGCCTCTTTGACCGCTGTCTCCTTGACTGCTGTCTCCTTGACCGCTGTCTCCTTGACTGCTGTCTCCTTGACCGTAGAGTTCTCAGTGAGCGCTCTCTCCTCGGTCTGGGACCCCTCAATCACAAGCTTCTTGGGCTCATCGCCCGGCGTTGGTTTCTTTGTCTGGTTCTCAGACACCTCTCCTCCCCTCAATCCTTTGGCATCTGGGACTTACCCAGACGGATGAGCTGCACCAGGGGGATCTGCGCGGGGCAGGCGTAGGCACAGCAGCCACACTCCATACAGGCCATCAGGTGGTAGCGCTTAGCCACATCCCAGGCTTGATAACGCGCCGCCAGAGCGATGCGAGTGGGCACCAAGTTCAGGGGGCAGACATCTACACAGCGTCCACAACGAACACAGTGGGTCTCGGTGGCGGTCTTCACATCCTTGGGCATAAGGACGGTGATCCCGCTGGTGCCCTTGGTGATCGGTGTAGAGAGATCTCCCACTGTGAAGCCCATCATCGGTCCACCAGAGAGGACCCGCGCGGCTCCCTCTTTGACCCCCCCACAGAAGTCGATCAGGGCACGATGGCTCACCCCAACAGGGGCTAAGATATTCTTGGGCTGCTTGATGCCCGCGCCTGAGACCGTGACCACACGGTGAGTCAAGGCCTTCTCGCGGAACACCGCGCGAGCCATCGCCGCCACGGTCCCTACGTTGAGCACCACCACCCCCACATCGAGAGGCAGGCCCCCGGTAGGCACCACTCGATCGAGGGTGGCTAAGACCAGCTGCTTTTCACCACCTTGAGGATACTTGGTGGGCAGCGCTATAACGCGGATCCCAGTGCCCTCAGCGCGCTCCTGAAGGCGCTTGATCGCTTGAGGCTTATTGTCTTCAATTCCGATGAGCATCTCCTTGGCACCGCAGGCCCGTGCGGCCAGGAGCGTTCCGCTGATAATCGCGTCTGGAGCCTCCAGCATCAGGCGATAGTCCGCCGTCAGATAGGGCTCACACTCCGCCCCGTTGATCAGCAGAGAGTCAACCGGTTTAACGTCATTGCGCAGCAGCTTGATAAAGCTGGGAAAGGTAGCCCCTCCCTGCCCGACGATCCCCGCCTCACGACAGGCTTGGACGATCTCCTCTGGCGCGTAGGCTTCGAGTTCCCGAGGCCACACACCCCCATAGAGATCATCAAAGAGGACCTGACCCTCCAGCTGGCTCCCCTTGGCCTTGATGGGGATCGCTTGGACCCGGCGCCCGCTGGGCAGGGTTACCTTTGTGGGTCGCGCAGCGATCCCATTGAGGCTGGAGTGGATCGCGGCAGAGACGAAGGCTTTAGACTCAGCGATCATCTCTCCCAGCTGCACTTGAGCGCGGGGCTTGATGCTGGGACTGCATGGAGCACCGATATGTTGTTGCAGGGGGATGAGCACCTGCTCTGGGCTTGGCAGCACCTCGATGCTCTGCTCTTCGGCGAAGGATTTACCCTCAGGAGGGTGTACCCCACGGGGGAAGGTTCTCCCAGCGACGCTGGTGTTCATATCCCTCCTCAGTTTGAGGGGCGCACAAAGCGAGTGATGCTCATGGAGAGGAGCATCCCCAAGAGGAGGCCAAGCCCCCCCCAGATCGCCTGTACACCTTGGTTAGTGCCTCCCAGGCTCACCGCAGCAATCAGGGCAAGGAGCACAGGGAAGAGAAAGACACCTGCTGAGATGGCACCAAAGCGCAGCCCCTCATAGGGTGGGGGCTCAGGTGTCGTGTCGTTGCTCTGCGCGCTACAGGCAGAGCAGCTCTTGCATGAATGATCTTGCATTTTTGGGGCGTTTTGCTCCCATCTGCATGATTTAAGGCTCCTGATTATCCCCCCAGCTTTTAGAGGTCAAGCCCTGTGCGTGTTGGGGGCTGATCTGCTGTTCTCATGGATGAGCGGCTTCCAAACTCGCAGAAGCGCAGGTTTCGAATCTTTATGTGAGTTGGGAGGAGCGCGCTGAGAAGCATCGCTTGAGTTCAGCATCCAGGCTATTTAGTTTGCGAAGCGAAGGGAGCCCAGATGCAAAAACAGGCAATCCGCTATGAGTGGTGTCGTTTTGAGGAGCTGAGCTTGAGGCTCCTCTACGATTGCATGGTGCTGCGGCAGCAGGTGTTTATCGCCGAACAGGGGGTCAGCTGCCCTGACGCCGATGGCCTTGATCCCCAGGCCCTCCACCTCCTGGGCTGGAGAGGCGAAGAGCTGATCAGCTATGCCCGTATCTTTCCACCAGGTCAGCTTCGATCTGAAGCGGTGGTTGGGCGGGTTTTGGTCAGGGCTGAGGCCCGAGGAGAGGGCCTCGGTCATGCGTTGATGTTGGAGTGCATCGTTCACCTCCAAGCCCCCATCTACCTCTCGGCCCAGAGTCAGCTGAGAAGCTTCTATGAGCGCCTGGGCTTTAAGATTTGTGGTCCTGAGTATGAAGAGGCGAGCCTGCCCCATCTACCGATGCGTCGTGGGGTATACTGAATGGCCCTCGTGCTCTTTGATATGGATGGCTGCCTTCTTCAGACAGACAGCCAACTTCGCCTGATGCGTCGCCTCCTCTTTAGAGAGAGGATCTCTAAGAAGCGAAGCCTGGGGATCATCAAAGCGGGGCTCAGTTATAGCCTGGGTCGCTCGAGCAACCGCCAACTCAAAGAGAGGACCGCTCGAGCTTTTGAGGGCTGGCCGAGAGAGAGGCTACAGGCGCTCTTTCGAAGGCTCTGTGTCGAGGAGCTACAGCCCCGATTCCATCCTCGGCTGTTTGAGCGCCTGGAGTGGCATCGAGCGAAGGGGGATCAGCTGATCCTGCTCTCAGCTTCCTTTCAAGGAGTGGTTGAACGGGTAGCTGCTGCGGCCTCGATCCCCCGTGCAGAGGGAGTCCCGCTGGCCTTTGATGAGGAGGAACACTGTCTGGGAAGCTTGGCTGGAACAGTCTTTTACGGTCAGGAGAAGCTTAGGCATGCGGTTGAGATCAGCGATGAGCTGGGTTTGGATCTTGGAGAAGCTTGGGCCTATGGAGATTCTCACTCCGACGCAGCGCTCTTAGGCGCTGTTGCTCACCCCATAGCGGTCCAACCGAGCAGGGGCCTACGAGCTTTGGCCCTGCGTCGTGGCTGGGAGATCATCTCTTGAGAAGGCTTTTATGGAACCAAGGATAAAACAGATCCTCGGCGTCAGCTTGGGAGCGTCTGAGCGAGATCATCGCTTGGAGTTGGAGATAGAGGGGCAGCGTGTCTCACTTCAGCGTCTGGGTTGTGATGGAGATCTTCAACGCGCCTTAACGCTCTGCCGAAAGCATGATGGTCGTGTAGATGCCATTGGAGTGGGGGGGATCAATATCTACCTAGAGCTCGCTGGGCGCCGCTACGACCTACGAGATGGTCGCTTGATGGCTGATGCCGTGAGGCGCTCGAAGCTGGGAGATGGCAATCGCGTTAAGGGCCTCCTAGCACGACGCGCGATAGCAGCTTTAGAGGCGGAGCTGGGAAGCTTGGAGGGAGTAGAGACGCTGCTGATCAGCGCCGTGGATCGCTTTACCTTAGCTCAGATCCTGAAGGCCGCAGGTGCTCGCCTTCTTTGCGCAGATCTCCTCAGCTTAGGGCTGCCGATCCCGCTGCGTTCTCTAGAGATGGTCAAGCTCTTGGCTCGCCTATTTTTGCCCATCATCGGTCGTCTACCCACCCATTTCTTCTACCCCAATCAAATGACCAAGACGCCGCGTCCCTCCCGTATGGTGGCGCGCTTCTTCCGTTCAACGCAGCTCATCGCGGGAGACTTTCATCTGATCCATGCGCAGCTGCCGAAAGATCTACGGGGCAAGGCGATCCTCACCAACACCACCACCGCTCAGGACAGGGCGCTGCTTCAGGAGCGGGGGCTCTCTCTCTTAGTGAGCAGTACCCCCTGTTTTAAGGGCCGCACCTTTGGCACCAATATCTTGGAGGCGCTGCTTTTGGCTTTTATCCAGAAGCCTCAAGAGGAGATCCTTGAAGCGGATTTAGAGGTCTTGATACAGCGCTTTGATCTACGCCCTCACATCTGGCGTTGGGGAGAGGTCAATTACAAGTGAACGCTCAGCTTCAACCGAAGAACTTTCTAATAAAAGATCCAGTGAATGAATCTTCTTTGTTTATATTTTCTTCTGAAAAAATCGGGATGAGCAATTTTCAGGCTGCTCGTCCTGGATCGCAGGAGAGTTTCATCTCTCCCAATAGCTTTGCTAGGCGGAGCAGCTCCTCATCAGGGAGTAAGCGGTGTAAGCTAAAGCGCAGAGAGGGATAAGTCGCTACCGGTGGAGGAAAGAAAGAG
>CAYLJJ010000140.1:0-12174 GCA_964384025.1 uncultured Nannocystaceae bacterium
TTGGATGGCCGCCTTCACTACAACGATGATGGTGGCGTTGGGGCTTGCAGTCACCTTGAGCTTGAGCTGCCCCCAGGTGAACATCTTTTTGTCGTTGATGAGTATGGACGAAACGCTGAGATCCCCTTCTACACCTTTAACTTCAGCGCGCGGGAGTATCTGCCTGGAGGCAGCCGCTGTGACGCGACGGGGTTGGAGAACCTCTGTGAAGGTGAGCAACCCTGCAACGATCCTGATGAAGATAATGATGGGAGCTGTGGTGATCTAGAGATCCTCAGCCCCCTCTCTGGAGATTTGGTGATCACTGAGCTGATTAAGGATCCCAGCGTGGTGGATGATGCTCTTGGAGAGTGGATCGAGATCTACAATCCCCAAGCGGTCGCGTTTGAGTTGGCAGGGTGTCTGCTCGCGGATAATGACGCTGATAGAACCCTCATCGACGTAGAGAGTCTGATCATTTTCCCTGGGGACTATCTTCTGTTGGGCCGCAACGCCAACCCAAACGAGAACGGTGGAGTTGAGTTGGCTTATCTCTACTCAGGCTTCACTCTGAGCAATGGCGCTGATGAGGTGGTGTTGCTCAACCCAGATGGTCAGGAGATCGATCGTGTTGATTATAACGACAACGACTTCCCCGATGTTCGAGGTGCCTCTATGCAGCTCAACGGGGATCCCGCCTCAGTGGACAACAGCCAGGGTCAGAATTGGTGTGTAGGCTCTGTTCCCTTTGGTCAAGGTGATCTGGGTACCCCAGGCGAGGCCAACATCTGCCGATAGAGGAGCTTAGATGCTTCGTTAAGATGGAGGATCACCAGCTACTCAGGATGGCAGCTCAGGGCGCGACCAGGCCAGAATTTGCGCAGATTTTGCTCACTTAAGAGCTGCTCGCCCTGAGCTGGATCCAGCAGCTGAAGCTGTCCCTCTTTAAAGCCCAGTAGAGCCACCGCGTGGGATTCGGGACCGGCGATGGGATTGTCTACAAAGAGAAAGGCGGGGAACTCAGGAAGCCCCTCCTCCAACATCAACTTTTCGCAATTCAGCCCCAGCTTCCTCATGCCGTAGATGATCTGGGCGGTCGAGGTTCCTCGATCTGTCGTCCCCAAGATCTCAGCCATCTCCAGCTCTGTGGTTCCTGTTTTGCCCAGAGAGCGCATCACATTGGCTGCGCTGGCAGCTGCACAGCTCACCCCGGTAGACTGGAGCACAAAGCCCCCCTCCTCAATCGCCTTGATCTGAGGGCCGATGGGGCGAGTGAACTTCCACTGGTTGAACTCCACCGTCCCGATCAACATCAGGCTGGCTAAGACCAGCTTCCAACGCTCAGGGTGCTGCTCTAAAAAGCTGAGGTAGATCCCAAAAGCGAAGAGGAAGGCGAAGCCTCCCAACACCAGACCCCAGGTGAGGGCGGTGTAATAGAACTCCAACCAGAGCGGAAAGGACCAGGCGATCTGGGGATCTTGCTGCCCCAGGAAGTGAAAGCCGAGGAGCCCCAGCAAGAGCAACAGGATGATATAGAGATGGGGAGCCTGCTTGAGGGCGCTCTTTATGTTCAGCTTCGGATGCCGCTTCTTGAGCCAAGCAACGTTCCAGTAAGCTAAGATGGCACTGACAAACAAGATGCTGAGGTTTAACCAGAGTGGTAGGGCTGTCATTTTGAGATCCCCTTTTGACTCTTTTTATATCCTGCATGATCCCAAAATCACAGCAAGACAGCGGAGGGAAGAGGCTCTATACTTAGGCCGATTTGAGGTAAAGAGATGCACTCAACGATCTTTATGGGACCAGGGAAAAACCCTTACCCCTCTCTTCAGGGGGCACGATGAGCCAAGATCTCCTCTACTGTCGAGCGTGTCAGCAGGCTTGGCAAGGGGCTTCTCCAGGTGCTCATTGCCCTCAAGAGGATGGTGGAGCGCTGATCTCCTATCGTCTGCACCAGACTCAGCTTCACGATCCCATCCTGGGGCAGATCATCGCCAAAAAGTATCCCGTCTTTGAGCGCCTTGGGGAGGGAGGCTTTGGGGTTGTTTATCGAGCGCTCCAAGATCCTGTGGGTCGTCAAGTCGCCCTGAAGATCATCCTGAACGAGGATGATCCCGATCTCCCCAAGCGCTTCTTCCATGAAGCTCGGGTCGTCGCCTCTCTCTCAGATCCTGCGACGGTGACGCTCCATGACTATGGCGAGGATGAGCAGGGCCGCCTCTATATGGTCTTTGAGTTTCTTGAGGGAGAGGAGCTTAAAGAGATCCTGCGTCGAGAGCAGCGCTTCTCTCCAGAGCGCGCCGTGGAGATCGCCCTTCAGGTCCTGGGGGCTCTGGCTGAGGCCCACGCGAAAGGGATGGTTCATCGGGATCTTAAACCTGAGAACATCATGATCACCCAGACAAACTTGGGAGAGGAGCGAGCTAAGGTCTTGGACTTTGGGATCGCCAAGCTGATGGGCTCAGAGACCTGGGATGGAGGCGTAGAAACCCGCCAGGGTCTTGTCTTAGGGACCCCACTCTATATGTCTCCAGAGCAGAGTTTAGATCAGCGTCTAGATGGTCGCAGTGATCTCTACGCTCTGGGAATTATCCTCTATGAGATGCTCTTGGGCCGGGTCCCCTTTGATGGAGATCAGCCTCTGGAGATCCTGGTAGCGCATATCAACGAGCCTCTGCCACCCATCCCTCCATCTGCGGGGCTCCCCAAAGCTCTCTCTCAGCTGATTCAAATCGCCCTAAGCAAGCGCCCAGAGGATCGCTTCAAGGATGCTGAGGAGATGGCGCGGGCGCTGCGAGAGGTGCTTAAGCCAGGTACTGAACTCCCAAGATCTCAGCCAGCTCCCACGCCCAAAGAGCCCAGCTCCCTAAAAGTTCCGCCCCTCCCTCAACTTCCTTCCAGTAAAGAGTTCGAGCTGCCCTCTGAGAAGAACAGCTCTAAGTTGGGCCTGACTCTGTTGCTGCTTCTCCTTTTTGTTTTGGCTGCTGCCTTCTGGTTTTTTAAGTCGAAAGATCCTAACCAGCTTGAGCCTGCTCGGGTCAACATCTCTGTAGGTGGAGATGAGAAGAGCGATGCTCTCGCGCCGGTGCTCAAGTACCTGCGTTCAGGTGACCGTGAGAAAGCGGTTGAGTTGTTGGCGCTCCTCCTGGGCCGCAGCGCCCAGCGTAAAGAGTTGGCGCGGCGAGTGCGTCAGATCCCAGAGCTGGCGCCTCTGCTCTCTCACCCCAACATAGACAAACATCTGCGTTGAGTTTGGATCTGTAGTGAGGAGCTATCGCTCTTAGCATTCAGCGTTGGCAGCCCTGCGCCGCCTCCATAAAGCTTTCATCTTCAAGATCGACCACAGCGCTGTGGTCTAAATCTGCGCCACCACACCAACCGTTCTCTTCGGCGCAGCCCTCAGCTTGAACCTCACGCGCGGCTTGGAAGAGAACCTGATCTTGAGCATCAACCCCTCCACTCTGATCCAGATCGGGGCGCGCACAGCCCAAGATCGCCCAACTACAGTCCAGGAGATCTGGACGGCTCAAACAGAGGGGCAGAGCCTGAAAAAGCTTGAGGCTGCCATAGCGACGATGGCTGATATTTTCGACGGGGTGCCAGGGGTTCTCAGCCAAAGGAACCCCACGCGCTTCATATCCCTCAGGGGTTCGTCGTACAGGGGGCTGGTCTCCATACTCTTCACGATAACGCTGGGCGACGATCTCGCGGACGCCAGGCAGCCTAGCTTCTACCCGAGCTTGGATCTCCTCATCGCTGAGGAGAGCTGGAGGGGTTGAAGATTCGGGGATCTGGAGCAGAGCCTCGATCCGAACCATCTGTGCCTCGGCGCGCTCAAAATCTCCAAGATCAGCGTGTAGATCTCCGTTGATGCCCGCTTGAGCTTCAAAGAGAGCCGCTTCATAGCGCTGCTCAACTTGTCGATGAGGGGCGCTGTTTCCCCAAGAGAGATCCCCAAAGATCCGCATCATGGTGGTCATATCAGTGAGGGCCATACGAGCGCGGCCCTCAAGCTCTTCGTCCCCTTTAAGTTGGCCGTAGAGGAGCAGCGCCAACATCGCCTCGACCACATCGTCATAGTCATTCTGAAAACCAGCCAAGACCGACTCAGCGGAGCCAGGGTTGCTCTCTTCGCGAGCGCGTAGAAACTCAAAGAGAGGCTGGCCCATAAACTCCAGCTCCTCAAAGGTGGCCCAACGAAAACCGCAGTAGGCTTGATCCAGACGACGGCAAAGAGGCGGACCCTCGGGAACATTGCAGGTGATCAGATCACCCAAGCGACTCAAGGTAGACTCAATCGAGGCTCCCGGCATCGGCAGCATCGGGGCAGGTAGGCTGAGCCCCCGAGTGCTCAGAGACTGGGCCAGATAGACCATAGAGCAGGTGGCGAGGCTCCCCAGATCTTGAGCCTCGCGTTCTCCATGAGGACGCAGAGTACCACCGATGATCAGCTCTCCATAGTCGTGATACTCATCGATGGTCATCAGGCTGCCGCCGTGAAGCTCGATGAGATCTCCTATGCGCTGGGATGCGCTCCAAGCTGCTTCGGCGGCCTCTCGAAGATCTTCAGGGAGCTGAGGCTCCTGCTGGATGGCCCAAGCAGCCAAGGCACCCAAGGCCAGATCGGGGAAGTTGTCCCGAGAGTTGTGGTTGCCCCAGAAGGCCCCCGCCCAAGGATAGCCTTCTGGAGTGCGCAGCAGAGAGGAGCAGCAGTCGCTGTTTCTAAGAAAGCTGGGCAGCTCTGAGAAGCTGTAAGTGATCGTATAGTCCTCAAGCTGAGCCAAAGGAGAGAAGTTAAAGTAGAACTCGGCAGGGTTGAGGCGATAGCGCATCTCAAGGCCCTCGAAGAAGGTGCTCTGAATCTCATCTCGTAGAGCCTGATCAGCCTCCAAAGGGCTGGAGGCTGGCGCTCCAAATCGGGTCCTGCTGACCGGGCCATCTCCCCCCTGAATCTCAAGGGTCCAGCCAGGATAGACCTCTCGGGAGGTCAGCCCCGGAACTCCAGTGACCCCCTCAAAGAAACTGAACCCTCTGAGCATCCTGATCAGGCTCAGCTCGATTGTCCGAGAACGAAATAGACGGTAAGCCTGCCAAGTGGTCCAGATCGAGGTGCCGATCAGGTTGTTGTCTTTGGGGCCAGGGACCAGCTCATAGTGATCTCCCTGGCGCCGGATAAAGACGTTGCCGATCACAGAGGCGAAGTCCAGATCTCCATAGCTGCCAAAACGGTTAAAGGCCAAGAGGGCACGCTCCACCCGCTCATGATAGTAAAGCTTGAAGCCCTGGGCCTTAGATTCCAGGTTGGCTTGGGTAGGACTCGGAGGAGGATCTAGGGGGGCGTAGGCGTCCAGAGGGAGGAGATCTTCAGGCTGCGCATCTAGGAGTTGAAGATCCTCGGATTGGCTATCAAGGGGGCCGAGATCAGGCGCTTTAACATCCCCGCTTCCAAGATCCAAAGTGCCCCGATCTGGAAGCTGTCTGTCCAGAGAGATGCTGAGATCAGGCTGGGTGCTCAGGTCCCCCAGATCTTGGGAGCTGGGATCTTCAGTGGAGGAGCCATCACAGCCCAGGGAGAACAAGAGGAGAGCAAGGAGAGCCGGTTTAACCTTCATCCATCGCCTCCACCACGCGTACCCGGAGGCCATCACAGCATATCCGCAAGAAGGGCACACGCTGATTATTAAGCGCGGCTAGATCATAGGGATGATCTCGGTAGGGCTCGTGGCAGTCCGGGCAGAGCGCCGCACCTGAGACAGCCTTCCATTCTGGGAGGTACTCTTCGGGATAACAGGCGGTCTGGCGCACCTCCCAGAGACGACGATTGATCTCATCCAGGTTGCTGCCATCAAAGCGGATCACGTTGGGGTGTTGAAACTCTGCATTCCAGGGCCAAGCGGGCATGATCACCAAGCCCCGGGGTCGCCATTGAAGCCAACGTCGGATGTAGGGAGGCCAGTCATCCATCAAGACCTTGCCGTAGATGAGGCCCTTATCTTCAGAGATATGGATCGAGGCGTCGGGGACATGCTCTCGACACCACTCCACCTTCTCCTTCCATGCGCTGCTCATCCAAGGCCCTTTGGTGAGGATATGGATGTTAAAGTGCAGCGCTCGCATCTGTTTGAGGACCTGGAAACCTGGCTCATGACGGGGGAGATTACGCCACCATCCCGGCTGCGCTTTGATGAGCTGGCTGCGCGCCTTGTGCCACCCAGGCCGAGGCTCACCGATCGGAAACTCGGTGGGCTCATCTGGAGAGGCCAATTTGGCGAGGTCTCGGGCCATCACCCCGTTATAGTCACAGAGGGTCCCATCAAGATCGACAAGGGCGATCGCTTCAGCAGTAGATTCTTTCATAACTCCACTGTAACACTACGAGCATGGTGGATCGATCATTAGAATCTAGGATCTCTTGCGACTCCCTGGACCGCGGTGAGGAGGCTTGCCTCCATCTCTCCTCTGCTGTTCCTGTTTTTTATAGGAGCGCTCTCTCCGTCCACGGGGCTTATAGGGTCGCTCTCCCGCTCTATAGTTGCGCTTCTCACCCTCAAAGCGTCGAGGCTTCCGGCGCCTGGGACGGGCAAGGTTCAGTCGAATATCTCGCCCGCAGAGGGAGAGGGTTTCTACGCCAGCGCTGAGCTGCTCCGCCAGCTCCTTTGGGAGGCTTACGAAGGTTTTGTATTCCGTGATGGTGATCTGGCCAAGATAGCGGCGTGAGACCCCCAGGTCGTTGATAAAGGCGTCCAGAATCTCAGGGACAGAGAGCTTATCTTGGCGGCCGACAGGCAGGAAGATCTCTACGCTCTCCACCTCGGTCCGCCCTGGGTTCAACTTAGCGGCTCTCTCCCGTCGGCGATCTCGCGCCCAGTAGGGGGGCTCTTGCTCAGGCTGCTCCTCCAGTTTCATTCCTCTCTGAGCGGCCAAGAGACCCAAACAGGCTGCCGCCAGCAGCTCTGGCTCCCAACCCTCGTCTCCTAAGAAGCGTTGCACTTGCAGCAATGCAGCGCCTTGAAGCTCTTGATCCTCCCTGGTGTTCTTCAGTTCTTCTCTGAGAGACTCTAGCTGACGCTCAAAGATGCTCGCATCAGAGGGAATTTGCTCCTGCTCGATGCGCACTTTCAGTAGCTTCTCCATCTGTCTAAGGCGGCGGATCTCTGCGGGCGTGACCAAGCTGATCGCCAAACCCACTTTACCTGCCCGCCCTGTCCGGCCGATGCGATGTACATAGCTCTCGGTATCTGTAGGCAGATCCAGGTTGATGACGTGGCTGATCTCCTCTACATCCAAACCGCGGGCGGCGACATCTGTGGCGATGAGCAGCTCTAGATCTCCTCGACGGAAACGCCGCAGCACCCGCTCTCGCATCACTTGGCTGAGTTCACCATGGAGCGCCTCGATCCGAAAACCCTGGCGGGTCAGAGTCTCAGCCATCTCGGCACAGGAGAGACGTGTACGTGCAAAGATCAGCTTTCGAGAGGGGGGGAGGCTTTGAATAAGGCGGGTCAGGGCCTCCAGCTTCTTAGCCTGGGGCACCTTCAGCCAGCGCTGCTGGATATGAGCGACGCTCAGCTCCTGCTCCTCAACCTGTAGCTCTACAGGATCGCGAAGATAGCGGAGAGCCAACTTGCGGATCAGAGGAGGCATGGTGGCTGAGAAGAGCCCGAGTTGTCGCTCAGGTGGGCAAGCTTTGAGGAGCTCATTGACCTCCTCAATAAAGCCCATCCTGAGCATCTCATCGGCCTCATCAAGGATCAGCAACTCCAGAGTCTCCAGCTTGAGGCTCCCCCGCTTGAGATGATCGATGAGGCGGCCCGGAGTGCCCACGATGATGGGGACCCCTGTATCCAAGGCTTTAAACTGGCTTTGATAGCCACTGCCTCCGTAGATGGTGCCCACGTGCAGCCCTAAGCCCAAGGCATAACTCCTCAGGGCGGCGCTGATCTGGATCGCCAGCTCTCGGGTTGGGCTGAGGATTAAGACTCTCAGACCCGGCTTCTTTTCTACGCTCAGGCGGTGGAGGAGGGGCAGTCCAAAGGCGGCGGTCTTTCCTGAACCTGTCCGCGCTCGACCGATGAGATCGCGGCCCTCAAGGAGCGGAGGGATCGTCTCAATTTGAATGGGAGTGGGCTCCTTAAAACCGAGCCTCTTAACAGCCTCTAGGATGCGTTCATCCAAACCAAACATCTCAAAAGAGCTGGCTTGAGTTTTGAGCGCGGGATCTGAGTTCTGATCGGGTGATGACATGGTGCAGCGAGTGTCAGAGTTCGCTCTCCCTGTCAACCACTCAGAGGAGCTTGAATCTCACATTGTTAATTTTTTGATAATGCGATCCTGAAATCGAGGGTAACGATGAAGAAGTGGTGATATGAGCTATGCTGCTTTTAGCCTTCAGACCCTCAAAATCACTGCATTCTCACGACCACCCAAAATCTGGTGGATTCAGGCAGTTCCAAGCCCTGATTTTCTATAAGAAGCTCAAGGTGCAAACCGTGCAGCCCCGCTTCTGAGCTTCTCTGCCATCTCCTTTAAAGCGCTTGCGGCCTCTTCAACTTTCTCTGAGAGTGTGTAGCTCTCTTGAGCAGTCAACATGAGGGCTTGGAGTCGCGGAGCGATCACCGCGCTCTGATCTGCTGTGCGCACCAATTGCGCGTTCAGATCATCAGTGGCCTGACTCTGTTCATCTGAAGAGAGCGCGATCTGTCTTGATGCTAAATTGAGCTGTTCGAAGGCATTGAGGATCTGCTCGATCGCGGCGACGCTGGCTTGGGTCTCCTCTTCGATCTCCTGGCTGCGCTGGTTGATATCTTCAGCCGCCATGCTTGTCTCTTGAGCGAGACGCTTGACCTCTTCAGCTACTACCGCAAAACCGCGACCCGCTTCACCTGCGCGGGCTGCTTCGATCGTAGCATTGAGGGCTAGGAGATTGGTTTGGTTGGCGATCTCCTGAATCAAGTTTACGATCTCTTGAATCTGTACGCTGTTCTTCCCAAGTTGAGTGATCTTTGTTCGCATTTCCTCACTGAGTGCAGCAGCTTCCTGTGTTTGAGCAGAGGCATCGTTTGTGTTTTTGGCTATTTCATGCATCGAAATAGTGAGTTTCTGTATCCCTGATGAGAGTGACTGTACCTGCACATTGAAACCTTCAAATTCTTTAGAAAGATCTTCAAGAGAAGACACCGTTTCCAGAGAAAGTGAATATGATCGTTTTGCTTGAACATCGAGATTTTGCGTCTCTTCATCTACACTCATAGAAATCCCAAAGACATCAAAAATTATTTTTTGAATTTGGTTAATAAACTGGTTAAAATAACGCGATATTAGATTGAATTCATATGGCATACCCTCTTCAAGCCTATGCTGTAGGTTGCCATCGCCATGAGCTATATTTCTGAGAGCATTTATGCTGCGCTTTAATGGGGTTGCGATCCGCTTTGAAATAAAGCGCGCGAAAGCGAGCAGGAATAATATAATCATGAACAACATGATTATATTACGCCAAATTTCTTGATCTAATTTCCCAAAAACGAACTCTTTCTCGATTTCCAAACCAATTATCCAAGGATGTTTCCAATCTTTCTGATAAAAAAGGATCAATTCCGACCCATCTCCATCGATTTCTCCAATAACACTATCCTTGTTTTTTAAATTAGCCAGTATGTCGCTTGGAAGATGGACTCCACGATGATTTTTCTCATGAACAACCTCCTCTCCCTGCAAGGTCCTCAACACAAGTCGCCCATGTTCTCCAGTTTCAATCCCTGCTCCAAGCAAATTTAGTGTATGATCAATGGATATTTCAAAACATAGTATACCTAAAACCTGTCCCTTTTGTTCTATAGGTTGAAACAGAAGTGAATGATAATGTGTTCGTTCCGAGAACCCAAAAAAATCGCTAAAGACCTGTTCACCTTTTATCGCACGTTGAAAGTCGGTGGATTCTTTAAGAGAATCACCCTGATGCCCTTTCTTACTCTGACCGTGGGGGGGGCTTAACACCACATCTCCCTTTAGATCTACGACATAGACGTGGTGGAGCACACCCCAATGCGCCTCTTGATAGCGCCTCAATGCGGCAACACTTTCAGCCTCACGACCCTCCCCAGAGAGGAATGCTATCAGGGCAGGATCAGCGGTGAGCCCCACCGCGTCACGCTTAAGGCCACCAAGGTGAGAGTTGAGCGCGTGCTTCTTGAGCCTCACGAGCATTTGCATCTGCTCAATGATCCCGCTCTTGGTGTGTAAATAGGTTAAAGTGATCCCCACCGCGCTGACAGTACAGAGAGGAAGCAACGCACTTAGGCTGACCCAAAGGAGAACTTGTCGGTGAAGTGACTTCATCAAATGACCTCTCTACTGTCTAAAATAGACTTCTTCGGAGAGCCCACAGGAAAACTTAATATTATAGCGTCAGAATCGAAGCGAGCAAGGAGGAGAAAGACAGAAGCGTCTGCTCTTTCTAAAATCGATTGAGCTGCTCTTTATGAAAGGAGAACTTTGAGATCACCATGCTCAACAGAGACTCCTAAAAGGGCATACTGCTTGGTGAAGCGCTTTGCTCAGCACAGGAAGGGAGCCTCAGATCGATTTATAAAACGCAGAGAAGCCCCGCGATTCAAGCGACGAGGGTGCCCAACTCCTCACCCTCCAGAATCCGCAGGATGTTGCCCTCCTGAGCCATCGAGAAGAGGAGGATAGGCAGGCGCTCATCTCGACAGAGGCTAAAAGCAGCGGCGTCCATCACCTTGAGGTCCTGACGCAGACATTCGTTGTGGCTCAGATGGCGATAGCGCTTTGCCTGAGGATCCTTGAAGGGATCAGCAGAATAGATCCCATCCACCTTGGTGGCCTTAAAGAGAACCTCAGCTTGGATCTCCACAGCGCGCAACGCTGCGGCGGTGTCTGTCGTAAAGTAGGGATTCCCCGTACCCCCCCCGAAGATAACAACCCGTCCCGCCCTCAGATGGGCCTGGGCCCGATGGGCCTCAGCCAGCTCAGCTACCCGAGGCATCTCCAGCGCGCTCATCAAGCACACCCCCAAGCCCTGATCTTCTAAAGCCTGTTGCAGCGCGAGGCTGTTGATGATCGTCGCCAACATCCCCATCTGATCCCCACGGCTGCGATCCATCCCCTGGGCAGCTCCCGCCAGACCACGGAAGATATTGCCCCCACCCACGACAATTCCCAGCTCTAAGCCTGCTTTACAGAGCTGAGCAATCTCTAGGGCGATGCGGCTCAAAACCTTTGGATCCAAGCCGCGCCCTTCAAGCCCTCCCAGGGCCTCACCAGAAAGTTTTAGTAGAATTCTTGAGTACTTCATCTCAACTCCAGAAAAAATGGCCCCAAAAAAAAAGCCACCCAAAAGGGCGGCTTTGATTCAAGCACAGCTGAATCTACTGGACTGCGCCAGCCACCTCAGCAGCGAAATCATCCTTGCGCTTCTCTAGGCCTTCACCCAGCTCATAGCGCACAAAGCGACGCACCTTGATGTTCTCTTTGAGAGCAGCAGCGACCTGGGTCACATACTGGCCAACGCTGATGTCAGTATCGCGAACATAGGGCTGGTCAAGGAGACAGATCTCCTTCTTCCACTTCTTGATCTTCCCCTCAATGATGCGCCCCATGATGTGCTCAGGCTTTCCAGAGCCCTCCATCTGGGCCAGGAAGATCTCCTCCTGTTTGCTGATCAGTGCGGTGGAGATCTCGGAGTCATCCACATAGTCAGGGTTCACTGCTGCGATATGCATTGCGAGGTTCTTGACCATCGTCTGGAACTTGTCACTGCGGCCCACGAAGTCTGTCTCAGAGTTGACCTCTAAGAGAACCCCAATGCGACCATCATGGATATAACTGCCGATGCTGCCCTCAGCCGCGATGCGACCGGAGCGCTTACCCGCAGCAGCCAAGTTCTTCTTCTGAAGAATCTCGATGGCCTGCTCAGTGTCGCCCTTTGCCTCGGTGAGCGCACGCTTACAGTCCATCATGCCCGCACCTGTCTGACGACGGAGGGCGGCTACATCTTTTGCAGAGATCGCCATAATTCTCTCCTTAAAAAGCTCTTATCAAAAGCTCAAATCTACGCTGGGCGTGGTAACGCTCAGACCTCCTCAGGCTCAACCTCGATCTCAGGCTCAACCTCCACCTCACCCTCCCCCTCAGCCGCGCCCTCGCCCGCCGCCGCCCCCGCCGCCTCCACAC
>CAYLJJ010000141.1:0-12033 GCA_964384025.1 uncultured Nannocystaceae bacterium
CAGCGATGGGTCCCGGCTCCTCCTCATCTCGAGCAGCGATGGGTCCCGGCTCCTCCTCATCTCGAGCAGCGATGGGTCCCGGCTCCTCTTTGTCAAAGGCGGCGATAGGTCCTGGTTCACTGCGATAGGTCAGTTCTGATTCTAAGATGTTCTGACCAAGCAGCCCTTGCATCTGGATGGAGTAGCCATTCTCTCCGGGTCGGATCCGCAGCAAAACCTCATAGAGCCCCGCCTCGCTCAGTTGAAGACCCCTCTCTCTAGTTTCGGTAAAGGCCCCACTCTCATCATAGAGAAAGTTGAGGCCCAGAGCAGAGCCGCTGGAGCCGTTGAGATCCTTGGGGAGCAGGAAGAGTTCAGCTTCGAAGCTGAGCTGATCGATCTCTAGATCCTCCATCACCATCCCCAAACCCACAGGTTCTAGCCTGGGTTGGAGACTCAGGCTCTCTGTTTGAGTCAGGATGGGAGTGGGGAGGATTCCAGGCTCAGCCTGAACTTCAGGCTCACTGCCCTCTTCACAGGCGAGGAGTAGGAGAGATAGGAGGAAGATAAACCTCATGAGCTGAACTCCTCTTTGATCTGTTTGAGGCTAGGCGTCTTCTGGATTATCTGTGAAAGTCGCGGTCTTTTCATCCCCAGGCGCCGCGCGGCGCTGGTGATATTGCCTTGATGCTCTCGAAGCGCTCGAGTTATCGCCTCAAGTTCAATACGCTTTTTAAGATCCGCTAGGCTGCCAACCTCCTCAAGAGCCTGCTCTAACCAGGGCATCTTTTTTTGAGGAGCGGGGGCTCTCTTTGGGACCGTATCTTGGGCTTGGGGAGCCCGGTTGTAGCTCCTGATCTGCGTCAAGCTGATCTTGTCAGGGGGAGGAAAGAGATCTCCCAATACGCTCAGATCTCGATATTCAATCTCTTCACTTTCAGCAAAGATGCTGAGGTTTGAGACCACATTCTCCAACTCACGAATATTCCCCGGCCAGGGGTAGAGAAGCATACTCGCCAGAGCAGAGTCTGCAAAGCGTAGCGAACGTGTTGTACTCCGGACAAGAAAATGCTCCGCCAGACGCGGGATATCTTCCTGTCGTGCGCGCAGAGGTGGCAGTTCGATGAGCACCCCCCGCAATCGGTAGTAGAGATCTTTACGAAACTCACCCTCCCGCACCATCTCCTCTAGATTGCGGTGAGTGGCGTAGATCAGCCGCACATCTACGCGTAAACTCTCCTCTCCTCCCACCCGCTCAAAGATCCCCTCCTGGAGGACCCGCAGCAGAGCCACCTGGGTGCTGGGAGAGATATCGCCGATCTCATCAAGGAAGAGGGTCCCCCCATGGGCCAACTCAAAGCGCCCCCGCTTGCGAGCCTGAGCCCCTGTAAAGGCACCCTGCTCATGGCCGAAGAGTTCGCTGAGGAGGAGATTCTCTACAAAGGCGGCACAGTTGACGCAGATAAAAGGAGCTTTACTGCGAGGAGAATGAGCGTGCAGGGCTGCGGCCACCAGCTCTTTACCTGTCCCGCTCTCTCCCTGGATAAGGACCGCGCTCTCTGTCGCCGCGACACGATCTAGAGCACGAAAGAGAGGGAACATCTCAGGGGATTCTCCAATGATGGCGGGGTAGCGACGACGCCACCGAGAAGCTTGAGGATCAGGGGCCTGCTCAGGAGAGGTTGCGCTCCAGGGATGAAGCCCTGCGCGGACGCGCTGAAGCGCGCGGCACAGCTCAGCCCGAGGGGGTAGAGCCAAGAAGCGCTCTTTTAGCTCTTTGGGGAGTGAGGCGGCTAAGCGCATCAGAGCGCCCTCAGCCACACTAAGCTGCTCAGTGGCGCGCTCCTGCTCTCCCTGAGACCAAGCCAGCTTGGCGCGAATGGCGGAGGCTCTCCAGGCGCTCTCTAGATCTCCTTGGCTGCTCAGTTGGACCTCCTTGAGCAGCTCATCGGCGCTTTGATGCTCCCCGCGCTTGATCAGAAAGCGTGCCTTTAACAGCCCCATCCGATTCTGCTCTCCCGCCCCGCAGCTCTGCGCTGCTGCCTGAAGATAGGGTTCAGCCTCCTCTAGATCTCGCTCCAGGATCAGCTCCGCCAAGGAGAGCTGTAGGGGGCTGAGGCGTTGGTTGCTGCTTTCCCCTGCTTGGATTTTTGAGAGCGCCTCTGTGTAGTAGCGCTCCGCCTCTCGATAGCGACGCTCCGCCCGCGCCAGATCTCCAGAGAGCATCATTCTCTGGCTGTCCAGCAGGCTATGTCCAGGGCTGAGGGCCTCGCTGATCTCGATCAAACGACGAGCGCGAGGCTGATCACCCAGGCGAAGGTGCAGATCGGCTAGGTTGAGGACCGCCGCAGCCAGAGCTTCACTCTGCCCCAAGCGTCGTAGAGCGGTCGTTGCGCGGTGGTGATGTAGGAGCGCACGGCCAAAGTCCTGACGACGGTCATAGAGCACCGCGAGGTTAGCTTCAGCGATCGCTTGGGTGCGGGGAGGACCCAGACCCCGCGCGCGTTCAAAGAGAGGCAGTGCGGTCTCTGGATCCTCTCTTTGAAGATGAACGATGCCCAAGTTGATCAACGCTCGCGCCTGATCTTCTTCATCGCTGGCCTCTCGCCAGTTCTCTTCAAAGAGCGTCATCGCCTCAGTCAGGTGGGCGCGATAGAGCAAGCCCTTGCCCAGAGCGTTACGGGCCTCCTGAAGCGCTCGCTGAGGAGCCTTTGGCGAGAGAGCTTCAAGCTGCGCTCTACAAGCCTTCAGATCCCCCAAGCGAAAAGCCGCCTCAGCGGCCACACCCTGAAGCGCTGCCTTCAAAGGGTCCTGAGCTGCTGAGAGTCCCTCTATCGCCTCCACGTTGGCCTCCTCAGCGCTCCCAGTCTCCAGGAACAGACGCGCCAGGAGCAAACGTTCTTCAGGGCCGGGGGGGCGCAGCTCCAACAGCTTTCGCATCCAGGGGAGGGCAGCCTTGGGCGAGCCAGCGGCGGTGTAAAGCTGTACAAGGCGATAGAGCAGCTCAGGGTTGGAGATCCCCTGTTTGGCTAAAGCGCTCAAGAGCCGCGCAGCACGACGGAGGGCCAGAACTGACTCCAGATGATCTGCAGCCTCTAGAGCATAGGGCAGGGCCGCCTCCGGTTGTCCCGCCGCCATATAATGTTGTGCGATGCTCTGGCTCATCCCCAGAGCATCGCGCCGGGCCAACTGGGCGGCGATCTGAGCGTGCAGATCACAGCGCTCAGCAGAACTCAGCGCCGCCAAAGAAAGCTGCCGAGCGATCTCATCCTTGAAGAGAAAGCGTACCTGCCCTTGCTCTATCGCGCGGGTCAAGATCCCCCTCTGCACCAACTTCCCGAGATCTGGACGAGATCCCAAAATCTGCTGAAGCCCCTGAAGAGAGGCTGGACGACCATAGACAGCCAGCAGCTTAAGGAGCTGCCGCTGCTCCTCGTTGAGATCCCTTAACCTCCAACGCCAGAGGCTCTCAGGGTCTGGGGGTAAGCTCTCCAAGAACTGCTGGAGGACAGCGGGCCGTCCCCAGGTGGCCTTGTGGATGCGAGCGCGTACCTGAGGGGTGTTGAGTACCGCCGCCATCTCCAACTCTGAGAGCCCCTTGAGCTGGATCAAGCTGATGGCGGTGGAGTGTTGAGCGCTCTCTAAGAGCTCCTGAGTGATGGGCTCGTCTTGCATAGAGCAGAGCAGGAGGCCGCGGAAGCGCTCAGGAGCTGCTGGTGCCCAGTCCAGGGCGGGATCTTGGAAGAGATCTGCCAAAAGCTCCCTGAGCAGCTCAAGAAAGCTGGGCTCAGCGAGCTGAAGATCGTGGAAGAAGATCAGCACGCAGAGGGCTTGTCCCAGTTCCAGCAGGGCAGCTCTTAGAAACTCTCGGAGGTGGCGCACATCTGAGCCCTGTTGCGCTCCTCGTGGAAAGAGCCCTGCCGCATAATCCAGGAGCTGAAGCAGCTGAGGAGAGGGAATCCCCCGCTCGGCTAGATGTCGCGCTGCTTGGCCCAGTAGTTCTAGGAGAGGTCCATGAGGGCGGGGATCATCTCGTAGGCAACGCCCCTCTAGGACGAGAGGATCACCATTTAATCCAGTACGGAACTCAGCTAAGAGACGGGTACGACCAACTCCAGGGGGGCCGACGATGAGGGCCGCGCGCCCTTGCCCCTTTCGCGCTCTTTGGAAAAGCTCATGGAGTTGTTTGAGTTCTGCGACGCGGCCAAAGAAGCTCAGGGGGTTCTTCAAATTATCAAATTTTCTGCCAAAGCCAGCTCAGCAGGCTGATCTCAGGGCGAAGGATCTCCACTCGCACCTGTTGGCCCACACGCAGACGCCCCGCTGAGTTCTCAACGGTGATCTGAAGAGGAAAGCTGCCATCCTCCAAGGGCAGATCGCCAGGGCGCCCCAAATCAAGAGGCAGCCTGTCTGGCAAGCCCTTAGGGAGAAGCCAAGCTTGGGGTTTGGATTCCAGTAAGCCCAGAAACTCTTGAGGGAGGGAGAGAGAGAGTTTTAGACGCTCTCGTTGGAAAACATGAAAGAGCAGCTCCCCTTGATGGACACGATCTTCAGGTTGCCAAAGATGATCAGCGAGTTGGCCGCTGAGAGGAGCTTTAAGGCTCAGGTACAGCTGCTTTTTGAGTTGAACCTGCGCTTTAATCAAGGCTTTGAGCTGAGGGCTCTCTTCAGCCTGCTCCAGAAAATTGAGCCGTTGCTCAGCTATCCGTTTAAGCTCTTGGCTGGCTTGGGTATTGAGCAAGAGCCCCAACTCCTGCCCCTCCTTGACCTTTGCTCCCCCTTGAACTGAGAGGCTCTGGAGCCGCCCCTCTTGAGGAGCGAGGAGGCTCTGTTCTAGGCTGGGCGCTAAGCTCCCCTTCAGCTCAAGAGTGCGCGAAATCGGGATCATCAAGAGGAGCAAGGGCAGACAGAACAGCAAGAGAAGGAGGATCCCGATCGCAGACCAGGGGAGCATTCGAAGGCGTTCGGAGGGCAAACCCACGCGGGAGCGCCATCGGCTCTCTGGAGTGCTCAGCTCAGCGGTCTCTATGATCGAAACATCTGAGAATTTCTGAGATTCTGGGGGCTGTGTTGGAGAGATAAAGCCCAGAGGCTGATCCATCAAGGTCTCTCCCCCAACATCCTCTTCAGGATCTGGAGGCGATCTTCGATGATTAGGGGCTATTTCCTCCTCCTGGGGTGGGACCTGGAGGGGGGGACCGGTCAGCAGGAGGGTACCATCAGCCTGGGGCTCTAGGTCCTCAAGTTCGATCCGCTTAAGCACCCGGAGACTGATCTCGTGCTCTCCCAACTCCAGCAGATCGCCCACTTGAGCCGCAGCGATACCGGTCAGCTGCTGTCCATTGAGCAGGGTTGAACATGAGCGTTCCAGGTTAACAACAAAAAGGAGCTTAGGAGCGTAGGCATCGATGCGTACATGCTGAGCGCCGATCTCAGGGCCGTTCAAGTTGATGCCACAGTTTAAGCGCCCAATGGTAGTTGAAGAGCTGGAGGTTGCGACGCTCCGTCCTGCGTTGGGACCTCGTTCGAAATCCAAGGCGAGCTGATAAGCTGCCTCTGGGTAACTGTAGAGGAAGCGGATATCGGTCGCGCCCAGGGAGAGCACATCGCCATGTTGAAGAGGTTCTCCTCTGCTTCGCTCTCGGTTGATCAAGCAGCCGTTGGTGCTCTTTAGATCTCGGAGAAAGAGTTCCCCATCATCCATGCAGATATAGGCATGCTGGCTGCTGACAGAGCCATCGCTGAGGGTGATGTTACAGCCCACCCCTCTCCCGATGGTAAAGTAGCGACCCTCCTCAAAGCTCTGAGGGATGAGGGCATACCAGTCGATGCGACCTGATGGGTCATAGACATAGAGGTTCGCCCGGTAAGCTGCACCTGGAAATTTGGGAAGGCAGAGAGTGTTCACTGCCTCTGGGAGCTTAAAATCCGACACCACAGCCTCCAACAGGAGCGGAGCCCAGCTTATCAGGAGAAGCTCAGATGATTAAGCCTCGCGGCGAGAGCTTGTTCTGAAAACCCACTTTCAAACCCCAGAGACAAAGCGGTAAAAATCTAAGCGCGCTCCTGCGTGGTGAGATCTGGGGGAAAGGCAGCTTTGAGGAGGTGACCACAGCGAACAAGGATCTGGTGGGTACAAAGCTCCCTGTGTTTGTGATGAGCAATTTTTTGAATTGGTGCTTGGAGAAGATCCAATGGTTTCCTTATTAATCCTTGAGTGGGAAGTGGTAGCCAATGTGTAGCGTGATGAGGAGATCCCAGGGGTTGGTGGTTACGCGATCTGAGCCTACGGAGAATGATTGTTCAGCTAAGATGTTTCGCCAAGCGGCTGCCCAAGGCGTCACATAGAGCCCCTCCCAGAGCACGAACTTCCACCCAGCTCGAGGTCCGATAAACAGGGCGTGTAGATCCTCGCTCTCATGAGTCTTTCGGTGACGAAAATGAAGGGCTTGATGGTGGGCATCAAGTCCAACAAAGGGACCATCAGAGGTCTCGCCTACATAATCGATCTTAAAGCCCTGAATGTCCGTCACCAAGTCGAAGCGGGTGGTGTTGTAGAAGCGCTCTTCGTAGCTTTGCGGGAAATCCACCTGAACGATCGTCAGATCAAGGCGCAATCCCCAGTTCTCGTAGCCAGGATGAACCGAATATCCCCGATTGATAAAGGCGAGCGGATCAGCCTCAAGGTAGGTGAGCGCTTCAGCGCTGTACGCAACACCAGATGTCACCATGATGATCACCAGAGCAGAGAGCATCTGTATCACCAGAGAGGCCCGATAAAGTGATGGAGGTTGGGCTTGTGGGAGAAAATCACGCATCATCATCGGGGCTCCTCGCTTCCGGCGTTCTAAACGTCACCACCATGTGACATTACGTGCAAAATAAGCTTAGATCCATAAAAATGTCACTCCTGAGTGATAAATATTTACCCTTGGGCTCATCTGCTGTTCTCTTCCCTCCATGAGCAAGGCTTCACAGACGCCGAAGCAGAACAGGGATCTGAAGGTCCCTGGCCGGGCGTAACCCCCGAGAATAATTCAACCACCAAATCCGGCGGACTCTACAGAGGAGAAAGTATATGTAACAATCACTGCTGCAAACAGATGTATACTCGGAGCCCACATCGTCTGCTCTACCGGAAAAATTTCCAAGGCTCATCTCCGACGAGATGATACTCAAAAGAGAGGCTCCATATGTTCTCGATGCTGCTTTTCCCCCTGCTCCTCATGCCTAAAATCCAAGTATGCACTGAGGCTGAAACAGAGCAGATGAGGGCTGAGATTGAGGCCCTCGTTCAAGCGAACCGTGTCAAGCGCTGTCCCCGCCCAGGGCTCTGGGATGAAGCCCCCACGCTCGGTGACGCAGGGGCCAGCATCCTCAAGATCATCAAAGGCTCCGAGAACGCCGCCTGCCTTCAAGCTGCTGAGGGGCTCAAAAGCAAACCCAAGCCAGAGGAGGTTGCCGCGCAGGTTGAGGCTGAGGCTAAGGTCAAGCAAGCTTGCGTCGCGCTGCCGAAGCTCATCCATAAGGCCGTGTCTCATGCGGAGGGTTGCTCACCTTATCTTACGGGGCGCAATCAGTTCAGCGAGATGATGCGAGTACTCTCGATCTCGAAGGTCGTGGTGGTGCTTGCGCAGGCCGAAGTTGAGGCGGGACGTGTGGAGGCTGCCGCGACGCTTCTCCTAGAAACAATCCGCTTCAACCAAGACCTCATGCGTGGCGGCACCTCGCCCATCCTGGGCATGCTCGCGGTGGCGACAGATGGAATGCTCCTCCACAGCCTTGAGCCCCTGCTCCCTCAGCTCAAAGCTGAGCGTATAAAAGCTGCTCTTGACTGCCTCATCGCCCATGACCCCCACTTCTCAGAGTTCCTTCAGGCCGACGGCGTTCAAATCTTTTACTATGACATCCTCCCAGGTATAGATCAGGGTAAACCCACAGGCCTGACCTTTGGTGCGGAGATCCCCGATGACGCTACGCTTGCTTGGATCGCTATGCGTGAGATCGCCGCAGACTATGCCAAAGCCTGTGATGTTCGACGATCTCTCAAGGAGTGTGCCGTAGGGCTCAAGGCCTTGGATGAGGCACTCGCTGAGGTGAAGCCTGTTGGTTGGAAAAGCTGGCTCAAGCTGGCTGTTGGAGGCCGAGAAGCGCTCAAGCGCCAAGTTATCGATGTGCTCAAAAGCATCACAACACCTTCGTGGCATCGATATGTAGATCGCTTCTTGGAGCGGCAAGTACGCCTCAAAGCCGTGAGAGCCAAGCTGTAGAGATCCTCCTCCAAGAATTGACATCTCCTGAGCCTCCTTGAGAAATTTAGCGCCCACGAATTAGACCAAAAGGTTCATTCAGTGAACTTGACGCTCAGCACGGACTTCTAAGATTATGTTTCGCATTACAGGACTATTTCTACTTCTATCCCTTCTTAGCTGCGAAACCAGAGAAGAAGATAACTACAATGAAGCACGCAAAGCGGGAGAGGCAGCGGGCTTCGCTGATGGTCAGAAGCAGGGCTACCAAGTGGGCTTTGAGGAGGGACGCATAGATGGCTTTCGTCGAGGCTCTGAGGAGGGGCGCGCTGAGGCCCTCCTTCGCTGGACTCCTCTGGGCTTCGCCTTGGGGTTTCTGCTGGGCCTGGGGGGTCTGCTCCTGCTGCGACGAGAGGCGATTTTGGAGAGCTTGGCTCAGCGCCGTCGTGACGCTGAGCTGGCTCGAGCCCTGGGCCATCTGCCTAAGGAGTTGAGCGCCAAAGAGCGGCAAGGCCTTGAGATCATCATGCAGCGCCGCCAAGCGCTGAATAGGGCGATTCATCAAGCTCAGGGGTCACAAAGCTCAGATCTACGAACAAGCCTACCACCTCAACTCAAGCGCCTGGACGGCAGCGTTGTTGAGCTGGCAAAGTTGCTGGCTCAACTGCGCCGCGCGGTTCAAGAAACAACAACCTCCCAACAACTTGAGCTACAACTTGAAGAGCGTCGAGGAGAACTGGAGAGGAGCTCTGTTGCCCTGCGGGTGGAGTTGGAAGCGGCTATCGCAGCGGGAGAGCGAGCTCTCGCTGCGCGACAGCGCGCCGAGACCAGCCAGCAGCGCTGCGCCCTCAAGCTGGAGACGCTCACCGCATTTTTAGATCACGCGCGGATGAGCATCGCCAATGTACAAGCTGCAGGCCAGCTTCCTCTGGATGCAGAGCTGGGCCAAGAGCTGGACACTTTAGAGGAGACCGTGCGCCTCACCCGAGAAGAACTTTTTCTGCTCTGAGAGAGCCAAAATTTGATGGAGCGCCTTGAGTTTGAAATTCCCTGAGCCGTAACTTCCTGGCAACGTCATAGGAGCCTCTCTATGAGAACACTGACCTTCCTCCTCACCCTCTCCTTCTCCCTCTCAGTCCAGGCAGAAACGGCCAAATCGGGGAAGAGCTACATCAAAGCGATGAAAGCCTCTGTTCGCGCTGTGCTCAAAGCACATCAGAAGCTTATCAATGAAGTTGATGGAAAGGTTAAAGATAAGAAGCTTCTTCCTGAAGCGATCTACAGGAAGACCTATGAGACCTTCTCAGAACTCGCTGGAGAGGAGTTCTCTACCAAGAACTTGGGCAAGGACCCCCAGAAGATCGCCCACGCGCTGGGTACATTTCTTCAGGCAGGGCGCATCAACATCGCCAAACTACAAAAGAAAATCAACCGAGAGAAGAAGGGCAAAAAGAAGCTTAAGAAGTTCATTCCGGCGGTTTTTGGTCGCCTTGTAGCTGAAGAGTTCGCTAAGCGAACAGGCGTTCAGATCAAACAGACCACTCTAGGCAAAGGGAAGCATGGTGCCCGTAATCCCTATAATGTCCCTGATGCTTGGGAGAAGAAGGCGCTTGTGGCCATCGCCAAGCCGGATTGGAAGCGGAATCTGGGCTTTGGCGAAGAGAGTCCTGAGGGTTATCGTCTGATTAAGCCCATCTATATCAAGAAGGCTTGTCTGGGATGTCATGGGAAAGGGGGAAAGGGCCCCTATGGACATTTCCGAGAGGGCTATAAGGTCAATGAGCTGCGTGGGGGCATCAGCATCCTCATCCCCAAGGGCAAATAATCGATGTCTCTACGTCTCCGGCTTCCTTTGCTCTTTGCTCTCTTCGCCTTCTTACCCCTGGCGATCTCCTCGGGAGATCAAGCCTCCCAGCGGTTGAAGGAGGGGCGCGCTGAGATCAGAGAAGCTTTGGAGGCTGAGCTGCTCTCTAAGCAGCGCTCTCTGAAGTGGCTCCTCTCCTCTCTGCGCCTCAACGTGGAGGCGCTCGCTCAATTAAAAGAGTTGGATGGTCTGCTCCAAGCCATCGATGAAGAGGATGAAGATATGCGGGTGAGCATGCTGCGGCGGCTCAAAAAGGTCCTCAAACGAGAGGCTGCGCATCGGGGAGATTATCTGGCCTTTCAACTCAGAGAGCAGGCTGAGCTTATCTTGGAGTATGTGGTAGAGGAGCAGAGCCTCAAGCTGCCTAAGCTGCCTAAGCTGCCTACTCTAAAATCCCCTGAGGCTTACTGGAGCAGAGAGGGGATCTGGTTGCACTATCCCATCAAAGGGATCCTCTCGTTGAGCGTCTGCCTCAAGAGCACCCCTCTCTTTGAACTGCTCTCTCTTGAAAAAGATGGGCTCTGGATTGGAAAGCTGGCGCTTCGAGAGGGTCCATCAGGGATCAAAGCTGAGATCTCTGAAGAGCTCTCAGGCTTTGAGCGCCAGGGAGGGCAGCTCTTCGCCTGGAGACGCATTAAAGCCTTCCCTTGGTCAAAACAGCCCCTCTTGCTGTTCAGCTCTCAGCCTGAGTCCAAGGTCTTGGCTCCCATCTACGCCAGCCTCAGACGGGTCGCGCTCTTCAGCGGGGTCAGCCTCCTGATCACGCTGCTCTTGGCCTTCTTGGTTGCTCGAGGGATCACCGGCCCTATCCAGAAGGGGATGGTTTTGGCTGATCGCCTTTCTTTAGGCGAAGCTGTCTCGGAGATCGAAACCAAGCAAAATGACGAGATAGGCGCGCTTATCCACTCAATGAACATGCTTGCTGAGAGCCTTCAGTTTAAGACCCAGTTTGCTCGCTCCATCGCTGATGGAGAGCTGTGTGCAGACACTCGAAATTTTCATCAAGCGGATGAGTTGGGGGTTGCCTTGAGAGATATGCTTGGCTCTTTGGGAGAGACCATCGGGACGGTAAACAGAACCTCACAGCTTATGGAAGAGGAGATGGAGCGTCTCAGCGAGACCGGCAGTATTTTGGTGGAGGGCAACCACCAGCAAGCGGCAGCTTCGACGGAGATCACGAGCATGGTTGAGTCTGTCTCTAAGAACCTGGAGCAGGCCGCTCAGTGGTCTGTGGAGACACATTCAAAGGTGGAGCGACTCAAAGAGCTCAGTAAGTCGGGTCAAGAGGCTTTGAAACGCAGCGATGAGAGCATGAGAAAGATCCAGAGCGCAGATGAAGCTCTGCTTTCGGTGGTCTCTACCATCGAATCTATCGCCAATCAGACCCGCCTCTTGGCCCTCAACGCCACTATAGAGGCTGCTCGGGCTGGAGCTCATGGGCGGGGCTTTCAGGTCGTCGCGACAGAGGTCAAAAGCTTAGCGGACAAGGCGAACGAGGCTGCGTCAGAGGCGGAGCAGATGATCTCTCTCAGCCACGAGCGAGTACGTTCAGGGAGTAAGATCGCCTCAGAGGCGCTGCTGAGTTTTGCTGAGATCAATGAGGGGGTAGAGATGCTGGCGGGAGGCTTGGGAGGGCTCCGAGATCAGACTCAAGAACAAGCGGAGCATCTTCGTTCTATCTTTGAGGCCCTAGTGCAGATCGATGACACCATCCACAACAACAGCGCTCAGGCAGAGCAAGTCTTAGGAGTAGTTCAAAGCTTTGGAGAGCAGGTCAGCTCCTTAGCGGAGCTCTTAGGGCGTTTTAAGTTGTAGTTCCTAGAGCAGTCCACCCTCAGGTTGCTATGATCCCGTGGTTTATGAACGTGGGCAGGTGGGGCTGAATCAATGGGTCGTTCGGCTCGATGTCTAAGGCTGAGAAAACATGTAACATCAGGTTTT
>CAYLJJ010000142.1:0-11912 GCA_964384025.1 uncultured Nannocystaceae bacterium
TAAGCTGGATCAAGTGCCGCCCAGGCTCCACCTTGTGGCTCTTCTTCCAGTTGACCGCCCAACTCCCCCCCCCCAGAGAGAAGGCCACCTCACCCGACTCAGAGCCTACTCGAATCGTCCCCGCGTGCTGAATCTCTATAGGCAACTCCAGGGATTCTCCAGGGAGCAGAGAAGCGGGCAGAGGATCCTGCTCCAGTTGGATGGGGAGAGATCTAAGGACAAGCCCCACTTCTACGCCGGGTAGCCTTGATTGCAGGAAGTAGGATTTGGAGTTGACGTAGAACTTGGGGATCTGCAATCCAGGGCGCACAGGACCTTGGAGCTTAGAGGGAACTCCCTCTTGTTGAATCTTAAGATCACTGACGATCTTGGAGTTTCGAGGTCGGATCTCCAGGGCGTAGTGACCTATATCCAGCTCCTGGCTGATCCCATTAAAGGCCAACGCCTCAGGCTCCTGACCACCCTCTTGAAGGATCAAGGGGCGTAGGCTGAGATCAGCTTCCTTCATCTCCGCTCGATATATCCCGTGCTCCTCTACACGCAGCAGCAGGAGTACAGGACCCTCCAGGTTAAAGTGACGACGCTCCCAGAGGCGCCCGGCGCCTAGGCTGAGGGTGTTCTCATGTTGGATCTCCATCCGCCCCTTGCTGTCCTCCTTGAGGAGATAGCCTGTTAGCCAGGGGCGCTCCTTTATGGGACCCGCTACAAGGGTGCTGAGGAAGTACTCCCCACGCTCATAGATGGTGTGTCCAGCGTCGGTTTGAGGCCTGAAGTATTGGAGAAGATAGGGCTGCCCTGGTTGACCCTTGATCCTTAAAAGTCGACTACTGTTGCCGCTCATATAGATCTCAGCGAAAGCCTGGCGGCTCTTTTTCTGGATTTGGAATCTCCGCAGGTAACCCACCCCCCAAGGTGCGCGTGAGAGCCAGCGGGCGACCTCCAGACTAAAGGGCGCCACCTCAGGCAGATCGACGCGATAATAGGGCACGCCGGGGCTCTCCCAGAGATCGATCCCAAAGGGGCTGATCTTAAGTTGATGGCGGCCCGCCGTGCCCAATTTGGGGATCCCTCGACGCAGATAGAGGGGACGCTCATCACTCTCCAAAGACCAGGGCTGTGCCTCAGGGCCACCATAAGCGGTTAGGAGGTAGCGCCCCGGTTGTAGATAGGAGGAGAGGCGACAGAGGCGCAGAGGGCGACCCACCCGAGGAGTATGCAACTCACAGCGGGGCTGAGCTTCAATAAGCCAACCATCCTCCGTCCAGAGCCTTAAATCTTGGAGGTGGCGACCCGCCGCCTCTAGATAGCTTTGCTTTGCTTGATGGATCGTCAGCGACCAGCTTCGCTGGCTGCGATCCTCCAAGCGTCCCTTCTTTAGATCCAACTCCTCCAGGTTCGACAGCTCTTTGGTATCCTGAGAGCGCCGAGCGTAGAGTCTGACCTTCCCCTTGCCCTCTTTAGAGGAGCGGATCACGAGGCGATACTCACCTCGCTCTAAGAAGAGATCAAGGCGACCATCCTCTTTGTCGATTTTGCCCCGGATCTCTCCTGGGCCCTCAACCCGATCGATGATTTGAAGTGTAGATCCCCTGGGGCTCTTCAACCAGAGATTGTAATAGCCAAAGCGTTCAACTTGGAGCAAGCTCTCCTGTTCCCCCTGCGCAGGGAGTTCATGAGGGCTGATCTTGAGCGCCTGGGCTCCTGTAGCCCAGAGGAGGAATAATAACAACATGATGCGAAGCATAAACCACCCCAATTCCCTTTGAGCCGAAGCCCCCTTAGCAAACCTCAGTCCAGATGTCCAAGTCCGAGGATCGATATGGTATCCTGTCGGCGCCGGTTTGCGGAGTGTATCTTTTTTATAGAGCGATGCTGCTTTAACAAGCGCTCCCGAATCCCTCGCTGCTGTCACAGATGAGGTTAGGGTTCAGAGAGCAATACTGGATCGAGGGGCAAATAGATCAACTCCTGAATCCACTAGGTTGATATTCATTGGTCCGTTGATTTGTCAGTGAGAGTGTGTGGACATGCGTATATCTTTTATCTTAACGGCTCTTTTTCTTGTCAGCTGGGGCTCTGTGGGCGCTGAGCCGACGGACGAATTTCTAAAGCGGTTGCGTGTAGGAGAGACTGACGCTGTGTTGGTCGAGCTGGGGGCGTTCGTAGAGCAGAACCCTGAGGATCTTCAAGCTCGACTGCTCTTGGGGCAGGTATATGACTTCGACGGTCGCCCTGAGGAGACTGTTGCGCTCTATAAGGCTGGGGTGCGCAAGCGTGACGGGGATTTTGCGTTGTGGATGTATATCGGAGAGATCCGCGCACGTCAGGGTGAAGATGGCCCCAATGTAATCCGAAGGCGCGGATCGATTCAGTACAGCCCCTCTAAGGATGAGGAGGCTGAAGAAGCATACAAGAAGGCACACCTGGGCTTGGCAGCTGAGGCATATCGAAGGGCGCTCAAGCTGCGACCGGGCTCGCGTCCGGCGTTGACTCAGCTCGCTCAAGCTCTGGCAGACGCGGGCGAAGAGAAGGAGGCGGCTGAGCTGTGGTCTCGCGCTGCCAAGCGCTTCCCCGATGAGGCAGCGGTGTGGTTGGCCTTGGGTCAAGCGCAGGCGGCGTTGATGCAGGATGGAGCAGCGATCACCTCTTTGCAGAGCGCTTTAAAGTTAAATCCAAGGATGGCCAAAGCGTACACCACGCTGGCCAAGCTACAGAAGAAGAGAGGTGAAGAGTCTGCAGCAGCGCTCAGCGAGCGCCGAGCAAAATTCTATGCGTGGTTGCCACCATTTGCGCGGTTGTTGTTTGATGAGCCCAGCTTTCAGATCGTCAAGGAACTCTCAGAGCGGGGCTCCAAAGCCGCCGAGGTGATCGAGCGTCTCCTGAGTGACAAGTCGGAGCGCGCCACCACACTGCTCGCGGCGATCAGCTGGCACCACACGAACCATGGAGCCCTGGAAGATAAAGCCTTCGCCGAGCTGGAGGCGCGCGGCGCTCAGAAGCTACTTTTGGCGATCATAAAGCAGCCGCAGAGCACCTGCTCCATCCGATCAGCGAGTCGTGCGCTGGTGCGGATGAAGTCGCCAGAGGTGTTGCCCTTCTTGGTGAAGATGTTACCTGGGGATGTGCGCATCGGCTTTGACTCAAACATCGCTGGGGCGCTGGCTGTGCTGGGAGATCAACGCGCGGTCGCGCCGCTGATCGAGGTGTTGGCGCCGACGCTGACGCTCAGCGAGCCTGAGGAGGATCTCATGATGATGAGCGCGGGACGATACAACAATCGACTGCGCTCCGCGCTGGCCCTGGGCCACTTCGACACACCAGCAGCGCGTGAGGCCTTGGCAAAGGGGGTGGCCAACCCGCAGCTCAGCTTTGCTTGTCGTGCGGCGCTCTATGGCCTGTCCCGCTCCGACAAAGATTGGGTGGAGCTTGAAAAGGCTGCTCTCCAAAAGCTGGAGCCGATGGAGGCCTACTATGTGGCCGAATACCTGAACAGGTTCAGCGAGGATATACGCGCTAAGACCTTAGCTGCGAAGTTGAAAGCACATAGATGAGCAGAGAACAGACGAGGCGCTTTAGTGCCGTGGGATATAGCGTCCAGCGCCGCGCTCAGCGCGCAGCTCTCCATCCCGATAACAGACGCGACCTCTGAGGATGGTGTGGCTTACATCTCCCCGAAGCTTAAAACCCTCAAAGATGTTGCGATCCACACGGTGATGGTGGGTCTCAGCGCTGATCACCGCTTCCCGCTCAGGGTCAAAGATCGCCAAGTCGGCGTCGCTGCCTACAGCGATACACCCCTTTTGGGGATAGATGCGGAAGATCTTGGCTGCCTGGGTGGAGCAGATATCCACCATCTGCTCGAGGCTGATATGTCCAGCCCTGACTCCATAACTATACATCAGAGCCAGACGATGCTGGATCCCCGCCGCGCCGTTGGGGATCTTGCAGAAGTTATCGAGGCCCGCTCGCTTCTGCTCCATATTGAAGGGGCAATGATCGGTAGCCACCACCTGGACTTGACCACTCTTAAGAGCGTGCCAGAGAGGCTCCTGATGTCCCTTGGGTCGGATGGGTGGGCTCATCACATAGGCGGAGCCCTCAAAGTCTGGCTTCTCATATACAGAGTCATCCAGCAGGAGATACTGAGGGCAGGTCTCGCCATAGACCTCTAAACCCTCTTGACGAGCACGATAGAGAGCCTCAAGGGCCTCCTTAGCGGTCATATGCACGATATAGAGAGGCGCACCCTCTACTCGGGCCAGGGCGATGGCGCGGTTGCTGGCCTCGCCCTCTAGGTAGGAGGGGCGGCTCTGGGCGTGGTACTTGGGCTCTACCTTTCCAGCCGCGATCATCTTCTTCTGGAGGGCATCCACAGCGCGGCCATGCTCGGCGTGGACCTGGATAAGCACTCCCAGCTCCTTCGCCTTGGCCATCGCCTGGATAACCTCATCATCTTCGATGCCGATCGCCCCGGTATAAGCCAGGAAGAGCTTAAAGGAGCTGATGCCAAAGCGCTCATAGACCGCCTCCATCTCCTCCTCAACCTGCTCTCCAAACCAGGTCAGGCACATATGAAATCCATAGTCGGCGGCGGCCTTCTCCGCTTTGGCCTTCCAAGCCTCATGTGCCTCAAGGAGGCTGCCCCCCTTAGCAGGGACGATAAAGTCCACGATGGTGGTGGTGCCCCCCGCCAGCCCTGCGGCGGTGCCGGTGTAGAAGTCGTCGCTGCTGACACCACCCATAAAGGGCAGCTCCATATGGGTATGGGGATCGATGCCTCCCGGCATCACCAGCTGCCCTGTAGCGTCGATCACCTCATCGGCCTCCACCTGAAGATCGGGGCCGATAGCGGCGATAAGACCCTCTTGGCAGAAGATATCGCCCTTGAAACGATGGTCGGCGGTGACGATCTCGCCCCCCTTAATGAGCAGGCTCCCCATCTTAGAACTCCACCAGCTCGTCATAAGCTTCAGGGCGACGATCCCGGTAGAACTGCCAGACTTTGCGCACCTCATCGATCATCGAGAGGTCCAGATCTGCGATGATCAGCTCATCTCCATCTTCAGAGCCCTCAGCGATGATCTGCCCCCTTGGGTTGGCGAAGTAGCTGGTGCCATAGAATTTGCCGATGTTCCAAGGAGCCTCAGTCCCCACCCGGTTGAGCGCAGCGATATAGTAGCCGTTGGCAACAGCGTGCGCGGGCTGCTCTAGCTTCCAGAGATATTGGCTCAGGCCCGCAACGGTAGCGCTGGGGTTAAAGACGATCTCCGCGCCGTTGAGGCCCAGGCAGCGAGCACCCTCGGGGAAGTGTCGATCATAACAGATGTAGATGCCGATCTTAGCGTAGCGTGTCTCAAAGATGGGGTAGCCGCCATCTCCAGGCTTAAAGAAGAACTTCTCCCAAAAGCCGCTGGTTTGCGGGATATGTTGCTTGCGGTACTTCCCCAAGTAACGACCATCGGCGTCGATCACCGCAGCGGTGTTATAGTACACCCCGCGCATCGCCTCCTCATAGACCGGCACGATGATCACCATCTCATACTTCTTGGCATACTCCGCCAAGCGATCTGTGGTGGGGCCAGGGACCGGCTCAGCGGCGTCATACCAACGCACATCCTGGCTGGGGCAGAAGTAGGGGCCGTTGAAGATCTCCTGAAGGCAGAGGATCTGAACCCCCGCCTCGCCCGCCTGCTCGATGAAGGGGATGTGCTTTTGGTACATCGCCTCCTGAATCTCAGCCACCGGGCGAGACTCATCGTTGATCGGGTTGCTGCACTGAATCAGCGCACACTTGACGTTCTGCTTCATCGCTTCTCTCTCTCTAATGTATTAGTGAGCGCCCTTCTTGGGGCGGATCTGAGCACCTTCATGGATATGCTCATTCCATGAGGCGCGGGGGAAGCCGTTGTCGATCTCCTTCATGCTGATGCAGTCAGGTACAGGACAGACGATCTCACAAAGATTGCAGCCCACACACTCATCCTCATCTACAACAGGAACGCGGCTCTCCTCACGGGTGTGGATACACTGATGTCCTCCATCCATACAGGCGGCGACGCAGCGTTGGCAGCCGATACACTTCTCATCATCGATGGCAGCGACCGTTTCATAGTTGATGTCCAACTCACCCCACTCTCGGAAGTTGGGGATCGCCTTACCGATGAAATCGTCAAGGCGCTGGAAGCCGTGGCGATCCATATAGTCCTCTAAGCCCTCGATCATCTCCTGTACGATGCGATAGCCCTTGAGCATCACCGCTGTGCAGACCTGCACGGAGTGGGAGCCCAGGAGCATAAACTCAACCGCGTCGTGCCAATTGGCGATGCCTCCAATGCCGCTGATGGGCAAACCAAAGGCGCGCTCTCGCGCCAGAGAGGCGACCATATGCAGGGCGATTGGCTTAACTGCGGGGCCACAGAAGCCCCCATTGGTAGAGGAGCCGCCCACCCGAGGGAGAGGAACAAAGCGATCTACATCTACGCCGATGAGAGATTTGACGGTGTTGATCAGGGCGACCCCATGAGCGCCGCCTCGCTTAGCAGCCAAACCATGCGGGACAATATCATCTACGTTGGGGGTCAGCTTCACCAGGACAGGGATCTTGGAGACCTCAGTCACCCAGGAGGTCAAACGGGTGTTAACCGCTGGCTCTTGACCTACCGCAGAGCCCATCCCCCGCTCGCACATACCGTGAGGGCAGCCAAAGTTCAGCTCTAGACCATCAGCACCTGCCTCTGTGGCGCGGCGCACCATCTCAACCCACTCCTCCTGGGTGTTGACCATCAGGGAGACGACAACGGCGTGATCAGGGAAACGCCTCTTAACCTCCTCGATCTCTCGGAAGTTGAGATCCAGGGAGCGGTCGGTGATCAGCTCGATGTTATTGAAGCCCACCGCCCGAGTACCCTCGTGGTGGATCGCTCCAAAGCGGCTGGAGACGTTCTGGATGGGATCACCCAGGGTCTTCCAGACCGCGCCGCCCCAGCCCGCGTCAAAGGCGCGCATGATCTGCTCGCCGGTGTTGGTGGGCGGCGCCGAAGCAAGCCAGAAGGGGTTGGGTGATTTGATCCCTGCGCAGTTGGTGGTGATATCAGGCATGAGCGCCTCCCTTCAAGCTTTGACCAGCCTGGAGCCAAGCGTGAATGGCTGTAGCGGCTCGCTTGCCCTCCTGGGCAGCGTTGACGACCTCTTTGCCGCCGTTTACACAATCTCCTCCCGCGAAGTAGCCCGGACGCCCTGTTGCTCCCTGCTCATCTATCTGGACGCAATCGTGCTCCAGCTCGATCCCCCCCAGGTTACCTAAGAGGCGCCCCAGCTTGCTCTGTCCGATGGCCAAGAGCACCAGATCTGCTTTGAGATCAAACTCAGTCCCCTCAATCACCCTTTTCTCTGCGTCTGTGCGGATACAGCGCACCGCTTGGACATGGCCCTCAGTGGATCTCTTAAAGAAGAGCGGTAGGACCTGCATCAAGCCCTGAGCCCCTGCCTGCTTAGCAGCGGCCCACTCATGGCTGTAGCCCTTCATCGCCGCCTCACCGCCACGATAAACCAAGCTGACCGACTGAACGCCCAGGCCCAGCAGCTCGCGGCTCGCGTCTACGGCGGTGTTGCCTCCACCGATAACTAAGGCATGCTCTACCCCACTGAGATCTACCGGCCCCAGCTTCATCTCTTCGATAAAGGCGACAGCGCCTTGGATCCCCTCCAGCTCCTCGCCCTGAGTACTCAGGCGGCTATCAGGACCCAGACCAAAGCCAAAGAAGAGAGCATCATGGCGGCTCTCCAGCTCGCTTAGAGAGAGCTTCTCACCCACCTCCACCTCTGTTTGAACCTCAATCCCTCCGATCTTTAGGAGCCACTCCACCTCCTCAGCGGCGCGATCAGCGCGGATCTTATAGGGGGCGATGCCGGTGACGGTAAGGCCACCGATCATCGCGCGGCGCTCATAGATCGTGCAAGCGTGGCCCATCACCCGTAGAGCGTGGGCGGCGGCGAGAGAAGCGGGGCCTCCTCCTACGAGACCAACGCTCTTGCCACTGGAGGCGCCCGCCTCAAAGAAACGCCAACCCTCAGCAAAGGCGATGTCGGTGGCATAGCGCTGAAGCTGTCCAATATGTATCGCTGGGCCTCCCAGTTCATTGAGGACACACTCTCCCTCACAGAGCACCTCAGTGGGGCAGACCCGCGCGCAGCTCATTCCTAGGATATTGGCTGAGAAGATGCTCCGAGCGGAGCCCTTGAGATTGTTGGTTCCGATGCGTCGAATAAACTCCGGGACGTCGATCTCGCTGGGGCAAGCGGTTGTACAGGGGGCATCGTAACAATAGAGGCATCTATGCGCTTCAGCGAGGGCCTGACTGGGGGAGTAGGGGCGCTTGTAGTCGCTGAAGGCCGTCTCGGCGCGCTGTTCGGGTATAACGAGCATCGTGTCCTTTCCCAAAGCTGCTCACTCTTGAAGCAGCACCGTAGCGCTCTTTTAATATGGGCGTCACCCTCAACATGCCCTCGACATGCTTTTCCTCGGAAGGAATCCAGTCGCTGACCAGCGGGCTCAACTCGACAACGAGGTGATCGAGTGTAATCGTTCAGCCCAGGGCCTGCGCCCAGGGCTGAGGAGGAGAAGAGGAGAAAGGTTGGTGGTGGAGGATAAGATAAAGTTTAAGTGCCCTGAATATCAGCACCATCCACATGGAGTGAAGGAACTTTTGGAGACCCTAAGAATGAGGGAGGGTCCGAGGACCTTCTTGGCTATCGGCAGAACATCTGCACAGTGTATTGATGGATCGCAGAACGTGAGTGTTGCTGGACACCCAATCGCCAGATGTTGTCATCATGTCCACGTCGATAGGTTCCCGCGATGCCCACTGAGCCGCCACTTTGGAGGATGGTCGTGGCGTAAGCATCATGACCGTTGTGATAGCCGGAGAGGCCCAAATAATCGAAGTAGAGCTTCCCCTCATCGCTGTACTCAAGCTGGAGTGGGTTGGTGATCCGACCATCTGAGAGCCTGATCTTACACTCATAGGCCCCTTCAGGGTCCAGCATCGCCTCATAGAAGCTATCCCAATCGCCTGTGCTCGGTAGACCATTTGATTGCATCGTCAAGACATGCTGATAGCTGCGTTGATCCTCACAGCGAATACGAAGCGGCATCGCGTTCCGAGCACTGACACCATGCTGTGTGGCTGTTTGCTTCCAGATGGTGTTCCAGTCCCCTCGTCGATAGCAGTCACGGAGACCCGCAGCCTGATCTGGGGCGACATCCACGAGCGCAAAGGAGTCCCAACTGTTGTGATAAGCGTTGAGGTTCATGAAATCAAACTCGTAGTATTCTGCAGAGGCTTCGATCAGCGGAATCTCGCTGACGCGCTGGTCATAGACAACCTTGCACACCCTGGCCTCGCTCACGATCGTTGTATAGAAGTCATCCCACTCACCCACAATCATCTGGCCACCCTGATCTATCTGGAATTCTTGACCAAGAAGATCTGCGCAGAACACCTCGATTTGCATATCCTGCCACTGAGACTCAGCATGCTGAGTCTGATCATACTGCTGGATGCTGCCGGTTGTGCCGCGACGGTAGTTGGCCCCGATACCGCTGCGTCTGCCGTCATCGATCTTGGCGTAGGCGTAAGCATCCCAGCTGTTATACTGCGCATTGAGCCCCAAGAAGTCGAGGTTCATCCAGCCATCTCCATACTCAACATGTGGGACCGGAGCGATACGCCCGTCAAAGCGAACCTTACAGATCGCCGCACGCTCAACCACAGCCTCAAAGAGCGCCTCCCATGAGCCCTCTACCGCTTCGCCGTCGACATAGGTAGCGACCTGCTCATAAGCGGTCTCGCGCTCACAGTAAAGATCTACAGGCATCGCGTGCCACTCAGCCTCACTATGCTGATCGTTGGAGCGCTGCCAAACATTGCTGGGGTGGCCTCTTCGATAGTTCGCCCCAATGCCTGCGCGTCTGCCCGGCTCCAGCTCAATGAAGGCGTAAGCATCCCAGCTGTTATGCCAAGCATGAAGTGGGTGAAAGTCAAAGCGCAGAGAATCACCAATGTGCTCGGTGTAGAGCGGCTCAGCCAAGCGATCATCAAACCGCAACAGACAATCCGAGGCGGCGTTATAGACACGAAGGACAGCCTCATTCCAATTCCCAAAGGTGACTTGACCTGCTGCGTCGATGCTCAAGATCCGCTCATAGCGCCAGTTATTCTCACACGCCTCATTGCAGCCACCTAAATCAAGCCCATTATCATTACCCTCATCACACATCTCGACCCCCTCATGTAGATATCCATCTCCACAGGCGGCGGGCTCACAGCCATCAAGGCAGGCATCGGTGTTGTCATCGTTTCCATCATCGCAGGCCTCAAAACCAGCGCGCACATGACCATCACCACATGAGGCTCGCTCACAGGTGTCGATACAGCCATCGGTGTTGTCATCGTTTCCATCATCGCAGGCCTCAAGCTCAGCGTGCCGATAGCGATCTCCACAGCGAGCTGCTGTGCATGTCCTTAAACAGTCATCGTTGTTGCTGTCGTTACCGTCATCACACTCTTCAACGCCCAGATAGAGGATGCCATCGCCACAAGTAGCACGCACACAATCAGAGAGACAGGCGTCATTATCGTCGTCGTTGCCATCATCACAAGCCTCCTCGCCGATGTGAACAAAGCCATCTCCACATGAGGCAATCTCACAGGTCGAGGGACAGTCGTCCTGGTCATCTAGGTTCCCATCATCACAGGCCTCTTCATCAGCGTGAACGAAGCCATCACCGCATGAGGCGTCCATACATGTAGAGGGACAATCGTCAGTGTCATCCTCATTCCCATCATCGCAAGCCTCCACGCCGATTTGAACGAAGCCATCACCGCACGAGGCCAGCTCGCAGGTGTCAAGGCAGCGGTTCCGATTGTTATCATCTCCATCATCACAGACTTCGACTCCCACATGAAGATATCCATCTCCGCATGAAGCCAACTCACAGCTCTCTAGGCAGTCATCGCCGTTGTTTCTGTTTCCATCATCGCAGGGCTCTACGCCTTCATAGAGGAAGCCATCTCCACATGAAGCTGGCTCACAGCTGTTGAGGCAGGCGTCGCCATTCTCCTGGTTTCCATCATCACACTCTTCTCGACCCACGCGAACAAAGCCGTCACCACAGGAGGCCAACTCACAGGTGTTGATGCAACCATCACCGTTGTTATCATCTCCATCATCACAAGCCTCTTCGCCCAGATGAAGGAAGCCATCACCGCATGAGGCCAACTCACAGCGATTAAGGCAGGCATCGGTGTTGTCATCGTTTCCGTCATCACAAGCCTCTTGGCCGAGGTGAACGAAGCCATCACCACACGAGGCTGCTTCACAGCTGTCGAGGCAGTCATCAGTGTTGTCATCATTTCCATCATCACAAGCCTCTCGACCAGCATAGATGAAGCTGTCTCCGCATGAGGCCAACTCGCAGCTGTTGAGGCAGGCATCGCTATTGTCATCATTCCCATCGTCACAAGCTTCCTGACCCACGTGAACGAAGCCATCTCCGCATGAGGCGATTTCGCAGCTATCTAGGCAGCCATCAGTGTTGTCATCATTCCCGTCATCGCAAGCCTCTACACCCACCTGAACATGCCCATCACCACAGGCGGTGTTCTCACAGCGATTAAGACAATCATCGGTGTTGTCATCGTTGCCATCATCGCAGGTCTCCACGCCCGCCTGAACATAGCCATCACCGCAGGCGGCGGCCTCGCAGCTCTCTAGGCAGGCGTCGGTGTTGTCGTCGTTGCCATCATCGCAGGTCTCAACGCCCGCCTGAACATAGCCATCACAACAAGCAGCAACAACGCAAACGTCAAGACAGGCATCAGTGTTATCATCATTGCCATCATCGCAGGCTT
>CAYLJJ010000143.1:0-11757 GCA_964384025.1 uncultured Nannocystaceae bacterium
ATGGTCATGTTTGGACGTTGGATCTCCATGTCATAAAGTTCACAACACGCTCTTACAAGGATGAGCATCTTCGCTTAAGCCAATATAGCCAGATGAGTTCATTCATAATGAAGAAAAATTCTATTGCATTCGCTTATATATAATTTGGTTTCATGATCCTAAAACAGATATGGAGCCTTATCTAAAAGTTGATATTGTTTCGATATTTCCTATTGATTTTCAGAGGCAGCAGGATGCGATCACTGCCATCATAGATCCTGCGATAGAGCGCTAGGTGCCGAAGCACCTTCTTGCAATACTCTCGAGCCTCTGGATAGGGGATCTCCTCTACAAACTCATCCATAGGCAACTCTCCCTTGGCGCGCAGCCAAGAAGCCACCCGGTGAGGACCCGCGTTATAGCCCGCCATCGCCAAGAGCCACTGACCTCGAAACTTCTTTAGGAGCTGGTGGATATACCAAACGGCCATCGGTACTCCCACCTCAGGCTCAAAGATCATCGGGGTCCCAAAGTTACGAAAGCCCATGTTGTGAGCGATGAGCGCCCCGGTGTGGGGCATCACCTGCATAAGGCCCCGAGCGCTCGCGCGGCTGATCGCCCTGGGATTGTAGGCAGACTCCACGATCATAAAAGCCCAGACTAGGAGAGGATCCAGACCATAACGGCTGGCCTCCGCCTCCACCAGTTGACGGTAGGGCCTGGGATAGCGCCTGCTCCAGCGCAGGTCCTGGGGATCAAAGGGGAGTTGAGGACGTTCGGCGCGTGGGAGGTAGCGGCGGCTGTAGTGTCTGTCATCTAGAGCTTCAAAGGCTGCCAGTATATTTCTATAGAAGCTGGTGGACTTGCGCCCTCGTAGGAGGCGGCGCTGCTTCCCTGAGCGCTTGGGGCCTCTGCGATCAAGCTCTCGACCCCACTCCCCACGCTGTCTCTCAGGGGCGCGATTGTCTACAAAGGGGCGAGGACGATAGAGCCGTCCCGCTTGAGCCGCGCGGATCTCATCGGAGACCATCCTCAGCTCGATGCTGGCCATCTGCTCCTCTCCAACAACAGCATATTCCAGCGCTCTACCTATGCCCCCAATGCCCTCTCCCCATTCCAGCTCTAGAGCCCGAAGCGCGAGATAGGGATCCGCGCGCTTGGTCGGGCTGGCAGGCTCTTGAAGGAGACGCTCTACAGGGAGACCCTGATCTTCCAAGCGGCTTCGAGCCTGGAGGGCATAGTAGCTGAGAGGCTGCTTCTCTAAAATTTCTCGGTAGAGCGCCTCTGCCTCCTTAGGACGTTTTAGCTTCATCAGCGCTTGGGCTTGCCAATAAGCGTAGCGTTGGGGGCGCTTGCGGCTGCGGCGCTTCAGACGCGCGAAGCCCTGCTCCGCCTCCTTAAACTTCCCCTGACGCCAAGCCAGCCAGCTTCGCTTCCAGCGTCCAGGTGGCGCTTTGCTGTAGTCCCTCTGGGCGTTCTTGTAGTCCCCAGCGTTAAAGTACAGCTCCGCTCGCTCGATGAGCTGCTCACGGCTCAGGCGCGTGGGCTCATTCTGAGCCAAGTGCAGGGCCTTGACCGCCTCCTTAACGCGGCCCATATCAGCCAGAACACGGCTGCGCCAGCGGTGGGCTTGGCGGCGACTGGCGCCGCTCCCCCCTTTGCCCAGCCCCGCGAAGAGCTTGCGCGCCTCCTCATAGCGCTCCATCTGGTAATAGGTTCGCCCCTGTTGATAGCGAACCCGGCGTTTCATCCCTGAGTTACAGCGCTTATCTTCAGAGATCTTCTGGAACAGCGCTAAGGCTTGAGGGAAGTATTTGCGGCGTCTAAGTGAAATCCCCTGTTTGTAGAGGAGCTGGAGATCTACTTTGGGGGCTGAGATCCCCCGCCCTTTAAGGGCCTTGAGCCCCGCCTCAGCCAGAGCGCTGAGGGCTTCAGCCGGCCAGCGTCGGAGGCTCTCATCCAAAAAACCAGCGGCGGCTCGCCCTCGCCCTCGACGCAGCTCTGTCTCTGCCAGGGCCAGACGCAAGCTCACTGGGTGAGGGTATTCAGGATAGCGCTCTAGATTCTCCTTGAAGTTGCGCCGAGCCTGGGCCCAGTGCCTCATCCCCATAAGAGAGTCTCCCAAACGAAAGCGGGCGCGATGAACCCAAAGGGAGCGTGGATATTTCTTGATAAAGCGGCGAAAGCGGCGATGGGCCTCCTTATACTCTCCCATGTGAAAGCGAGCCTCAGCGGCTAGATACTCTCGCCAGTCTGAGATCATCAGGTTTGAAGCAGCCTCAAAGTGAACCACTGCCTCAGAGAAGCGCCCCATTTGAAGGTTCGCCAAGCCGATGATCATTTTCGCCAGCCCATGCCCCCGAGGGCTCAGCTCAGCCCCCCTCAAAGCTTCTTGAGCTGAAGAGCGGGCACTCTCTGGTCGCTGCTTGAGGAGCTGTCCAGCGGCGAGGAGCTGCAGCTCTATAGCTGGAGCGCTGGACTTGGGCCATTGGGAGGGTGCGAGTAGGGCGAGGCTGAGGAGGAGGATCATTCTTGAAATGCTATCGACCCAGGAGCTTTAAAACTATAGAGATCATCCTCGGCTGGATGGCCTGGAGAAGTAGCTTGTCTATCTCAATCCAGATTGGTATCGAGGGTGGTGAGTAAAAAAAGAAGACGCGCTAGAAAAAGCGCCAAAAGCAAACCACAAACAAAGCAAAATCAAAATTATTGGTTTGCCAAGTTCAAGAGCGCCCTGAATCGAGGAGATGAGGCCAGGGCGGAGTTAGCCCTTCAGCGTTCCGGTTTAGAGTCAAAAGGAGAGCTACTCCAGTGGCTCCTCTGTTACTGGCCCCAGCGAGCCCTTCAGGAGCTGAAAGATCTGGAACTCTATCGAGCCCAGACCGCCTTCTCCGCCAGTGTGCTCTTCTGGGACTCTGAGTTTCTGAGAAAGCTAGGAGAGCTGCCCCAATTCCCAAAGCTTTGGCTTGAAGAGGCTAAAGCCCTCTTGGAAGCCTCCGCGCTCATGGCTGAAAGCAAGAGCACAGAGGCTCTCAGAACTCTACGCTCGGTGAAGCCTGGGAGCATCTTCTCTGAGGCTCATCGCTTCCTGCGTGGGCTCCTTCGCTTCTATCAGGGCAAAGATCCTCAGCCCCTCCTTAACCCTCTGCTCTCCTCTCCAAGCTATGGAGCGGTCTCAGCAGCGATCCTGAGCAGTTCAGGGCATCAACTCCCTCTTTCAGCTCAGGCGCAGAGCTGTGTCCACTATCTGAAGGAGCACCAAAGTCCCTTAGCCATCTTAAATCCATTGAGAGAGGCAATTCAGCAAAAAAAGCGCAACCGCGTGCTGGTTGAGTTCTCTCGGCTCCTTCCTAATGTTGAAGATGGTTTGGCGCTTCTTTTACGAAAGGAAATCCCAAGTATCCTCTATAACTTGGGCATGAATTACAATCATTTAATGTCAAAGGTTATTCCATTGGGAAGATCTTTAAAGGAGAAGTTCGAGTTAAGATTTTCTATTGTATCTTGTGGTGACAAAGACTTTTCTCCAGAAGATCAGTTTTTAGACTGGGCTCAAGTAGCTAAAGATTTTAAACAAACAATATTTGATGATTCAGAGTTCGATAATCTGAATTTTGCTGCAATTCTTCATCATTCCGCAGTGTTTCGCCGGTCTTATATTAAGGAAATTCATAGTAAAGTGCAATTGTCTTGGCTTTTCAGAGGGAAAAACAGTGGAATCGACGAAGATCAGGAAGGACTGATTCTTCAATTAGAAGAAGTTGTTAGGTTAGATCCTAAGCAGATTTCTTACTGGGAGGATCTTATCCAAGCCCATCAAAACACATCCAATAAGGCACGAACAGCGCGAACAATTGAGCGTTTTGTTCGACAGTTTCCAGAGAGCCCTAAGGCCCTGATCGCGGCCTCTCAGGCAGCGGGGATGCGTGGAGCTTGGGACAAAGGGTTGCGCTATGCTTCTAAAGCGACCGAACTTGAGCCTCTCAATCGTCGGCTCGCGGATCTTCAAGCAGAGATGTTAAGAGGTAAGGCTCTCAAAAAGTTCTTCACTGAGCGGACTGATCTCAGCCGGAATTTACTGGCTCAAGCCCGAAAGATCCCAAATCTGACTCCAAACACGACCCTCGCTGTAGCCGCTGAATCCTCCTTCCTTGAGCAGATCCTCGGCTCAAAACAAGCCGAAATACTCAAGAGAACTGCCCTACTTCGAGACCCAAGACCTTGGGCTTTTTCACTCTATGAAAGAATTTTTTCGGCGAAGATCATTAAGAAAAATGAGGAAATCTCACTTCCTTGCACTTGGATCCCTGAGGAAGAACCTTCTATTGAAGATTTGATGATGATTATTTCAGAAATCGAATCACTCAAGGATGGTATGGTCGAATTTGCTACAACGAGCCTATTATTAAAATGTGCGTCAAAAACTTGCCGAAAATTAGAAACCGAGGAGGAGTTTAGAAAGATAATCTCAGTTTCTTCGAATGAAAATCTGCTCTTTGAGGTTGCTCAAGTTGCACTAGAAAAATTCCCTTTGAAAATCGCTTTTTTCGGTCTTTATTATGATACCGCGATAAGTCTTGACAAACCGAAGTCATGTTTCGATAATTTTGAGTCTGGATTTCAGGCTTTAATTGAGTCTCTTTTAGAGGGAGAACATCCTCACGTATTGATTCCAATGGAACGTCTGGAAAACCTTCGAGAACGCATTTTAGACTATCTCCGCAACTTTTAAGCTGTAAGGACAGGTAAGAGATAGGAGCAAAGAAAAGATGTACCCATTCTATGTCCTCGGGGTTGAAGAAAGAGCCTCTGATTCTGAAGTGGAGGCTCGATATCGGGAGCTGATCAAGCTCAGTCCTCCAGATCGAGACCCTGTTCGGTTTCGAACTATCAGAGAAGCCTATGAGAAAATCAAAGATCTTAGAGGACGGATCAATATATGTATATTTCATCCTGGTGATGGTCCTCAAGTCTTTACTCAGGAACTACCTGATTGGTTCAAAACATCGAGAACACCTCTCAGCGTAGATGAATTACGTGAATTTCTAGAGAAGAGTAGAGATGGATGAGAGGCTTCAATCCCTTCTTCAGCTAGAACTAGACTCTGTTGACAATTCTGAAGAGGAAAATTTAGGAGAACCCCTAGACCTTCGCTGCCTCTTAGCAGAGATGACAGCCCTCAAGGCTGAAGTCCGCAGTGAGACAAAGGAGTTCAGGGAGTTGCGTATGGATCTGGATCGAAGAGAGGGAGATAAAGCAACTCAAAGAGAGAAAGAACGTTCTCTTCAACGGAGCGCCGCGCGGGCGCTCATCGATGTTTCTGATCGCCTCCAGGCTGGGATTCAAAATACACAGCTACCCGCTCCGCGTTGGTTTCACTTTCGCAGCCAACCCCACGCGATCCTAAAGGCCCTCGTTGAGGGGCTCACATTGAGCATCCAGAGGATCGAAGAGGCCCTGAGTGATCTGGGCATCGAACGGATTCAGACCTTGGAGCAAAGCTTTGATCCTCACTCTATGGAGGCGCTTCAGATCTCCTATATGGAGGGGAAAGCAGAGGGTCTTGTCTTAGAAGAGATCAGGAGCGGCTATCACGACGCACAGGGGGTTCTTCGCGTCGCTCAGGTGGTCGTCAACCGTAGGAGAGAGAGATGATGAGAGAGATTGTCGTCGGTATCGATTTGGGGACAAGCAACTCCTCTATCGCAGTAATGGCCCCCAATGGACCACGGCTTATTGAGATCGAGGGCGCCCGGCTGCTGCCCTCTGTTGTGAGCTTGAAGCAGGATGGAGGGCTCCTTATCGGCCAAGCTGCTCGGAACCAGCGCCACCTGTTCCCCGAACAAACCATCTCTTCGGTGAAGCGAAAGATAGGCTCTGCGGAGATGCTCTCTTTGGGGGATGAATTTTACTCTCCTGTTGAGATCTCCGCTTTGATCCTGCGCCGCCTTAAGTTGGCGGCTGAGGCTGAGCTGGGCGGCCCTGTCACTCGTGCCGTGATCACTGTCCCTGCTTACTTTACAAACGCTCAACGCAGCGCTACCCGAGAGGCGGGCCTGATAGCTGGCCTCAAGGTCCAACAGATCATCAATGAGCCCACAGCGGCGGCGCTCTGCTACGTCTTTGAGGAGCAGGCAGATCGTACCGTGATGGTCTATGATCTGGGTGGAGGCACCTTTGATGTTTCAATCATCCGTACCCGAGGTGAGATCACCGAGGTCCTCTCTTCCACCGGAAATATGGCTTTAGGAGGTGATGACTTTGATGCTTTGATTTTAACCCTGCTCTCTGAGGAATTTTTAAAGAAGAATGGTGCTGATCCGCGAGAGGATCTCCGCGCCAAGGCTCGTCTTTTCCGTGTCGCTGAAGAGACCAAGATCAGCCTCTCCACTCTGGAGAGTTGTCAAATCTCAGAAGAGCATCTCCTCAGGGTGAAGGCGATCTCCAAGCATCTTCAGCTGAGGCTCGAACGGGAGAGCTACGAAGAGCTGATCCACCCCCTCCTTCAGAAGACCAAGGATTCTGTACAGTTGGCGCTAAGCGAAGCGGGGATCTTGGCCCAGGAGTTAGATGAAGTCATCTTGGTGGGAGGCGCAACACGCACACCGATTATCGCCAAGATGTTGGAGGACTTACTGGGAAAGGGGCCGCGTATCGACATCAACCCTGACGAGGCGGTTACCATAGGGGCGACTCTCCACGCCGCGCGTTTGGCAGGGGATGATGAACAGCAGATTCTCGTTGACGTAACTCCATATTCGTTTGGAACAAATTTTTTTGACCATGAAAACTACAATTTAGATGCTTATAAAGTGATCATCCGCAGAAACACCGTGTTACCGTGCAAGCAAGCTGATCTTTTTTACACAATAATCCCTGGACAAACTAAGATCGATGTTAAAATATTCCAGGGAGAAGACCCATCGGCAGCAGAAAACCTCCTCCTGGGGAATTTCATGGTGGAGGGTTTAGATAAGGAGGCCCCAGCAAACAGCCCAATCATCTTTGAGTTGGCTCTCGATCTAAACGGGATCTTGGAAGTAGAGGTTACAGAACAGGAGACAGGGCTCAAAAAGCAGGTGACGATCAAGGATGCCTTTCGAGAGTTCTCTGACGAAGAGATAGAGCAGGCTCGCCAAAGGCTAGAACATCTCTTGCCAGGACAGAAGTTTGAGGGCGCTCATCAGGCCCTTGAACCTCCCCAGGATCTTTCTCCTGAAGAGCGCTCCACCTGGATGAGCACTTTGGCGCTCCTAAAGAAGGCAGAGCGCCTGCTCCCCAAGCTTGAGGAGGTCGACGCTGAAGAGCTAAGAGAGTTGGTCGAGGAGACAGAACAGGCGCTCTCTGAGAAACGATTGGAACAGCTCAATCAGCAAAGCAGCTTGCTCGCTGACACCCTCTTCTACTTGGAATGAGGCTCTCCCGCTGTCCTGTATGTCGAGCCCGTTTGAGAGGAGATGAGGAGATCGAGTCACCCTGTCGGCGCTGTGGTAACGATCTCAGCTTGCTGCGCAGGGTCGAGCGCCAAGCAGAGCGAGCCCAAGGAGAAGCTCGACAGGCTCTGAAGATTGGAGAGCTGAAGAGGGCTCTTAAGGCTGCCCTCAGGGCCAGAACCCTGGTGCGCTCTCCTGAGACCAAGCAGACCCTCTCCGTAGTGATTCAGCTCCTCAAAGAGCGCTACGACTCTCCCTCCCCGAGATAGTGATCTTGCCCCTCTTTGATGCCTCGTAAGCGACCCAGGATAAAGCCAATGACCCCCCCAATGAGAAAGATGGCAGGGATATAGAGAAGATGGCTGTTGATCACGTTCATCGCTCCTCCAGCTCTTGAACACGGGCCTTTAAGCTTTCAAGGCTCCGTTCGCTCTCCTTGAGGCGGCGCCAAGTGCTTCTGATAAAGAGAAAGCTAAAGAGCCAGATGAGGCCATAGGCGATCCAGAGGTGGCGATAGCGCATCGTCTCAAGTTCAGATGATTGTAGAGCCAGCGCCAAGCTCGGCCAGGATATGAGCGCGAGGATGAGCCTTGACATCAATACTTCTCCAGGCGTGAGAGCTGTTTGCGGAGACCCCTGAGCTGCGCCTCCATACGCAGAGCGCGGTAGCGCGGGATCAGCAATAGCAGGAAGAGGAGGAGGAGGGCAAAGAGGCTAAAGAACAGAGTGTGCTGCATCTCAGGGCTCAGGCCTCTCTCAACCACCCCATCTGGATGATCTCCCCGCCACAGCTTTACAGCGATATGCACAAAGATGATGTTGGGCGCCCCAAAGATCGCCATCACCGCCCCAAAGCGCCTGATCCCCTCCTCTTGCCCTCCATAGGCCCTTAGAACTCGATAGGCGGCGAAGATCAGCACCAGGAGCGCCATGCTGGTGAGTCGAGGTTCCCACTTCCACCAGACCCCCCAGGAGGCTCGCGCCCAGAGTGGCCCTGTGGTCAAAACGATCGCCCCAAAGAGGAGCCCGACTTCGGCGCTGGCCTGAGCTAAAGCATCTGCCTTGGGGCTGCGATCCCAGAGGTAACGCAGGCTCCCTAAAAAGCAGAGGATAAAGCCCAGGTAGCAGAGGGCTGCTGAGGGCACATGGAAATAGAAGATCTTCTGAACCACACCCATGGTGGACTCTATAGGTGCATAGAGGAAGACCAGGGCCTGCGCGGTGATCAGGGCCAAGGTGGCCAGCAGTGTGGCGGCAGAGAAGAGGCTCATTCACTCACCATCCTTGAGAAGAGCAGGAGCCCACCCACACCATAGACCCAGTCAAAGGCCAGTATGAGCTGAATCCAGGGCCAGGGATCTGTCCCCACGCTGGTGCCCAAGATCACGCTGGCTCCCTGAGCCCCCGAGATGAGGATCGGGGAGATCAAGGGGAAGACCACCATCGGGAGGAGGACCTCGGCGAAGCGGGCGTTGACCGCCATCACCGCCATCGGGGTGCCCACGAGCACAAAACCTAAGGCGCCCAGACCAAAAATCAGGAGGAGCTGAGCCGCCTCCACGCCGCTGATCTCTATATGCAGCATGATGATCAGGATGGGGGCCACCAGGAGCATCACCAGGGAGATCAGCAGCAAGTTGCCCAGGATCTTAGAGAGGAGCAGAGCTGCGGGAGGGGTGGGAGAGAGGATCAATGCGGAGAAGGCGTCATACTCCGCCTCACGGGCGAAGGTGCGACCGATGCCCAAGGAGCCAGTAAAGAGCAGAGCGATCCAGAGGGCGGCAGGAAGCAGCCCGCGGTTGATCTCGGGATCATTGATGAAGCCATAGGCCAGGACCATGGTGAGTACAGCGCCAAAGAGCAGCATGGTAGCCAGCAGCTCCTTAGAGCGCAGCTCGATCCGCAGGTCCTTGAGCAGGAGTAGACCTAAGACCTTTAGAAGCTTCATCGGCGCTCCTCCAGCAGCCGTTGATACTGCTGGGGCAGGTCCGCCTCAAGGGGGCCTTGGTAGCGATGGCGGCCGCGTCGAAGGATCAGCGCCTCCTCAGCGCAGCGCGCCGCAGCCTTGAGATCATGGGTCGCCAAGAGCACGATACCGCCCGCCTGAGCGCGCTCCTGAATCAGGGAGAGGGCGATCTCCACTCCCGCCTGATCCAGACCGCTGAGGGGCTCATCCAGCAGAAGAAGTTGAGGGCGATTGAGGAGAGCGCGAGCCAGAGAGAGGCGCTGAACCATCCCTCGGCTAAAGCCCTCTACGGGGCGATCTCCATCCCGCCTTAGGTTCAGGCGCTCCAGCAGCCTCTCTCCATATTGAAGATCTGGCGAACTATAGAGGCCTTGAAAGAAGCGCAGGTTCTCTCGAGCGCTGAGGGCTCCATAGAGCATACTGCGATGCCCCAGGTAGCCGATTTGAGCTCTCAGCTTGGCGTCTGGGCGCGTCGCGCGCTGCCCAAAATAGATCTCTCCTTCGCTGGGGCGCAGCAGACCAGTGAGCAGGGCGATGAGGGTCGATTTTCCCGCGCCGTTGGGACCCAGAAGGGCCGTGATCTTGCCTGCAGAGAACTCAGCGTTAAGCTCGATGAGGGCGTAGTCATCCCCATAAGTCCTGGAGAGCCCCTCGACTCTGAGATGTTGAAAACTCAAGCCTTTTCCTGAGCATCAAGGATTCGATAGAGGCTCGCGAGGCGAGCCCTGAGGGCTTCACTCTCCCGCTGATAGCGGGCCTCACTCAGGCGACCCTTCTTGCGAACAGCGCGGAGGCGCTGGAGGGCCTTGAGGAGCCGCATCTTCTCTGCCTGTAGGCGCTGGAGAGAGGGGGCTGCGCTCCGAGAGGGGGCTTTTAGAGCGAAGAAAAGAGAGAGCGCACCCAGGAGAGCCAGAAATAGGGCGATCCAGAGCCCCTCTCGCTGATCTGTCGGCAGGCCCCTGAGGGTGAAGCGCAGCGCCTCACCTGGAGCCAGGGGTTTCTCTCCGATGCGCAGAATAGACCAGCGATCATCGTGATTATCCAGTGTCCCCAGGCCCTCGTGAGTGTCCAGCCTCAGGGACAGGCTTCGGTCCTTGGGGGTGACGATGGTGGCCCCTCGCTGCTTGATGGGGAAGCGCTGACTCCACTCCAAGCTTTTGGCCTTATAGGGCAGGCGATATCTGATCTTGATCGGCTCTACTCGGCCAGGAAGCAGGGGGCTTCTCCAGGTCAGCTGCTTTGACTGGAGCTGAAACCGAGGATCCGCCTGGGTTTCCGTAGAGAGATCCTTGGCTCCCTCAGGACAGGGGAGGATCAGCGCCTCTCCAGGGAGCACCGCGGCGCTCCCCGTGTTCCTGAGCAGCAGCTCTTGATAGACGACGAGGCCCTCCTCCTCGGCATAGATCTGGATCAGGCGATGGTCCAACTCCAGATGTTCTAGAGAGTCGCTGACATGGGGGACTTGGACCTCGATAAGCCCCTCGGGGGGGAGGTTCTGAACGCTGAAGGGGAAGCGGATCCCCTCATGAAAGACCTGCAGTTGGTAGGCACTGGCTTCAGGGGCCTGGGGGAAGTGAGCCCTCCCCTCTGCGTCGGTGACCGCCTTCTGAGGGGGAGCGCCCTGAGCGTGCAGCTCTACGGCCAGCTTAGGGATGCCTCCCTCAGCGCCCACCGGGCTGACAGAAACTTGGATAGGGCGAGGGGCCAGGAGGAGCATCAAAAAGAACAGATTCATAGGAGTTTCAGCTCCGCTTCAATACGCTCTTGATAGGGTTCGATATGCTCATCAATCTGCTCCAGGAGGCTGATCGCTTCCGCCTCATAGCGATGGCGAAGCTGCTTCATCTCCTCAGGCTCGATCTTCTGGAGCCCCGCCTCAAACTCCAACTCCTTAAGCTCCTTCACCAGACGATCTCGGCGACGCAAGAGGGGCATAAACTCAGCCTCAAGCTGCGACCACTCCTGTTCGTTGAGGACAGCCTCGCTCAGGAGCGGCGTCACTGCTCGGTAGAGCGCCCAGAGGGACCACAGCCCCACCGCTAAAGCCAGATAGAGGATCATCCTCGCCTCCTGCGCGCCGCCGCCAGCACACGATAACTTCGGGGCTCAGGCCAGAGCGCCACCAACACCCCCAAGAGCAGGACCCCCCCCCCCAACCACATCCAGAAGATCATCGGGTTGTAGTGGGCGGTGATCTCTGCGGAGTTCTCTTGGAAGGAGATCAGGGTCACATAGACATTGCCCAGGAAACCCAGACGTTCATCCTTCTCTGTAGTCACTCGGGACATACGCACATTCGCCCCGGTGTAGTTGCGTCGGGAAGGCCGCAGGGGGGGGGGGGGGGGGGGGGGGGGGGGGGGGGGGGGGGGGGGGGGGGGG
>CAYLJJ010000144.1:0-11616 GCA_964384025.1 uncultured Nannocystaceae bacterium
TCTTGCCGCCTGAACTATTTAAGCGAGGTGTCCACTTTTTCGTAGCAAGTCCACTTCATCCGCTGCGCGATGAGGGTCTTACAAGCAGCATCCAGGAGGCCGCTTCCGATAGGAAGACCTTGGGCTCGCAATAACCCCTTCGCCTCCCCAGGCCGCACCGCTGCCATGAACTTACGCCCCAACTTCGCCGCTGCTGGTGTCCAACACCCCCTTACCATCCCCAACCGCATCCCCAAAGGGTGCATGCTCTCCCCTCCTTTCCCCCGTTCTCTATACCTGCTGTGCATCACGGATATTTTACCCGCCTTTGTCTTGTATACACCTATGTCTTCTCCCCTCGACTCCTATAGCGCTTCCCGTCAACCACTGTCCTCCCCACATCTACATCAAACCGTGCTAGGTCCTTTGCATGAACCTCGTGCTCCAAACTCATCACCAGTTCTCGTAGTTCATCCTCAAATTTCGGTTGCCGAGCGCTGCTTCCTTCGCCGACAGTGACAGCTGTTGTTTTACGAAAGCTTCAAAGGCCATTTGCCATCGGTTATTCCTTCTGGTCGCTGTTCGGATTTGGTACCCTTTGCCCTAGCAGAATCAGGCAACCTCTCCCTTCACCAAGCCCTCTTCTGACCTACCTCTCTCATGCTGGATCGGCTCCCCTACCCCCTTTTGCCTACCCCTTCATTTTCCTCCCATTATCGACTTCTCCCTCTTTAGGCTCACACCCTCGTGACATCTGCAACTGGGAGTTGAGATGTCGGAGCCCCGCACTGCGTGCGGTCGCGGGCCAAGTTTCCATCGCTGATCGAATGACTACGGCTCGCTGGCGGAGCCAGTTCAGATAGTCCTCTGGTACAGGGCCGTTGGACAATAAACGCAAGTGTTCCAACGACAGAAAACCGTCCTGGATAGAATCGTCAAGTTGTCTTTCCAGCGCTGCTGCAATGGGACTAGGCAGAGGTTGTCCATCTTCGTTTAAGTGAGTGAGCAGCACTATTCCGTTGATCCGGTGGCGAGAGAATGCGAGGATCCCTTGGGCTCGTTGTGAATCAGTCGTCCAGTAGCGCAGCGTTGCCTCGTGCTGGACCCGGCGAGCACCGTGCAGTGCTGCCCAGACGATCGCCTCTGCCCTCAAATGCCAGGGGTTATCCAATGCCTGTAGTGCACAGGCGAATACCTCCTCGGCGAAAGTGGAGGTGCAGTACTTCTCAGTTGACAGACACAGGGCTCGCGACGGAATTTCCTCTCCTTCCAACCACTGTTGGATCTTCTTTAGCCTCGCGAAGTCGAGTGCCACCATTCCGAACTGGAGGAACGGAGACTCCTCAATAGGAGTGTCTACGACCGCTTGTTCGAGCATTGTGTACCATGCAACGTCAGCATCACCAAGCTGGGCCGCATAAACCCGTCCAGGCAAAAGAAACGAGCCTTGGTAGACATCTCGCCAAGTACCTGCATACCACACCGAGACTGAGTTCGGTGCTTTGTGCGCAGTCGCAAAGTTCAACTCAGTAGTGAGGGGCCACGAAATCTTGTAACCAAGGCTGAATTTGGGACGAAGAGCTGGTGGCAGTCCTCGCCATAAGTAGCTGGCCCAGGTAAAGAACCTCACCTGAGAGATGGGGCTAGTGATGACGACCGCGATTCCGGACATTATCCGGATCAGGGCTTGGTTCACCACCTCCTCGTCCGAAATGGAGAGCGCGGGAGGAAACTCGTCCGCCAAAGAAACTGCATTAATCCAAGCAAAGTCTGGACCCAGGCCGTCCAGGGGCTCCTCCGCAAGGGCTCGACAGACCGCCCATGGATCGACAGTGGGGGTATCAGCTACTAGATAGCGACCAAGTTGGTAGTATCGCTGGCCATCGTCTTCGGGTCGAGTCGCAAGTTGATACGCGATGGTCTTTCCACGAAACGGGCGGAGCACACACCCAGACTCTGAGTCTGCTCCCAAACCCAACTCACCGGGGTGGCAAGCGTTAACGAGCCCCGCCGGAAACCTGTTACTTTGGGCCACGATCTGATGTTCGGCCCCGAGCAATACCGGGCCGCCGGGCCAAGCACACCGTTTACCATATTCTAATCGCTCAAACCGGATCATGGCGTAGCGCTGTTGGAGGCTTGACTTTCCATTGCCCTCAGAGTCTCCACAGCGTGCTCATTACCTGTTCGCGCTTGGGCTGTGGTGCTGAAGTAAGTTTGGAGTTCACGGCAGAGTAAGAGCTTGAACGCCAAAGTGAGCAAGGGGATGACACAGGCCACCAGGAAAGCGATCAAGTATACCCGACGGAACGTTTCTGCACGCTGGGTGGCGCGTTTGTGAGAATGTTCATCGGCAGCCTCCCAGCTACTACCCAACAACAAGGATGCAGCTTCGCGAATGCCCCGTTTGCTCGGTGGCCATGCTGGTGGACGGCCCGCGAGTAGATCGTAAAGCGCAAGCACTCGCACTACGAACCCAGCTTGGTAGGGGTCAAAGGTACGCAATGGGTGATCGATGGGCTGACTGAGAGGTGCGTTCCTCACATCAGCCAGCCACTGTTGTTCGCGAGTGAATCGAGCTTCTTGCTGGCGTAAAAGATCGTCCTGAGCGCTTTGTTTCTGCAAACGCTCTTTGGCTATTTCAGCCCTGATGCTCTGTCTTTGAGCCTTCAAATCCTCCAGCTTCTTCTCCAGCGTCTTGTACACCAACTGTGCTTGTGCAAATCGCTGCATCGCCGATTCCTTTTCAGCAGCTCGATTCCGCCTTGTCCTTCGGGCGATTTCGATTTCTCGTTTCGTTCCTTTCTTCTTCGTTCGTCGGTAGGTTCTCTGAGCTGCCTTCCATTTATTCTTTGCTCGCTCTTCCTCCCTGCGACGATCTTCGACCTGGATTTTGAACCGGACGAGTTTCTCGTTGATTGCAGTGATCCGATCGTTGAGTTTATCGCGCTCTTTTTCATAACGGGAGGTTTTGCCCTGGTCCAGCGAGGGCGCTACCATCACTGCATCTGGTAAACGGGCAATCCGCACCGCCTCCTCTCGAAGCTTCTCTGCTCGAAGACGGGTGTCGATCTCGCTGCGGAAGAGCAGGAGTTCTACTGGATGCGCGGTGGCGAATGCGGAACCGACTATGATCAAGAGTCGGAGGAGATATGCTGTCAACCGGCGAAGAGCACCTATTGAGTTATCAGCGGTGAGGAAACCCCGCTCAAAGAGGAACACGGCACAAGCGAAAAGGAGCCCGAGGCCTACCGCGAGTCCGCTCCTCGCGCTCCATCTGTTGAGTGTTCCGTGCACCATCACATTGAACAGTAGGGACCACGCAAGTAGCTCGAAGGAGAAGACTAACAACAACAACCACGATGCTGCTGCCAACTCAGCCCGTCCTCGTGGACCCAGCAGAGACGATCCCCACACATCAAGCCGCAGCCACCGAGCCAACCACGGTGCGCGGGGTGCATCGTAATTGTTCGGAGCACCTACGAAAAGCCGCACCGGGGGTCGAGGAACTGGTGCGTTCATGTCCTCCTCCTTCTCATCGAAGTCGGTAGTGGGGTCGCGCAGTATCGCCGCCGAGCAGTGAGCGAGCCCTCTTCCACCTCGCACACCAAGCCTGTGCTCTGGCCTGTGACAGCAAAGATTACCGCATCTCGCACACCAAGAGGCTGCCAATCAGCCACCCGCGGATGGCATTTTTCCTGCTTGAAGGGCAAGCCATTGTTGGCGGCGAAGCCCCAAGAACTGGTGACTCCCACCGCCAGATGCGCGCTCGGGCGAAGAGCACCGTAAATTTGGTATAAAAAACTCTCCCCGAGCAGTTCGCACGCTTGACGAATGGGGTCGATGGAGGCGGCTATCTCCAGGGGAGATCGAGGGAAACGCTGATGATGGCAGACAGAAGCTACGAGATCGTCGACTTTAGTAAGAAGTACCAAAAACCGCTTGACACACAACCAGCGCTCCACTTCTGCGCCGCGCCGAGGATCCGGGACTTGAACCATGCTACGCAACCGCATGCCGACCCGTTGTCGCCAGGTGGAGGCTGACCGTATGCATTGTGTCCCGGCGGCGAGCCGACCGAGTAACGTAGGCAAACGCCCCACGAGATCCCCAATATCGAGACGCGTAGTGTCAATACAGAGGATCACGGTGTCCGCCTCAGTGGCTACCCGCAACATCTGGGAGCTGTCTACTCTGGCTCTCTCATCCATTTGCGGAAAGAGCGCGCCGCCTGGGCCATCATAGACGGTCATTCGCACCTCTTCGCTCCACTCAGGACGCCAGTTTCCTCGATTACGGGAAACACGAAGCCCAAATGTGTATGGCTGGAGCGTCGCAGTAGCTGGCAGCATGGCATCGGGTCGGGTCATGGTGCCATGCGCTTGTTGCAGTAAGCGTGCACCGTCCTCTCCTGGGAGCAGCTTCATGCGAAAGTCGGTTGTATGGGTGGGTGGCTGTGTGCAAGCCTGGCAAATTGCACCCAAGAGAGTTGTCTTTCCCGACCTGGGACGACCGATCAACGCACAGGACATGGGATTCTCGCCGAGCGGTTCCGCTACGGGAGAGGAAGGATGCGGCTGTAGCGCGGGTACTTTGAACTGAGGTGTCGTGTCCACTGAATCATCGAGGTTCAGATCGTCAAAAACGTCCATGAGATCACCTCACCAGTCTGAAGCCAACCCTGCAATCTCGGGTACTGAGAGGCATTGCTTGTCGAGCCTCCACCATCAGAGCATCAAGCTCCGAGTCGTACGCTCCCCCCTTCAATAGCCCGAAACCATCATTGTTCGTCGAAGCTGTCCACTCGTGCACATTGCCTGAGAGATCGTAAAGTCCCCACCCATTCGGGGCCCGTTGACCGACTGGTTGCAACCGTGTGCCCTGGGCCCAGGCCACAGCGCCCCAGGTGTTACCACCCGCAAAACGGTAACACTCGCCCGCCCGAGCCACTCGCTCCCACTCGACTTCTGTTGGAAGTCGATACGGTCGTTCCTTAATCTGCTCTCTCTGAGTAAGAATTTTGCAAAATTGCAGCGCCTCATCTCGAGAGACGAAATTAGCAGGTAAAGCAGGAGCTCGCCTTTCCCATTCGGTCCTTCCAAGTATAGTTTCGTATAAACGTTGAGTGACAGTTGTTGTTTGGACCAAAAGATTGCCGAGGTTAGTAAGAATAACCCCACATGTGCTGAGTTGACGTTGTGGTAGAGAAGCAGAACCTACACTGGTAAAAGATGCAATAGCACCGATGCGATCGAGCCGCGCTGCATGGGCTAACGCCTCTTGGCGACTCAAGCCACGAATCAACCCAATAGCTTTGCCTCTGAGGACAAGTTCGCGCGCTCTGCGGTGCTCTGTGCCGAGCAGGTCTGCGATCAACACGGTGAGCAAATCCATTGGCGCGTGCCCTGCCGATAGCAGCCCAACGCCGTGGCCTGTCTGCGGGCGTGGTTGACGAGACGATGAGAAGAGTCGCTCGATGACGGCGATCTCTCGAGTGCGAGCTGGAAGCTCTTTACATAGTTTCTGAAAGAAACGCCGGTCAAGCCGTCCCTGGCGACGCAACGTATCAAGTACCGCCTCAACCTGCTCGTTGTGCGAAACATGCGGCCCGGGTAGTTCATTTAGGAGAGCACCTCCGTACCACTGACTCATCACGCGTCGCAGATGGGAGCTGTTAAAGCCGTTGGTAAGCAGATAGCGCAATCGGTTCAGTCCATGCACTTCAGTATCGAACTTCATTCCACGCTCTCTGGTGGCTCTCCGAGTGAGATTAGTTGTGGAGGGTGCCTCTTGCCATCCTGAGCGCTGTATCCTCCCAAGGAGGTTGAACGAGATATCTCTTCGGCGAGCTGCTTGAAAGCGATGCTCTGTTCCGACTGGTGTACCTTCCCTTCAATGCGGTCGAGCGCCTCCTCCAACTCCCGAATTTCCTCCTCATCGTTCTCTGCAGCAAGACGCTCGATGTTCGCTTCGAACTGGGCGATATGCCCAGCTTGGCGCTTGTCTACGAGTTCTCTCTTGCGTTCTCGACTTTGTTCGATCAAAATAATCTGTTGTTTTTGATCGTGGGCGTTGGCCTGGACGAGCCGACGCTTGTTATCAACACGTAGTGTTTCTTCTTCAGTGTAGCATCGTCGCAAGTCGCTCACCTCAACCCACAAGCCGAACTGTTCTCCAATACGCCTTTTAGCCCACTGGTTGATGTGAGCCTTCAGCCGCTCCCAGGCAAATTGATAGAGTTCGACCGGATCCACCTCCGAGAGCTTGTACTCCAGGGCCTGTCGAACTGTAGACACCAGATCCTCTGAGGTGGGTCGCAGTTCAAGGAAGTTTTGCCAACCGCGGGGATCCACCGCTTGTACAAGCAGTATAGCTTCGAAAGTCATGGGTAGATGGTTTCCGCCCTTCGGCTTAACCTTCACCGCCACCTCATGCTGGGTCCCCCGCAGTTTCCGGAGAAGCTGGTAGATTTCGGTATCGGTCTGCTTGAAAACCACCGAAGAGACGATAGCTTTGTATGGGTTCTTAAGCCGTTCCACCAGACACACAGCCAATCGATCGGCGAGTGTCGGCTCGTCGCTGGCGGAGCCATCTTCAAGCGGTCGAGGCGAGCGGAAGTATAGATAAAACTCCTCAGGCTCTACCCCATGCATGGCCAGTTCTAAGGCACGTTTGATCTCATCTTCTAGGGCTTTGACAACCTCTTCTTTTCGATCCAGTAGCGATTTGATGCCATTTTGGTCGTTGATGCGAGCTGTGAGGATTGCCTCCAGGCCTGCACGCACGTTCGGGGTCCGGGTTGCGAACTCGCCATGTACTTGGAGAGAGAAGGGCCTGCGGAGCACTTCCATTTGAAGATCGGTGATGGTGAGAAACTGATCAAGAGCATATCCGATCTTCGCCGCTGCGGTTCGCATATGCTTTTCGATCTGTTTCTTTTTGTCGTCGTAGGTACTCACCAGCTCAGAATAGCGCGTCGAGAAGAGCACCTTACGCGTGACCCGCTCGATGGTTTCGTGGGCCCAACTTTCCAACGGGGGTAGGTTGGCTGCTACGTAGCGACCCAGATCTTCCAACCGAAGCAAGAGACTGCATTCCACATTCACCGGCTCTGGGTATTCAGGAAGCTTGCGACGAAATGAGTGCCCTGTTTCAAGTTCATCTTGAACATCAACACTGCTGGTGCTGTCCAAATACACCCGTTCTATACAACGGCCCCAGGTTTGAGCCCAGCGAGACAATCGATGCTTCAGCCCGCAGGCTACCTCTGTTTGTAGCACGGTGTGGAAGTCGTGAAGAGAGACCTCCTCTTCGAAAAAACGGGCAATTTCCAGGTCAAGGTGAACATCAAGTTGATTCTGTCGAGGCAGCATTCGGGTAGCAGCGATCAGGCGCGCGTTGTCGATGTCCAACCGAACCTCCACCTGGATGTTCAACCGCCAACGTTGAGGACCGACACGGACACTGAGTTCCTTGGGGCCGATGTGCAATGATGAGAGTTGCTCCGTATCTGCAAGGCAAAGTCGAGCGCTGAGTGTGAGCCCCAGGTTCTGATAGGCCAGAGCTATCAGTTTTTTCTTGATCTGCTTCAACTGCGCGGGGCAGTCATTAAGGAGCGCATCGGCATGTCGTTGTACGAGTTCTTTGAGCCAAAAGGAAACCTGCTGATTGAGAGCCTGACGCCCGTTATCCACGAGGCCGAGTGTCTCCACCAGACGAATCTCGTCTCCCGGCGCACAGCGCGCCTGATAGCTGAGCTGCACTCGGATGGGCGGAGCATCTGAGCCAAAGTTCCCCATCTCAACGATCAGACGATCTTCTTCGATGTATGCCTTGGGATCTCGCGCGTTGGTCACCCTCAGCTTACGCCGTCCAAACCAGAGTCGTTCAGTAACAACCTGGCCCGATTTCACATCCAATAGGAGATCCGACTGGGTCCACCGATCCAATTTTCGCGAGGATGGAGCCATCAAAATAGGAGCCAATGAATCGACATACGACATTCTCAGTTCCTCTTGATTCGTTCTGTACGACGCATTGCGGCAAGTTGTCGCCGCAATGCAGCGGTACGACGCCGCATACCTTTGGTTCGTCGAAGCGCCACGCTTCGAGAACGTCTTAGATCCCGACGGACCATTGTCTGGGCGGTAGCTTGGTGGATATCAAGCAAGCAAGCCTCCAAAGTGTTCCAACATAGAATAACACGTCGCATGCGTGCATCGTCTGCTACGTTGACGAAGATATGGAGCAACTCATCAAGCAGCGGTGCGGGAACCGGTTCGTGAGCATCTCCCTCGAGGATTATTGCCCAATCGACGAGTAATATCCCGGCAAAGGCTTGCTTCTTGAATCCTTGAGAGCCTCGCTGCTGGGTGGTACCATCGAGGATCTCAGCCCAACGGCGGAACAGCGCCTGTTCGAGAGGACCCATTCGGGGACCTAAGCAGGCGCGAACCTCTGGCAGTAATAACCGATGTCGAACATAACCTCCAAGGTGCCGATACGCATTTTTTGCTAGCAAAATTTCGCTTGTTGGATGGAGCAGCCAACGAACGATCCGGTCGATGGTATCAGCTTCGGTAGGACCCTCGTGGTACATAGCACTCAGCACAATATTGTTCGGTGGGCGAGCGCCAATATCACCTCGGCCGCCTTGATCGATGGATGCTTCAAGTAGAGCAAGGAATGCCTCGACGGCAAACCGTCCAGAGGTTCCGAGCTGTGGTAGTTCTTCACGAGACAGAGGAACCCAATCAGCCAACGCGGCAAGGTGTTTGGAGGTATGGCCGCTGCGTAACTGCCCGTAGGCGATCCGCCGAGCGCGATCCGCTACCCTCGCTTGTCCACGATCAATGAGCTGCCGCAACCAATACAAGCCATCAAATTCAAGGACACCAAACATGCGTTCGACAATGTCTAGCGTGACCGATTGCAGGGGGGCAATAACCAATAACTCGCTTAGGAAGCCGTGGACCATCTCTCTCAGGGAACCATGCCCGTACATCGCACGCATTAATCGACACAACCGTGTGAGGAAGTGTAGATGACGCGCTTGGCTAAGCTGGATGAACAGCTGTTCAAGCTGCTGCGCAGCGGGATTATTGCTTGCAGCGAGCAACGGAGTGTCGCCTGCGGTCAACGCGATCTCAACCAACCACTTGCGCCCGAAACCGATAGGACGCTTCCGGGCTATCGCCACGATGAATCGCACAACACGATCAACGAGCATCTCACTGCCGTGAAACAGTAACCCCTGGGCCTTTATACATTCGATATTGTTGAGGTGGTCAAAGTATGCCAGACGCTCAAAGTAGCGAGCGGTGACGGCGCGGCGTCCTTGTTGGATAAAGTCCACTACAATTTCTTCATCCGTCCGCTGTGCACCGAGCAGAGTATCTACATCGTCCGGGCGATCAGTGAAGGTCAGTCCTAATTTGGGCATGGCCTGGCGATATACATCTTGCCAAACGTCGCGGAGCAGGCGAGGTTCTGGGGGTACTGGAGGCTCTTCTCCTTCAGACGAAGGCGGAAGAATGACTAGAGGCTCTCGTCGCTCCCCAAGCAAAGTCTCTAACGCGATCTGGAAGTCGGACGCGGGGAGATGGCGAAGATAGGTTGCCACCCAAAGCACAGCATCTCGCAGCCCTTCGGGGCAATCCTCTACAACGGGGGGCTCGTGAGCCTCGTCGCATACCTCACGTCGGAGCGCGAGTTCCAACTCGACGACCTCCTCGAATGGTGCAAGCGCGTCGTAGAGGGCACTGTCATCGACTGGCCAGTGTCCTGCGGCGCGTTGAACCTTCAACTTTGCAGCTAGACGAGCTGCTCGTTTTTCATCCCCATCACAAAGCCCTTCGAGGAACGGTCGAACGAAAGCAACACGCCAGCGGTGTAGAGTTGGGGCGAGGGACCTGTCCTGGGTCTTGAGTTCCTGCAGTGCTCGATCAGATGCGATGACGACGATGTAACGAGAGAAAGCCAGCAGCAACTTCTGGATGTGAGAAAGCTTAAACTCGTCGGTCAATACACCCAATGAGTCCTCATCTACCTGTTCAAGGCCTTCATGAGCGGCAAGTACGAGGAGTTCTTCTCCTCCTCCAGATACGCCGCGAGGTGCTATCGACGATAGCAAACTGGTGAGACTTACTACCCGCTCGGTAATCGATGAAAGTCGCTCCTGGCCGAGTAAATGCCACATTGCAGAAATCAACACGCGGGGATGTGCGCAGCTGACGAGAACAATCCTCTGTTCGAGTAGTGTCTCAGCCCAACGATCTATCGGTTCATCAGAAAGCGGGGAGAGAGAGGGTGGTTGAGAACGCAACAACCATCGTTTGGGGGCTAGCGTCTCGGTAGGGACAGGGTCATCGGCCTCCTGGGTCCAAGTTTCTGGCGAGCCGTAGTGTCCATCACCGGGCGAGTCCTCCCACTCGAAGTCGAACGCGTGCTCTAGCGACTCCGTAGGTGAAGGCTGTTCAATAGGCGCGGAGTTTGGAGGTTGTTCAGGCTCCACCACATCGCCTATCTGCTCTTTAGCTTCTTCCTGAGGCCTACTCTTGTCGGGATCCTTGGTGATGTTGCCATCTGCCTGATTCTCCATACTACCCCCTCAGAGATCTTGTTAGTGCGATCTCTCAGGTCCCAACGGTTATAGGAGGTACCTCTGCTCAATAACTACAACGGCTGACGAAATGCCTTTGCTTTCGGAATACCTCCGCTTATTAACTAATGAAGCCACCTCCAAACCCTGGGCGTCAACCTATTATTTATTCTCCGTACTCAAGTCGCAGGAGGGTTGGGGGTTCCAAGAACAAGAAATGGAGAAGTGTGATTCGGAGAGCCATCTAAAGGGGTTTTACTTCTAAACGCTCGCAGAACCGTACGTGAACCTCTCGATTCATACAGCCCCATCATCCAGCCGAAGGCCTGATCTCCAACAACCTCCAGTATGCAAAGAGTCCAGGTTGCCGACGTGCAACACGCCCTAACCAATGTTCTGCGCGTCGTTGGTGTCGGCGCAGATTTTTAAATTTCTTCATCGCCCATCTGCTTGATGGTTTGCACGCAGGCCCTCATATGAAACTTCCATCCCTGCTGTATCCAGCCGGTTAGCCCCATCCAAATTTGATTGAGATAAAAGCCTGAACGAGCAGAATCGTCCTAATGACCAGAGTCTTGCCACTCCAAGACATCAGTGGCTTCTCGCACCACGAAAAATTGGTCTTGGGGAGCCGAAATCGCCCTTTCTCCAAGCGCTTAAATAGTAACCAGCGCTGTGCTCCCGAACCAAAATTTTGGCTCTGTCACGAAACCACACCACAATAATGCCCACATTCTTCGCCATTTTTAAGGATCCACTATCGCTGACATCCGCTGTTTGAGGAAACGCTTCGGATTTTTCGCGATCGGGGTTGTGGAGAGAATGCAATGATTGAAGGGGAATGAACTGATGGACAGCTGCGTGGCGTGCCAGCCCGGACCGTTGATGTGGAGAGATGTGCTGCCATGGAACTCGGTCCGCTTGTTGTTTCAGTTTCAATGAATGCTCTGTCAAAGCTGGCTCGCCTGCCCTCGGGGAAGATAAAGAAAAAACCCTGTTTCCTATTGGGTTTGGGGCCGGAGCGGAGCCAATCCCTT
>CAYLJJ010000145.1:0-393 GCA_964384025.1 uncultured Nannocystaceae bacterium
TCTCCAGGCAGCCAAGGCAGCTTATAACCGAGGAGAGATCGCCCGCAGCCTGAGCCATCTGGACCGGATCCTGAATCTGCGAGATGATCATCCCCAGGGCCTCGCGCTCCTGGCTCGTATTGAGCGAGGCCGCCTCCAGGGTTGGGGGCTCAAGGGGGTGGCGTTGACGCTGATCTCTCTGGGCTTGGTTTGGTTTCTCTGGCCCTCTGATCCAGTTCAGCTCGCCCCTCTCTCTGACGCTTCGCTGGAGTTGGACCTAAAAACAAAGAGCCAAGAGCCGCTCCCTGATCTTCTTCTTCGAGTTGAACCCCAAGATATAGGCCCCTCCCAAGATCTGAGCCTCCCCCGTGATCTGAACCTCCCCCAAGATATAGGCCCCTCCCAAGATCTGAG
>CAYLJJ010000145.1:403-11544 GCA_964384025.1 uncultured Nannocystaceae bacterium
CAAAATAAGCCCATCGACGCAGAGCGAGCAGCTCGAAGAGAGCCTCGTCGACATCGAGCGCACCGCAGCTCCCGCCGCTCCAAGCCTAAGCCTCGTCGAGATGCGGCCATCAAGCCTCCTCCTGAATTGATTCCAGTGAAGGTCAAGAGCAAAATCAAGGGCGCGATGGTCTATGTAGATGGAGAGTCCAGGGGCTATGTTTCTCGCAACGAACAGGGCCAGATCAGACTACCTCCAGGGTCTCATCGCATCAGCTTTCGTAGCATCGCTTGCCAAGATGATGATCAGGAGTTCCTCCTCCGCTCAGGACAGAAAGAGATGACCCTCTTCTTTAAGTGTGATTGGCGACCCGCCTTTATCGATCTACGGACCCCTAAGCAGATCCCCGTACGTCATAATAACAACCTCCTTGGGGAGACCAACCAACCGATCCGTTTTCCAATGTCCAGCCATAACTTCGAAGTGAGCCTGACGGTGGGCGATCAGGTCCTTGGATTTCAGCACGTTGAACTGAGGCTTAAGGCGGGGCAGACCACGGTGGAGGAGCTGGATTATTGGCCCGTGCCCTGATTTGTCTCCTTTGTTTGCTTGGGGGTTTCAGCCATGCCCTGCCTAGAGGGCAGGTCAAGAGCAGCTTTAGGACAGCCAAGAACCACTATCTCTATGGCAACTATAAAGAGGTGATCGAGCACCTAACTCCCCTCTTAGAGTCGGGCAGCCTCTTGGATGGAGAGCTGTTGATCCAGGGCCATGAGATGTTGGGTTTAGCTCACTACTACCTGGGAAAAAAGGCTTCTGCTCGGGCTGTCTTTGAGCGCCTCATCCGACGAGCTCCAGAGCATCAGCTCAGCCCTGTGATGGTGCCCCCTCCAGCAGTGGCTTTCTATTTTGATATCCGTGAGAAGCTGCTCCCCGAGATTAAACAGGAGCGCGCCGCGCTGGAGGCACAGCGCGCCAAAGAGCGAGCGCGGCTCCTCGAGTCTCAGACCCGAGTGGTTTATATAGAGAAGCGTCTAAACTCTAGATGGATAGCAGTTATGCCTCTTGGCTTGGGGCAATTTCAGAATGATGATCCTCTCCTTGGAACTCTCTTCTTAGGGAGCGAGCTGCTCTCTATTGGCCTCTCTCTCTCCTTTTTGTATGCGATGGAAGATCTGCGCAATGAGAATGGTCGCTTTGAGCGCTCAGATGCTTCTCAAGCTTATTTTCTCCAGCAGGCTCAGCTCATCAGCGGGGGGGTTGCTCTGGGGTTGATCCTCTTAGGGGCTGGGCAAGCTCTCTGGAAGTTTAAGGAGGTGGGGTTAATGAAGCGCCGGGTCTTGGAGCCCAGCTTTGAGCGCCTCCCAGGTGCTTTTCAGGGAGGTTCCGCTCTTCGCTGGGAATTCTGATCAGAGGGACGTACTCTCAGCCTGTTTTTGAGGAGCCAGGAGAGTGAGATGCCAAGCCTGATGGTTGCAGGTGAACCCAAGCCTCAGTTCATCCTCAGAAAGTTCAGTTCGATCGGGCAGGATCCCGAGAACGATTTGGTCCTCGACGGGGAGGGGATCGCGCCTACCCACGCTCACATCCGCCTGGAGGCTGGGCGCTTCCTGTTGGTGGCCCTGCTGCGTTCACATCCGATCTATCTCAATGGAAAGAGGGTACGCAAGCAGACCTTGGAGCATGGTGATCTGCTGCGGTTGGGAGAGCGAGAGCTGAGCTTCCAGCTCTGGGATGAGCCCAGCTCCAATGCCGATGAAGAGCCTGGAGATGAGCTGAGCGCTTATAAGCGCCTGGCTGAGTTCTCATCCCGCCTCGCCGATCGCCGCAGCGCTGCAGAGCTGCTTGAGGCTCTCATGGATGAGGTGATCGCCCTGACCGGAGCGAACAAAGGTTTTCTGATCCGGGTGGAATCGGGAGAGGTCCGCATCTACACCGCGCGCAACCTCAAAGGGGAGAACATAAAAGCGGATCTGGACGCTGTGAGTGACAGCATCATCAGCCGGGTGCTTAAGAGCAGAGAGCCTCTGATCGTCAGCGATGCCCTCAACGATCAGCTCTTTCAGAGCAGCCTCTCTGTGATGCAGCTTAAACTCTGTAGTGTCATGTGTGTGCCCCTTATCTCTAGAGGTGAGCTGCTTGGCGCCATCTATGTCGGCAATGACAATGTGGTTGATCTCTTTGAGAGCCGCAGCCTAGAGCTGCTCAACATCTTCGCTTCTCAGGCCACCCTGCTGCTCCAACAAGCGATTCAGCGAGACGCCCTCTCTCAGGACAACGCTCAGCTGCGAACCGCCTTAGAGGGTAAGCGCTTTGGCTCTATCATTGGCAGCTGTGATGCCATGCGCTCTCTCTTTCGCCGTGTAGAGAAGGTAGCCTCTACTCACATCAGCGTCCTGGTCCTGGGAGACACGGGCACAGGCAAGGAGCTGATCGCTCGTGAGATTCATCGCTGTTCAGGGCGCAAGGGCCGCTTTGTTCCGGTCAACTGTGGAGCGATCCCCGAGACTTTGATGGAGAGTGAGCTCTTCGGGCACCGTCGAGGAGCGTTCACGGGAGCGGTGGAGAATAAGTTGGGCTCCTTTCAGGCAGCGGATAAAGGCACTCTTTTTCTAGATGAGATCGGTGAGATGCCTGTTCATCTCCAAGTGAAGCTGCTGCGTGCGATTCAGGAGCGAACCATCACCCGCATCGGAGACACTCGCCCCCAACGCATCGATATCCGCTTGGTGGTGGCCACCAATGTTGATCTAGAAGAGGCGATTCGTCAGGGGCGTTTTCGAGAGGACCTCTACTATCGAATCAATGTAGTGAGCATCAAGCTGCCCCCTCTCAAGGATCGTGAGGAGGATGTGTTGCTTATCGCCCATTACCTCCTGGAGCGCTTCTCTAAGGAGCTGAACCGTACGGTTAGAGGCTTCAGCAATGAAGCACTCATCGCGCTGCGTAAGCACAGCTGGCCTGGAAACATTCGAGAGTTGGAGAACCGGCTTAAGAAAGCCCTGGTGATGGCTGAGGGTACAACTCTCAACCCCGAAGATCTGGACCTGTCTGAGGAGCTATTGGAGGGCCGTGTATTGCCTTTAGCGGAAGCAAAAGAGGCTTTTCAGCGTCGCTATATCGATCAGGTCCTCTCTTTAAACAACGGAAATCGCACCAAGACAGCTCGAGACCTAGGGGTCGATCCTCGAACCATCTTCCGTCATCTGGAGAAGGTAAGGGAGATGAAACCGCGCTGACTTTATCCCCATCCTGCTCTCTCGACTTTGCATCTCCCCTGTTCTCTCTGCTAAAAGGCTTCGACCCTTTTGGGATCTAAAACCCTGTGGAGGATGAGATGCGCTCTATTCAAAGTTGGGCTGTGATCGGCATCGCAGCTTTCTCCCTCTCTCTTATGGCCTGTGATGATGATGATGACAGCAGCGGCACCGCTGGCAGCGTTGCTCCCGACAGCAGCGTGGCGGGCAGTGGCGGTGGAGCTGGTACCGCTGGCGGTGGTGAAGCAGGCGGTGGCGGTGAAGCTGCTGCTGCGGGTGGTGGTGAAGCGGGCAGCGGCGGTGAAGCGGGTGGAGGCGGCGAAGCGGGTGGCGAGGCGGGCAGCGGCGGCGAAGCGGGTGGTGAAGCGGGCAGCGGCGGTGAAGCGGGCGGTGGCGGTGAAGCGGGCGGTGAAGCGGGCAGCGGTGGCGGTGACACCGATGTGATGGGCGAGATCAATGAGTGGGGCCCCTCATCACGCGTCAGCAGCTTGGATATCCCGGGCGATTGGATGCTGGCCAATGAAGCGGGCTGCACCGTCAAGGGGAGCAAGTATGGCGCCTCCCTCTACGGCCTGATGAGCCTCCTCCCCATGTTGGCCCCTGATATGCCTCAGCCTGAGCCAGGTGTTGCTCTCTTAAATCCCTACCTCAATCCTGATGAAGAGGGAGAGATCAGCTTGGTGATCCTCTCACAGCTCCTGGGCTGGGCCACAGGCGATACCGCTGATGCGGCAGGCTCTGCGGACCTCACTTTCCTGATGGGCGATTACAAAGAGGGCAGCTTCTTTATCCAGCCTTCCTCCTATATCGACGACGATCCAACGGGCACCCCCTACATTCAGTTCCCTGCTGATCTCAGCGGCGGGATGCTCAGCACCGAGCCCGGTCCCTTTAACCTGAACCTCCCTGTCTTAGATCTTATGAACTTAGAGATCACCTTGGCCGAGACTCAGATCGAGGGCTCTCTCTCTGTAGAGGAGGGTGGCTTTGGTGTCACTCGAGGCTTTATCCAGGGCTATATCACCCGAGATGCGCTGATCTACCTCATCGAGACCCTTCAAGCGGCCTGCGCACAGGATCCGCGACCTGAGCAGATCGATTCGATGTGCACCAATGATATGGTGGATATCAACAACACAGAATTGGTAATGGGCCTACTCACCTCGGTGGTGACGATGGATGCTCTGGTCGTTGATGGTACCCCCAACGATTGTGCGGGTGACGGCGATCAACGCAACTGTTGTGGTGAGGATGAGTGTAACGCTGTCGCTGTTTGTCTACCGGCTGAGATGAAAGGCGTCATCATCTCGGGCATCTCTGACAATGCCCCTTAAAGTTCCCACCTCAGATCATCCACCGCGATAAAGCCCTTTGAATCCTGATCAACGATCTCCAAGATCGCCTCCTCCCCTAAAGCCGCGCTGAGATCGAGGCTTCGTCGTCTAAGATGAGCTCTTCCCCGAGCTGGACCCCAGATCCGAGCAAGCCCTTTGCCCTTCACCAGCAACCGGAACCAGCGCTTGTGACCCTGGCCTTGACCTGCCAGGAGGAAGCTGAGGCGGGGGCGCTCTACTTTAAAAGGCTTGGAGTGTAGGCGCCCCAGAGCTTTGAGGCCGCCCTGCGCTCGGCTGCTGGCTAGGCGTTGTCCTTGATGTCCAGGTAGACGGCTTCGGCGTGGACGCAGACCGAAGCTCCCCTTGGCGCTCCAGCCTCGCCAGCCCTCCTCCTCAAAGTTGCCTGAGATCCCCTCGACCAGCGCGCGAGGCTCGGGATCCTGAGGCAGCCAGAGGCTCTCAGGCCGCACCAAGAAGCCGGTCTTGGCTCTCAGCGCTCCTCTCTCTGAGAAGCGAAACTTGGCGCCAACATAGTAGTTGGGAGCCAGGCCAGGAACGCGGAGACGCTCATCTACAATCACTCCCCCCCACTCGCGCTCACGGAGCCGTGGGAGCAGGTCCTTGATTCCTCCCAAGAAAGCTACATCCTGGATGCCCATCTGATGTACATGCACAGGCTCCCCCCGCCGCCCATAAGCATAAAATGGGTGCGCGGGCATCAGGAGGGGACCAGCCATGATGTTCTCCTCTAAGATCTGCTCAAGCTGCGCCAGAGCCTCTCGATCTGTCTCTTTGGGGAGCTGCTCCTCCGGGAGGTAGAACCAAGCGGCGAGCTGAACCAGGAGGGCCAAAGGGATCAGCGCTCGCCAACGAGGCGCGGGCTGTGCAGCCTCTCCCTCAGCTCCCGGCTCCATCAGATCTCGAACCGCCAGGGCGATGAGCAGGACGGCGAAGTAGGAGATCAGCATAAAGCAGTTGCTGTAGGCCCACTGAGTCGAGTGGTTAAGCGCGCTGGCCCCTGCCCCCGCTACAAACATCCAGAGCCAGAAGCCATGCGCCATCCTGGGCAGCGCGCTGCGATTGCGGGCACGATAGATCAGGAGGAAACCAGCGATCAGGGTGGGCGGGACGGGGATCAGCCAGCGGGGCTCCAGATAGAACAGCTCCCGGTAATACATGTGGGGAAAGTCTGGATACCCCTGAACTCGAAAGATCCAAGCGTAGCTCCAGTGCGCTAGGAGCAGGATGCTCAAAATCGGGACCGGGATCTTATAACCAAACCAGAGCAGAGGGAGCAGCAGGAGGAGGGGAGCCAGGAAGAGCAGATCTCGCCAATACTCTAGGAGGATATTCTTCCAGTGAAAAAGATGGCCCTGATGCCCCTCAAAGATATAGGTCCAGAGCCAGCCCTCACTGCTCTGGTTATAGAGATAGAGGATAGGGATGATCAGGAGGAGTATCGTGCCTAAAAACAGCAGGGCTTGACGCCGATCTCGCCAGAACAGATAGAGAAGCACGGCGGGCACAAAGACGCTCACCGTCTGCTTGCTCATAAAGCCCAACACAAAGAGCAGGGCGGCAAAGATCACCCCCCGATGACTCTCCCAATAGCGTGCGACATAGACCGCTGAGGCCAGAATCGCCATAAAAAGAGCATCGGGGCGGGCGAGGTCATAGAAGGCGCCATTTGTACGGAAGAGAGCAGCGTAGAGGCCGATCCCCAAGAGCGCATAGCGCAGCCCCGCCTCTCGCTGAAGGACTCGAAACAGCAGAAAGAGCGCCCAGAGGGTGGAGAGGAGCGAGACCCCGCGAGCCAAGCCAAAGGAGAGGCCCCCAAAGAGGGGCGCCAAGGCGCTCAGGAGGGCGGGATAGCCAGGAGTATAGAAGAAGGGTACGAAGTCTGCGCTGGGGGGTGCATAGATCGGCAGCCCCTCTCGCAGCCGCGCAGCATGGCTGAGGATGCCCCCCTCCATCCATTCGATCTCAAAGGGATAACGCATCCGCAAGAGGGCGATGAGTAGGAAGGCCAGGAGATAGAGCAGGCTGATAAAGATGCTCAGATCAAGGAGTCGCAGGGGGAGCCTAGATCGCATCGCGTACTCTCTTTGGGATTAGGACTCTTCAGGGAGGTATGGATTCTTCTTACCTTTAAAGGCTACCCGTACAGGCGTCCCCTTAAGCTTGAAGGTCTCCAGGAAGCGGTTCATCAAGAAACGATGATAACTGAAGTGAACCAGATCGGGGTGATTGCAGAAAATGACGATGGTGGGAGGCGCGATGCGGGCCTGGGTGGCGTAGTGCATACGCAGGCGACGCCCCTTGACGATGGGCGGGTGATGCCGCTCCAGGGACTCTTTGAGCCAGCGGTTGAGGACCCCGGTTGGAGCGCGGAAGAGGTGGGACTCTCGCACCAGAGCTACCCACTCCATCAGCTTATGACAGCGCTGCCCGGTCAAGCCGGAGATAAAGACCACAGGAGCATACTGAACGAAGGGCAGCTTAAGCTCTAGGCGCTCCTGAAAAGCCTGAGCGGTCTTAGAGTCCTTCTCGACGACATCCCATTTGTTCACCGCCAGGATTAGGGCGCGCCCTTTCTCATGCGCCAGCCCGGCGATACGAGCATCTTGATCGGTGACCCCCTCTATAGCGTCGATGAGCAGGACAGCCACATGACAGCGCTCGATGGCTCGGATCGTCCGCATCACGCTGAAGCCTTCGCTGCTCTTGCGGCGGATGCGACGCTGACGCCGCAGGCCAGCGGTGTCGATGAGCAGATACTCCTTCTCTCTCCAAGTCAGCTGAGAGTCGATGGAGTCTCGGGTGGTGCCTGCGGTGCTGTCGACGATCATCCGCTCCTCACCCAGGAGCTGATTCGCCAGGGTGGACTTCCCCGCGTTGGGGCGACCCAGCAGGGCGATACGGGTCACCTTGGGATCCTCAGGGATCTCTTTTGGGGGGGGTGGCAGCAGCTTGATCACCGCGTCTAGGAGTCGCCCAACGCCTCGACCATGCTCAGCAGAGACGGGGAAGAGGCGCTCAACACCCATGGCATAGAACTCAGCGGACAGCGCATCATGCTCCTGCCCATCCAGCTTGTTGACCACCACAAAAAGCTTCTCTGAGGCACGGCGGAGGATCTCAGCCACCTCCTCATCAGCGGGCACCATCCCCTCACGGCCATCCACCATAAAGAGGACCACCTCAGCTTCCTCGACGGCCATCATCGCTTGACGCCGCATATGGGCGGGGATGCCCTCATCGGCGTCAGGTTCGAAGCCTCCTGTGTCGACTACATCGAAGAAGTGCCCTGACCAGTCCCCCTCTCCGTAGTGGCGATCACGAGTCACACCAGGGGTATCAAAGACGATGGCTTGTTTGCCTCCGACCAAGCGATTGAAGAGCGTAGACTTGCCTACATTGGGGCGACCTACGATGGCGAGGAGAGGTCTCATGACTCATATCCTAATTTTTTCAAGCTGCCCGCCGCGCGGGTCCAGTCCTTCTCTACCCGAACAAAGAGCCGCAGATCGACTTGGGCTGCCAGGAGACGCTCTAGATCTTTACGAGACTGAACTCCAATCTCCTTGATCATCCGGCCTCCACGTCCAATGACGATTCCCTTTTGACTGCTCCGTTCTACATGGATGCTGGCCTTGATATCCACGCGGCCCTCGGAGTGACGATCACGCCACTCCTCGATGGTGACTGCGGTGGAGTAGGGCAGCTCCTCCTTGAGCAGGCGAAAGATCTTCTCGCGGATCAGTTCAGAGGCGATAAAGCGCTCTGGTAGATCGGTGAAGCTGTCGGGGGGATAGAGAGGGGGGCCTTCAGGCAGAGCTTCGATCAGGAGGCTGAGCAGCCGCTCTACTCCATCACCTGTCTTGGCGCTGATGGGCAGGATCTCCAACTCCCAGGGAACATAAGCGGCGATGATGGGTAGGATAAGCTCTCGGGAGAGGCGATCGATCTTGTTGATCGCCAAGAAGACCCGCTTTTCCTTCTCTTTGAGATCATCCAACAGTTCACGTATCAGGGTGTTGACCCCAACCTCCCCATCGGGTCCGACTCCTGCCTCGACCATCACCACCACCATATCTGTATCCCAGAGGCTCCCCTGCGCGACCTCTACCATATAGTGGTTAAGGGCGCGCCGAGCACGATGGATCCCAGGAGTATCCAGAAAGATGATCTGAGCCTCTGGGCGGTTCAGGATACCGGGGATGCGATTGCGTGTGGTCTGAGGGCGAGGCGAGGTGATCGCTAGCTTCTCACCCAGAAGGCGGTTTAAGAGGGTCGATTTGCCCACGTTGGGGCGACCGATCAGGGTTACATAGCCGCAGCGGTGTGGGCGATTCATCTCAGCTCCGAGGTCAAAGGGCGGGGAGTCTATAGCGAAGGGGGAGAGAAATAGGAAGGATCGCGATTTAAGGGTCAACGCCTCCAGCCCCAACACAGCGTCCATGTTCACAGAAGGAGTCAAAGTGTGGTTGAACACAGAACCCCTGAGTCTCTGGGCAACTCTCCCAGCAGCTCGGCTCCTCATAATCCAAGAGCTGATTGTGGATCTCATACTCGACCCAACAGGGATAACGCTCTAACTGTCTGCGATTGGCGGCTCGGGGGCAGGGGCTACAGGTCTCTAGATCCACAACAAGGAGGCACTCTTGAGCGCTCTCACAGCCGCTGAGATCAGCGTCAGGATCAAGCAGATCCTCTGCACCATGGTCGCTTGGAGAACCTCCATCGATCGCCTCATCGGGCTTCACGCCTATCTCTAGGCTGCTCAGATCTCCACCGTCTCCCTCATCGAAGAGATCAACCTCCATGTTCTGATCTCGACTCCGCCGATCCACTCGTGACCCCAGCTCCTTAACCTCAAAGGGCTGACCAGGGCCGAGATCATGATCATAGCTGCTGAAGGGCTCATACTCTGCTGAACTTGAACAGGCGCTGTTTAAGAGCAGAAGAGAGAGGAGGAGGGGTTTAGGCATAACGGGAATATACAATATTTTCACCACTTCATCGCAGCTTCTTCTTCAACACCACAGCAGGCACAGCCCCAAAAAGGAGGACTCAAGGTCCGCAGCCAGGGCGATGACCTCTGGAGCAACGCCCGCTTTATCCCTTGAACTCACTTCACGCAGTTTGGCGAGCACCGAGGGCTCCTTGTATAGGCTGCGGTGGTTCAAGCGCGCTGTGAAGCTCAACCCCCACTCTCAGCAGGCTGTATAGGAGGCAATATTGCCAAACGAGAGCGAAATCGGCTTCCATTTTAAGCTGCCTTGGGTGTAGCGTCTCGCCTCAAGGTTAATGAGTTCACAAGGGTGTTCCGGCAGCGGAACGAAGGAAGTCATGCAGCGCTTTAAGCTCTCCACCCTCCTCTTTCTGCTCTCCAGCTTCGTTTTAACGGCCTGTCATCGTCCCAGCCCAGCAGAAAAGATCGTGGGGATCTGGACGATAGATGCCGACGAGTCCCTGAACAATGATCCCAATATCAAGAGGTTGAAGGGAGAGAAGAGAGCAGAGGCGCTCAAGCTTGCTAAGCAGGTTTTTGGACAGATGTCCTTTGAGTTCGACAAAGATAAGCAGATCAAGATGACCCTGGGTCTCTCCAAGCAGGAGGGGAGCTACGAAATCCTGAAAGTTGAAGGCAACACCCTGACTTTGAAGACCTTGATCAAGCGTGAACAGGCAGGAGACAAGGTTGAAGAGGATCAACTGCTCGTCGAGATTTTGGGCAAAAAGCTCAGAATCACCGGTTCTGATAAACAAACGTTGATTTTTGTCAAAAAAATCGATTCAAACACATAAATTAGATTCTAAAGAACAGGAGTTTATATGAAACGGGTATTTTTATTTTTTCTTATCCTCTCCATCCCTCTATTCTCCCAGGCAGATCCCAAGGAGAAGCTCATCGGAGTTTGGAAGTTCGATTTACCGAGCCTCGTTCAAGATCCCAACATTCAGAAGATCAAGGATCCTGCTCAGCGAGAGCAGACCCTTAAGATGATGAATAAGATCATGGGGGAGATGAGCTTAGAGTTCAAAAAAGATACTCAATTCAGCGTGAACCTCGGAGAGACAAAACAGAAGGGAAACTATCAGATCCTCAAAGTCGAGGGAGAGAGCCTCTTTCTCAAGACCTCTATCAAAGCCGAGAAGAAGGGAGAGAAGGCAGAAGAGCGCGTGGAGGAGATCAAAGTTGAGGTTTTAGGGGAGAAGATCAGGATCACCGGAAAGGACAAACGAGCTTTTACCTTTATCCGTGCAAAGAAAGGCTCAACTCCCAAGCCGGAGCTTAAGCCGGTGCCTAAGCCTTAGGGGGTGCTCATCCGCCATAGAAGATGTAGCTTGAAAAGGACCCTCCTCCATTCCGCAGCGTCGGATCTTCTCAGGCAGCAAGCCTCCTGAGCTTGAGTTGAGTAGTGTCTGGATCCACTTCAAACTCGGTTCGGAAGGTGGGTCTGAGAAGATTCCAAGCGTCATCTGCTCTGCCACTCCTCTGGGGGTTCTAATACGCCATGGTGGTTTAGCACCCGCGGATAACCCGCGCGATAACGACCCAGCGCGC
>CAYLJJ010000146.1:0-11517 GCA_964384025.1 uncultured Nannocystaceae bacterium
CAGTTTCGTCCTAAGTCTGCTTAATCTAACGCCTATGCTGAGAGTTACACCCTCCACAGCTCTCGGAGCAATGCAACTCACAACGCCCATCTACACAGTTGCCCTCTAAACAGAGGCCACAGCTGCCCCCACAGCCATCTGGACCACACTCATGTTGGGCACACTGGGGAGTGCAGATACAGCGAGCATCCTCACAGCGCTCGCCACCAGGGCAGCTGCAGTCCATCGGGCAGTTGCCGCAATCTTCTCCCTCATCGCAGGTGCTGTCCCCGCAGCGTTCCATGGGGACACAGCGAGCATCCTCACAGCGCTCGCCACCAGGGCAGCCGCAGTCCGCCGAGCAGCTGCTGCAGTCTTCCCCCTCATCGCAGATGTTGTCCCCACAGCGGATCGTAGGAACGCAACGGGCGTCTTCGCAGATCTCAGCCCCACTACAGCCACAGTCCGCCACGCAATTATTGCAATCCTCTCCCTCATCACAGCTGTCATCTCCACAGCCCGCCGGAGGATCTATGCAGCTTCCAGACTCATCGCAGAACTGCAGAGCCTCACAGACCCCGCAAGATCCATTACAGCCGTCAGAGCCGCAGCTCCGTCCCTCACAGTTGGGTTGACAGAGTTCAATACAGACACCGGTCTGGGGTTGACACTCCTGGCCCTCAAGGCAATCGCAGTCCGTCGGGCAGGTTCCACAATGCTCACCATCAGATTCTACACAGGCGCCATCCCCACAGCACACCCCACAATCTGCGCTGCAGTTGAAGCAGCGTTCTCCTGCTCCACAGATTCCATCACCGCAAGGAGATTGGAGGTCAACACAGCTGAAGTCGATTGTACAGACTTGACCCTCAGAGCACTCCCCACACAAGCCCCCGCATCCATCTCCACCGCAGAAGCGCCCCGCGCAATTCGGTTCACAGACCTGGGAATCGATGGATATCCCAGTGTCTTCGCTTGAGCCCCCCTGATCTGCTCCATTTTCAGTTGAAGATAAGCACCCAAAGAGCAGTGCAAATATGGATATTATGATCCACCGATACGGAGCAAAAACCTTCATCTCAGCTCTCCCTTACTTGGTCCTATACTTTTTAGAGTCTAATCCAAAGGCAAACAAGGATAATAATTGAGAGCAATATCATCTTCATATTATCAATACTCAGACCACCTCATGTTTTGCGCGAGTAGGCATATTAGTTTGATCATAAACTACGGGGTCAGAGCGATCTGAGGATAATCGGAGTATTGTTCTTTAAAAGAACCAAATTTTTCCTCCTCATTAAGCCTTGATTTGAGAGCCCCTTTGGTGAGGGACTAAGGAGTTCTCACTTCTCCAATAGTTCGCCACACTTGACCGGCGGTGTTTCCATAGTAGAGCCCTCCTTGCCACAGCGCCAATGAGCGAGGGGCGATGTCGGTGTCAAACTCTGTTAGGACCTGAAAATTCTCAAGGTCAGTGGTAGAGATGATCTGTACATGCCAATCTGAGCGCACCGCTGCATATTCAGAACCCAGATGAGTGAGCAGGAGGATCTCTGCGGATGATTCATTGAGATAAAAATCGACCACCGTGCTCTCTTCTAACTGTGTGATTTTTTGCAAATCAACACCATCAAATCGCCAAATCCCCGAAGTCATCGGCTCGCTCGACATATCTACGCCTCGAATAATGCCAGCACCATCTGGCGCGAGATCTGTCTCAGTCACAAAAATATTAAGCAGAGGGTGTCCAACCGGGAGCAATTCCACCGTTGTCTTGTCATATACGCTGTAGGGGAGCTGATGAATATTGCCTTGGTTGTTGGACTTGTAACCAAAGATATACAAACCGGATGATAGAGGAAGGAGTCGGGTCCAGCGAGCATCCCCCTCACCATCATTATGGTGCCGCTCCAATATCTCAAAAGAGCTCGCCAGATCTTGAGAGACCCAGAGGTGAGCGAATATATCACCGGCGAACCACTCTTCGGAGTTTGAGCCAGAGCCGACCGCGTAGAGTGTGCCCTTCCAGAGTCCGACATCGTGAACATGAACCCCTCCCTCCAAAGTACGGCTCATCACCCAAGGGCTGTCTCCTCGTTTAAAGTAGGCGTTGCCTAACCAGGCATCCTCAGTAGCATCTATCCCAGCCATATAGAGATCTCCCCCATAGAGTCGGTAGCGCTCCAGATGCTCCTCACCTGAAGTAAACTCGATGGTCACCTGATCACTCTCAGGACTCTCAAAGTATCGGAAGTCAACGGGAACGAGACTCCCAACGTTGGCTGTAGCATCTCCATAGCCGATGTAGAGGCGATCTTGGTAAACGACCAAGTCATGGATGTCATGTAGAAAGCTACACCCTTCACATATTTCTGCTTGTACCGCTGTAATGAACTCAGCTATCGGCTCCGCCCAGGGTTCCGGTGGCCTAAAGCTGAGACCGTCAACATTTCTGGTGGAGGGCCAGCTCAGGTCTGGAGCTGTACCTATGTCATCATCGGCGCTTGGTGTCGCGTCGATGGTCTCAGCTGCATCCACAGCGCCTTGGTCAACCTCGAAATCCTGAACTTGACTATCGGGGGTGAATATAGATGCATCAGGATCTGGACTACTGGATGAATCGCTGGATGAATCGCAGGCGCTACAGATAAGCACCGCGCCAAAGATTACTGTAAGGGATCGAAAGCTCATTTTGATTTCTGACCTGATTTTACTCTGTTTTGGCCAAGACAGCTTCTATAAATCTCTGTGAATGATGCCGCTGATGCCTACCAAGCGACCGATTCCTTGAGGTAGGGGAGATCTCTGATCGCTTGTCTGTAAATCGGAAGAAGATCGTCGGAGACTTTGCCTTGTGAGTATCTTAGGAGAGTCCACATGCTCCAGTCTTGGGTTTGTGGATCTCTCTCAAAAGCGGCCAACACCACCGCGTTGAGGCCAGACTTCTCGGAAAGGGTGATCTTGGCGATCTGTCGACCACGCACTCGGATCGCGGTTTTGACTTTCTTTAATTGAGCAAAACCTGGACCGGAGTAGGAGGTAACAGAGAGGAAGAGATATTTGACTCGGGGATCAACCAAGGCGAGGTTGAGGTTGATCGTCTCATCATCTCCATCGCCTTCGCCAGTGCGGTTGTCTCCGCCATGGAGGATGGCTCCATCCGGACTCCTCAACTGAGAGAAGGAGACGGTATAGAGTTCATTTCCGTTGTGGTCAAAGGCAGCGACATTGCTGTCAAGATCGACCGGCTTATAGGTGTCCCAAGCGAGACCCAGCTCACATTGTAGCCAGTGCTGACCCACCTTAGAGAGCGCCGCGACGCGGGTAAGAGAGGTCTCTCGACCAGGGATAACAGTCGTATAGCGGCTGCCAGAGAGGGGGAGACCCACGCTCTGAAGAAGCTCAGGGAGGGCCTCAGAGTAGGTCTGGTACTCAGAAGAGAGCGCTTGGTTAAGGACCTCGAAGATGCCGTAGCGGATGTTCCCGATGATCATGGTGCTGGAGGCTGCGTTGAGCGGGATCCGCATTATGGGTCGCTCACCGGGCGAGTAGTAGAGGTCACAGTTGAGGTTTAGATCGCTGAAGTGTCGGTTCTCCGAGCTGGTTGTGTTGGCGATGATGGCGGCGTGAGAAGCTTTAGTGAAGAGATCAGGGGAGATCCCCATGATGATACAGCCAACAAGATCAGCGCCCTCTGCCCGTTGATCGTAGGAGATATTGACACCCTTCTCGACAGGATCCCCTGCGAAAGCCTCGATCTTGATCTTGCCAACATCGTTGAAGCCAACCAAGGCGATGTCGATCGGTGGGATCCTAAGTTCGGCGAGCTGCCCAGCATTAGGGATGCGATAGCTGATGCGAGCATAGTAGGGCCAGACGCTGCGCATATCGAGCACCTGCCCAGGCTTGGCGATCATCTGAGGGTTAGACCAAGTCTCAGGCTGAACTTGATCAACCCGGATCCGCATCATGGAGTGTTTCTTCGCTCCAGTGCCTTTCAACCGAAGAGTCGCGACGCGCCCGATGGGGATGGCGTTGAAGTCGATCTTCACTTTTCCAAGGGGGTCGTCACCATCCATCTGAACCTTGCCCAAAGGACCAACCCCCACTCCCTTAATCCGGCGGACATATTTCTTGAATGCCCTCTTTTTATCACCACCATCTGGGCTTAGTGAGGGGATGCTCTCAAGCTTGCTCTTGTCATAAGGGCTGTTTCTCTGGTCATCATCGTAACATTTAAACGTGATTGGGGTATCTTCAGAGAAGATCACCCCGATGGTCTCATTCCAGTAGGGATTTAGAGTGTTTTGACAGACGGTAGTGCGACCTTTGATCGTGCCAAACCGGCTCTTCTGGTAAACGATCACGTATGGATCGCTCTTGCTAAAGAAATCAGCCTTCCGCAGCTTTTCAGCTTCGACAACGGTGACTTGATAGAGCGCCATAGTTCTCTACTCCCGTTTTGATTGGCGGCCAAAAGAGGCCAACCTGTACCAAGCAAATATCAGTGGAGCGAGACGGTACCGTATGAGGTTGCCAGGGCGCCAGCTACTTTCTAAGCTCCATTATCGCTTCAGCGCTGGATCGTTTTAAAGCGTGGTCGATTTAGCGAGGAGACTCATCAGCGCTGCAGGGCATAGGCCCTTAAGAGTTCATCTGTTTTGCTCTTGGGCTGCGCGTTGATCTCCTGGAACAGAGAGAAGGGGGGGGCTTTTATGCCATAGCGGCGTCGGAGATCCTTGAGCATCCTTATCCAAAGCTGGGCGGTGACCTCTGCATCAGCCAAGGCGCGGTGAGCGCGGCCCCTCAGAGAGAGGCGCAGATGGCGCGTTAAAGTCTCCAGCTTATGGTCGGGAGCCTCTGGATAGAGCCTCCGCGCGCTGAGCAAAGAGCAGGCGACCCCCCCACGAAACCTACGACGCACGCGCTCAAACTCCGCCTTCAAGAAGCGCAGGTCAAAGGAGGCGTTATGGGCAACAAGATCGTAGCCATCAAGGAGGTTGGCCAGCTCCCGTATCACGGGAGCACAGGGAGGTGCGTCGATCAGCATCTCATTGCTGATCCCGGTGTGTCGAGTGATGGAGTTTCCCACTGGTCGTCCAGGGTTCATCAAGCTCTGAAAGCGACCTCGGATTCGCCCCCGCTCGACCAAGACAGCGCCCACCTCGATAACGCGATCTCCCGTCTTGGGACTGAAACCTGTGGTCTCAAAGTCAAGGACGACGACTGTCCGAGCGCTCTCCATCTTCTCCTCTCTCTTCCAACCCAGAGGGAGCCCTGGAGAGTCCTTGTTTCAGGCGCTCTAAGCGCCTGACGCTCTCTAGGACATCCGCAGCGTCTTGATCTTGTAGAGCAACATCCCAGCCCAAGCTGTCTGGTTGGCAGTCTAAGACCCCACCCTGAGGCAACAGGATCTCAATCTCCCTGAGGCGCTCTGGGCTGAGGCGCTCAACGCAGCTCTTGGGATCCAGGCTGAGGATCTGAAAAGCGCAGTCCAGCTCCACAGGCAGATGGTTTAGTTTCTTTTGCAGACGTTCAAACCAGCGCTGTGCCTCTCCATGATGACTCAGCCAGAAGCTGCACCCGCCCTCGAGGTGCAGGCTGAGGGCCAACCGCAGCGCGCTGGGACCCGCTCCCTCAAAATAGAGCGCAAAGCGATCATTGATCAGATAGGGCAGGCCGCGGCGCCAACCCAATCTAGACTCTGGGATCTGCTCCTTAAGAGCGCGACAGAGGAGCACCCCAGGTGCTCGACGCTGAGCGTCGATGCGACGCTCATACAGCTCCCAGAGGAGGGTCAGAAGCCCCGCTCCGCTCAGAACCGGTAGAGGTTTGGGTTCAATAGAGAGCCCGCTGAGGGCTAAGCCCGCGAAGAGGGCCAGGAAGAAGCTGCTGATCAACCACATCAGGAGAGAGCCCAACCAAGGGGGGCGGTCCAAGAGATCCATCAGCGCGTGGCCATCTCTAAGAGGTTCTCTTTAGAGAAGATATACTCCGCTCCACAGAAATGGCAGAGCAGACGCGCCTCCCCCTGCTCTTCAGCGAGCAGGTGCAAGTCCTCAACCCCCAAGCTCCTCAAGTGTCCTTCAAAGGCTTTGAGATCACAGCCACAGTAAAAATAGGGTCGGCTCTTGAGGATAATCACCGGCTCATCCAGGAGCTGGTCGATGATCTCCTCTGGTCTGATCCCATCACGCAGCTTCTCAGAGAGAGGAGAGAGAGCTTGAAGGCGGCTCTCTACCTGAAGAAGATCTTCAGTGAGAGCACCTGGGAGCGCTTGGATCAGCACCCCTCCTGCTGCTTCTAATCCCTGGGGAGCCAGCCACTCTCCCAGAGCGATCGCGGTGGGGATCTGCTCGCTCTGGTTGTAGTAGTGGGCTAAGTCCAAGGCCAGATCGCGATGCTCCAAGGCCACCACGCCACGATAAGCAGGCTCTTCATCTAGGCGCCGACTGATCACGAGGCGGCCTGCTCCCAGATGAGCGCTCAGATCCAGACCAGTCTCTCCCGCCTCCAAGCGAGGATCAGCCACAGTGGCGCGGACTCGACCCTGGGCATCCGAGATGGCGTAGAGTTCTCCCAGAGGGCCATCGTGGCTGATCTGAACCGAGAGCTGCTGTCGTGCCTTGAGCCCTGCAGACATCATCACGCAGGCGCTGGCGATACGACTGAGGGCGATGGCCCCTAGAGGCCCCGCGTCCTGTCTCTGAACCAGCTCTCGCCCGATGGCGCTGGAGTCCAGGGCCACCGCGCGGAGGCGGCCCCCAAAGCCCAGGGCCCTCAAGAGATGTCCATGCTCCATTCTCACTCTCCTCAAAATCTCAATCTTGAGGAGCTTAATGCAGCCAGCGGTAGGCTTCCATCACCTGTGTCTCGTCCAGGCGCGCTTCAAAGCCTGAGGCAGCCTTAAAGGCACGACAATCAACCACGATGGGGTATTTCAGATGGGCGCAAGAGGCGATGGGGAGGCGGGGAAGGCCGAAGTGCCCGAGGAGCTTAGGGAAGAGAGGTTCAGGGATCGGCAAGGCTCGACGCCCTGTAACGCGGATCAGCAAAGAGAGAGGGACAGGGGGAGAACCCGCGACATTAAAGACCCCATGCAGGCCCTTGGAGAGCGCGCAGAGGATCGCCTCGGCGGCGTCATATTCATGGAGGAACTGAAAGAGAGGATCAAAGCCCAGCACCATCGGCACCCGCCCGGTAGAGAGCAGATTGGAGAGAGGTCCTCGCTCTGATGGCCCTAGAGTATAGACCACACGAAGCACAGCAGTCTTAATCTGAGGGAAGCGCCAGATGGCGGAGCCCGCATAGAGATCAGCGGCTACTAGGTCCGCTAGGTTGGGGAAGGTGCTGGCGGCCAGAGGGGGCTCAGACTCTTTGCGGTAGAGGGGAGCATCTTGAGCGGCGCCATAGATGGTGTGGCGGCTGATGAAGAGGAGCTGCTTGACTCCATAGTTTTGGCAATGCTCCAACAGGATACGGGTGCCTTGGAGGTTGTTGCGATAGCGCTCCTCTCGTCGCGCGCTGAGGTGCGTCACTGTCGCCATATGAATGACCGCCTCAGGTCGGTGACTTCGAAAGAGATCCTCCGCTGGGCGCTTGCGAACATCAGCCCTGAAGACCTCGATCTCTTGAGGGGCGTCAGGCCAGGGACGACGATCGATGCCGCAGACCTCGTGCCCCTCCCGAAGCAGACGCTCCGCCAGACGCCGCCCGATGCCTCCGCTGATGCCGGTGATCAAGATCCTCATAAGCTGCCCTCCCGTCGCAAACGACGACCCTCTTTGATCAGCTCCTCGATGCGCTCACGGACTTGCCGAATATAGCTCTCGATCACCTCATCAGACTCTCGCCCTGAACCTTCGAAGTAGAGAGGCTCTCCATAGATCAAGCAGCAGGTCACGGGGAGGGGGATGGGCAGAAGGTAGGGGGGCACCGGCCAGTAGGGGGTCCCCATCAGACGGGCCATGCTGCGGGCGTGATAGATGGTGGGGAGGGCCTCCTCACCACCAATAAAGGCTAGGGGTACGATGGGAGAGCCGGTCTGCATAGCGATACGCAGAAAGCCGGTCCCAAAGTGCATCAACTGATAGCGATCCTTATAAAGCTTGCCTGTCCCCCGCGCTCCCTCGGGAAAGACCATCAGGAGCCTGTCATTCTCCAGGATACGTAGAGCATGCTCTGGAAGCCCCGCGAGCTGACCAATGCGCGAGAAGAAGGGAGAGACAAAGGGCAGATTTTGGGCGAACTTCTCCACCATACCGTGAGCATGACGGGGAGGATCTCCCTCAAAGAAGGTGCTGGCCAACACCATGCCTGCATCTACGGGGATTCCACCTGAGTGGTTGCCGATGAGCATGGCGCGCCCCTTGGGGATATGCTCAATGCCCAGGCAGCGTACCCGAAAGTAGCGACGATAGAGAGGCTCTAAGCTGGAGTAGAGGAGGCCCAGGTAATCCTTGGAGATTCCAAAGGGATCAAGGCCATAGCGATTGAAGGGCAGCTCCAGCCTTTCCAGGCGTTGAGCTACACTCTTTGAGGTGAGTCTATGCCACATAGAGAGAGCCTAACAGTCCGCTTCCGCTTGAGGAAGGGAGAGGAGATTGAGCATGAGCCCCTGGTCTCAAGAGCGCTATCTGAGCGCGCTCCATTTTGCGGGAGAGGCCCACGCAGGGCAGCGCTACCCAGGTACGGAGATCTGTTATCTGATGCACCTCAGCATAGTTTCGATGGAGATCCTTGCGGCCCTGCGCCTGGAAGCTGAACATGACGGAGATTTGGCGATGCAGTGCGCCCTGCTCCATGATGTGCTCGAGGACACCGCACGAAGCTTTGAGGAGCTGCGCGTCGCCTTTGGTCGGACGGTGGCAGAGGGAGTAGAGGCCCTCTCTAAGCGTCCAGCGGAGAGCAAGCGCGCAGCGATGCTGGACAGCCTGCAGCGGATTCGCGCTCAGCCTCATGAGATCTGGATGGTCAAGTTGGCTGATCGCATCTGTAATCTTCAGTCACCCCCTCACTACTGGCCCCTTGAAAAGCGCCGCGCCTATCAAGAGGAGGCGCGGATCATCCTGGCAGAGTTGGGCGCTGCGAGTCCTGCCCTAGCAGCACGTCTAAGAGAGAAGATCGAGAGCTATAGCGCCTTTCTGAGTTGAGGATCAGGCGAGGCTCCTACGCAGCTCCTGGAGGCCCTCATCACGGCTGATGGCTTGATAGCCTCCCGCCTTAAAGAGGGCCAAACAGCGACGGTTGCTGAAGTCCAGGTTGCTGCTGACGCTCTGCACCGCATAAAGGGAGGGATCCATAAAGGGCTGCGCTTGGCCTAGGCGACTGGAGATCTGGCTGATCAGCCAACCCAGAGCTTTACCCAGGGCAAGAGGGAGGGTGATGGGCTTTGGAGAGCGCCCCAAATAGGTCTGAGCGATGAGCCGATAAAACTCATCTACGCTGGTGTGCTCTGAGTCCAGCACGTTGATCGCCTGCCCCAAAGCCTCCTCTTGGGTAGCAGCAAGGAGGAGAGCAGCGGCTACATTGCGAACATGCGCCAAGGGCCAGCGGTTCTCTCCCCGCCAAGGGCCAAAATGAACCCTCCAGGGGGAACCGCGCAGGAAGTCGATGATGCGTGGGGTGAGGGTCTGGTCTCCCAATCCCCAGATGGCGGCAGGTCGCAGGATAACAAAGCGAGAGGGAGGGAGCTGATCGCGGATCCAGCGCTCCGCTCTGATCTTATACTCTGGATAGAGGTTGCCTGTGTTGTTTTCGAGAGGCAAGGTCTCCTCATCCTCCCCCTGGAAATCTCGAAGTCCATACACGTCGGTGGTGGAGACAAAGAGAAAGCGGGGAACCTCAAGGGCGAGGCTGAGGGCGGTCAGTCCCTGCACCGCCTCAAAATTTGTACGCCGAAATTGCGACTCTCGACCCACATCTGAAACCCTCCCTGCCGCATGGACGATAGCATCCAGTCGCCCTCCCTCCTCCTTCAGGGCCTCGCGTAAAGAGAGTTCCAGCGCAGCATGCTCGCAGATATCTCCCTGGATGATCCGCAGCCCTCCTTGAGCGTTGAGCAGTTCCAAGCGCTCACTGCGGCTGCGATGAATCAGCGCCAGGACCGACCAGCCCGCCTCAAGGAAGGCAGCGCAGACATAGCCCCCCAAAAATCCAGCCGCGCCGGTAACAAAAACGGATCTCATCGTTTCTCCTGTGACTCTGTTATCTTTTTGAGTTCTACCCCAAACATCACTATGGTTCGCTTAATTTTTCCTTAATCAGGGACCCCCAATTATGCAGCCCCTCAAGCAGCTCAAAACGCAGCTTAATAACCTCACTGTGCGCCTTAAACTCTCTCGAATTTCCTCAAAAAATCTCTACGCTCGCTGCATGGCTAGTTTTTATAGAGAGTCCTCTCGGCGAGGGGCCTCACTCCAAGACGCCAGCCAACGCTTTAACCAGGAGGTGGAGAAGCTCATCCAAAATGAGCAACATTTTTATGACCTTCTGGTTTTGAGTAAAGAGGGGGCTCGGATCGAGGTCAAAGATCGTCGCGGTGCCCGCTTTGATCTCCTCGATTTGGTCAGCAACTCTTATAATGATCTAGAGCACTTCCAGGAGACTCGTACGGCCCTCCTGGAGTTTGTACGCCATCAACCTTTGGCCAGCTGTATTTCTCGAAAGATCGCCGGGCATCACCTCTCCCATGAGGAGCTGTGTCGGGAGATGAGCGACTTTATGGGTTATGAGGGCTGTGTCCTGGCGACCTCAGGTTATATCTGTCAGCTCTCTACCCTCTTCGCTCTCTTCCACGAGGGGGATGTGATCTTCTCCGATGAGCACAACCACTCCTCTATCATAGATGGCAGCCGCCTGAGCCGCGCGAAGGTGATCATCTATAAACATCTGGACTATGCCCACCTCGAGGAGCTGCTCAGGACACACCGCCGAACCTACAATGTGGCTGGGATCGTCTCTGATGGAGTTTTTAGCACCAAAGGGGCGATGGCGAACCTGGATCAAATCGTGCGCCTCGCTCGAAAATACAACTGTACGAGCCTGATCGATGACACCCACGGAATCAGTGTGATCGGCGCAGGGGGACGGGGCTGCTTGGACCTATTTCAGGAGCGCCCCGACGTGATCACCGGCGGCTTTGGTAAGGCTTTTGGAGCCTTTGGGGGTTTTGTGGTCGCCAATGAAGCGATGACAGAGGTGATCAACAGTCTGGGGCGCCAGAACATCAACACCAGCAACCTATCTCCCATCATGGCCGCTCAGGCGCTCATCAACCTGAGGCACTATCGAGCCAACCTGAGCGAGATTCAGGGAACCCTCGTGGGAAAACTGCGCCTCTTTAACGAGGCTCTCTCTGCTTATGGACTCGCCAGCTACGCAGATCCTGATCGTTATATCCATCCCATCTTCTGCCTCTATCAAAAGCAGGAGCAGCAGACTTTGGAGAACTTTAGAGAGCTGATCTCTGAGGGTTTTTTGCCCTCTTTCTTTCCTCCACCGGTAGCGACTTATCCCTCTCTGCGCTTTAGCTTACAC
>CAYLJJ010000147.1:0-11068 GCA_964384025.1 uncultured Nannocystaceae bacterium
CTGGGATCCGAAAAGCCCAATGATTACGCGAGAGGGCTGAGAGTCACACCCCTCTTAAACCGACTCTATCGCAACGAGGGAGATAATGGTGCTTGGAGTTGGATAGGAGACTGGCGCTGGGGCAGGCAGATCTCTCACAGCGCTCGCACCGCGCTGACCACTCAAATTCTCCAACGTGGGCTTGAGACCGTCGCCTATCCCCGTGCCCATCCTCAATGGAGCAGTCCAGGGACGGTGATCACCATCGACCACTCTTGGTCCCACACTCTGGATCCGGCGTTGGAGATTGTCTTCTACCAGTGGAACCTCTTCGATCATCCTGAGGGTCTCGATCTCAACGGAGATGGGGATTTTGATGATCAGGGGGAGTTTCCTCCTGAGGATCTGGATGGAGATGGTGTGATCTCCTTTGATGAGATCGTCTGGGAGTTTGAGACTGAGGATGCCAATGAGCGCTTCTATTTCAGCTACGACGATGAGCTGGGTTGGGGAGAGCAGGCTTTGCATAGGATCACCCTCGCGGTCACTGACAATCGAGGCGAAGTGATCCACGATGATACCAGCTTGAACCTGTTGGTCTCTTTGAGCAATCAGCCTCCCATCATCCAGGCCCACCCCGAGGGTCGTACCACGTTCTATCAGGGCTATATCGGCGCTGAGGTGATCATCGATCCCCGAAGTACATTCGATCCTGACTCAGAACGCGAACTCTTTCCAGGCGATGGAGAGCGCCCTCAAGGCATTCAGGATTATGTCAGTTCCCTGCACCTGGATCTGAACTTTGATGGGCGCTTCACCGAGGAGGAGAGCGCGTTGAACTTTCCCGTCAGCTTGATCTTGCAAGAGGAGATGGCAGTGGGAGATCTCGTGGGTGTATTGGTTCGAGCCTGTGATGATGGTCAGTGGAATGGAGAGTGTTTTGATGGCGTTGATGCCGATGACTGTTCTCTCTGCTCCTATGAATTTGCGATCATCACTCTGGAGCCCAATATCGGTCCTCCGATGATCGATATCGGTACCTGTGATCCCATCACAGGGGAATGTGCTCCCTACGAAAGTGATGGTCACCCCGTAGAGTTTGATTTGGGAGGCAGCTTTGATCCCGAGGGGGTCTCAGGTCTTCGCTTCTGGTATGAGATTTTGGAGGGGGAGGGCTGGCTTGAAGTTCAGGAGGAGTATCAGGGCCGCCCCGACGATATGGGTCCCAACCCCATCTATCACCCCGATCCTGATGGGACCCGCGTCGATCGGATTCGTGTCACGGTCACCGATCGTGGTGGGCTCAGCGCGGAGGAGATCATCAGGATCAGCGTAGCCAATCAAGCCCCCGAGATCATTGAAGCTCACCTTGAGCTTGAGCCCCGCGCTCCACTGTTCCAAGGCTTGAACCTCATTAACTTAGGAGATGGCTGGTATCGGGCAGTCGCCAGCGCTCACCCCGATGAGCGTTGGGACGCCTCTGTTCAGATCGTCGCCAGGGATCCTGGTGATGATCCTCTGACCTATAGTTTGGACCTGAACAGCGATGGTGAGATCGATCTAGAAGGGAACCTCCTCAGTCGCTTTATCTTGGATCCCAGCCAAGCTGCTCCAGAACTCTCTCTTTATGTCGCGGACGATGAAGGGCTCTCAGATGAGCTGCTCATCAGCTATAACATTCCCTCCCGAACCGCTCAGCTCAGCTACTCCTTCGACCTGGGTGGAGATGGCTCCTTTGACTCCTTGGGTGCTCTAAATTACTTCGACTTCTGGGTTGAACCAGGGGTCGAGCGCTTGCGCCTAACCGGGCTCATCCAGGATGACGACGGCTTAAGCACCGAGTTTGATGAACAGCTCCTCCTCAATAATGAGGCTCCCATCTTTGAGGTTGCTCGGATCTTGGAGATTGATGGCTTTAGGGTGACCATCACAGCTTCAGCAACAGATCCCAACCATGATAGCCTCAGCTACCGTGTTGATTGGGGGGATGGTTCAGCGCCGATGGCGATGCTCGAAGGCGCAGCAGAGCATCTCTATCCTGATACCTACACTGAATATCAGATCCACATCACCGCTGACGATGGTCGAGGGGCCTCCGCGACCCGGTTTTTGGAGTTGATCTTTGAGGAAGGTTCAACGGGGCCGATTGGGGATGAAGACCGAGCACCGATCATTGAAGACCTGAGCTTGGAGTATGGGGCCCAGGGTCGCGTAAACCTATTTATCACCGCTCATGATCCTGAGGGAGGTCCACTCTCTTACTCAATCCATTGGGGTACAGAGGCGGAGGAGATGGCTCTGAGACCCCTGGGCGCTCCTCAGGGTGCCTATCACTATCCGTTCTCTACAAGTCCCTACGAGGGTTTCATTGAGGTGGAGGATATTGAGGGCCTGAGAAGCCGTCAGATCTTCAACGTGGAGCTACAGGATCGACCCACAGAGATCATAAGCGTGACCGATAGGCTCATCACAGAGGGACGTGTGCTTCTCGGCGTGGAGGTTGAAGATGGAGATGGCGTTGACCAGCTATTGTATCGCTTTGATTTTGATGGTGATGGCTCTTGGGACACTGAGGATCAAGCTTGGAACAGAGAGGTGCATAGCTACGCTCGCTCAGGGGAGCATCATCTTCGAGTACGCGTGACCGACTCTTGGTCTGGCGCAGAGGTTGAAGCAACACATCACTTTGAGTTGGCACCCTGGCAGGGAGAGAACCAAGCTCCCATCATCCATAGTGTCGATGTGAGTGTGGGCCCTGCAGGGCTGAGTTCAGTGGTGGTAGATGCCAGTGATCCTGAGGGAGAGCCGCTGGAGATGATGATCCACTGGGGTGACGAGGAGCAGGAGGATCAACTCAGCCTTATGGAGGCTTCTGCTGTGACCCACTCCTTCCGTTTTGATCCTCAAGAGAGCCTCCGTAGGGGCTACCTCCTGGTCCGCGATCCCCACGGAGCTTCTACCCTCGAAGAGTTTGAGTTAGAGATTCGGGATCGAGAGACCCTGATTTCTGAAATCTCTCTAAATCATGCGGAGCACGGCAGGGTGATGATTAGTCTCCTGGCCTTGGATGAAGACAGCGATGCTCTGCGTTACAGCTTTGATTTTGAGGCAGATGGTCTCTGGGAGATCGATGAACAGCTGGAGTCCTCCAGCAGCCATCGTTATGAAGAGGCGGGGATCTATACCATCCAAGTGAGTGTTTTGGATCCCTGGTCGGGAAACAGCATCTTGGCAGAACGGCTCCTAGAGCTGTCTCCTTGGCTGGAGTCTGTGGTGTTGGATGAAGACCACCTACAGGTCGAAGAGGGGGAGTGCTTGGCCCTCTATATCGAGGGAGGTCTCTCGACGCTGAGAAGTGAGGTTGATCCAAGGGCCTGTGAGCTGCATGAAGAGACAGAGGAATCTCTCTGGAGTTGGAGCTTTGGAGATGGTGGAGAGGCTGAGGGTGTTGAGGTGGGGCATCGCTATCTAAACGATGGTGTTTATGATCTCCTCGTTCAGGGAGGCAGCGAACTTCGTCCGGTGCAGTCTCTTCTTCAAGTGCAGGTGATCAACGCGCCCCCCTCTTTCCGTAGCCAAGCCCCCACTCAAGCTCAGGCGGGAGAGGAGTATCTCTATAACATCCACCTTGATGATCCAGGAGAACTGGATCTACTGAAACTCTCTCTGGAAGAGGGACCTCAAGGGATGAGATTGGAGAGGGGTCATGGTGATCGAGAGTGGCAGCTGAGTTGGTCGATCCCTGATAACTTTGAGGGTGATGTTGAAGTGATCCTCATTGTTGAGGATGGGCGAGAGCTTGATGGGGCTTGGAGCCCTGATGGCGCCAGCAATCTTCAATGGTTCCATATTAAGGTGGAACCGAAATTGAGTGAGGAGGAGGAGGGCCTGAGCACAGCCGATGGAGGTGTAGCTGCCGAATCCAACGCAGATGTTGGGCTTAATTATGATCCTGAGAATTATGCAAGCGGCTCTTGCGCCTGTGATCTAAATGGAGGGTCTTCGAGTGGTCTCTTTGCCCTATTTTTACTGCTCCTACCTCTTCTGCGGCGCTCTCGAAGTTGATTGAAGCTGATATGATCGGCTCACTAGAATCAGGAAAGGGTGAACAGAACTCTCGTTTGGACCCTCCCTTCTGCTCAAGGCCTTAGATGTTTGATGTATCTCTTCACAGCCTTAAACTATTGGCTGCGACTGTTTGGTATTCTGGCGGACTGATTTTGCTGTTTAAGGGATCCAGCCTGCTGCTGGAAGCGGAGAGGATTACTCCTGGCCGTGCTTGGTTTTGGTACACCATCTTGATCGGGGTTTCGATCGGTGTGTTGAAGGTGATCTTTATCTTCCGTCCAGCTTGCCTGAAAAATTTGCATAGGATCGCTGGGTTGAAACATCCGAAAATATGGCAGCTCTTTCGCCCCAGCTTCCTCGTATTTCTACCCTGTATGATCCTTTTGGGAGCATTTCTATCTCGTGCCGCTCACAACAATTATCCATTCTTGCTCGGCGTGGCTATTTTGGATTTCTCAATCGCGGTTGCCCTACTGGGCAGCAGTTATATTTTCTGGGGGTATCGGTTTATAGACAAAGACTAGAGCGTATGTCAGCTGGCCAGCCGCTCTACTGAGAGCACTCCGTCAAGTTGCTCAATCAAGCGGATCACTTTATTGAGCTGTACCAGATCTTTCACTAAGACAGTGAAGTTGTTGATCGCGCGCTTATCAGCGGAGGTACGACAGCTGACCGCAGTGATATTTACCCCAGCATTATGAAAAGATTGGCTCATATTGGCCAAGAGCCCGGGTTGATCGGTGCTGTGAATACGAATCTCCACTGAGCGGAGTTGCCGAGAGCCTACATCCCAATGGACATCCACCCGACGCGCTGAGTCACAGCCCAAGATGTGAGGGCAGCTGCTGCGATGGACGGTGATCCCGCGCCCTCGCGTTACAAAGCCAACGATGGGATCCCCATGGACCGGCTGACAGCACTTGGGGAAGTGGGTGGCGATCCCCTCCAGACCATCGACGACAACCCCTCCACGAGATTTGGGCATCACCTTGCGCATAAGGCGCTTAAAGGGGTTCTCCTCTTCCTCTTCCTGGGGACCCTTCTTGAGTTTCTCAGATGGGAGAAGCTGAGGCAGGAGCTGATCCAGCTGTGCCTTACCATACCCCAGAGAGATCAGCAGCTCGCGCTCATTGCGGTATTTAAGAGCCTGAGCAGCTTGATCAATCTGACCGCTCTTGCGCAACTTGTTGATGCCCACACCGTAGCGCTTGAGCTCCTTCTCCAACACCTCAAGCCCGATCTGAAGGCTTCGAGCGTTATCCTCCTGCCTCAGAAAGCTGCGGATCTTAGTGCGCGCTCGCCCTGTCTTGACAAACTTAAGCCAATCCGCTTTGGGTTTGCTGCGAGGGGTGCGCAAGATCTCAACACTCTCACCGTTCTTGAGTTGATATCTGAGGCTAACCTGGACGCCATTGACGCGGGCGCCTGTACATTCATGGCCAAGATCGGTGTGGATGGAGTAAGCAAAATCTACAGGAGTCGCTCCCTGGGGAAAAGCTTGGACATCTCCCTCAGGGGTGAAGACGTAGACATCTGCAGCAAAGAGGTCAACTTTGACCATCTCCATAAAGACTTGGGGATCTTTTAGAGTACGCTGCCACTCCAAGAGCGCTCTAAGCCATCCAAAGCGCTTGTCTGTCCCTTTGGGGGTGATACCTCCATATTTTCCCTCCTTATAGGACCAGTGAGCTGCGACTCCAAGCTGAGCAACATGATGCATCTCCCAGGTACGGATCTGAATCTCTACCCGCTCACTCTCTGGACCCATCACTGCTGTATGCAGGGACTGGTAACCATTCTCCTTGGGGAGTGCGATATAATCCTTGAAGCGCCCAGGTATCGGCTTCCAAAGGCTATGTACCAAGCCGAGAGCCTCATAGCAGCTCGGCATTTTATCAACGATGATGCGAAAGGCGAGGATGTCATAGAGCTTATTAAGCGAGCGTCCTGTCTGCACCATCTTCTTATGGATAGACCAAAGATGTTTAGGGCGTCCGGTCACCTCTGCTTCTATGTTATTGCGCAACAAGCGCCCCTCTAGCTCCTTGAGTACCCTCAGGATATAGGCCTCGCGCTCTTTGCGAGTCTGATCGATCTGAACAGCAAGAGCTTGATACTCTTCAGGATAGAGATACTTGAAGCAGAGATCTTCCAGATCACTCTTGATCCAGTTGATCCCCAGGCGATGCGCCAGAGGAGCGTAGATATCTAAGGTCTCTTGAGCGATACGGCGCCGCTTCTCCTCTCGGAGAGGCTTTAGGGTCTGCATGTTGTGCAGACGATCAGAGAGCTTGACCAGGATGACGCGAAGATCCCGGCTCATAGCGACGAGCATCTTGCGGAAGTTCTCCGCTTGAGCCTCTTCAGCGCTGGTGAAGTTCATCTTCTCCAGCTTGGTCAAACCGGCCACCAAGAAGGAGACATCCTCACCGAACTGATTTTCGATCTCCTCGATGGTAGCGACGGTATCCTCTACGGTGTCATGGAGGAGAGCTGCGCAGATTGAAGCGGAGTCGAGCTGGAGACGGGCGACGATATGGCTCACCTCCAGGGGGTGGATCAGATAGGGCTCTCCGCTATGCCGAGTCTGTCCTCGGTGAGCCGCAGCGCTGAACACATAGGCTCGCCTCACGAGGTTGAGGTCTGCGTCTGGTTGATGAGCCCTCAGCTCCTGAATGATATCTTCCAGGCGAATCATTGCCTGCCTCCAAATTGATCAAGGCCACGCAACCCTTCAGCTCTCCTGGGCTTCAAGGCGGAGCCTCTGAAGCAGCTCATGATATCTCCCCAAGGAGCGCTTCTGAGCGACTCGATAGATCTCCTCAAGTTCGGGGATGATCTCATCCAATTGATCATTGACCAGGAGAAAATCGAAGCTTTCAACCTCCTCTAGCTCTTCTCGGGCTCGCTCAAGGCGGCGCCGGATGCTCTCCTCTGTTTCGGTTCCTCGATCCCTCAGGCGCTCCTCCAGGATCTCCCAGCTTGGGGGAAGCAGGAAGCAGCTCAGGGCTTCAGGGTAGACCTCCTTTAGACGGGTGGCACCTTCCACCTCTACATCGAAGAGGAGATCATCACCCTCATCGTGAGCGGCTTGGATGGTCGTGCGAGCGGTACCATAGAAGTTTCCCGCATACTCCGTCCATTCCGCAAAGCCATCCTCAATGACCATCTGCTGAAAGCAGGCACGGTCGATGAAGTGATAATCCAGGCCATCTTGCTCTTCTGGACGAGGGGCGCGAGTGCTGTGGCTCACTGAGAGTCGCAACCTGGGGTTGCGCTCCAAGAGAGCTCTGGCGATGGTTGATTTTCCGGTGCCGCTGCAAGCGGCGAGTATTAAGAGGGCCACGTTATTCCACGTTCTGCACCTGCTCTCGCAGACGCTCCAGCTCCGCTTTCAGAGCGATGGCCAGCTCGGAGAGCGCTAAACTCTGAGCCTTGCTGGCGATGGTGTTGGACTCCCTGAGCATCTCTTGGCAGAGAAAATCGAGGCCTCGCCCAACAGCGACTCCCGCCTCAGCTTGAATAAGGCCTTGGGCTTGTTCAAAGTGACTCTCTAAGCGGGAAAGCTCTTCGGCGATATCGCTCTTCTCAGCAAAGACAGCCACCTCATGTAAGATCTTGCCCTCATCAATCTTGAGGTCCAGGTTCTTGAGCATCTCCAGGAGGCGGGACTCTAGACGATGGCGATACGCTACCGCTTGGCTGGGCATTTGAGCAAGAGAGAGGAGCCGTAGATGTTCAAGCTCCTTAAGGCGGAGAAGCAACTCCGACTCAAGAGCCTTCCCCTCACGGAGACGCATATCTCCCAAAGCTTCGAGGGCCTGCTTGAGCCCTTCCAGCAAGGGCTTGAGTCCTCGTTCTGGGTTGGGCTCCAACTCCTGAGAGATAAAGAGCCCTGGCCATTGAGCCAATCGAGCGGTGTCTAGGGTATCAGGGATATCCAGGGCCTCAGCGAGCTGAGCGTGGGCCGCTCTCAGGCTGCGAGCCAGCTCCCAGTTGATCTCTAAGCGTTGGGGTTGAACGCTCTCGGCCGGAGCTTGAACATTCAGCTCTACACGACCCCGCTTGATCGCTTGGGAGATCAAGGCTCTCAGCTCTACCTCCCAGGAGAGCAGCTCTCTTGGGAGGTTCATCCGCAGGTCCAGATAGCGATGGTTCACTGAGCGGATCTCTAGAGAGTAGTTCAACCCTCCCAGCTTTATTGAGGCTCGGCCAAAGCCGGTCATACTTCGAATGGGCATCTCTGCCGACTACCACACCCTCTTCACTCCCTCAACCTGAAGCTGGAGAGTAGGCGGAGGCGAGGAGGCGGCGCTCTGGGGATCAACGCTAAGAGGCTGCCCGCGCCTGGGCGAAGATCTTCAGGACGCTCAGGCAAAAGAAGAGGATCAACAGCACCCCGCTCACCCAAGAGCAGGGCCTCCTCAACACCTACTTCGATCAAGGCCTGGGCCAAATGTTTTAGATCACCCAACTCACTTCGAGCATAGATGAGCCAACCCCCAGCGCGCCCCAGTGCTGCTCGGGGGGCAGATCGTCGCTGTGGCTGAGCCTCAACCAGCGAACGTCCTCCCTCCACCAGTATAGGGCCTTGGAGGAGCAAGGAGAGATCTTTAGCCCCCTCCGGTCGGTTCAGGCTGCTCTCTCCTGAGCGCTCGACCCTGAAGCTTAAGATGCCCTGTTGAGGAGGACGCCAAATCTGACCCCTCAGGATAAAACCATAGGGGCTCTTAGAGCGCCGTAGACCGATGGGCAGGCAGATGGAAGGGAGCGCAGGGAGGCTCATCTCCTCTGGAGAAGTTTTCCCCTGGGGTGGTGGTTCAGCCAGACCGGGGATCAACTCTAACCGCCAACGTTGAGGATCGATCGCCAAGAGCTGAACCCAAGCCTCTCCCTGCTGCCACCAGCGCTCAGGGAGCCCCCGCTTCAAGCTCCAGCTCCCCTCTCCTGCGGGTTGCCTTCCCATGGCGATGAGGCAAGCCAGCCCCTCATTGAAAGGCTCATCAGGCGGGCCAAAGCGGATCCCTGAGGAGTCAAAGCTAAAAGCGAAGCTCACGCCCAGAGCGCTCATCACAGTTTGGAGCCGTTTTGGATTGGGTTGAGGGCTCCAGGCATAGAGAAGCTGGCCGCCAGGGCTGATCCCCAAGGCCGCCCGAGCTTTCTTATCGATCACTTTGATCTCATTTCCCTCGGTGAGGAGGGGCTGTCCCTGGAAGAGCCCCTCCCAAGGGGCGATCAGCTGTTCTATATCCCAGAGACCCAAGACCAAGCGCCCCTGCGCATCATGGAGCAAGCTTGGCGCTCCCCGGCGGGGAGAGGAGAGGAGGCGTTTATTCTCCACTGCGCCCAGAGCGTGGATCACAGAGAAACAAGCCAGGGTATGTTCGCGTAGGGCCTTGGGGAGCTTGCGGCGTCCTCGAAGCCCTGTACTCCCCGGTTCCCCTCCTCCAAAGAACCAGAGCCCCAAGCGCTCCATCTGGAAGAGCTGAAGCTGTAGATCCCCCTCTTGAAGACGCCAGGACTCTTCAGAGAGATAGGATCTCCAGGGAGGAGGGGGTGGCCAGCCCTCCAAGGGAGCGATGTTGGGCTCAGGAGAGGAGCCCCCAGCACCATTTCGGTGCAAGAGAGCCTGGAGTCGCTGAAGCAGAGAGGGTTCTTCGACAGGACGCCAGGAGCCCTTGGGGAGAGGGAGACCATCCACAAGCAGTTGTGCTTCTCGCCACTCTAACTCTAGATTTTCTCTAGGTCGCTCAAGGCGCAGTTCCATCTCTTCAAGGGGGGGACCTGTCCGCAGACGCCTGAGCGCATAATAGAGGCCCTCTACCTTGAGACCATAGACCAATTGTGAGCCACTCCAGCTCAGGATCTGCTCCTCTCCCTGAGGAGAGTGACTGAAATTTCTAGGTTCTGAGAGCAGAAAGGGAACTCCCTCTGGAGAGAGGCGCAGATCGACGAGAAAAAGATCTGCCAACTCTCCACCTTGAGCGGCGCTTAAAATCCCCAAGTGAGGCTCCCCCAGCCCCAGCGGCGCGCTGGTTTGGGGGAGGATCGCCAAGGCTGAAATCTGACCCAACCTGGGACTTAGGATCTCCCAGAGCTGATCTTCTGGAGTTTGAGCGGAAGAGCTGGGGCCTGATCTAAAGCGGGCGAGGAGAGCCCCAGAGAGGATCAGGAGGCTGAAGAGGGCGGCTTTTCGCCAGCTCCAGGCTAAGCGAAGGATGGGCGGCTCCTCAACTCAGGCGTTGGAAGAGGGCGGCGTCCAAAGTGTAGGAGCGGAAGCGCTGCTCTTGGACCCCAAGCCCTTGTTCCATCAACAGAGTCAGCAAACGGGGAGCATCTAAGAGCCTCACAGCGGGCCAACTGGCTCCCTCAACTTCGATCGTTCCCATGTTGATCAGGAGGCCTGCAACAGCTCCAAAACGGTCTAGGTTTTCATAGATCCGCTCTACCGTCTCGGTCTGAAGCGCCTTCTCCGCACGGTGGATGATCACCGCAGTGGCGATATATCCAGAGGGGGAGTCCTGTTGGGCAAGGACAGCCACCATCCCAGGCTGCCGATGGATCACCTGAAGCTTTTGATACTCCATGCGCTCCAAGAGAAGAAGCATCAGAGCCTCAAAGCTGGAATCATCCAGCTTCGTCAACTGCGTCAGAAGTTGAGCTTTGATCAGATCTCTCTGTTCTCTCCGTGCAGCTTCAATGCGAGCCTCCAATTGAAGGTAGCGCTTGCTCAGGCCCCAATCGCTCAGAGCGATCTCGTTGGGGAAGCGCAGCTCAAAGGGCGCTCGTAGCTCAGCTCGTGCTCTGCGCTCGTTTTCAGCTTGAAGCAGAGCCAAGAGTGGACGAGGCTCAAGGTTAAGCTTCTCTGCAAGGGTCTCAAAATGCAGAGGTGTTTGAGCCTGTACGAGTTGCCTATAGACGCGCTCCAAAAGCTTTTTCTCGCTGATCTTGGGCTCAGGTTTCTTAGGCTCAGGTTGCTTGGGCTCAGGTTGCTTGGGCTCATGTTGCTTGGGCTCAGGTT
>CAYLJJ010000148.1:0-10853 GCA_964384025.1 uncultured Nannocystaceae bacterium
TGCTCCTCAACCAAAGGCTGCGCGCCAAGCTCGATAAGCTCTACAAGCTCAAGCGACGGCAAGGAGAGGGCCTCAGCAATGACGCCCCCCTCTTCATCAGCCGCAACGGCAACCGACTCTCGGCGCGCCAGCTCCGCCACGCCTTCAAGGTCTGGCAAGGACGAGCAGGCATTGAACATCTCTTTAACTTTCATACCCTGAGACATACTGCCTGCACCAACATCTATCGGCAGAGCAAAGACATCCGGCTCACTCAGCGCTTCGCTCGGCACAAATCCATTCTGACTGCTGCGATTTATACACACCCAACTGAGGAAGACCTGATGCGGTCTATTGAGAGGCTCAACTGCTGAAGCCGCTGATGCCCGCCCGCTGAAATTTGCCTCACCCATCACCGATGTCATTTTTAGATCCTTCTCGTGGGTAGTTTTGGGATTTTTAGCCCACTCGGAATACGCACCAGGAACCCTCTCTAAAACCGCCTCCTTCTGTGGAGTTTTGACCCTCCCCCCCCTTGGCTCCATGCCTTGGGAAAGCGGCAGTACGATCTGAGGATCTTCGCGCTTATGGGGCGCCTAAGCGCGCGAACTCGCGTGATTTTGTGGAGGCGAATGGCCGCTTTTGAGTATTTGTGGCCATTGAGGGCTCGCTCAAACCTATTAAAATCATTATGGATTACCCTCCGCGCTCTCCAGAATCTGAGCTCTGATCCTCCATCTTCGCGTCCTGGCCCTCTTCCGCCGCAGGGCGCCTATTTGCCGTGTGCAACTCCTGAGATGTCGAGCGCGAAGAATCTGCTGAGGGGGTTGATGGGGCCATAACCTCATCTGCAGGAGAAGAGATCTCCCCTCGAACCACGGCTCCAGTCCGTTGCGCCCTCAAAGTCTGCTTATGCCGCGTCTGGATTTCTTCCAATGAGAGGGTCGTATGGATCTCTTGGCGTGTATCTGCCCCACCATTGATGAAGTTCTTGAGCCGTATCATCATGTTAAAGTCAGAAGGACTGTCAAAACGAACACGTCCCTCCTCTAACGACTCCTCAAACCCGCGGAGGTAGGTGTCGATGATCCTTAGCTCATCCTCTTTGCGCAGCGCCATCGCCGTCGAGCGTGCTTCGAGTACATCGCGCTCAACCTTGGCGTACAGCCGCTCCATCGCCTGTTTTCGACGCCGCGCGCAGTTGTGCGTCTTGGAGTAATGCGAGATCATCGCCCGCGTGACGCCAAACATATCGGCGACCTCTTTATGCGTCGGGTGATGCACATCGGCGGGTTTGCCATCTGCGCCCATGACGACCTCGCCATGCACCAGCAGTCGATCTACCTCCACGCGGGGGAAAGCGGGGCCGTCGATCTTCTTCGGGCGTCCGCGCCCACGCTTCTTTGGCTTGGTCATCGCCGCCTCCCCTTCCACCACTCGCTGATGAACTCCAAGAAGTCATCCAAGAGCAGCGTCACCGTGGCTTCAGCCCGATCGTCACGAACAACCGCGATGGGGATCCGGCCTTTGGGCGCGGCCTCTGCCGCTTGCCTGAGCGCGGCGCGCATGTTGGGCTTCTTGCCGCGCTTTGATTCAATCCAAAAAACAGGGCACTCCACGTCAGGAACCTCCTTGCCGCTGCGGTATTGAAGGCCACGATAAATCTCGGCCCCTGGCATTACTTCACGGAACCGATGAACAAGGAGCCGTTCAAAGTCATGCCCTTTCCTCCTTGAATGAAGCCCACTCATACGGGAATCACCTTGGCAGAGAATCGCTGGGAGAGTTTGCGCTCGGAGATGGCATCCAGCTCAGCGCGGAGCATGAGGCCCTCCTGTTTGCTGAGCTCCCTCTTTACTTCCTTGACCAAGCCCTCAAGAGCCTTTTTGTCGATGATGGCGACGCGGGAGGCCAACTCCTCGACCTTCTTACCTGTGACAGAAGAGAGCACACTTAGCGTCTTCTTCAAAGGATAGCTCTTTGAGGCGCTCGTAAGCATTCGATAACGCACGCCATTAAGGACCAACTCATCCTTCTCTCTCAGACCGGCTTTGAGCACATCCTCAAGCTCACGTTTGCGTGAATAGAGCAGCTTAGCCAAGTTCGTGACATCTTCACGCTCTTGAGCCACTGATTCGATGTTTTTTAAATCGTTACACACCTGTCCACGCCCCCCTTTGAGAGCTAAGGCATAGGCATGGCAATTCGTCTGATGATCACACCATTGACAGTTGCTGTTGATGTGTGCTGGGAAGCTGCCCGCCTCTTCAGTCATTCTTCCCGTTGTCTCGATGTAGCGTTTGGCAGCCTCAAGCTGATCATCACTGCGCTCGGTAGTCAGACGTACGCCATGACGCAGCATGTCAAAGCTCAAGCGCACCTTCTTTGCCCAAGGCCAAAGTTCACGAGCCGCCAAGTGATAGATTGACATCTGAAGGCTGTGATCTATCTCTTCACGAGTGAAGAGCATTCTGTTGGTCTTATAATCAATCACTTCAACGGTCTGATCATCAACTCTATCTACTCGATCAATGAAGCCCAACACATTGAAAGATCCAACCCTCAACTCAAAGCGACGCTCAACAGCCAAGACATCCTGGTGATCAAGAAAGCCCTGCCGATTCACAAAGTTTTTCAGGATCTTGATGCCTTCTTCGAACACCCCTGCTCCCGTGAGCCCGCCAGCGCTCCAAGCCTCCTGCCAAAGCTCAAGCGCGCGCTTCTCAGAGAGCGCATCTTCTCGCTCATTATCCATATGCTCCTGAACTAAGTGCTCAAGTACATCATGAATCGCCTTGCCAAAAAGCAACGGAACACCTGGACTCGTGCGTTTCTTGTCAATATAGGACAGTTTAAACGAAAGCGGACACTGCTCAAAACGTGAGAGACGACTGTAGCTCAGATGCTTGTTTTCAAATTTAGGCATTGAACGCCCCAAATTTACACTCTCCAAGATTCAAATCATCATAGACCTGGATAGTATTGGTTTGCTTTAAATTATGAGCGAGCGAGGCGATCCGGTCCTCAACCCACCGCCTGAGAGGTGTGCATCCTGTGGGGGGCTTGCTGTTCAGGCTCATGCTCTTCTCCCAGCGCTCGAGATAAAAATGTCCTTACACTGGGATAGAGCGGGAGACGGTTTTGAGTGGGACCGCAGCGCTGAACTTTTTTTGATTTTTTTCGCTGACCTCAAACGAAGTCACCGTCGCGCCTGGGAAGGCGGCGGAGATCGCCGCGATCGTAGCCGCGTCACGCAGGCTGAGCTCCTTGCGCTCTTTATGGCCTGTGTACTCAGGGACCAACCAGATCTCGCCAGCGTCGCAGGCGATGCAGACCTCAGCGTCCAGAGCCTTGAAGGAGGAGATCTCCTCTCTGAGCGCTGAGAGCTGCGTGGCCATAGGCGTTGTAGGGCTCTCAGCTCGGGAGGTGTCCCTTGGAGGCTGAGCGGGGTGAGGCTGAATCTTGGGCTTGAGAGATCTCGGCTTTGGAGAACGAGGCTTTGGTGGCTTAGGCTCCAGGCGATGACCGAAGAGATCCACGCTAAGGGCCCCAGGAGCGCCCACAGGCGCCTCATCGCCTTCGGTTAGTGGGTGGGTGGCCATCTGGTCAAGGATGCGATCAGGCGCGCTCTGAGGGGTCTTAACGTCGATCCACCGCAATGGAGTCTCACGGGAGATCGTCTCAGGAGGCCCTGAGGTGCCCGTAAACGCATCTTCTTCTCTAACTGGGGGGTTGGTGACCCCCTGGCCTGAGGATCGCTCAGAGGGGCGCTGTGGCTCTCCTGACGCGGTTGTTGCCGTTTGCCCTCGCGGAGCATTCCGCTTGAGCCACTCAACGCACATGAGGTGACAAGGAAGGGTACAGGCTCCGCTACGATCATAGTAAAGGCAATGCCTCTTACCAACAGTCACGGCCTTATAATCCCTACAACTGAACCCCACCTCTCCAGATGATTGCGCAGATGGCTTACGAATCGCCATGGTCTGCTTTCTTGGAGTTGTTATTGTAGTGTTCTTCCTCAAACTCACCATTAGCAGAGAGAAGCCCCCTTGACGCAACATCTAGAATGGCATGAGCGATCAATTCTGAAACAAGCATACGGCGTTCATTAGGTGTTAGGGTGTTAAATTTATCCCGGTTCATGAGCACCTCCTTCTGAGCTGTTGGTCCTCATGATAGATAGAGCGGTTCATTCTCAGATACGGGACACCCTCGACTAAAACTTGTCTGACCATAACGAAAACAAGCGAAAGTTACACCTTGAGGAACGCCTAGTTACGGCAAAGTGTTCCCTGGAAAACTTAATAAATTTATAGCCTTAGACTCAAAGTTACGGAGTTACACTTTTTTTAAGTATGGAATTTATATATGTGAGAGAAAAAAAAGAATATAGAGAAAACGCAATATCGATTTTGTTTTTTTCTCTATAGGGGCCTATTCCAGCGTTCAAAAAAGCGTAACTCCGTAACTTTGAGGGTTAAGTATTTGGAATCAATAAGGAATACAGGTGTACCATGAGGTGTAACAAGTTACGGAAGTTACGCTTTTTGGCCTCAAAAGCCTTTGAAATCTCGGCAATGCCCCTCCTCGGTCTAGGAAAATCCCTCTCCCTAAACCCCTACCATCGGTCTAGGAAAAGCGGGCGCAGGTCCAAAAAGGGGCAGGGGCCAAAGAGAGCAAAATCGGCCTGAAGATCGCCCCCTCATTTTGCCCTCCGAAGTCCTCAATCCTGCTCTCTTGACCGCTAAAAGCTCCTTTTGGAGCCGTCCTCGGATTTGGAGCCCTTCACGCGCCCTTATCAGGACTCAACTTCCGCCTTCGTGACGACCTCCAGGCGAGCGTTTTGCCCCCCCCAAACAGCCTTGCCCCTTTTCGGGCCTGCGTCCGGAAAAGCCCTCTCCCTAAACCCCCCACCATCGGTCTAGGGAAAGCCCTCCCCTGAAGTCCTATCATCGGTCTAGGAAAAGCCATCTCCAGGGACCAGCCCCCGACTCCAGAGCAGTCATTCTGTAAAGCCTATTAAAAACAGAGATAAGGTGTTTGTTCGCTGTTAGCTTATGCGCTTATCCAAGTCCAAGACGGAGTCTCCCTATGTGGTTAATGTTTATGACTGGTAGATTGGCTCATTTTTTAGAAACGGGACATCCTCGGCTAAAGATTACCTGACCATAACGAAAACAAGCGGAAGTTACACCTTGAGGAACGCCTAGTTACGGCAAAGTGTTCCCTGGAAAACTTAATAAATTTATAGCCTTAGACTCAAAGTTACGGAGTTACACTTTTTTTAAGTATGGAATTTATATATGTGAGAGAAAAAAACAATAGTCCGGCCACTTCTTGAGGAGGGCCAAATCTGAGCTATTTTTGAAAGGGGGCAGAGGTTAGAGGGGCACCAATGATATTGGGAAGATCTCACACAACGCCAAACCAAAGGCGCCCCAATGACTTTCGTCTCCGAGATCCTCGCCCGTTTTGAAGCCCTTGCCAAGCCTCAAAAAAGATTCATGCTAGCGATGTTCTCGGCATTCTTTGCTTTCAGAGGTCGAGCAAACCGCACAAACCTCCATCGTTATGGGGCTCCGAGTCCGAGAACGCAATACAGACAGGCTCGAAAAGAGTTTGATTTCGTCAAATTCAATCTGAACTCTCTTAAATCAAGTAACATAGACGGCCATGAACTGGTAGGTGCTATTGATGAATCGTTTATCAAAAAAAGTGGTAAATATACTGCGGGAATAGGCAAGTTTTGGAGCGGATGTGCGGGACGCCCATTGAAGGGACAATCAATTTCTCTAATTGCCCTCGTCAATCTAACGGATCAAACAGCATATAGTATCGATGCCAAGCAGATTCCACCTAAGAATGACAAAGAAACACAACTAGAATTTGCAGCTAGGCACTACAATGAGATAAGGAAATCACTTCCTGATTCTTTGAAAATCTGGTTAGCTGATGGTGCTTATGCAAAGAAACCATTTGTCGATTGTGTTTGCAGAAATGGCGATATTCTAGTTAGTAAACTTCGTAGAGATGCCGCAATGCAACATCTCTATCGTGGTCCTCGTCGTCCTGGACCTGGACGGCCTAAAAAGTATGATGGTAAAGTCATAGTTAATGATATTGACCATTGGGTATTCGTTAATGATATCGACAATAGAACATCTATGTTCACAAACAGGTTTTGGCATAACAGCCTCAAGATGGAAATCAGGGTTGTTATGTTACGGCGGTTTAATAATAAAAAATGGACTCAGGTTCTATTGTTCTCAACTCAACCCGTGATGCCTCCCGAGGAAGTCTATCGACTTTACTCTTCAAGATTTCAGATCGAGTTTATTTTCCGTGATGCCAAACAGCACACTGGGCTTGAAGACGCCCAGGTGCGAGATCTCAAGTCTCTCGATTTTCACTTCAACCTCTCTTTGGCTGCTCTCAACATCCTCCGACTTGAGGAGAGAGAACGAGGTCATTCGGTCATCTCAATCGCTTCTGCAAGGCGAAGAAAACAGAATGAAGACCTTATCTTCCGTATTTTTTCAGCCTTGGATATTGAGCCAACTGACCCATTAATTCAGCCACACTTACCCGCGCTCATAGATCACGGACTCATAGCCGCCTGAGAATGACCGGAGTATTGAAAAAAAGAATATAGAGAAAACGCAATATCGATTTTGTTTTTTTCTCTATAGGGGCCTATTCCAGCGTTCAAAAAAGCGTAACTCCGTAACTTTGAGGGTTAAGTATTTGGAATCAATAAGGAATATAGGTGTACCATGAGGTGTAACAAGTTACGGAAGTTACGCTTTTTGCCTCCGAACGCCCTGATCTTGGCTATGTCCTGCTCTTGGTCCTGGGCAAAACCCTCTCTCCTGGGCCTCCCCCCTCCGTCTTGGGAAAGTCCTCTCTCCTGAAACCCTACCCCAGACATGGGAAAAACCCTCCCTCCTGGACCTCCCCCCTCGGTCTTGGGAAAGCCCTCGCCGGTGAAGCGCTCAAGTTTGTCCCCACGCCCGGTTTTGGAGGAGCCCTCCTGAAACTCAACTTGCTCAGCCACAAAACTACGGTCAACGGGGGGTCGCGAACGGGGCTTGCGCTGCAGCTCAAAAGATCACTTCAACCTCAAGCCAGGCTTGCATTTCGAGTCGGTGTCGAGCTTCTCGCGGGTGAATGGTTGGGGAGGAGAGGCGCGAAGGGTTAGCGTGCTGAGGTCGTACTGGTCTGGGGGCTCAAGAGCGAAAATTTTGGCTTCAACGATTCAGAGGAAAGAGAAGACATCTACACGAACAGACAAGCTCAAAGCTTCTTTAAGAGCATTATTGATTGAATCAAGGTGCTTTTCTGGTTGGTCAGAAGATTCACGACTTTGTGTTCGAGCCGGCATTGGAAATAACAGACTTTTGACAGAAGAGCCTGTGTTATATGGTTCTCTAACGGGGATAGGGAGTTGCTGAACGAAGATATCCCAAGAATGCATATCAAGGGTTTAGTAAGACTCTCACTTTTACAGCAAACAGATCCTTTACTACTTGTTCGCTTCTTAGACCCATACAAGGAGTATCTCAACGAAAGGTCGATCAAGCTGAGTGAAGCAACAGCAGATCCTAAATGGATTAGGCGTCTTTATGTTGTACTAACAGCAGCAGATGATGAAATGCCTAGTCAGTTGGTACAGGCTCTCTTGGATATCGCGGATGTCGCAAGCGCATCAGGACAAGAAATTGCGTTGGCTCTCTCCAAAGAAAAGCAACTCAATCTTTTTGAGAAGGAGCAGATAACCGGACCAGAGGATACCGCATTTACTTTGTACATTGAGGACAGAGAGCTGTTCCGAGATTCACATACACAGGTACGCTCTAAAGAAGCGCGTAAATATGTCAACTTCCTTGGGCCAACGGGCTCTGTGTTAGAGAAGATCCGATCTCGTCGTCTGATCATGATTAGGTCTTTAAGGGAGTGGTTCAAACAGTGTAATCGAACAGATTATGTGGATATAACATATTCAGCTACAAAGGAGGAGACAACATTCACAATTATTCATGGACGACAGCCACGCAGTGTCGGTGTTATCCATGAAGAGAAGGGGCGTGACCGCAAGAATATAATCTTTACTAAAGAGGATATCATCATAGTTCACTACGAAAGCGGCAGACTCTCTATCAATGCACAGTATCCAAACGAGAAGGATAAATATCGTAGACTTATCGGAGAGGTGTTCTTCGATGACGATAGCTATTTTAAGGCAACTTCCATGATAGTTGGCAGTCCATTGCTTGACTATCCATCTGAAACTTTAAGCATAGCAGGATTCCAAGAGATAGAAAGTGTCAAGTTAAGACACCTGTCGATTTCGAATATCATTGATCCATCAGAGAAACAGACATTTCAGAAGTCAGATCTACTCCCTCGACTGCTACATGGCAACATCCAAGCTTGTATGGCAAATGGTGAGTTTGAGGTTACATATTTTGAGCTGGTCTTTAAATTCATAGCAGGTAGACATCCTGTCATCGTGAAAGCAGCAACACCCAACAGGCTCGAATATGACAGGAGATGTTTCGATAACCAAATTCGCGAATTCTTGTTGGCTAAAGGGCTCATGGTACTAAGTGACAGACTGCTACTTGAGGAGGCGATCTAATTTGGAGACGTTCCTTCGAACACTTCAAGGTCAGGAAAAGCCATATGCGCTGCAAAGTATACTGAGAAAGCGCTGGGGTGAAGACATAACGGAGGCTCTACTTAAAGATAATGTGCTTCGCCCAGGCGACCGCAGTGAGACTTACCCATGTCCTAATGCTGGAAAACACTGTCCTCGAAAAGTGACACACAGCACAAAGACAGGCTTTCCATTCATTGCAATCCCTGGAGATGATTTCTGTTGTGAACCGAAACTGCTACGAGATGAAGATCTACAGACTTGGGTATGGGTTCAAAGAGTTTGGGAGGAACTCTTGGGGCGCCTCTTCAAGATAAAAGGATCCATCAATGGAGAAGATGTCTTCCCTAATGCCCGCAGGCTTGGAAAGAGCAATTGGCGTGGATTAGCTCGTGAACTTATCTATGTTACTGACAGTGGCGTTCATGTACTCCCTCATCTCTTAGCAAGGTGCGTATGTCAGAGACAGACTATCGCTGTAATCCCTGCGAGATGGCGTCGATACGATATAGAGTTGGATAAGCGCTCCGGTTTGGATGGACCTCTGGAAGTCATCTTCCTTGAGGATGTACTCACGTTGAATAACGGCTATATGAGCCTGGAGCAATCTCATGTTGTCACTGTTGATGCTGCTGAGACACCAGAATACTTTTGTCTAATGACAGACGTCCATGGTGAAACAGTCATTGACAAGGCTAAATACGCTGAGGTCCTTTCAACTCGCCAAGATTATGATCTCTTCCTCAACCTGCTATCCCCCACCTCAGCGAGCCGTTATCAAGCATGCCGCCGCGATAATGGGGGCTTCCATGAAAATTCGCTGAGCAACCAACAGGCTTGGGCCTATGCTGAGTTGATGAGACGCCGCACACCGCTGAGAGCGGCTGAACTCAAATCACTCAGCACCTATGGGAACCCGCACAAGCAGATTGAGGCTGCACGGCGCGTCCTCGACGTAAAGACAGCCCGCACAGCTTGGCGCTCAACTCGTCTTCTCTCTGGAGACGATCGCCAAGCCAAGCGCTATCTCTTCCAGCCTCCAGAAGATCTCCGCTGGGTCCTGCTCATGCCGCTTGAAGAGAGTGGCTGAATTTCCCCCCTGAGGGTGTCCCATCCGCACCCCCTCTCCGGCTCTATTCAGGTTGAAGGCAAAAGTGTGCCGCGTGTTCGTCAACCGTTGGAGAGAGCCATGACCGAGATCATCACCTGCCCATCTGGGCTCCAGGGCCGCATTCGTGGAATGAAGGTGCGTGAGGAGCGCATCCTCGCTGACCGCAAGCTCGCTAAGCGCGGAGGGCAGATCGATCAGCTCCTGGCTGCCTGTTGGGAGGAAACTCTAGAGCCTGGACCTTATGACTTCGAGGAGAAGATTGACTGGGATCTGGTGCTTCAGGGCGACCGCTTCTACGTCCTGCTTCAGATCCGAGCGCTCACTTATGGGGCTGAGTACGCCTTCAGCGTGGGCTGCCAAAACGCCGCGTGTCGTGCTCGTGTTGAGTGGGAGTTGGACCTCAACGAGCTGCCGGTTCGCCCTCTCGACGGTGAACGGCTTGCGAGCTTCGCTGAGGGCAACCGCTTTGAGGCGAGGCTCCCCAACGCGGGTGTGAGGCTTTGGTTCAAGCTCTTGACTGGAGTTGATGAGCGCAAGCTGCCACAGCTCAGGCGTCAAGCGGGGGATCGTGTTCTCTCAGCGATGCTGGGCCTGCGAATCTTGGAGATTGAGGGCGTGGAGCCTCGTGAGAAGCGGGCCTTCCTTGAGGACCTCTCTATGCGCGACGCGGACTTCCTCGTCGATGAGTTTGATCGTGTGGACTGTGGGGTAGAGACAGGCATCGAGATCGAGTGTCCAGACTGCTTGGCGGTGCAGGAGATCGAGCTCCCTTTCGACCAGGGCTTCTTGATGCCTGGGAGGGGGCGAACAGCTCGTCGTCGGGGGCGCATCAGCTCTTCCCATCGGTGAGCCTGGATGTTTGGCGCGAAGGAGTCTTTCAGCTCTGTTGGCAGCAGCATGGGGGCTCAGGTCTGGGGGCCACGCTCAGCGAGGCGCAGGAGCTGTTCATCACAGATCGAGACTGGCTGCTTGAGCGCATCGGCGGCCAGCGTCAACGCGAGGCGCGTGAGCTTGAGAAGGCGTCGAGGGGGAGATAGCTCATGATGAACTTGGAGGTGCGATCCATTGGGGAGAGTTGAGGGAGCTGAGATGAATTGACACTTTTTG